>NZ_LJSO01000003.1:0-354356 GCF_001399985.1 Pseudoalteromonas sp. P1-8
CGATGATAGTGTAGCAGCTGCTATGTGAAAGTAGGTCATCGCCAGGATCCTATTAAAGAAAGCCCGATTCGAAAGAGTCGGGCTTTTTTGCGTCTGGGAGCTATCCACACAACGTGCCCTATTCATTCGCCAGGTAGGTTGGGTAGAGCGGAGCGAAACCCAACATGAGTTAGCGAGTTGCTAGTTAGCAAGGGTAAAGTTGAACTGTTTGGTTGTTTAGTACAGAGTCACCCTCAGCAACAAACCCCGTAGGAGGCACTTCAGTGCCGAATTTAAACTATAACAAACACATTCATGGCTGAAGCCATTCCTACAAGTACACTTTACCTAAAACCTAAAACCTAAAACCTAGAGCCTCCGGCAGAGGAAGACGCAGAACCAAACACCCACACCGCGCGGCTGAAAGCTGATAGCTGATAGCTCTGTCTTGGGTTTCGCTGTACTCTACCCAATCTACGCCAGACCCTCTAAATCGTATCTTTCCCCTTTCTTACTTACAACTTTACTCTCGCAAACTTGCTTCCCTAACCTTGTTATGCGATAAAGCGTTTTATATTTGTAATACAATTAAGGTGTGCTGTGTCTCGTAAGAAAACGACCAAGTCAAAAGGCTCTTCAGGTTTAAATCGTAAAAATAGTGAAGCATTTATTGCTAAGTTCTCTTCGCATCCAGATACACATCTATGCCCGTCGGGCTTAATGTATAAAGTGATTGATGATGTTGAAGGAGAACGCATATCAGAATTCGATACAGTGGTTATTAACCAACGTATTATGCTTGCTGATGGCAATGTGATTGCCGACAGTTATAAAGCCGGTATGCCCGAAGTGTTCGCTTTATCTGAAGCTATAGAAGGGTTAAGAGAAGGTTTATTATTAATGAATATCGGTTCTCGCTATGAATTTGTGATCCCTCCAGAGCTTGCTTGGGGTAAAAAAGGTAACGGTGGCAAGATTGGCGCAAATGCAGTGCTACATTTTGACGTTCGTTTAATGCGTTTAGCTTAACTCTCTTCGGATGAGTCCCTTAGCATAAGTCGACAGAGGACTTAAAACGCGTTAACGTTCACTATTGGTTTACTGAGGAACATTATGGACGCATTTACTTCACGAGTTTACTTTCTTCGCCATGGTGAAATCGCTACGCCTGGAATTCTTTCTGGGCAAATCGATGTTGGTTTATCTGAGCAAGGCCTTGAACAAATGCGCCAAGCCTCTGCTGAGATCATAAATTTAAATGCCATATATAGTTCACCGCTAAAGCGTTGCTCAGTCCACGCTGATTATTTAGCAAATCAACACTCACTGCATGTACACTATTATAACGCTCTTAAAGAGTTTAATTTTGGTGATTGGGATGGCCAAGATTACCAACAGCTTTGGCAGCAAACGAGTAAGCCTCATATTGGTGATTTTTGGCAACACCCTTGGCAAGTAAAAGTGCCCAATGGTGAATCTATGGCTGATTTTTACGCTCGGGTAGAGGCATGGTGGCACACGTTTTTGCAATCATTGTGTGAATCTAAGCATGAACAGTCATTGGTAATAAGTCATGCAGGTGTGATTAAACAAATTCTCGCTATTGTATGTCAGATGCCAAAACAATCAGCCACGCATTTAAATGTTTTTCACCTTCCTTATGCGGGGCTTATTACACTCGATGTATATATAGATGAACAAGGACAAGCTTGGCCTAAAATTGTTTTTTAGCCATCTAGAGCGATATTCATTGAATTATTTACTTAGCCCGCCATAATACTCATATGCTATGGAATGGAGTGAAATTCTCCAGCTGTTCCCGCAACTGTAATCCATCTAAATAATGGTCAGCCAGATACTTAGCACTAACAATTAATCATCGAGCGGGTCAACTCACATCATTTTCTGGTACTTACCAGTGCTTTCTTGTGCGTTGCGATTACTCGCCAAGAGAGAATAAGCTTGCAACAAAATAGCCTTAGCGCTGCGCCATTAATATCAGTGTCTGATTTAAGTTGGGGTACTGCGAATAAAACGATACTTAAATCAATTAACCTTGAGTTAAAAGCAGGGCAGTTTATCGGTCTACTCGGCCCCAATGGGGCAGGTAAATCAAGCCTACTGCGTTGTCTTTATCGTTACTTGAAACCTCAGCAAGGGGTTGTGCTGCTGAGCGGTCAAGATATTTGGCAAATCAGTGCTGATAAATATGCAAAGCAGGTTGCAGTTGTTTTACAAGAGTCTCCATCGCAGTTTAATTTGTCTTTGTTCGATGTAGTGAGTTTAGGCTTAACACCTCATAAGCGGCTTTTCAGCGCCACGTCTGCCAATGATAAGCAGCGAATATATCAAGCGATAGAGCAGGTAGGTTTGTCTCATCATAGTGAGCAAGCATTTGATTCGCTCTCTGGTGGCGAAAAGCAAAGAGCGCTTATTGCACGCTCTATCGTACAACAACCTAAGTTGCTCATCATGGATGAGCCTACCAGTCACCTTGATGTTAAATACCAAATTCAAATAATGGAATTAGCAAAGTCCCTCGATGTGACAGTGCTTGCCTCTTTCCATGATTTAAATCTCGCAGCGAGTTTATGTGATGAATTATTGGTGATTGATGAAGGGCGTTTGGTTTGTCAGGGGCAACCAAAAGCGGTGCTTACTGAGCAGCTGTTGAGTGATGTATTTGGTGTCTGCGCAGCGGTATCTGCTCACCCGCAATCAAGCACTGATAAGTTTATTCCGCACATCACTTATTTTTATGGCTATCAGACACAGGAGCATCAAAATGACTGATGCAATGCGTTTAAGTATCTGTGTTGTCGTAGGGCTTATTAGTTGTTTTTTAGCATTGAGCTTTGGTGCTGCAAATACGCCACTGAGTGATGTTTTTAATGCTTTGTTTAGCCAAGATAGCGATGAATTTGTGCAGCGTATTATTTGGCAATTGCGTATGCCAAGAACGGTGCTGGCATTTTTAGCAGGCTCAGGGCTTGCTCTGGCAGGACTAATTTTACAGACCGTAACCCGAAACCCGCTTGCTGACCCTTACTTGTTTGGTATTTCTTCTGGGGCTTCATTTGGTGTGGTGTGCTTTATAGCCCTAACCGGTGTGAGTTTTGGCTTTAGTATGTCAGTTGCAGCATTTGTCGGAAGCTTACTTTCTATGCTGTTGCTTATTGCTCTTGCAGGGCGTCGCCATGTTGGCCAAGTTGAAGCCATGTTACTCGCTGGTGTTGCTTTATCTTTTTTATTTAGTGCTCTGACTAGTCTGCTGCTTTATTTTAGCGATCCTCAAGCCATCACCGCCATTTTGTTTTGGACGATGGGCAGTTTTTCTCGTGCACAGTGGGACACTCTTTGGCTGCCGTTTACAGTAATTATTGCCTGTATGACGCTGATGATTGCATTTCGTCGTCAGCTTAATGCAATGCTGCTTGGTGATGAAAGTGCTGCAACCTTGGGGATTCATGTGCAACGCTTTCGGATCATGATGCTGCTGCTAAGTTCATTAATTACAGCTGTGCTTGTTGCTATGTGCGGTGGCGTTGGTTTTGTCGGCCTGATGATCCCACATATTGTGCGCTACTTTTCACCGCAAGGCAGCAGCCATAACTTAGTTATGACCTCCTTGGTCGGAGGTATTTTTATGGTGTGGGTAGATGTGTTATGCCGAACCCTATTGAATAACCAAGAACTACCCGTAGGTGTGATCACAGCCGCTATTGGTAGCGTGTTCTTTTTATTCTTACTTTATTTTCGTAAACAGAGCAGGTAGCTAATGTTTAATATCATGCCTATTAATCAGCGATTTTCAGCTGTAATTCAACAAAAAATAGACCTCAAAACAAAGCCGTTAGGAGCTTTGGGTCAGCTTGAAAGTTGTGCTAAACAATTAACGCTTATTTTTTCAAAGCAACTTGATAGTGAGCAGGCGCTAGTTGCCTTTAAACCGGTTATTTCAAACCCTTCTCTAGTTGTATTTGCGGGTGATCATGGTGTGGCAAGCCAAGGTGTGTCGATTGCTCCTAGCTGCGTTACATCTCAAATGGTGGCAAACTTTGCAGCAGGAAGTGCAGCGATTAATGTATTTTGTCGCCAGCTTGGCTGGCAGCTAGAAGTTGTAGACGCTGGAACACTCAGTACTTCACACAATAAAAGTGTGCATAACCAGCGTTTAGGTGAAATCACTGCACCACTGAATACTGAAATGGCCATGTCACTTAGCCAGGTTGAAAAAGGGTTTGCATTAGCCAAACAGCGAGTTCATTCACTCTATGAGCAAGGTTGTAATACCATCGCCTTTGGTGAGATGGGTATTGGCAATACCACAAGTGCTGCGGCATTAATGGCTGCCTTGTTGTCGTTACCTGCTAGCCAATGTGTTGGTAAAGGCACAGGTGTGAGCGACGAGGTTGTTGCTAAAAAAATTAAAGTTGTTGAGCAAGCCCTTCAATTACACCAAGCTCATTTTAGCGATCCGCTAATGACGCTTGCGGCATTAGGTGGTTTTGAAATTGTACAGATCACCGGTGCTATTTTAGCTGCTGCGGAGCTTGGCATGGCAGTGATCGTGGATGGCTTTATTTGTACTGCTGCAGCGCTTGTTGTAACTCACATTAATGCAAACGCTCGTGATTACATGTTATTTGCTCATGCCTCTGATGAACAAGGGCACAAAGCAATGCTCAATGCCTTGCACGCATCACCTTTATTGCAGCTTGATTTAAGGTTAGGAGAGGGCACTGGGGCTGCGCTTGCCTTACCTTTACTGCAAGCATCTTTGGCGTTTTACAATGACATGGCAAGTTTTGCCGATGCCAATGTTGAGCAAGTTGTCTGATATGAGCGCTGAACAACACACTTCTGACTCTACCCCAAGTCAGTTTCAACTATTTTTACTGGCGCTTAGTTTTTTAACGCGTATACCCGTTAAGTTAAACTTTGCAGTATCGAGTCAGGCACTCAATCAGGCCAGCCGTTATTTTGCATTGGTCGGCGTGATTTTAGGTGTAGTTTTAGCGCTGAGTTTTTTACTGCTAAGTTGGTCATTCCCCGTAGCCATTTCAGTTGCCTTAGTTATGGCGTTTAGCTTGATAATCACAGGGGCATTTCATGAAGATGGCCTTGCTGATGTCTGGGATGGCTTTGGTGGTGGTTGGCACGTTGCAGATAAGCTGAGCATTATGAAAGATAGTCGCTTAGGTACCTATGGTGCAGCGGCGCTTGTGATGGCCTTATTAATTAAATACCAAACACTCGTTGCACTTAGTGAAGTAACCAGTACTGTGATTATTGCACTTGTTTTAGGGCAAAGCTTAAGTCGGGTTGTAGCAACAAGTTTAATTGCAGGTATGGACTATGTAAGTCAGGACGCCACATCTAAAGTAAAGCCAATTGCGATGCATTTAAGCACGCAAAGTTATCAAATACTGCTAGCAACTGGCGGTGCGGTGTTAGCAATTGCATGGTTGTTTTTTGGCTTTACTTTAGGGCAATTATTAATCCTCATCAGTGTGCTTTTTGTTACTCGTTTACTATTAAAGCGCTGGTTTGAAAAACAGTTATCTGGCTACACCGGCGATTGCTTAGGAGCAGCCCAGCAAGTATCTGAGCTTGTTACCTACCTTTGCTTGGTGAGTTTATTATGAGCCAGCAACATACTTTAATTTTAGGTGGTGCTCGCAGCGGTAAAAGCCGTTTTGCTGAGCAGCTGGCAACAAATTCAAACAAGCCGCTTATCTACATCGCCACAGCCAATGCGGGTGATGAAGAAATGACAGCCCGAATTAATAGGCATCAAGCTGAGCGGGCTAAGCATTGGCAACTTGTTGAAGAGCCTTTGTATTTGGCTAAAGCACTACAACAACATAGCCAAGCTGAAAACTGTATTTTAGTGGACTGTTTAACGCTGTGGTTGAGTAATTGCCTATGCCAGCAGGGTGAAGCATTTTGGCTTGAGCAAAAAGCGTCCTTACTCGATGTGTTATCGCAATTGCCGGGTGAGGTTATTTTTGTCAGCAATGAAGTGGGTCATGGCATTGTGCCGCTCGGTGAATTAAGCCGTCAGTTTGTTGATCATTCAGGTTGGTTGCATCAAGCCTTAGCACAGCAAGTTGCACGTGTTGAGTTTGTGATTGCAGGTCTTGCACAAACCTTAAAAAGAGAACAATGATGAAAACAATAATGGTGCAAGGCACGACCTCAGATGCAGGTAAAAGTACTCTTGTAGCAGCACTTTGCCGGATCTTTGCTGAGCGAGGCATAAAGGTTGCGCCCTTTAAGCCACAAAATATGGCGTTAAATAGCGCTGTAACCGCAGATGGTGGCGAGATAGGTCGCGCACAAGCTTTGCAAGCTGTAGCGGCAAAAGTCCCCGCAGAAGTCGATTTTAACCCTATCTTATTAAAACCTAACAGCGATACCGGAGCGCAGGTAATCGTTCATGGTAAAGCGCTGTCGAATATGGAAGCGGGCAGTTATCACGACTACAAAAAAGTGGCGATGGATGCAGTTCTTACTTCGCAGCAGCGCTTAAGTGAGCGTTTTGAATTACTGGTTGTTGAAGGTGCAGGGAGCCCTGCAGAAATTAACCTGCGCGAAAACGACATTGCCAATATGGGTTACGCTGAGGCGGTAGATTGCCCGGTGATCATTATTGCAGATATCGACAAAGGCGGTGTGTTTGCCCATTTAGTTGGAACGTTAGCCTTGTTGTCTGAGTCGGAGCAAGCGCGCGTTAAAGGCTTTGTGATTAATCGTTTTCGGGGCGATATTGCGTTATTGCAAGGTGGCCTTGATTGGTTAGAGCAATACACCAATAAGCCAGTGCTTGGGGTATTACCTTATTTACATGACTTAGCACTAGATGCTGAAGATGCCGTTGCTATAACTAATCAGGTCGATAAACCGCAATTACGCATAGCAGTGCTGCTACTTCCTCATATTAGTAATCACACAGACTTTGATGCACTGCGATTACAACCAGAAATCGATTTACAGTATGTACGTCATACTCAGACTATTCCAAGTGTTGATCTGATTATTATACCGGGCAGTAAAAATGTACTCAGCGATTTAGCGTTTTTAAAAAATGAAGGTTGGCATAAACAAATAACACGTCACCTGCGTTATGGCGGTAAAGTGCTTGGAGTATGCGGTGGGCTGCAGATGTTAGGTAACTACCTTGCGGATCCACATGCAGTGGAGTCTAATTTAGGCAGCGCAGTAGGGCTTGGGCTTGCTGACTTTGAAACGCAATTAGGGCAACAAAAAGTACTAAGCCAAGTCTCTGGCATACTTCATTTAAACAATAGCGATAAAGCAATATCTGGTTATGAAATTCACGCCGGAATCAGTCTAGGGCCAGCACTTGAAAAGCCATTTTTGAGCTTTAATGATCACCCAAGTGGATTCAAAGTAGATGGTTTTATTAGTGATGATAACCAAATAGCAGGTACTTACTTACATGGCTTGTTCGATACCCCTGAGGGCGTATCTGAGCTAATAACTTGGCTTGCAGCAAATAGCCAAATTAAGCCAATTGATATTAACTTAAACCGTGAACAGCAGTTAAGCCGTTTAGCTAGTGTAGTAGCAGAGAATCTCGATATTGAACAAATCATCAATATTTATGAGAACTTCAATTTAGAGAAATAAGGAACAACAATGAGCGAACAGAATCAAGATAAGCACCAACAACGCCAGCAAAAAGTAAAAGAAAAAGTCGACGAACGGATTGCTGCTGCACAAAAAGAGCAGGGTATTTTTCAGGTTATAACTGGCAACGGTAAGGGAAAATCGACTTCTGGGTTTGGTACTGTCGCACGTGCGGTGGGTCACGGAATGAAAGCAGCTGTGTGCCAGTTTATTAAAGGCACATGGGAGTGTGGTGAGCGCAACCTACTTGAAAAAGCAGGGGTTGAATTTGTTATTATGAACACCGGTTTTACTTGGGAAACACAAAATAAAGAGTCAGATACTGCTGCTGCGCAAGTGACATGGCAAGAAGCGAAAAGAATGCTGAAGGATGAGTCGATTAACCTCGTTATGCTAGACGAAATAACCTATATGATCACCTACGGCTATATTGATTTAGACGAAGTGCTAGAAGCAGTTAGCTCTCGTCCTGCTATGCAATCGGTGATTATTACAGGTCGTGGTGCGCACCGTAAACTGACCGACTTAGCTGATACAGTCAGTGAAGTCAGAAACGTAAAACACGCTTTTGATGCAGGAATAAAAGCGCAAAAAGGGTTCGATTTTTAATATGAAGGCCATCAAGTTAGCACTTTTAGGTTTTTTATTTTATTTACCTGCATTGGCTCAGGCTCATGAAATTAAAGAGCCGCAGCGTATCGTTGCCTTAGCACCGCACATCGTTGAAAACCTATTTGCGATTGGAGCAGGAGAGCGCATTGTCGGTACCGTTGACTATGCAGACTTTCCTCAGCAAGCGAATGATATCGAACGAGTAGGCGGCTATTACGGCATTAACATGGAAAAGCTGTTGTCGTTAAAACCAGACCTAGTTCTGGCTTGGAAAACGGGAAACAAAGCCGAAGATCTCGCTTACATTGAAAAATTAGGTATTCCGGTAGCGTACAGTAACCCAAATCAAGTTGATAATGTGGCTGATGAACTACGTAAACTAGGCACGCTTACGCATTTGCAAACCAAGGCAAACAAAGTAGCCAAAGAGTTTGAAACTAAACTCGATGCTATTCGTACAGCGCAAGAAGGCAAACCGAAAGTGTCGGTGTTTTATCAATTATGGCCTGAGCCAATGATGACAGTTGGCGGCAACACTTGGATCAACCAGCTATTAACTATTTGTCATGCAGATAATGTGTTTGCTAATAGCGATACCGACTACCCGCGCATTAGTATTGAAAATGTATTGGTTGCCAACCCAGAGGTAGTGATTATTCCAGATGAAAAATCGAAAAAGCCTCAGCCTAAAATTGATTGGCGACAATGGCCTGAATTGCCAGCGGTGCAACATAACCAGTTTATTAGTGTAAACGCAGACTTATTGCACCGTTTTACAACTCGTATGCTTGATGGTTTGACCGACATGTGTGGTAAAATAGACGTTTCTCGTCAGCAAATACAGGCTTCAAAATGAACGATTGGCAAACATTTCTAGATACTGAGCTTGCTAAGCCCTACATGCAAGAAACCTTGCAATATGTGGCCGATAGACGCGCAGCAGGCGTTACCGTTTATCCTAAAGACGAACAGGTATTCTCAGCTTTTGATGCCACACCTTTAAATGAAGTTAAGGTGGTTATTTTAGGGCAAGATCCTTACCACGGAGAAGGCCAAGCCCATGGTTTGTGCTTTTCGGTATTACCAGAGGTTAAAAAATTACCACCGTCTTTGAAGAATATGTACAAAGAGCTGGCAACTGATATCGATGGTTTTGAGATCCCTCATCATGGCTATTTGCAAAGCTGGGCTGAGCAAGGCGTGTTCTTACTAAACACGGTATTAACTGTTGAGCAAGGGCAAGCTCATTCTCATAAGCACCTTGGTTGGGAAAAATTTACTGATACAGTAATTGCGCTTATTAATCAGCACTGTGACGGTGTGGTGTTTGTGTTATGGGGCGCACATGCTCAGAAAAAAGGTAAACACATTGATACCTCGCGTCATCATGTGATCCAAGGCCCGCATCCATCACCGCTTTCTGCACATCGTGGCTTTTTTGGTTGCCAGCATTTTTCAAAGACAAACCAGCTACTTACTGATCAAAATAAAGCGCCAGTAAATTGGTCGTTGCCGCAAATGCAAAAGGCCCTTGCGGGCCTTTAATTAAAAGTCTAATTCATCAAGCTCAATGCTGTCTGTGAAATAGTCTAGCTCCTGTAGTTCTTTGCGAAGTCTATGCTTGTCTTTCAACGCTTCGATTTCGCGCCATTTTCTCTTTTTATTTTTTGTAGAGGTCTTTTTTGTTTTACTAGGACCTTCTAATATTTCTAAAATATCGTCTAGGCTATCCATGAACTTCTCCTATTGATTTTTTGAACCTCGGAAATACCTATACCACAGGCTGCTCAAAAATAGAATAAAAAAGTGACAATACTGTTACAGAAGTGTGATTGATAGATGAATAGATCAAAGGATTAGTTATTTTAGAAACAAAAACGCCACCTAGCGGTGGCGTTTAAAAAATGCTGTAATTTGAATTACATTGCTTTAAAGCGTGCTTCTAATTCAAGCTGTGCTTGTGCAAAAGAGCGAATACCCTCAGCAAGTTTTTCTGTTGCCATAGCATCTTGGTTATGTAACCAACGGAACTGGCTTTCAGTTAGTGGTGCTGGTTTTTCTTCAACAGTAAAGTCGCTCTCTAGTAGGTACTCTTGTGCATCCGTTAATTGGCCTAACTCCTCTAAAAGACCTGGGCTAATCGTTAACTTATCACAGCCAGTAAGTGCGATGATCTCGCCTGTGTTACGGAAGCTTGCGCCCATAACAACTGTTTTGTAATCGTGGCGTTTGTAGAATTCGTAAATGCTACGTACAGATTGCACACCAGGATCGTTTAGCGGATCAGTTGGTTTTTCCATACCGTTAGCAACGTGCCAGTCTAAGATACGGCCAACGAATGGTGAAATTAAAAATACATTTGCATCGGCACATGCGCGTGCTTGTGCTTCAGAGAATAACAGCGTTAAGTTACACTTAGTGCCTTCTTTTTCAAGCTGCTCAGCGGCTTTGATACCTTCCCACGTTGATGCAACTTTGATTAGGATTTTATCTTTGCTAACACCTTCTTTTTCGTAAAGGCTTAGTAAAGTGTGGGCTTTATCGATAGTCGCTTGGGTATCAAATGATAAACGTGCGTCTACTTCTGTTGAGATATAGCCCGGTACGATTTCGCTAATTTCTTTACCAATTAATACAGCAAAGTAATCACATGCTAACTCAAGTTGTTTAGCTGCATCTTGCTCGGTTTCTTTGGCATATTGCCACGCTTTATCTAAATAAGGCTTATACGCTTCAATTTCACTGGCTTTTAAAAGTAGAGATGGGTTTGTTGTTGCATCTTCTGGTTGGTGCTTTTTGATAGCTTCGATATCACCTGTATCTGCAACAATAGATGAATGCTGTTTAAGCCTTTGTAGTGCTGAAGTCATTTGCTTTCCTCATTCCAAGCAAGTTAAAAGAAAATCCATTATAGCGGCCTTTATGCTGCAACACTATGACAGTGTTTAATAGGTCAAATGTCCTTAATACAGAAAACTAGAACATTATGTATGAAAAGAACAGCGGATAAAGGCAGGACGAAACAAAACGTGCATTTTGATTCAATTAATGTTGAAATTGACATCAAACAAATTACAAGTCAATAGCTAAGTATGATCACTGTTATTTCACCTGCAAAAAATTTAGATTACGAAACACCAGCCACGACCGATAAATTCACTCAACCTGAATTACTCGAGCACAGCGAAGAGTTAATGTCAGTTTGCCGTGATTTAACACCAGCGCAAATTGGTAGCCTAATGAAAATCAGCGATAAACTAGCTGGTTTGAATGCGGCACGCTTCGCCGAGTGGTCACAGCCATTTACCCAAGACAATGCAAAACAAGCCGTGCTAGCCTTTAATGGTGATGTATACGGTGGCTTAGATGCGCAAACTCTAAGCGGTGCTGATCTTGATTATGCACAGTCGCACTTACGTATTTTGTCTGGCCTTTATGGTGTGCTTAAACCATTAGATTTAATGCAAGCTTACCGCCTTGAAATGGGCACTAAGTTAGAAAACCCACGTGGTAAAAACTTATATGAGTTTTGGGGCAGTGTTATCGCCGAAAAGCTAAATACAGTGCTTGCTGAGCAAGATAGCAAATACTTGGTAAACCTTGCTTCGAATGAGTATTTTAAAGCGGTTGATAAAAAAGCATTAAACGCACAAATCATCACTCCACATTTTAAAGACTGTAAAAACGGTCAATATAAAGTGATTAGCTTTTATGCGAAAAAAGCTCGCGGCATGATGGCACGTTACATCATTGAAAATAAAATCACCCAATTAAGTGATTTAAAAGATTTCACTGTGGCGGGTTATTACTTTAGTAGCGATGCAACAACAAAAGAATTAGAGCCTGTTTTCTTACGAGAAGAGCAGAACTAATTTTTTAGTAAAATGAATTAGAAGAGCCGTGCTTAGCACGGCTTTTTTATGGTTTTAATACTCTAAATTAGAAATGGCGTTCATCTTGCTAAGTACTTTGTTGAGCAATTAATTCAACAAGGTACAAAAATGTTAAAAATTCCGACAGTAAGTGAAGCCGAAAAGCTGATAGAAGAAAAACTCGGTGGCTGGGTTGATATCATCATAAGCCATATTCCAAACTTTATTGTCGCAGTAATTATTACTATCGTGTTTTCATTGCTGGCGCGTATCGTTGGGTCAATGCTCAGAAAGCTATTACGCCGCTCGTTAGAGTCATCGCAAATAGCAGACTTAATGTCATCGATAGTAAAAGTCATCGTGTTATGTGTAGGCTTATTTGTAGCCCTTGATTTCTTGGGTCTTAGAGGCACTGTCACCTCATTACTTGCTGGTGCTGGTATCGTAGGTCTTGCAATTGGTTTTGCCTTTCAGGACATGACAGAGAACCTTATAGCGGGTATTGCCATGGGTATTCGCAAACCATTTAAAACAGGTGATGTAATCCGCACCGAAAGCGTGTTTGGTACCGTTAAGGCGATTAACCTTAGAAATACCCTCATTGAGAACTTTTATGGGCAACTTATCTTAGTGCCTAATAAGATTCTATTTAGAAATATACTCAGTAACTACAGTACCTTAGGTGTGCGTCGTATCGAAGTGCCTGTAGGTATTTCGTATGCTGACGATCCAGAACAAGCCGCTGAGGTGATTGTTAAAAAAATCAATGAGTTTGATTTTGTGATTAAACAAGAAGAAACCGCCGTTTACGCCGAAAGCTTTGGTGATAGCAGCGTTAACTTACTAGTTTGGTTTTGGATTAAATACCCCGGCGAAGCAGATTTCATGACCGTTCGCCACAAGGCTGTTGTGGCAGTTAGAAACGCTCTAAGCGAAGCTGACATGACCATCCCATTCCCAATCCGCACGTTAGATTTTGGCATCAAAGGCGGCGAGAAATTAAATGCCATGATAAGCGAAAAACAGCAAGATAAAGACGCTGAGGCACCGCAAACCGATGAGTAAAATTTACTGACTCATCGGCGTGATTTACACAGGGAAGTGTTTGAGGGGTGGGGGAGAGTTTATTTTTGACTAGATAAAGTGAATGGTTTTTGCCTCTAAAAACTTTTTGTCCAAATACAAGCTTGCTCTCACTTTTACTGTTTATTAGAAATGATTGGCGTTTTATTTGTTAGAAATTAACCCTCGCGCGAAATAAATTTCACGCCTACGGTGAGCTATTTTTGACTTAGAGCTTAAAATTTACGGTTTAAAGCTGGGTTCCCGTGTTGGGTTTCGCTACACTCAAACCAACCTACGGGCTTAAAGTTTTTGTCCTACAAAAAAGCGCAAGCAGTTTAACTGTTTGCGCTTTTTATTTATTTGTTATATCAAAGATTAGTGAAGGATACGTGCTCTGATTGTACCTTCAACAGCACTTAGTTCTTTAAGAGCGACTTCAGATTGGTCTGTATCTACATCAATTACTACGTAACCAATTGATTCGTCAGTTTGTAAGTACTGGGCTGCGATATTAATGCCGTGCTGTGCAAACGCTTGGTTAATTTGCGTTAGAACACCTGGGCGGTTGTGGTGCACGTGTAATAAGCGGCTGCGGTTTGCAAGCTCAGGCAGTGATACTTCAGGGAAGTTAACTGCTGTAATGGTTGAACCATTATCTGAGTACTTAGCAAGTTTGCCTGCTACTTCAATACCGATATTTTCTTGTGCTTCTTGTGTTGAACCACCAATATGTGGAGTCAGAATTACGTTATCGAACTCGCGCAGCGGTGATACGAACTCTTCATCATTTGATTTTGGTTCTACAGGGAACACGTCGATTGCAGCGCCGCTCAGCTTTTTATCTCGAAGTGATTCTGCTAATGCATCGATATCAACAACAGTGCCGCGAGAAGCATTGATCAAGATGGCGCCTTGCTTCATTACTTCAAGCTCAGCCATACCAATTAGGTTCTTCGTTTGCGGTGTTTCTGGTACGTGTAAGCTAATAACGTCAGCACGTTGTAGTAACTGAGTTAGGTTATGAACTTGTGTTGCATTACCCAGCGTTAGCTTGTCTTCGATATCGTAAAACTCAACGTTCATACCGATATTTTCAGCCATGATACCTAGCTGTGTACCAATGTGGCCGTAACCAATAATACCTAACGTTTTACCACGTGCTTCAAATGAGCCGTTGGCAGATTTTAACCAACCACCGCGGTGTGCTAGGGCATTACGCTCTGGAATACCACGAAGTAATAATAAGATTTCACCAAGTACTAATTCTGCTACAGAGCGTGTGTTTGAGAATGGTGCGTTAAATACCGCAATACCACGTTCACGCGCACCTTGTAGATCGACTTGGTTAGTACCGATACAGAAGCAGCCGATTGCGACTAGCTTTTCAGCTGATTCTAATACCGCTTCATTAATATGAGTGCGAGAACGAAGGCCTACAAAGTGCACATCTTTAATGCGCTCAATGAGCTCGTCTTCAGGTAAGGATGTTTTTACGTAATCAATATTGCTGTAGCCATTACGCTTAAGCGTTTCTACAGCACTTTGGTGCACGCCTTCCAGCAAGAGAATTTTAATTTTGTCTTTTGCTAACGATACCTTACTCATATCCTCATTCCTATTTACTTTATTTGCGGCCCATTTTTGGTGCCGATGATGACTTTATCTGCGCCGCGATGGGCAAATAAGCCGTTTGTTACTACACCAACAATCTGGTTGATTGTTAGTTCTAATTCTTTGGCGTTGCTGATATCTAAATTGTGCACGTCTAAAATGACGTTTCCGTTATCTGTTACAACACCTTCGCGGTAAACAGGGTCACCGCCTAGTTTTACTAGTTCACGAGCTACATAGCTGCGTGCCATTGGGATCACTTCAACCGGCAGTGGAAATGCGCCTAATGTTGTAACTTCTTTAGATTCATCAACAATACAAACAAATTGTTTTGCTACCGCTGAAACGATTTTCTCGCGTGTCAGCGCTGCACCACCGCCTTTGATCATCTCATTGTGTGGGTTGATTTCGTCTGCGCCATCAACATACACATCTAGGCTTGATACATCGTTTAGTTCGAATACTTCAATACCCAGTGCTTTTAACTTTTCAGTTGAAGCCTCAGAGCTTGAAACCGCACCAGTAATGGTGTCTTTTACTGTATCAAGTGCATCAATAAAGTGATTCACTGTAGAGCCTGTACCTACACCAACAATGGTATTTTCGTTTACAAACTCTAGGGCTGCCCAGGCAGCGGCTTTTTTTAATTCATCTTGCGTCATAATTATGTGCTCAGTTAGCTGTCAGAGAGGGCCTATAGTATACAAACAGTTTGCTTACCATTGGTAGATTTTCTCTGGGGTTATAATGTGTTTTAACGGTACATCCCACGATTCAATTGGCAATGCTGAAACATGCTGACATTGATGGGCAAGGCCTATCAAAATCGGTTTTTGCCAGTTTTCTTGGTAATACCGAGCCAACGTTTTGTCATAAAACCCACCGCCCATTCCTAAACGGTTACCTTGATCATCAAATGCCACTAATGGCATAAGTAAAATATCAAGCTTGTCTAAAGGGCATATTTGACTGCAATTTAACTTGGGCTCCAAGATACCATAGCGGTTTGCAGTCATGGGTGAATTTTCTTCATACCTCTGAAAGTATAAAGTTGTGCCATTGAAGGGGTGGATAATAGGCAGATATAAATGCTGCTCTTGCATCCATAATTCTTTAATTAACAATGAAGTGTCTAATTCGCCATCATTGCTGAAATAAATGCCAATATGGGCGTTTTTAGGTGTTTTTAGCGATTTTAAGTGTTGAGTAAAATTCACTTTTAGCGCAATTGCTGCATTTTTTTGTTGTTCAACAGTCAGTGAATTGCGCTTTTTTCGAATAGATTGTCTGATTTCTGCTCGTGTGTTGCTCATGTCAATATTAGTGTTAACTTTCTAAAAAGGAGAAAAGTTCAGGGAAAAGCTCCACTACACCCAAAATGATCAATAACACAATGACCATTGCAATAAGCGAATAGAGTAGGGTATTTGAGCGTTTTTTAACAGGCTCTGTTAATTCGTCTTCAAGTAGCAAGTCATCTTCTTGCCAGCTATCGTCGCTATCAGCAGCGCTGTTATTTTCAAGCTCAGGTAAACGCTGCTCTAAGTCATCAAGTTTTTCTTCTAGCCGAATAAGACTACTGGTGATGTAATCGAGGGCATCAAAAATACGTTCTTCACGCTCTTTGGCCTGTGCAGCTGTATTGTCTGATTGGCTGCTGGTGGCTGCTTGGTTAATCGGTTGGAGCTTGGCTTTAATGCCAACACTGGCGAGTAACTTTGCTTGTTTTAGTGCTTTATCTTGCTCGCTTGGTGCAAATAATGGCTTATGCTCAAACAGGGTCGCAACTTTGTCTTTTGTTGTTTTTAGTTTTGCAGCTAGTTGTTCTGTTGCTTGTACTTGGTCGACACCGGCTTCAAGCCCTGCAAACATTACGCGAAATTTTTCTGCCATTTGCTGATTATCCAAATCCTTAAATCAATGACTTGAGTATATACCCAAAAAGATTAGTGGAAAAACAAAAGCCCGTATAAAACGGGCTTTTTCTATTATGGTTTTGCAAATACGCTGTTTAGTATTTTGCTGCTTTGCCTTCGGCTGGTAGTGATTTAAGGATGAAATCACGTAAGTCATTATTTGATGACTCTAAATCTGCATGACGTAAATACATCATGTGACCACTGCGATAGCCTTTAAAGCTTAAACGATCTTTCATTTTGCCACTTGGATCTAACTGCCACATTGTGTATTTAGCATCAAAGTAGTTTGTTGCACCGTCGTAGTAGCCAGATTGAATCATCACGTTTAAGTATGGGTTTTGTGCCATTGCTAAACGTAAGTTTTCACCTGTGTTGTTGCCTGAGCGATCCCAAGGGTGAACATTACCAAATAGGTTATATTTGATATCGGTTTTGTAGTTAAGCTCTTCACGTAGGTAATAGTTAATCGCTGGCGTGAATGAGTGTAACCATGAAGTAAGCTCAGCCCAGTAATCAGGTGACTCACCTGCATCACGTTTGTCGATACCTAGGTAACGAGAATCTAAACGGCCCACAGTTTGGCCGCGCTCGCGTAATAGCTCTTTCCAGAAGAAGTTATTTGGAATATCAAGGTTATTTTGCTCAACAAACTTTTCAGATAAACCTGCGTATTTTGCTGCTTGCTTAATGATTGCACGTTTTTCATCAGCAGGTAAGAAACCACCTTTAGCAATTGCAGGTAAGAACTTATTAACGGTGAACTGTTCAACTTCAGGTAATAACTCGTCTAAGTCTTTTGCTTGTAAGTCTGCGCTAAGGGCTTTGTGGTACCAAGCGGTTGCTGCAAAGTAAGGTAGGCGGTTAGCAGCTTCTACAGGGCCTTCACGTTTAATACCAATTTCAGTTGGTGATACTAGAATAACGCCGTTGATATACATCCATTGGCGATTTTGTAATTCGTGAGCAAGACCAGAAACACGAGTCGTACCATAGCTCTCACCAATTAAGAACTTAGGTGAACGCCAGCGCTCGTTGCGAGAAACAAAGGTGTTTAACCATTCAGCTAAGTATTTGATGTCAGCGTTAACACCAAAGAACATTTTTTGTTGGTCTGACTTACTTGGCAACTCACCTTTTTCGTTTTCAAGAACGCGCGAGTAACCGGTGTTAACTGGGTTGATATAAACAATATCAGCCACGTCTAAAATTGAGTAAGGGTTATCTTTTACGCCATAAGGTTGAACAGGGTAACCTTCGTCATCAATTTTTAATACACGTGGTCCAGTATAGGCAAGGTGCATCCATACTGACGCAGAACCTGGGCCACCATTAAACGAAAAGACTAAAGGACGTTTTGTTCTATCGTCTACTTTATCGCGGGTATAATAAGTATATTGCAGCGTTGCAACGGCATCGCCTTGCTCATTCCAAACCGGTTGTGTACCTGTGGTTGCGGTATATGAAAAACGCTCACCATTAATGCGGGCTTTGTGCTCTGTTACCACTTTGCTGTCAACGTCAATACGACGTCCGTTATCAGCAAAGCTTGGAGTACTGAAGGTCAGTGTTAGTGCTGTCACTGACAAGCCAATAAAACTAACTAGTTTCATGTTGATTCCTTATTATTCGAATTGCAGCTATTAAAAAGTAAAGCAAACTCGATGACAAACTAATGAGACTAGTGACCAATATTAGCTGTTAAACAGAAAAATAACTGAAAATGCTGAGCTGGTTACAAAAAAGTGCATTTTTTTAGCAAAGATATTTTGCTTAATTATTTAGCTAGATTAAAAAATGGCGTATATTTAGCGTTTTTATAATCTGTGTACACGTGCTTAAGAAAGAGAAGTTGCAATGCAAAGAGTATTAGTAGTTGAAGACAGTAAAGTAGTACAGCAAGTGTTACGTCACCTCGCTGCTCACTATTTAGATGTGGCTGTCGACTTTGCGTGGTCTTTAAAAGAGGGCGTCTCTTTAATTTCCGAGCACGATTACACCTTGGCTTTAGTCGATTTAACGCTACCTGATGCGATGAATGGCGAAGTAGCTAAATACACCTTATCAAAAAACATCCCGACCGTTGTTCTAACATCAAAAATTGATGAATACATTCGCCAGCAAATGTTAGAGCTTGGTGTGGTTGATTACGTGGTTAAAGATAACCGCGACTCATACCATTATGCGATCAAACTTGTTGCACAATTACTTAGAAACGATGGTAGCAAAGCGCTGGTGGCTGATGACTCAGTACTAAGTCGCACTTTGATGAAGCAAATGCTCGAAAAGCAGTTGTTTGATGTACGCGATGCTCAAGATGGTGAACAAGCACTACAAATGCTTAAAGACGATCCTGAAATCAAGCTGCTTCTTACGGACTATGCAATGCCAACAATGGATGGTTTTGAGCTCGTTAAAGCGGTGCGTAATTTCCGCGGCCGTGATGATTTAGCTATTATCGGTTTATCAGGTGCCGGTAAGCATGGTTTATCGGCGCGTTTTATTAAATACGGCGCTAACGACTTTTTAACTAAGCCGTTTATGAATGAAGAGTTTCATTGCCGTGTTATGCAAACCATGGAGCAGCTTGCTTTAATAGCCGATATAAAAGAAAGCGCATACCGCGACCATTTAACTGGCTTGTATAATCGTCGTTATTTTTATCAATACGCAGAAAAACTGCTTAAAAATGTTGAGCAAGAAAACGTATTGGCTTTGCTTGATATCGACTTTTTTAAAAATGTGAACGACCAGTTTGGTCACGAGGCGGGTGATCAGGCGCTAAAACAAGTGTCTTCATTTTTAAAGACTAAGTTTGATGACTTCACTATCGCGAGAATCGGCGGCGAAGAATTTGCCGTGGTACTGCATAATATGGACTTAGCTAAGGCCGAATCAAGGCTCAATACCTTCAGAGAGCAGTTAGCAAGCCATGCCTTTTCAATTAACGGTGAGCCTTACTCATTAACCATGAGTATTGGTATGACTCAATTCCAAAAAGTATCGCTTACAGCTGCGATGCGCATTGCTGACAAGGCCTTATATCAAGCCAAACAGCAAGATCGGAACTGCTTAGTTAAACTATAGTTGTGCTAATTGCACCAGCGCTGGTTAATTGTTAAAAAAATGCACCAATAGGGTGCATTTTTTTTGTGCAAAAACCAATTTTTATTTTTAAGTTATTGAAAATAAGTAATAAAAAATAGTGGCACAAAGGTTGGATTGTATAAGCCAACAGGATAACAATAAGCGTCCGAAGGGGGCCACTATGAAAATGATTAGTGCAATAATAAAGCCATTCAAACTTGATGATGTACGTGAAGCATTGGCTGATTTAGGCATTGAGGGGATGACAGTTGTCGACGTTAAAGGCTTTGGCCGTCAACGTGGTCATACTGAGCTATATCGTGGAGCTGAATACCAAGTCGATTTTATTCCAAAAATCAAACTTGAAATTGCAACTCGTAGCGAAAATTGTCAACGCGTTGTTGAAACCATCACAAAAATTGCTTCAACAGGCAAAATTGGTGACGGCAAAATTTTTGTTTACGACTTAGACCAAATCGTTCGTATCCGTACGGGCGAACTTGATGAAGAAGCAATTTAAGGGGGAATTATGGAAAACACTATCGTAGAGTTGAAGTTCTCACTCGACACTTTTTACTTTTTAATGTCGGGTGTTTTAGTAATGTGGATGGCGGCTGGTTTCGCTATGCTTGAAGCAGGTTTAGTTCGTGCAAAAAATACAACAGAAATCCTAACTAAAAACGTTGCACTATTTTCTATTGCCTGCACTATGTTCTTATTAGTGGGTTACAACATCATGTATGTTGATAACGCAGAAGGTGGTTTCATCCCTTCATTTGGCGCATTAATCGGCACTCAAGCTGCTGATGCGGATCACTCTTTAGAGTCTGATTTCTTCTTCCAAGTTGTGTTCGTAGCAACAGCTATGTCAATCGTATCTGGTGCGGTTGCTGAGCGTATGAAGTTATGGGCATTCTTAATTTTCACTGTTGTTTTAACTGGTTTCATCTACCCAATCGAAGGTTACTGGACTTGGGGCGCAGGTTTCTTATCTGAAATGGGCTTTGTTGACTTCGCTGGTTCTGCAATCGTTCACGGTGCAGGTGCTGCGGCAGCGCTGGCTGGTGTACTTTTCCTAGGTGCTCGTAAGGGGAAATACGGTAAAAACGGTGAAATCTACCCAATTCCTGGTTCTAACTTACCGTTAGCAACTCTAGGTACATTAATCCTTTGGATGGGTTGGTTCGGCTTTAACGGTGGTTCACAGCTACTTGTTTCTGACGCTGAAAATGCAACAGCGGTTGGTAAAATCTTCTTAAACACTAACGCAGCAGCAGCGTGTGGCGCAATTGCAGCACTATTCGTATGTAAAGTGTTATGGGGTAAAGCTGATTTAACTATGGTTCTTAATGGTGCACTAGCAGGTTTAGTAACGATTACTGCAGAGCCTGCATCTCCAACGCCATTACTTGCTTGTTTACTTGGTCTATTAGGTGGTTCACTGGTTGTATTTAGCATCGTTGCTCTTGATAAAGCGAAAATCGATGACCCTGTAGGTGCTATCTCTGTACATGGTGTGTGTGGTGCATTAGGTATCATGTTAGTACCACTTTCAAACTCTGATGCAACCTTTGTTAATCAATTAATTGGCTTAGTATGTATCTTAGGATTTGTGTTCATCGCGTCATCAATCGTATGGGCAATCCTGAAAAATACCATGGGTATCCGTGTTACCGAAGAAGAAGAACTAAACGGTATGGATCAACATGATTGTGGTATTGATGCTTACCCTGAGTTTGTATCAGTTCGCAGTAACTAATCTTGGTGCGTGCAAATAGCACGCCCATAACAATATCATTGTGTGTTCAAAACAAAGCTCTACTTAGGTAGGGCTTTTTTGCGTTTAAATAAGTCTTTTCTGATAGGCGAAATCGCTATTTTTTGACTATGCTTAATGTTCATTTCTAACAAGGAAAAATGATGGATAACAAACTCTTGCTTATAATTATTTCGCTGTTTTTACCGCCTGTTGCGGTATTTTTAAAAGCGGGCGCAGGTAAAGACTTAGTGATTAACATTATTCTATGCTTTATCTTCTTTATACCTGCTGTGATCCACTCACTCTGGTTGTGTACACGCTAAACAAGTTTAAGTGACTGTTAATTTTACAGGTGTTAATATTGCGCTGTTCAAGGCGTAATCCTGTAAAATTAACTGACCAATAGCGAACTCAATGGCTGATAAAAAAACTCCTGCAAAAAAATCGTCTAGTAAACCGAAGGCGACATCAAAAAAAACTACCGCTAAGCGCTCACGCGCACCTCAAGGGCCAGCTAAAGCTAGTGTATTAAGAAAACTTTGGTCAATTTTTTGGAAGCTTTCACTTGCTGTGATTGTTGCCATGGTGCTGTATCTAATTTATTTAGATGCAAAAATTACTCGCCAATTTGAAGGCAATAAATGGCAGTTACCTGCACAAGTGTATGCTCGTGCAATGAGCTTTTATCCTGGGCAGTATTTGTCTCAGCAAGAGGTTATTTGGGAGTTAAACCGTTTAAATTATTCATCTGTAAATAAGCTAAGCCGTACAGGCCAGTATGTTAAATCAGCTAACAGTATTAAAGTGTACCGCCGTGAATTTGAATTTTATGACGGCCTTGAAGATTCACAAGTGATTGAGCTGCGTTTTTCGGGGCAGAAATTAGCAACTATCAAAGATAAATTTGGTCGTCGTTTAAATAGCGCCCGATTAGAGCCAGTTCAAATAGCTCGCATTGGTAATGATTCAAAACAAGACCGCGAGTTTGTGCCGCTAGATAAATTTCCGCCGATGCTAAAAGACACTTTACTGGTGGTTGAAGATCGTAATTTCTATCAACACCATGGCGTATCTGTGTGGTCAATCATGCGTGCTTTATACAGTAATATTAAAGCCGGGCGTACAGTGCAAGGGGGCAGTACCTTAACCCAGCAATTAGCAAAGAATATATACCTTACCCGTGAGCGTTCTCTGGTGCGTAAGTTTAATGAAGCGCTTATCGCCTTGATATTAGATTACCGCTACAGCAAAGATGACATTTTAGAAGCTTACCTCAATGAAGTGTATTTAGGTCAGTCTTACAATCAAGGCGTTCACGGTATGGGTCTTGCCGCTGAGTTTTATTTTTCAAAGCCTGTGGATGAGCTTGAATACGACCAAATTGCGCTATTAGTGGCTATGGTTAAAGGTCCTTCATATTACAACCCACGTCGTTATAGTGAGCGTGCAATGGAGCGCCGCGATCTAGTACTGCGCTTAATGGTTGAAAATAAATTGATTGATACCCGTGAATACCGTGCGGCATTAAAGCGTCCAATTGATATTGCACCAATGAAAGACAGTCTGCAAAAGTCGTATCCGGGTTACTTAGAATTAGTTAATCGAGAATTAAAGCGCCTACTACCTGATCAGCAAGTGTTAGATGCCGGAGTGCGTGTATTCACCTATTTTGACTTACAAAAGCAGACGGCCATGGAAGAGTCGGTTGAGGCAAGTTTACCTTATCTAGAAAGACGCCCTAAAACAGAAGAGCTTGAAGCGGCGATGATCTCTGTCAACGTTGAAAAAGGTGGGGTGTCGGCATTAGTTGCGGGCCGTGACGTACGTTATTTTGGTTTTAACCGTGTACTTGATACCAAACGTAATATTGGTTCACTCGTTAAGCCTGCCGTTTATTTAACGGCATTTGAAAGTGGTCAGTTTAATGTTGCCACCTTGGTGGATGACTCACCGCTGCAAGTGACTAATGAGCAGGGGAAAGTTTGGCAACCAGAGAACTTCGACAAGCAGTTCCGCGGCCCTATGCCACTATACAAAGCATTTAGTAACAGTATTAATATTCCTGCGGTTAACACGGGCCTTGATGTTGGAGTTGATAAAGTAGCTGATACCTTAAAGCGTTTAGGTGTAGAAGGGCGTATTGATCGATACCCGTCATTACTTTTAGGTGCACTTGAGCTTTCAAGCTTTGAGGTAGCGCAGCTTTATACAACGCTGGCTGCTGATGGTCAGTACCGCGAATTAACGTCTATTTCAGCACTGACTGACTCAGTAGGTAAGGTGCTTTATAAACATGATGTTAGCTCACAAAAACGTTTTGATGATGCATCAATTTACATGACTAAGTACGCAATGAAGCGCGTGACAAAAGATGGTACAGCAAAGCGTTTAAACGCCCACTTCCCATCAATTCAACTTGCAGGTAAAACAGGCACTAGTAATGATTTACGCGATAGCTGGTTTGCAGGTTTTGACCAGAACACGGTGACTGTTGCATGGATTGGTCGCGACGATAACAAGAGCACAGGTTTAACGGGCAGTGTTGGCGCATTAGAAGCTTACATTCGCTATCTTAAACCACTCAACCCTGAAGCCATAGCGGATACTCGCCCTGCTTCTATTCGTTGGGCATTTATTAATGAAGAAACCGGTCTGCAAGCGCCTCCGGGTTGCGGCAAAGTAGTGCAGCTACCTATACGTGCCAGTGAGTTTGAGCCTAGACCTAATTGTCAGCGCTAAACTTGGCCATTGAATCATTTAGCTCAACACAGAGTTGAGCTAAATTTTGTACGCTATTCATTGCCATAAGTGCACTTTTCTCAGTGACTCTGGCATCTTCAATATGGCATGAATTACAGTGCTTTGTGGCTGCTTGTACCGCACTTCATTTCCCTGGTATTCCTAAATTAAGCGATAATGCTGACAAAGCTTTTTAACTGCTATTTATATGATTTTACTTCGAGAGCTTTATTTCAAAGTAATGCTCTCACATGAATTATTTTGGCTTAACTGGGTTGTAACTTGATTAATTGAAGGTAAAGATTGAAGAACTATTGCAGTACTAATTAGGTTTAAATGTAAAAAATAAAAGCCTCATAAAGAGGCTTTTAGAGTCATTGCTTTTCTTACTAATTTAATCGAAATTAAAAGTCGTAAGAAGCAGATAGTTGGACTCGACGAGGAGATTGATAACTTTGCGCTAAGCCAAATGTTGCACTATCATCACCAGCCGCTACTTCAGCAACTTCGTCATAACGAGTTGCTGTAGATGCATCAAATACATTGAAAATATCTAATGCGAAGCGTACTTTTTGATCATTGAAATGCAAGTTGTACGTAAAGTTAAGATCTAATCGAGCTGTCCAGGGAGTTGTTCCCATGCTGCCGCGAGGGTAGCGTTGATCACCTACATAATAGGTGTCGCCATAAGAATATTTGTCTGGGTCTGGTGTATACCCTGCACCTAACGCTGTCCAAGGACGACCTGAAGCAACATTTAAGTTTGCACCTATTAAGAAGTCTTCAGTAACTGCATATGCACCGTAAACTTTAATATTGTGACGACGGTCTGCTGGTAAGTTACCGTTAGCACCATCCATTAGATAAGGGTAATCCCAGTCTTGTGTTAAACCTGCATCATCTTGACCATTATCAGATTTAACAAATCCTTCTGTGTTACCGTAGTTATGAGACCAAGTGTAAAGGGCTTTTAATGACCAAACTTTATCCCAGCTCTTCTCAATTGAAAGGTCAACAGCAGCGTAACGACGCTTCGCATCTGGATAACCTAGCTCTTCAGCAGTGAAGCTATACTCTTCTGTTACACCGTCACCATCTAGGTCGAAGTTAAATGTTGCACCATTACCCGGGTTAAATAAGAACCAGTTTTCACCAAGGTACTCTCCATCTTCATCAGTAAAGATATATGAGCCATCATCAATTTGATTGCCCAGTGTGCGGTATGTACCTTTGATGCTCCAAGACCAATCATCATTTATAGCCGCCTGATAACCAACAATAATTTCATCATTGTACATTGGCTCAAGATCTTTATCTGCAAGAGTGTTTGATGCTTTTGCAGTACCGTCACCACCATTTGAAATAGCGATATCACCTAATTGATTACTCAAACCTACAGGAGTACCGTCAGCATTAAGACCTTCATACTCGTACCAAGTTTGAATATATGTTTCAGCACCAGCAAGTCGGATGTTTGTATTTGCAGCAACTGGTAAATAATAGCGACCTGCGGTAACGAATAATTTACTATCGCCATCACCGTTAATATCCCAAGATGCACCTAACCTTGGAGCAATCTGGTTGTCTATAGAAACAAACTCATCGCCATCCGCGTTGTAGTTTGTGAAGCTGTCATTACGTAGGCCTAAAGTTAGTGTTAGGGTATCAGTAACAGCCCATTGGTCTTCAATATAAATAGCCCAGTTTTCAACTTCGAATTCACCGCCATTCTTATAGTCACGAACACGAGTAGTCTTCATCTCTTCTGGAAGAACATAGCCGTTTGAAAGGCGAGCACCTTCTTCGTATGTTCTGTAGTAGTAATAAACACCACCCGAGTTGATTGTCGTTGCGTCTGATGTATTGGTTTCAGAGTCATAACCAAATCTTAATGTATGCTCATCATTTAAGTACCAGTCAAAGTCAACTCGTAATTGCTCACGTTTATCTTCGTTAGAGCCTACTGTGAAATTTACATAACAAGTAGTATCAACACCTAAGTCTGCGTCATAGCCGGTAGGGCAGTCATCAAAGTCAGAGTAATCTGTTTCTGAGAATTTCACTTCGCCATACATAGCAGATACGCTTAAGTCATCAGTAAGATTACCTGTATAACGAACTGCAAAACTTTCACCGCCGCGCTTGTGATAAGCTGTACCACCATCTAATGTGTAATTACCAGTGCCATTCGGGTCTTCGATTGTACTTTCAGAATAGGTACGCTCATCACTAAAACCCCAAAGCATTAATTGATGATCCTCATTAATGTTCCAGTCAATACGTGCTAGATAATAAGGGTCGTCATCTTTTTCTTTTGTTAGAGAGGTTTGAGAAGCGTTACCGTATTCTTCTTCATTATCACGGAATGTATAAATACCATAGAAGAAAAGCGTATCTTCAATTAACGCACCAGATGCATAAATATTTGTCTCAAATGAGTTTACATAGTCATCTTGGTTGTTTGCATATAAATCACCAATACAGTGCCCATCAGCATCTTCGCAACGATCATTTTGTAAATAAACTGAATTTGGAGACTGTTCTCTCAATGAGTCAGGCGAATAAATTGATTCAATACCAAAGTGGAAGTCATTAGTACCTGATTTTGTAACTGCAGAAATAAGGCCACCTGTAGTTCGACCAAATTCAGATGAATATCCACCCGTTTTTACTTGAAAACTATCATATGCAGAGAATGGAATGGTCGCGCCACCCAAGCCATTACGGAAGTTAGTCATATTCAGACCATTTACGTAATAAGCATTTTCAGCAACAGATGAGCCACCAAAAGATGCTTGATCGCCAAATCGGCTATCACCTTCAGTTGCACCCGGTGCTAGTAAAGCAACCGATGTTAATGAGCGAGCAACTGGTAATAATTCAAGCTCTTCTGAACTAATGTTTAATGATGATTCAGTAACAGAAACATCAACAGCTCGAACTGCGCCACCAACAACTGCAATACGTTCAATATTACCTTCAACTAATGGTATTTCGAGAAGTGCAGTTTTACCGACACCGATAATTACATCGTTGATCTGCGCTTTTTCAAAACCAGCCTGTGACACTGTTACGTTGTACTTACCTACAGGCACTTGGTTAAGGTTGAACTGACCATTTGCATCTGCAATGAGAGTTTTTTCATAACCTTTAGTTTTATCGGTAATGGTGATTGTTGCGCCTGCTAAAGAAACGCCAGACTGAGTTATGAGATTACCTTTGATTGCCCCATTAACATTGTCAGCCATGGCTGGCATAGCTGCACTTAAGGTCATAGCAACAGCTGCGGCTGTAAACGAACGCTTAAATGTTTTTGAAAAGTTGTTTTTCATTGAGCTTTCCCTGTGAAATTTTAGATTTGTTGTTATTTGTTAATAACCTTCACACCTTGCATTTATTTTTCTAAGGTTTTTACCTTCAAATAAAGGGTGAAACAAATTGGTAACACATTAGGAACATACTAATCAATTATTTATATTATAAATACGATAAAATAACATAAAAACGGCTTGGAACGATCTAAATTTGTGTTTTAATCTGTTTTATATACAAAAATAAAACAAATGTAACTATATGTAATTTGATTAAGTGTATCTAAATCCTATGTTTATTTATTTTAAAACAGTGGGTTGGGATGGTTTTATGTGTGTTTTAGTTACAGTGAAAATAAAAATGCACTAATGGAATACTTGCTTTGTATAAATGATGTTTTAATTGTAATATTTTATTGGTTTTTATTTTCTGGTGGGGATGTATTTATATTATATTTTGGGGCGTCGAAGTATAGGTCACCGATTAAAGTGACCTATTCAAATTTCAATTTAAAGCTTCGCGAATGCGCGCTCTGCGGCAGCAATGGTGTCGTTGATCTCTTTTTCAGAGTGCTCAGCGCACACAAAGCCTGCTTCAAACGCCGAAGGAGCCAGGTAAACACCTTCTTCTAGCATTAAGTGGAAGAACTTCTTGAAGCGCTCTAAATCACACTCAGTCGCTTGTTGGTAGCTAGTTACTTTTTCTTTATCAGTAAAGAAGAAGCCGTACATACCACCTGCGTAGTTTGTTGTAAGTGCAATGCCTGCTTTTTTCGCAGCAGCTTCAAAGCCTTCACAAATTGCTTTGCTCTTTGCTTCAAGTTCATCGTGCAGGCCTTCAGCACTTAATAGCTCTAAAGACTTTAAGCCAGCAGCCATGGCAATTGGGTTACCTGATAATGTACCTGCTTGATAAACTGGGCCAACAGGTGCGATGTAATCCATGATTTCTTTCTTACCACCAAAAGCACCCACTGGCATACCGCCACCGATCACTTTACCTAAACACGTTAGGTCTGGCTTGATGTTGTAGTAAGCTTGTGCGCCGCCTAAAGCAACACGGAAACCTGTCATTACTTCATCAAAAATAAGCACAGATTTGTATTCATCACACACCTCACGTAAACCTTCTAAGAAGCCAGGTACAGGTGGAATACAGTTCATGTTGCCAGCAACTGGTTCAACGATGATACAAGCGATTTCGTCAGCGTATTTTGCGAAAATTGCTTTTACTTCATCAAGGTTGTTAAACGACACAGTTAATGTGTGCTTAGCAAAGTCTTCAGGAATACCCGGTGAGTTTGGTACACCCATAGTCAGTGCGCCTGAGCCTGCTTTTACTAGTAGTGAGTCAGCATGACCGTGGTAACAGCCTTCAAACTTTAAGATTTTGTCACGGCCAGTGAAACCACGTGCTAAGCGAATTGCACTCATTGTTGCTTCAGTACCTGAGCTTACCATACGTACTTTTTCGATTGATGGTACTAGCTCTTTTACTTTTTCGGCCATTAAGGTTTCAGTTTCGGTTGGTGCACCATAACTTAAGCCATTTTCTACGGCTTCTAATACCGCTTGCTTAATAGCTGGGTGGTTATGACCCATGATCATTGGTCCCCATGAACCAACGTAATCGATATAACGGTTACCATCAGCATCAAAGGTAAAAGGGCCTTCAGCTTTAGTGATGAATAAAGGAGTACCGCCAACGCCATTGAAGGCACGAACTGGTGAGTTAACACCGCCTGGGATTGATTCTTGCGCGCGATTAAAAAGATCTTGGCTAATTGTCATGAATAGTCCTATTGGGTTGTCACGTTAAATGAGTTGGTTTGCAAGGGCTCAAAGAGCCCAAAACGAAGCAAGTTAGCTATTACGTTTACGGCTAAACCAAGGCACGTCGACTTCATATTGCTCAACTTTGTCGGCAACATCTAAGGTTAGAGCAAACAACGCCATGCGAATTAACACGCCATTTTGCACCTGGCGGAAAATTGCTAGGTTGTCGTTGCTATTTAAATCGTTATCTAGCTCGTTTGCTTCTAAACGGCTATCACGAGGAAGTGGGTGCATCAGTACTGAGTTAGGCTTACAGTGTGCGTTGTAAATAGCCTGACTGATACGGAAACCACCACGGTATTTGTTAGCTTCTTCTTGAGAAGGGAAGCGCTCTTCTTGGATACGGGTTTGATAAACAATATCGGCGGCCAAGTTGCCTTCCATTTTATCTACTACTTGAATTTTATGACCTGCGTTATCAACAGCATCTAAAATGTAGTCTGGCATTTGTAAGCCATCAGGTGCCACCATTGAGAACTTAACGTCTTTATAATGGCAAAGTAATTTAGATAAAGAGTGCACAGTACGGCCGTATTTTAAATCACCTACTAGGGCAATATGCATACCGTCGATACTTTGGTTGAAACGACCTAGCTCACGTTCAATCGTTAGTAAGTCAAGTAGGGCTTGTGTTGGGTGCTCATTTGAGCCATCACCGCCATTGATTACTGGAACATCACACCCAGTGGCAAATTCAGCAACAGAGCCTGCGTCAGGGTGGCGCATTGCGACTGCATCTGCATACGCTGAGATCACGCGAGCGGTATCATACAAAGATTCACCTTTTGCTAGCGCTGAGCTTTGCATGCCCGTTGTTTCACGAACCAAACCACCTAGTAAGTTAAATGCAGTACCAAAACTTACACGAGTACGCGTGCTTGGTTCAAAGAACAAGTTCGCTAAAATTGCGCCCTCTAAAACATTGGTGCGCTTTTGCTTTTTAGCATAAGGCTCCATTTTCTTAGCAACTGCAAAAATACGTTCAATACAATCTCGATCAAGCTGATTGACCGACAGGATATTTTCACCTTGGAAACTTAGCATGGGGTTTGTTCCTAATCACATTTATAGGGCGCTGGCACTCGGTATGGGAGGCCGCATAAATTTGCGCAGTACTATAGCAAATTTTTAGCGTACACAGCAGCAAATTATAAGTTAGGTTTAATAATTGCCAGTGCCACTATAGCTAAAAGGATGAGTACCGGAACTTCATTAAAAATACGGTAAAAGCGATCGCTACGTGTATTGCGATCATGCTTAAAGTCAGCCAGTAATTTAAAGCAATAGCCGTGGTAGATATAGAGAATAATCACTAACACCAGTTTGTAGTGCAGCCACATGCTGTATCTAAACCAATCTCGACCATATTCAAAAATGGTCAGTACGCCAAACACCAATGTTAAAACAGCAAACGGTGTCACAAAAAACAGTAAGCGGCGTTCCATTACTTTCAGCATTGAGTTACAGGCTTTTTCTTCACTCATTGCGTGGTAAACAAAAAGACGTGGCAGGTAAAAAATACCGGCAAACCAAGCAATCATAAAGAATACGTGGAAGGTTTTATAAACTAATAGCGCAGTCATTTAAGCATCCATTTTAATTGTTATAACAAACTGTTGCGAATGGTAAGGATATGTCTGATTTGGTCCCAACGCAAAAGGCCCATAATCTGTTGGTTATCAAGCAGGTTGTAAATATATACCGCACCGCTGCGTTTATCTTTTAATAAGTCAAAAGCATCGGCTAATGTTGCTTGGCTACTAAGGCCGGCAAGGCTGACATATTTGATATTACTTTCTTGGTCAGACATCAGGCTTAAATCATATTCTGCAAGACGATAGCCATTCTCTTCATCATGAACAATCAGCGGGGTTTGGCTATCAAGGGCATCGAGCGACTCTTTAATTTGTTGTTTGTCGTCACTGTAAAGCAGCTTGAATTGCTCATCCATTTCATCCATCACACCTACTTTTTGTAATGCTTCGGTAGCTGGCGATATTTGATATTCAAGCCCTTGGAAATCAAGTTGCTGCATGAAAATAGAGCGGTTACCAAAAAACTGCAACGCCGTGACATAAGCCGTTGAGATCACCAACATGGCTGGCACAATGATCTCGGGGCTTGAGGTCAATTCCATAACCGTAGTGAGAGCTGCCAGTGGTGCGTGTAATGTTGCTGCCAATAATCCTGCCATGCCAAGCATGCTATAGGTACCTGTGATATCAACACCCGGACTAATAAACTGCGCGAAAAAGGCCATTAAGGTGCCCATTAATACCCCAAGCCCAATAACAGGGCCGATGATCCCACCTGGAATACCTAAACCAATGGCAAATAAGGTGGCGAGTAATTTAGCAATCAAGATGGTAGTTAAAAACTGCACATCATCTGGTGATTCAATAGCAATAGTGATAGCACTCATACCAGAGCCCATTGCATGAGGAACCATATAAGCAATTAAACCAGCTATTAATCCTGCTAGTAATAGACGAGGGAACATACTTAGTGGTTTGAAGGTACGGATTATAAGCATCAAGTTTTGGTTAAATGCATAAGCAACAGCGCCAAGTGCCATACCAAAAATGATTAAAAATGGGTAATGCCAACCACTCAATGGGTTCATGGTGATAAGTGCAAGCTCTGAAGCGTCACCAAAGACAAATTGAGTGGCTAATGCGCCGGTAACCGCTGCGAGCATAATGGGCACGAAAATATGCACCTTATACTCCCTCAGTACCACCTCCATGACAAAGATAACGGCTGCAAGTGGGGTGTTAAATGAAGCAGCAATACCAGCTGCAACACCACAACCGGTGAGGGTACGCATTGCATTGTGCGGAAGGTGTAGTTTATCGGCCAGTAAACTGGCACCCGTTGCACCCATATGTACTGAGGGGCCTTCTCGACCGACCGAAAAGCCACTAATAAGGGCTAATGCACCGCCGACAAATTGGTTTACCGTGTTGTAAAGCGGCATATGGCCATAATGTTTTTTAATACGGTGAATTACAAATGGAATGCCAAGACGATAATGCTTAAAGCCTGTTAGGGCGGCGAATAAGGCAATTAGTAAGGCTGCACCAACTGGCAGTATCATCCGCTCATAGGTTGGTAAAGTGGTGAAGTCATCAGGCTTATCTAAAAATAAGCTTTGAAAAAACATGATTGTGAGGCGAAAAAGTATGATCAACACTGCCGCAATTAACCCTGCACTTACACCAAGTAAGCACAATTGCACAGATGTTTTAGGCTTTGCTAGGCGACGTCTTAGTCTCTCAAGCCACATGCATATTTCCTCACAGCACTTTTGAGCCGCAGTTTAGCAAATCAAATTAACTAAGTCGTTGGGATTTTATAATTTTATCTGCATTTTGGGTAAATCTAGCTAATCTTTGCTGTCGTTATTAATTCGCTGCGTTAATTCAGGTAAGCGAGCTGTAATGGCTTTTGATATTTCATCTACCAACGGGGCATGTTTTTTATGAATAACCGTGTTGATAGCCATTTGCCTTAGTACAATTACAGAAAAATCTTTTTTAAAGGTAGTTATATCGTTATTGAGCGCAGGATAAAGTGCATAATCGACACGACCTTTTTTTAGCATAGTAAGCGTATGGCTCAAGTCTTCGTTATGAATGATCTCGGCTTTAATATCAAACTCATTAAGAATTTCGATATCACCAATCGAGCTCATAATTCGGTTGTTTGGGTTGTATAAATTATCTCTATCGCATGGCAGCGCTTTTCGACATAGAAGCACTAAGTTAATAACGCCAAGGCTAGGTTCTACGACAATAATATTCTCGAATTTACGCATATTACTTTGTGAGCGCACAATATCGCCGTCAACGATGCCTGCATTTAATAACAATACGCCTCTTCGAGATGGTGTTGCTTGCATCTGGACTTTGATATTTAAATCATTATAAACATCACTCATTAACGCTTTAAATGGTGCTACACGCGGAATATCTATATAGGTTAACAACAGCTTTTTTGGCCGAGAGTAATTTGTTGCAGATGGCTTTGCGTCAGTAAATAAATCATTGAGTAAGGCTATTTTAGCTTTGTTTTCAGCGTCATTGCGTATGCCAATCACTAATGGGGAGTCGGTAAACTGAGTTACTATTTTTGGCTCAGATAGGTTTTGTTGCTCAGCAAAATAGTTAAGCACTTTTGGTGCAGTAATCGCAAAATTAATCTGCTTAGTTTGAAATAAGTGAAATAGTTCTTCATCGTTTGCTGTTTGCACTATGCTGTCAGCATAGGATTGAATTACTTTTTCGACCACACCCGGGTAAATATAAGGCTCAACAACGCCAACTTTGTGCTCATTAAAAAGCTGTTCAAGGTTTTCAAAATCTTGTGGATTAGACTGAGTGGTAATGACAGCTAGTTGAGAATTTAAAATAGTGGGTGAAGCAACAAAGCCGGGCATCATTTCAGATGGCCAAGCAGGGTAATAACCCAGGTAGCCGGTTAACTGGGCTTTTTTTATTGCATCTTGCCAAGGTAAATATTCAACTTCGAGGTTTATCGATTTTTTGGCAAGCCTGTCTCTTAGTAGTGCAATAGCATCACCGCCATTTTCCATTGTACTACTTGCATACGGCGGGGCTTCTAAAGAGGTGATTTCCCATGTTTCTTGGTACGTGCTATCAGCAGCTGCAAGCGAGCTAAAAACAAGTACCATAAAATAATAAAAGCGAGAAAGCATGGAAAAAGAATCATTATTAATTGTTTAATAAGTATACGTCTAAATTAGATTTTTTAGCATTATTAATTTGCTTATTTGCAGTTCATAACATTACAACTAAAGCAGTGATGTTTTTGGTCATACATACGCTTATCGGCCATGCTAAGTAATTCGTCAAATGATTGCGCATCGTCAGGATATAATGCAAAGCCAACACTCGCCTCAACGAGCAAGTCACCATACTCTGATTTTATCGGCGCCTTAATCGCACAGATCAATCGTGATAGTGCACGGTTTATTTGTACTTGGTTTTCTATGTCGGTAACAATAACTACAAACTCATCACCACCAATGCGTGCAGCACAATCGGTTTTGCGAGCAGTATCTTGTAAGCGTTTAGCAACTTCTACCAGTACTTTATCTCCCACTGCATGGCCATGGGTGTCGTTAATCGGCTTAAACTTATCAAGATCAAAATACAGACAACCTACCTTAGAGCCTGTGCGCTCAACACGGGCAAATTCTTGCTTGATGAATCGCTCAAGCGCACTACGATTTGCTAAACCAGTAAGGTAGTCTGTTTGTGCTAATTGCCTAATTTTCTTCTCTGCCATGACGCGTTTCGTGATATCGAAGTTAACGCCAATCATGCGGTTGCCGTATATTCTTCCATCTGCATTGATATAGCGTGTTTTGCCAGAGGGTAGAACAATCTGAAACTCTGCGTGAAACTCTTCGCCATTTAAAATTGCGAGTTTTAGCTTGTTAGTCACGTCTTCATATTCATCTGGATGCAAGCTATTTGCCCATGCTGAATAGTCCCCTTTGAATTCTGATTTTGGAATTTCAAATAAGGTATGCATCCAGTCATCCCAAATCAGTTCATTAGTGTCAAAATTCCACTCCCATATACCAATATGAGCAGCATCTGCAGCCATAGACATGCGTTGGTGTAAGCTTTCAAGCTCGGTTTTTGCTTGTTTTAATTCAGTAACATCTTCAGAAACGTCCAATAAATATTGCGCTTTACCATTACTGTCTTTAATTGTGAGTTTCCGTGTTCTTAAGTAATGAGTATTGTCATCAATAGTAACCGGCTTTTCCTCTATAGTTAGAGTGTCATCACTTTTCAATACATCCCGATCGGTTTGCACGAAACTGACTGCTTGTTCATTACTGAAAATATCAAAGTCATTTAAACCGATTAGTTGGTCTTTATTTTTACCGAGGAGTTGCTCACCCGCTTTATTTACATGGCTAAATGTAAGATGCTCAGCTTCTTTTACAAACAACATGATGGGTAAATTATCGAAAATAGTTTGTGTAAAGGCTTCTTGGTTTCGAATATCAGAGAGATCTTTTATTGTCGCCACATAAGGACCTGACTCTTTTTTACCAATTGAGCTGATTGTTAATGTAATGGGAAATCGTTTTTTATTGGCTCGTTGTCCTTTTAAGAGCCGACTGCTACTTTTACCCGCCGTTTTTTTACTGAGCTGTGAATCTCTGAGGATTTCATCAAGTTCTAACGATCTTTCGGGGATCAGGGTACGAATATGTTTGCCTATTAAATCATGTGGCTGATAGCCAAAAACTTGGTTAACAGCCGGGTTTGCAAATTCAATTTTTCCTTCATTATTAAAGCTAATTACCACATCTTGTACGGTATTAAGTACTGCTTTTAGTTTTGCTGATAATAAGCTCCTTGCTCTGAGCTCAACAGCACCCAATACAAACAGACTTAATGCCACCAGAATAAAAATAATAAGTTGTGCTAACGTCGAGTAGTCGTGGGTTGTAACATAGGTGGTGTATTCAGTTTCAAAAACAGACATCGAAATCATGCCGATGTAATGCATTCCCGAAATTGCACTGCCCATTATCAAAGCCACCACCAAGTTCATCCGTGTTTGATGAACCCCTTTAGCAAGTCGAAAATCATTAATTTTTAATGCGATACCTGACAGTACAATAGCGACGATAATAGATAAAGAGAACAACCAAGGCTCATAAGCCATTTTTGCAGGCATCACCATCGCCATCATGCCAACAAAATGCATCGAGCCAATCCCAGCACCCATTAGCACACTTCTAAATAGTAGCCCTTTGTCGGTTTGTAGTGCTGGTGAGAGTACGATGTAACTGGCAAACACACTTGGCAAAATTGATATCAAGGTAATGCTAATGTTGTATTCAATAGGGATGGGTAAGGTATAGGCAAGCATACCTACAAAATGCATACCCCAAATACCTATACCTAAAAAACACGATGCCATGATGGTCCAGATCTGACTTTCATTTTTTAGATAAGAGTGTTTGATACGAGCAGATAATAAAAATGAGATATACGAAGCAAATACGGCTGTGAGGATTGAAGCAAAAACAAGGAGTAAATCGTATTCAGCTGGAATGACCTGCGCACTGCTTAAATTATCAGTTATAAAATGCAGCTTGAAATGCTCTATCACAATTATCTTCCCTCAGTGCAAACTCATGCCAGCCCAAATGTAGTACAAATTAACTTTAGTCCAAGTCGAATGGCTTAGCCAGTTGCCCTCACCATAATTGAGATGCTCTTCTGGTGATACTTGATTAAAACACTCGGGTATTAGATAATTGCGGCCAATATAGGTTTTGAGGGTTTTGGTATGTCAGATGAGTTGCCAATCAAGTTCAGCGATGCAGCAGCTGTTCGTGTTAAACAGTTAATCGAAGAAGAAGAGAATCCAGATCTTAAACTACGTGTTTATGTAACAGGTGGTGGTTGCTCAGGTTTCCAATATGGTTTTACTTTTGATGAAAAAGCTAACCCTGGCGATTTAGAAATTGTTAAAAATGGTGTAACGCTAGTAATTGACCCTATGAGTATTCAATATTTAGTTGATGGTACCGTGGATTACACTGAAGGGCTTGAAGGCGCACGCTTTTTTGTTAATAACCCGAATGCAACAACAACCTGTGGTTGCGGAGCCAGCTTCAGCGTTTAATGAATTATTTAAAAAAGCCACTTTATGTGGCTTTTTTATTGCTTTAACTTCTCATAATATCCCGCCTCTGCTAAATTTTACGCATTATTAGAAGGAATTTTGCGTTGCCAAATATAACTACAATTATAGAAAAGAAACCCTATATTTTAGCTATCGCCATTGTTTTGGTGATTGTACTGTGGATGCTGTCTGGGGATAGCAAAGCAGATCAAAAAGCACAGCAAAGTGATCAGCAAGTTCAAGAGCGCTTGCCTAAAGTGCAAGTGATGCCGTTGGTCGCTAAGAATATTAATAAAAACCTAACTTTTTATGGAAAGTCAGAGCCTGACAAAATCGCGAACATTAGCGCTAGGCAAGCAGGGCAAGTACTCGAAATTTTGGTTGAAGAAGGTCAGTTTGTAAAACAAGATCAGGTTATTTTACGTCTCGATAAATCTGATTTAGCCGCCCAAATCACATCAGCAGAAGCCTTAGTTGCCCAGTATCAAACTGAATACGAAGGCGCGCTTAAACTTAATCAGCAAGGTTTACAAAACAAAGTATTGACCATGCAAGCACAAGCTATGTTGCAACAAGCAAAAGCAACTTTGGTAAGCCTTGAATTAAAGCTAGAGCGCACTGAAGTACGTGCTGCTTTTGATGGCGTTATCAACAAACGTTTAGTCGAAATTGGTGATTATGTTGGCATAGGCGACCCTATTTTGCAGCTTGCTGATTTAGACCCGTTAATTGTCAGAGCCGATGCGACTCAAAAAGAAGTGCAAGGCTTAGAAGTTGGGCAAGCTACCTTTGCTCATGTGTTAAATGACAAAACCTATCCGGGTCGAATTCGTTATATTGCCTCTGTTGCTGATGACAGCACTAATACATTTCGCATCGAAGCGGCGTTTGAAAACCCGGGTATGAAATATAAAGCAGGTTTTTCGACTCAGCTTAATATTGAGTTGCCAACTGAGCCTGCCATGTTATTAAGCCCGGCTTTTATGGCCCTAGATGAACAAGGTAATATCGGCGTAAAAGTCCTGAATGACGACAATATTGTAGAGTTTAAGTCAGTAAATCTAGCTAAAAGCACCGAGCAGGGCGTTTGGCTTTGGGGTTTAGGTGAGCAAGCGAATGTTATTACCCTTGGTCAAGGTTTTGTGCGTGCCGGTGACAAAGTTGAGCCTGTGTTTACTGAAGCAACGAGCAACTAAGTATGAAAAACTTAATTGAAGCGTCGTTGACTCACACGCGTACAGTTTTATCTATTTTCATCTTGTTGCTGATCTCGGGGTGGGTGACATATCAAACCATCCCTAAAGAAGCGAATCCTGATGTCACTATTCCTTTTATTTATGTGTCGATTATTCATGACGGTATTTCCCCTGAAGATGCTGAGCGGCTATTAGTTAGGCCAATGGAGATTGAGCTACGCTCGATTGAAGGCGTAAAAGAAATGTCAGCGGTGGCAAGTGAAGGACATGCCTCTGTGACCCTTGAGTTTATTGCGGGTATGGATCCCAAAGAAGCCTTAGCTGATGTACGAGATAAAGTTAGTTTAGCTAAGGCAAAACTGCCTTCTGAATCAGAAGAACCAGAAGTTCATGAAATCTTGATGGAAGATCAGCAGCCAACCATTACATTAACCTTGTCAGGCGATGCGCCAGAGCGAGGTTTACTAACCCTGGCCCGTAATCTAAAAGATGAACTAGAAAGCATTTCTAGTGTATTAGAAGTTGATGTAGGTGGTGACCGCGAGGATATGGTCGAAATTGAGGTCGATCCATTGGCGATGATTTCTTATGGCCTTGAACCGAATGACATTATTCAACTGCTATCAAATAACAACCGCTTAGTTGCTGCTGGCACCCTTGATACTGGTAAAGGCCGCTTTGCTGTAAAAATCCCATCGGTATTTGAGACGATTCAGGATGTGATGGAGCAACCTGTGAAAGTTGTTGGCGATAGGGTGGTGCGTTTTATGGACGTAGCAAAAATTCGCCGAGCATATAAAGATCCAACCTCAATCGCACGTATTAATGGCCGCCACGCGGTTTCGCTGGAAGTAAAAAAACGTGCTGGCGAAAATATTATTGATACGGTCGATCAAGTTAAAAAAGTGGTGAATGAGGCCAAGGAAATTTGGCCTGAGCATATACGAGTGGATTACACCGGCGACATGTCAAAAGACGTGAAAATGATGCTCTCTGATCTGCAAAATAATGTGCTGTCTGCTGTATTGTTGGTAGTTATTGTGATTGTGGCGGTACTTGGCGCGCGCACCGCCTTCTTAGTAGGTATTGCCATTCCTGGTTCATTCTTAACCGGGATTTTAGTGATCTCTGTATTTGGTTTAACGGTGAATATCGTGGTGCTTTTTGCACTCATCATGGCTGTCGGTATGCTGGTGGACGGTGCAATCGTTGTCAGTGAGTTTGCTGACAGAGCGATGAGTGAAGGCAAACCACGCAAGGCTGCTTATAAACTAGCTGCTGAGCGAATGGCGTGGCCAATCATCGCTTCTACGGCAACGACATTAGCTGCCTTTGCACCGCTAATATTTTGGCCGGGAATGATGGGCGAGTTTATGAAATACTTGCCGATTACGCTTATTGCCACCTTGACTGCGTCATTACTTATGGCATTGGTTTTTGTGCCAACCATTGGTGGATTAATAGGAAAATCAAGGCCGCTTTCTGAGCAGCAAAAACATGATTTAGAGTTAGCTGAGTCTGGTGACTTAACACAAATTAAAGGGATGCTTGGGCGTTATATTCGAGTGCTTGATTATGCAACAGAGCGTCCTTGGTGGAGCCTTGCTGCTGCAATCGTGTTTTCTATTTTGGTGTTCTTTGCATTTGCTGTTTCTAAGTTAGGGGTTGAGTTCTTTCCTGATGTTGAGCCAAATGGCGTCAATATTAAAGTACGCTCTTACAGTGACTTATCTATTTTTGAAAAAGACGTGATCATGAAAGACATTGAGTCACGCATCTTAAAAGTGGAAGGTATTAAAACCTTGTATGCCCGTACTGGCGGTAAAGATCAGGTAGGCACGTTTAGAATGAATCTAAAAGACTGGGATGAGCGCCCACCTGCAGAAGATATAATCAGTCAAGTTAACGAAATCACGGCAAGTTATGCTGGTGTCGAAATTGAACTTCGTAAAGATGAAAACGGCCCCGGTGGTGGCAAAGCGCTGAGTATTGAACTCAGCTCTCGATTTGTTGATGTGCTTAACAGTGAAGCAAAACGAGTAAGACAAGCTATCGAAAATGATGGCGCGTTTCGAAATGTTGATGACAGTGCTTCAAAACCGGGCATTGAGTGGCAACTTAAATTGAATCGTTCGGATGCGGCTCGTTTTGGTGCGGATGCCAGTATGCTAGGGGCGAATGTTCAGCTTATTACTAATGGTTTAAAACTAGGGGAATACCGCCCAGATGATGTTGATGATGAGATTGATATACGCGTACGCTTTCCTCATGACAAGCGAGATTTAGGACGTCTTGAAACGTTGCGTGTAAAAACTATGCATGGGCAAGTGCCAATTAGTCACTTTGTTGAGCGCCAAGCAGCTCCTAAAGTTGATACTATCCGCCGTGTTGATTCTCAGCGCGTTGTTACCGTTAATGCAGACATGAAACCGAGTGAACAACTTGCCAAAGCGTTGCCTCGTTTACAAGCGCAACTAGAGGAGCAAGGGCTAGATCCGCGTGTGAAAATTAAAGTGCGCGGTGAAACTGAAGATCAAGATGAATCAGAAGCCTTCCTTGAGCAGGCTTTTGTGGTTGCCCTGTTTGTGATGGGTATCATTCTGGTAACGCAATTTAATAGCTTTTATCAGGCATTTTTGATTTTAAGTGCCGTGCTGTTTTCAACTGTGGGTGTGTTCTTAGGCTTAATCGTATTACAGCAACCGTTTGGTATCGTGATGTCAGGAATCGGGGTTATCTCGCTTGCAGGTATTGTGGTTAATAACAATATTGTATTGATTGATACCTATAATGTTTTACGTAGCCAAGGTCTTGCTGCAAAAGATGCGATTTTACGAACCGGTGCTCAGCGTTTACGTCCTGTACTATTAACTACCGTAACCACCATATTGGGATTAATGCCGATGGTACTGCAAGTGAATATTGACTTATTTAACCGTCATATTGATTTTGGTGCGCCATCTACTCAGTGGTGGGTGCAATTGGCCACGGCTGTTGCGGGTGGATTAACATTTGCTACTGTATTAACACTGGTACTTACGCCTTGCTTGTTAATGCTGCGAGATCGTCGTCGGTAATCGGTAATTTCGTTACTGATTAATTAAAAATGAGTGACCCTAGTGTTGGGTCACTTTAATCATCAGTAAAAAGAAGCCTAAAACTAACGCAGAGGCGATCAAAATATACACAAATCCCTTCTTACCTTGCTTAATTGGTACACGATTCTGTTTTAAAAATAGGTACCACGCGACACACAGTACAATTGGCAACAAAAATAATATACGAAACATTTCTTAACCTTTTTCAGTATTTACATACACTTTAAGCATAAATATGCAGATTTTAAAGTGATACTTTCATCTTGTTACACTTCCAATTGATCAATTTTTTGGTACAGTTAACCAGTTAACTATAGAGCACATGCTTTAATTTTAACTACACTTAGACTTGTATACTAAAACGGTCCATACCTAAAAGGTGGACATTTGTATAATTAATCATTCAAACTGAAAATTATTAGTATATAATGTGTCCAAGAGTGAGACGGGCAAATTTCACTCTTAAATTATTAACTTGAATCATCTAGTAGGAGATGTATTTTATGATGGGTAAAACAGTTTCTTCTGAAGAAAACTCGAAATTAACGAAATGGCTTAAAACTAAGCGTCATGAGAAAGGTCACACAATGCGTAGCCTTGCACAGGTTTTAGGTACGCCGCATTCTTTCATTGGTAAAATTGAAAACCAAGAACGTCGTTTAGATGTAATTGAATTCATGCGTTATTGTGATGCTTTAGAAGTTGACCCGTACGAAGGCCTTAATTTACTTAAAGACGCTTAATTATTCATTACTAAAAGCGAAACGCCGCTTTTAAAGTAATATAAATAGTGCAAGGAAGCGCTATTTAAAGTCTCTCCCTTGCATCATCCTCTCTTTAATCACATACGTATCAGATTTGTTAATTGTTTTGGTGATAGTTGTTTTCTAACGCATAAAGCTTATGACGAATTAAGAATAAAAATACCAGTGATGGGATCACCATCAATGCAGTTAGCACAAAGAACATCGCCCAGTTTCCACCTAACCAGTCATCAATAACCACGCCGCTGTAGCTCGACAGTAAGGTTCTGCCTAAATTACCCAATGAAGCAAGTAGTGCATAGTGGGTCGCGCTAAATGCTCTATCACATAACATGGATATAAACGCCACCATGGCTACCAGTGACCAAGCTTGGGTAAAACCATCAATAATAATAGCAAATGCATACAGACTCAGTTTGGGGCCTGCAATAGCGATCCAGGCAAAAGCTAAGTTTGAAGCTGCCATCGCAATACCGCTAATAAACAAGCCTTTTACAATGCCATAGCGTTGATTGAATAAGCTTCCTAAAAAAGTAAAAGCGATGGTGAGCACTGCAGTGCCCACTTTTGAGAAGGTCGCTATGTCACTATTTGAAAAGCCGACTTCTTTATAAAACACGATAGACATTCGCCCTAAAAAGGCTTCACCGATTTTAAATAAGAAAATAAAGGCCAATAATGCCAATGCTGTTTTTACGCCATTACGGGCAAAGAAGGTTCTGAAAGGATCAAAAACGGTTACAGCAAGCCATGCAATCACTTTAGCAAAGCGAGTCTGCGTACTACCAGCTAGCTTTTGTTGATAGGTTTGTTCAAGCTCAGCTTGAACAGCATCACGGTTTGATTCGGGTTCTTTTGCCCACAATACGCTGCTCATTAATAGCAGCATTACCACAGATAAGAAAAAGTAAACTTGTGGCCAATCAATTGAAGGGATGTCGGCCATATAAAATGGCAGGGCGCCTAATAGGGCGTAACCGCTCCACCAACCTGAAGTGGCCATTGCAGCTGCTGCGGTGGCTTTGTGGCTTTCGTTTTCGGCTAAAGTGTCGATACGAAATGCATCAATAGCAATATCTTGAGTCGCAGAAGCGATAGCAATAACTAAACACAGCGCGGCAGCAAACCAGAGGTTGGCCTTGATATCGAGCCCAGCAAGTGAAAAGGTGCCAATAAAAATCACTGACTGGCAAAGTAAAATCCAGCTACGGCGCTGGCCTAGCCAGTTAAATAAAACAGGTAACTTTACACGGTCAACGAGCGGTGACCATAAAAAGTTAATGCTATACGCACCAAACACTATGCCAAATAACCCGATCATACTGCGGCTTAAGCCTTCGTCTTTTAGCCAAGCCGACATGACAGAGCCAATCAATACCCAAGGAAAGCCACTGCTGATACCAAAGATGAATATATTGATTAAACGTTTATCTTTGAAGTACGAGAAATACTCTGAAATAGAAAGGGGTTTTGTCATAGTGTTGCCAGTTTAAGGGGCGTGCGCCCCTATTTATTATTGATTAGCGTCAAGCACTTTTACGTTTAAGATAACAACAGGATCTTTGGGTACAAAGCTGTAACCGATTTTTTCGTTAAAAGCGGTTTCGACACGCATGATTTTGTCTAGTGTGTCATAGCCATCCATGACCATACCGAATACGGCAAAGCCCCAGTCGCGACCAGGATTAAGATGATCGTTATCGTCCATATTAAAGAAAAACTGACGAGTACCTGAGTGAGGTTTACGGTCTTGATATGCCATTGCGATGCTATACATATCGTTTTTTAACCCGTTGCCACTTTCATTAAAAATAGGGTCACCTTCGTACAGACCATCATAGTCTTTATCGTAACCACCGCCTTGAATAACAAAATCACGTTCGTTGTCTTCATCACGTTCTACACGGTGAAACACACTACCTTGATAGCTACCGTCGGCAACGTAAGTTAGAAAGTTATTTACGGTTATTGGTGCGCGTGAACGATCCATTTCGACCACAATACTGCCAAGCGTAGTGACAATTTCTACGCGTGGAAACATATTATCTTTTTGAATAAATTTACCCTCAGTCGCTGCGAATGAACTGTGAGCAAAAAACAATATAAAACTAAGTAATAAAATACGCTTCATAGTTAACCTTCTAAATAGGCGATTAATTCTGGGTCAGATACAATGCGGGTAATTATTTGCTCAGTCAACTTATTAAGCTGACCTTCTACTTTTGCACGGTCATGGCTGAGTGGCCCTTCTAGGTTTGCATTACCACGGTATATCTTGCTGAAAGTGCTTGAGTTTCTGATTACTCTTAAGCCTAATTCAATAGTTGCGTCACTTGTGTGAGTCATCATCTTTTCAGTAACAACTGCTTGTAGCTTATGAATATCTAATTCAAAGCGTGTTGTTGCCAAGTTTGAGATACTCGCCCCATTACGGCTTAACGCACTGTCTAGAGCGCTTTTCACTGAATCAGTAATACCTGGGCTGGCAAGGGTTTTAGTTTTATCTGATTCAATAATTTTTAGGGTCACGTTGTCGCCGCGTAAATCAATTACGCTAGTACTAACGCTAGTACTAAGGTTTGAAATTTTGCCGCCTTGATAAACGGGGTTTAAAATTAATTGATTGGGTTGGTTGCTACATGCTGCAAGCGCAAGTACCGCACATAAAGGAAGTATTTTTTTCATTTAGTTAGCTCCATTAATTATTCTTTGTTGCACTTAGTACGACAAACTTTTTGTTAGACCCTAACAACTTACAATTGCCGAACATGCGTTTTAACTTTTCATGATAGTCTAGATGACGATTACCAATAATTCTTAATTCACCACCGTGCTTTAATGTGTGTTTTGCCTGTTTGAACATTTGCCAAGCAATATGATCAGTAACCGCTTGCGCTTGGTGGAATGGCGGATTACATAAAACGAGGTCAACACTGTTAGGTTGAAAATCGGTTAAGCAATCGTTTTGGACAAACTCACACTGCTCTAATTGCTCTGGTAGATTGTGAGCGACGTTTAATTTAGCTGATTCAACGGCCATAAACGACTCATCAACGAAGGTCACATGGGCTTTAGGGCAACGCTTTAAGGTCATTAAGCCAACAACACCATTACCACAGCCTAAATCAATGATGCTGCGAGCTTTACTTGTTTGTGGCAAATAGTTAAAGAAAAAGCGCGCGCCAATGTCTAATGAGTCTCGAGAAAATACATTGGCATGATTTTGAATTTCAAACTCACTTCCTTCAAGTGGCCAGTTAACAGGGAAGGGGGCAACTTTATTAAGACCACTGGTTTTACTGATAATTAAGCGGGACTTTTTAACCGCTAAGCTGGTTGATGTTTCACCGATATACTGACTAAAAGCCTTTATAGTTGAGTTGTGAATGTCTTTCGTTTTTCCAGCTGCAATAACATCAATGTCGGCAGGTAAAGCTGCACTGATTGCGGCAAGTTGATGCTGAAGATAGCCTAAATTGCGTGGCACTTTTAATATCACTAAATCAACCTGATTAGGTAATGCTGCTAATGAGTCCAGTTGCGTTAAAGAATCTGTTGATAACTCATTAGCTTGTAAATTATAGCGGGTAGCTTGATGACCAATATACGAGTCGTTAACTGAATAAACTGTTAACGTATTAAAGGCACAGGCTAAAGCGCCAAAACTGTCATTGAGTATCAGGATTGAATTTGCATCTGGATAGTGCTCTTGTACATAATTGACAAGGTACTCATCGCCTGAGTCCCACGCTTGAAGACTGCGATTCTTTTGATCTAACGGAAAGCGTTCTAGGGTATAGGTGTTATCACCGAGCTGTGCTTGGGTGGTCATCATGATTTTACGAATGTATTAATGTATAGGTAAATTCTAACATGCAACAGCCAAACGCCAACCCTAATCATTTACCTGATGGGTTTTCTTACCAAGCTAATGCATTGAGTGCACAAAAAAGCCTCGAATTATTTTACTTTCTTCAGCAGCAGCTAAATTGGCAACAACCAACTATAAAAGTGTACGGAAAAAGCCATGTGATCCCACGTTTGCAATGCTTTATTGCTGATCAAAATGTAAGTTATGGCTACTCGGGTTCACAGTTAATCGTTGAGCCATGGCCGGAGGTGCTTGATGCTATGCGTGTACGCTTAACAAGAACTTTGCAGATACCATTCAATGCGCTTTTAGTTAATTTGTATCGAGATGGTCATGATTGTATGGGCTGGCATAGTGACGATGAGAAAGAACTTGGGGAGCAACCGACAATCGCTTCTGTATCACTAGGGGCCGAACGGATATTTAAAATAAAGCACAAACATAATAATGAACAACATAGCATTGTGCTGCAAAGTGGTAGCTGTTTAATCATGAATGGTTTTAGCCAGCGCGATTACCAGCATAGTTTGCCAAAGCAGCAAAGACTCAAACACCCTCGAATTAACCTTACCTTTCGTTCAATCATATAAAATCATTGGCAAAATGACTCATGCCCTTGATATAGTAGCTGCCAATTATTTTCTTATTAAAGGTCTATGACACATGTCAATGCAACAACAAATAGAGCAAAAGCTTGCTGCGGGTATCGAATGTAAACACCTGAATGTTGTCAATGAAAGCCATATGCATAGCCGTGGAACTGAATCGCATTTCAAAGTGGTGGTTGTGAGTGAAGAATTTGCGGGTAAACGTTTACTTGCCCGTCACCGTCAAATTAATGAGCTATTAAAAGATGAATTAGCAAACCATATTCATGCATTAGCGATTCACACATTTACTCCAGAAGAGTTCAGTGAACAACATGGACAGGCACCTGAATCACCAAAATGCTTAGGTGGCTCAAAGTTCGACTAAATTAGCAGGACAGCCACCTAAAGTTAGAAGGACAGTCACTCAAAGTTAGAAGGACAGTCATTCTAAGTTAGAAGGACAGTCACTCTAAACTGCTTGTCAATTGGGGTTTTAAGCTCGAAAGATTTAAGTGGGTCTGAAAAGTTTTACTGATCAGACCTGTATTTTAACTATTAGCCTTTAAACTAGCGCTAATTTTTATTGTGATAGATATAGGATGATCAATGGTCATTAAGCCGAAAATTCGTGGATTTATCTGCACTAACGCGCATCCAGTAGGGTGTGCTGAGCACGTACAAGAACAAATTAATTATGTGAAAGCGCAAGGACCACTGAGCAATGCACCTAAGAATGTATTAGTGATTGGTGCGTCTACAGGTTACGGCCTAGCATCACGTATCACGGCTGCATTTGGTGGCGGTGCTAAAACGTTAGGTATTTTCTTTGAAAAAGAAGGTAGCGAACGCAAAACGGGTTCTGCAGGTTGGTACAACACAGCAGCATTCCAAACAGCTGCTGAAGAAGCAGGTTTATGGTCTAAAAATATCAATGGTGATGCGTTTTCTAACGAAATCAAGCAAAAAGCAATTGATACTATCAAAGCTGATCTAGGTAAAATTGATTTAGTTATCTATAGCCTTGCGTCACCTCGTCGTACTGATCCAAATACAGGTGAGACTTACTCATCAACACTTAAGCCTATTGGCTCAGATATCACTACGAAGAACCTAAACACTTCAAAGCGTGTGATTGATGAAGTAACCGTTGAAGCAGCAAGCCAAGAAGACATCGACAATACAATTAAAGTAATGGGCGGTGAAGATTGGGAAATGTGGATTGACGCATTAAAAGAAGCGGATGTGCTCGCTGATAACTTCAAAACAACCGCTTACACCTATATCGGTAAAGAGTTAACGTGGCCAATTTACGGTCATGCGACAATTGGTAAAGCGAAAGAAGATCTTGACCGTGCAACACAAGCAATCAAAGAGTCTACAAAAGGCTTAAATGGCGAAGCGTATGTTTCTTCATTAAATGCGGTTGTGACACAAGCAAGCTCGGCAATTCCAATTATGCCTTTATATATCTCTGCTTTATTCAAAGTAATGAAAGCAGACGGTACTTACGAAGGTACCATTGAGCAAATTCATTCACTATTTACTGAAAACCTTTACGGTGAAACACCACGTTTTGACGAAGGTGGTCATTTATTCCAAAACTACAAAGAGTTAGAAGATGATGTTCAAGCTCGTGTACAACATGTTTGGGATACAGTGGATACAGATACAATTGACGAATTAACGGACTACGTGGGTTACCACAATGAATTTTTACGTTTATTCGGCTTTGGTATCGACAGCGTAGATTACGAGCAAGATGTGAATCCTGATGTTGCGATTTCACAATTAATCGATTAATTGCTAAACAAACTTGATTTTGTAAAGTCGCTTTTTTAAGCGACTTTTTTGTTTCTGGATGAAAATAAAACATCATCAATAGCACTTTGGTCTATATTGAATTTTATTCAAAAGGTTTTTGTAGTCTAAATAACCGTATCTGTCGTATAAATTTCATATTTGCTCTCGCATAGTCACCCTGATTGATGTTAAAATTCGGGCAATATATGTGAGGAGTTTACTGCGTTGCTTGTTTGGGGTGTTAAACAGGCTATTCTTTGATACTTAGAGTTTAACTTGAGCATATCAAATGGCGACGTGGTTGGTACGATTTTTCAGTTTCTTTCCGTTAATGTAATGCAAGTGCGTATGATCAACATAAAAAAAGGTCTGGATTTACCGATAGAGGGCGCACCTCAGCAAGTTATTCACGATGGTTCTGCCGTCAAACGTGTAGCTGTGCTAGGTGAAGAATATATTGGTATGCGTCCAACCATGCATGTTCGCGTGGATGACCAAGTCAAAAAAGGCCAGGTACTTTTTGAAGACAAAAAGAACCCAGGCGTCTTATTTACTGCACCAGCTTCTGGGGTAGTTAAAGAAATCAATCGTGGTGCTAAACGTGTGCTGCAATCTGTTGTTATTGAAGTTAATGGCAGTGAGCAAATCACCTTTGACTCTTTCAAGGCCGACGAGCTTTCGGGCTTAGACCGTGAAAAAGTTAAAGAAGTACTAGTTCAGTCAGGTCAATGGACAGCACTACGTGCTCGCCCATTCAGCAGAGTAGCTGCTTTGGATGCAAATCCTAGCTCTATCTTTGTAACGGCTATCGACACTAACCCGCTAGCTGCAGATCCTGCAGTAATCATTGCTGAGAACACTCAAGCATTTGAAGCTGGTTTAGCTGTGGTATCTCGTTTAACTGACGGCAAAGTATTTGTTTGTAAACAAGCTGGTAGCCAAGTGCCTAGTTCATCAATCCCTCAAGTAGAAGTACATGAGTTTGGTGGCAAGCATCCGGCAGGTCTTGTTGGTACACACATTCATAACTTAGACCCAGTTTCTGCAAGCAAGCAGGTTTGGCACTTAGGTTACCAAGACGTAATCGCGTTTGGTAATTTATTCCTAACAGGTGAAATCTTCACAGACCGTGTTGTTTCTCTTGCTGGTCCACGTGTTAAAAACCCACGCTTAGTGAAAACTCAGCTAGGTGCATCTTTAGATGATTTAGTTGCTGGTGAATTAGAAGACGGTGATAACCGTGTAATTTCTGGCTCTGTATTATCAGGCGCTATCTCTCAAGGTCCACACGCGTTCTTAGGTCGTTACCATGTTCAAGTATCTGTATTACTTGAAGGTCGCGAAAAAGAGCTATTCGGTTGGATCGCACCAGGTGCTAACAAGTTCTCAGTAACACGTACCTTCTTATCTCACCTTGCTCCTAGCCGTCTATTTAACATGACGACTTCAACAGGTGGTTCGAAGCGTGCCATGGTTCCAATTGGTAGCTATGAGCGTGTTATGCCTTTAGACATCCTACCTACACTATTATTACGTGACTTAATCGCACGTGATCTTGATGGTGCTATTTCGTTAGGTGCGCTAGAGCTTGATGAAGAAGATTTAGCATTATGTACCTTCGTTTGTCCAGGTAAATACGAGTACGGTTCAATCCTACGCGATTGCTTGACTACGATCGAGAAGGAAGGCTAGAGAGATGGGTTTAAAGAAATTTCTAGAAGATATTGAGCCGCATTTTGAACCGGGTGGTAAACACGAAAAATGGTATGCGCTTTACGAAGCTGCAGCGACTATTTTCTACACGCCAGGTTATGTAAATAAAGGCAAAACACACGTTCGCGATAACATCGACCTAAAACGTATGATGATTTTAGTGTGGATGGCGACGTTCCCTGCAATGTTCTTTGGTATGTTCAACATCGGTCATCAGGCCGCTGGTGCTTTAGCGCAAGGTTTTGAACTAGCAAACACATGGCAAGTTGGTCTGTTCCAATTATTCGGTGGTGAATTAACTGCTGACTCTGGTTGGGGCGCGAAAATGTTTTACGGTGCCTGCTTCTTCCTACCAATATACGCAGTAACATTTGCTGTGGGTGGTTTCTGGGAAGTACTATTTGCTTCAGTGCGTAAGCACGAAGTAAATGAAGGTTTCTTCGTAACATCTGTATTATTCGCACTAATCCTGCCTGCGACGATTCCTTTATGGCAAGTTGCACTAGGTATTACGTTTGGTGTTGTAATCGCTAAAGAAATCTTTGGTGGTACAGGTCGTAACTTCCTTAACCCTGCTCTTGCCGGTCGTGCGTTCTTATTCTTCGCATACCCAGCGCAAATTTCAGGTGACACAGTATGGACAGCAGTAGATTCATTCTCTGGTGCAACTATGCTTGGCCAAGCTGTTGTTGGTTCACTTGATTACAGCAACATGGAGCTATGGTGGAATGCGTTCTACGGTTTCATTCAAGGTTCTATGGGTGAGACGTCAACACTAGCACTATTAATCGGTGGTTTATTCCTAATTTACGTGCGTATCGCTTCATGGCGTATCGTACTAGGTGTATTCCTAGGTATGGTTGCAACGGCATTCTTACTGAATACAATTGGTTCAGAAACCAACGCTGTATTTGCTATGCCTTGGCACTGGCACTTAGTTCTTGGTGGTTTTGCATTTGGTATGTTCTTCATGGCAACAGACCCAGTATCTGCATCATTCACAGACAAAGGTAAGTTCGCTTACGGTGCGTTAATCGGCTTTATGGTTGTAATGATCCGTGTTGTTAACCCGGCATTCCCAGAAGGTATGATGCTAGCAATCTTATTTGCTAACTTATTTGCACCATTATTCGATCACTTTGTAGTGCAAGCTAATATCAAGCGGAGGTTGGCACGTAATGTCTAGTAATAACGAATCAATCGGCAAAACGCTAACCGTTGTTGTTGCACTATGTTTAGTGTGTGCAATCATCGTATCGTTTGCTTCAGTTCAGCTTCGTCCTTTACAGCAAGCTAACAAAACACAAGATATTCAACGCAATATCTTAGCGGCTGCAGGCATTGAAGTATCAGGTACTGTGTCAGATACCTTTAACTCAAAAATTGAAGCACGTGTTGTAGACATGAACACAGGTGAGTTTGTTGAAGGTGCTGATCCTAACTCATTTGACTTCGAGAAAACAAAATTCGACCAGGCTCGTAGCTTTGCGTTGAAAGCAGAAGGAATTAAAGACATCGCTGGTATTCAGCGAATGACAAAAAACTCACCTGTATATATTTCGAAGAAACCTGATGGTTCTACAGACGCAATCATTCTACCAATCCAAGGTTATGGCCTTTGGGGTGTAATGTACGGCTTCTTAGCGCTTGAAAGCGATGGTGAAACAGTTAAAAACATCAACTTCTTCAAGCACAACGAAACGCCAGGTCTAGGTGGTGAAATCCAAAATCCACAATGGACTGCTAAATGGCAAGGTAAAGAGTTACCAATCAATATCATGAAGAGCGGTGCGAAGAACGAACATCAAATCGATGGTCTTTCTGGTGCAACATTAACTTCAAACGGTGTTGATCACACAGTTGACTTCTGGACTGGCGAGCATGGCTTTGGTCCATTCCTTGCGAAAGTACGTGAAGGAGCGTTGAAATAATGGCTGATACTAAAGAAATGAAGTCGGTCCTATTTGGCCCGGTATTCGCAAATAACCCGATCGCATTACAAGTACTAGGTATTTGTTCTGCGCTAGCGGTAACATCAAGCTTAAAAAATGCACTAATCATGTCAATCGCATTGACACTAGTAACTGCGTTTTCTAGCTTGTTTATTTCGTCAATTCGTAACCACATCCCATCATCTGTACGTATCATCGTGCAAATGACGATCATCGCATCACTTGTAATCGTTGTTGACCAAGTACTGCAAGCATTCTCTTATGCAACTGCTAAAGAGCTTTCAGTATTCGTTGGTCTAATCATTACAAACTGTATCGTAATGGGTCGTGCTGAAGCATACGCAATGAAGTCACCACCGTTAATGTCTTTCTTAGATGGTATCGGTAACGGTTTAGGCTACTCAGTAGTACTACTAACTGTTGGTTTCATCCGTGAGTTATTCGGTAAAGGTTCACTATTCGGTGTTGATATTATTCCATTAGTTCAAAATGGTGGCTGGTATCAACCAATGGGTCTATTGATTTTACCACCGAGTGCATTCTTCATTATTGGTTTATTCATCTGGGTACTTCGTACCTTCAAGAAAGACCAAGTAGAAGCAAAAGCGTAAGGGGCGAGCAGTGGAACATTATATTAGTTTATTTGTAAAAGCGGTTTTCATTGAAAACTTAGCTTTAGCCTTCTTCCTAGGTATGTGTACTTTCCTTGCTGTATCAAAGAAAGTAACAACGTCAATCGGCCTAGGTGTGGCAGTTATCGTGGTACTAGGTATCTCAGTACCTGTAAATAACTTGGTTTATCACGCTGTTCTTGCACCTGGTGCATTAGAGTGGCTTGGCTACCCAGAAGCAGACCTTAGCTTCTTACGTTTCTTGACTTTCATCGGTGTTATTGCAGCACTTGTACAAATTCTTGAAATGGCATTAGATAAGTTCTTCCCTGCACTTTACAACGCGTTAGGTATCTTCTTACCACTGATCACAGTTAACTGTGCGATCTTCGGTGCGGTATCTTTCATGGTTGAGCGTAACTATAACTTCGGCGAGTCTGTTGTTTATGGTATCGGTTCAGGTGTGGGCTGGGCACTAGCAATTACTTTACTTGCTGGTATCCGTGAAAAAATGAAGTACTCAGACGTTCCTGATGGCTTACGTGGTTTAGGTATTACTTTCATCACTGTTGGTCTTATGGGTCTTGGCTTTATGTCATTCTCTGGTATTTCACTTTAATAGGTAGCGAGGATAAATCATGAATGAGATTTTCTTAGGCGTTGGTGTTTTCATCGCTATCGTTGTTATTTTAGTTTTAGTTATCATTGGTGCTAAATCTAAATTAGTAGCAAGCGGCGATATCATCATCGGAATTAATGGCGACCCAGAAAAAGCTATTAAAACATCTGCAGGTAGCAAGCTATTAGGCGCGCTAGCTGATTCAGGTATCTTCGTTTCATCTGCATGTGGTGGCGGTGGCTCTTGTGGTCAGTGTCGTGTTCACATCAAAGAAGGTGGCGGCGATATCTTACCAACAGAACTTGATCACATCTCTAAAGGTGAAGCTCGTGAAGGCTGCCGTTTAGCGTGTCAGGTAAATGTTAAGAACGACATGGAAATTGAACTTGAAGAGTCAATTTTCGGTGTTAAGAAGTGGGACTGTACTGTTATCTCTAACGATAACAAGGCAACGTTCATCAAGGAACTTAAGTTACAAATTCCTGATGGCGAGTCAGTGCCTTTCCGTGCCGGTGGTTATATTCAAATTGAAGCACCAGCTCACCACGTTAAGTACGCTGATTTCGATATTCCAGAAGAGTATCGTGGCGACTGGAACCACTTCGGTTTCTTCGATCTGGAGTCTAAAGTAGACGACGAAACAATTCGTGCATACTCAATGGCTAACTACCCAGAAGAAGAAGGCATCATCATGCTTAACGTGCGTATCGCTACGCCGCCGCCAAGAGACCTAAGCCTTCCATGTGGTAAAATGTCTTCGTACATTTGGTCATTAAAAGAAGGTGATAAAGTGACTATTTCTGGTCCATTCGGTGAGTTCTTCGCAAAAGACACTGATGCAGAAATGGTATTCGTAGGTGGTGGTGCAGGTATGGCACCAATGCGTTCACATATCTTTGACCAACTTAAGCGTTTAAAATCTAAGCGTAAGATGAGTTTCTGGTATGGTGCACGTTCTAAGCGTGAAATGTTCTACGTAGAAGATTTTGATGGCTTAGCTGCAGAAAACGATAACTTCGTATGGCACACAGCACTGTCTGATCCACAACCAGAAGATAACTGGGAAGGTTACACAGGCTTCATCCATAACGTACTTTATGAAAACTACTTGAAAGATCATGAAGCGCCTGAGGATTGTGAGTTCTACATGTGTGGTCCTCCAATGATGAACGCGGCTGTTATCAACATGCTAAAAGATCTTGGTGTAGAAGACGAAAACATCTTATTAGATGACTTCGGTGGCTAACACCATACACAAAACAATAAGTTTTGGTTAGAATACAGGCCTCGTAGCACTCAGTGTTACGAGGCTTTTTTATTTCTATACCGAACTCCGTGGTATCTACAAGGTGAATGCTATGAATAGAGTGTTTTATCGCCAAGGCTTGATGGCCTTTTTTCTATTAACTATGACTTTACTCATGGCTGGCTGCAGCCAAGCTGATAAGGCTGAAGAGCTTTATTTTGAAGGTAAGACAATGGGCACCACTTATCATATTAAGGTGTTTGCAGAGTCTTCAAAGATTGCAGGTGTTGATTTACATCCTGAGATTAAGCAAGTGCTTAAAGATGTAAATCAATCTATGTCAACTTACATTCCCGATTCAGAAATTAACCAGTTCAACCAGTTACCAGCAGGGCAGGTAATGTCAATAAGCGCTGATTTTAGAAACGTGGTAGCTGAATCAATTCGCCTTGGCGAATCAACAAAAACGTTAGATGTGACTATGGGGCCACTTATTGACTTGTGGGGCTTTGGTCCAGATAAAAAGCCGACTAAACGCCCAAGCGATGAAGCTTTGGCTGCAATGGTTGCCAAAATTGGTGTTGATAAGCTTGAACTTACAGATGCTGGCCTGATGAAAACAATTGATGGTTTAGAGCTGTCGTTTTCTGCTACAGCAAAAGGCTATGGTATTGATAAAGTCGCAGAAGTGATTGAAAGCCATGGTTTCACTAATTATATGGTTGAGATTGGTGGTGAGCTTCGTGTGTCGGGTATTAAGCCAAACAACATCACTTGGAAAATAGCTATTGAGCAGCCTGATGCTGAACCTGGCGTGCGTAAAGTACATAAAGTAATTGAGCCGGGTACTAATGGTATTGCGACATCAGGTGATTACCGAATTTTTTACGAAATGGATGGTGTAACCTATAGCCACTTAATTGACCCTGTAACAGGCATGCCGAGCCGTCATGATTTGGTATCAGTGACTGTTTTACACCCATCAGCGATGACTGCAGATGGCTTAGCGACGGCAATCACAGTGATGGGCATGGAAAAGGCGCAGAAATACGCCGAAGAGCACGATTTGCCGGTGTACTTAATTGGTAAGTCAGACAATGGCTTAGTAACTTATTCAAGCCCTGCATTTAAACCATATTTGTAGCAGGGCAAGAAGCAGTGCATACCCAAGCCATCTCAAGATGCAGAATTCAGCGTTTCACAGGTGTTTAATATCAAGGCGTTACTTTGCAACAATGGCAGTCCCTTTTAAGAAGTAATAACGATGAGACTAAGCGCCTGTGAAGCGCCCAAAGGGTTGGTTTAAAAGCGATTTATACTGCGTTATTGATTTTAACAATAAAACTCGCACCTTGAGGTGGTTTGGGTATATAATACGTGCAGCCTAATTAGTTGGGCTTGATTTAATTGCTGACGATAGGGGCAAAGCAATGTCACTTTTTCTTCTTACATTTGGTCTACTCATTTTAATTGTGGCAGCGATGGCTGTCGGCATGATTGTGCAAAAGAAATCTATGGCCAGTAGTTGTGGTGGCCTAGGCGCCGTTGGTATCGACAAAGCCTGCGACTGCGACGACCCATGTGACAAGCGTAAAAAGCGCATGGCAAAAGAACAAGCTTGGAAAGAGAATCAAATTCTTTAACCACAGAAAAAGCGCCCAAAGGCGCTTTTTTAATACTTAAATTTTACAAGGACAGTCACTGTATTTTTATATAGACAGTCACTTTTATCTGTTAACTTACTCTTGCAGCAAAGAAGATTTTGTCTAAACTTTAGTTACAGCTAATGCATTTCAAATTATCAGTTCAAGGAGTGAACGATGGCTTTAGCAAGGAAGCGGCAAATCTGTTTGTCGAACACTAAGTATTATCACTGCGTATCCCGTTGCGTTAGACGCGCTTACCTTTGTGGAGAAGACGCACTCACTGGTAAATCATATGAACACCGCAGAGGATGGGTTGAAGAGCGCCTGCTTTTTCTTGCAAAGGTATTTTGTATTGATGTGTGTGCTTACGCAGTGATGAGCAATCATACGCATCTTGTTCTTTATGTTGATGATAAAAAAGCAAATAGGTTATCGGATAAAGCCATTCTTTTACGCTGGTTTAAGCTAAGTAAAATGACGCCTTTAGGTCAAAAGTTCCTTCATGGTCAGCCTTTAAGTGACGGCCAACAAGTCTTCTTAAAGAAAGAGGTTGCAGAATACAGAGCGCGTCTTTCGAGCATTAGTTGGTTTATGCGAATGCTTAATGAATATATAGCTAGACGTGCAAATAAAGAAGACGAGTGTACAGGTCACTTTTGGGAAGGGCGATTTAAGAGCCAAGCATTGCTTGATGAGTCAGCACTTTTAGCATGTATGACCTATGTTGATTTAAACCCTGTTCGTGCTAAAGCTGAGAGCACGCCGGAGCAATCGGACTATACCAGCTTTAAAAAGCGATGCCAGAGCGCGAAGGAGTCAAAGCAACCTAAATTACTAGCTCGTTTTATTGGTGGCATGAGTAAGTATAAATCAAAGGGTATACCTTTTGAGTTAAAGTCATACTTGTTACTGGTAGAGAAAACTGGGCGTTGTATCAGCGCGGATAAGCCTGGATATATAGAGCATCATTTACCTCCTATTCTTGAAAGGCTGAATTTCGAACCGGAAAAATGGTTAACACTAACAACTCAATTTGAAAATTTATTTCGTGGAGCTGCAGGTCGAGTGGGTGCTATTGAAAGTTATTGCAGTAAAACTGCTCGTAAGCGACGAAGTAACCTAACAAGTTGTAAGTTATTACTTTCTAGTTAACCTTAAATTTCTCTCGACTTTTATTTTTTGCAAACTCTTGCAGCTAACTTGTGCTTTTAATTCTCATAAAGCTAAATCTTTTATCTTGGTTTTTATTATTAGATTAAGCTAATAGGCTAGCTCGACTACACAACTATTATTTTAGGTTACAAATTTAAGGTATTTGGAGATTTAACAGGCATTTTTAAGAGTGCCTGTCCTTTTAAATCGTGTTTAATCTAAATTAATTAGCTCAGCCCCTAAAACTGCGTACTTATTTTTGCCATTTGCCTGTAAGAAAAAGGCGGCAGGTGCATTAAGTGAAGGTATTGATGTAAATACACTTTTGCATGCGTAAACTGGCCAATTTGTGGCGTTTTCTAGCATATTAATATCGCTAGAAAAGCAACTATACCCTTGTATTAAAAGCTCTTTATATTTATTTTCGGTAAGCGTTAACGGCTCATTTAATACAAAGCTGTTACCTACCTTAAAGTTCAGGCTGCTTGCATCTAAACTGGTGTAACCTTGGCGGATACTGCTTATATCACCCAATTCTTTAATTATGGGTGACTGTCCTTTGTTGTTTATAGCAATATCTATCTGGTAATCACCAAGTTCACTCTTTACTGTTACATCGTCTATTAGTAAGTCTACCCAATTGTCTTTAGCATTAAATGGAATAGCGTGGTACTGGGCCATTTTAGCGCTTTTCCATTTCTGTGAAGTTATTGAATCAATAGCCTTTTTATATAAAACACGGTTAACTTTACGTGCTATTTGGCGATTTGGGTCGTTTGGGTAAGCGCCTGATTCAATTAATATAGTTCGGATACCTTTTTCGGAAAAAGTATCTCCAAAACTGCGATACGAGTAACTGTCGTTGTACTTGCCTAAGTGCCCTGGGATCATTGATTCAACCGTTTTGGCTAAGTGGGCAATAAACTGCATAGCCTCACCACGACTTTTATTTACTTCTCTTGCTTCATTATAGGCGGGTGCTAGCACTGAAATAGTGGCTTGTTTTCCCATTTTACCTGCACCGTAATATGCATTCTGATCATGTAAATTAAAACCAAAGTCAGGTTTGAATTCATCTGCTGCAGCCATGAGTATTTGCCCTTCTTTTGTGCGAAGGGCTTTAGCATCACGATTTAAATCAATACCTTGTGCATTATGACGGGTCTGAGCTGCGGCGCCGTCTGGGTTCACCATAGGGATAATGAGAAGAGTTATTTTTTGTTGCCAGCTTTCTAGCCATTGTGCGTTTTCATATGTGGTTATAAAGCTTAAAAAATCCATTAATGCGGCAGTAGCCGTGTTTTCATCGCCGTGCATTTGGCTCCACATCATCACTTTGATTGGGCCGGTACCAATTTTGATAGAATTAAGTGCCTGTCCTTGGAATGAGGTGCCGATTTGTTTTAATGTGACGCTGGGGTGTTTTGCTGCGCTTTTTAAGTGGGGTTCTATATCGGCGTAGTAAATCGCAGGTTTATCTAAGCCAGCTACAGCGGTGTCTTCAATCGTATTTGCAAGTGTACTGGTACTTAGTGCTAAAAAGGCTGTGGCGAGTGCATATTGGCGCATAACTATCTCTTTTATTCTTTATTTTAGTGTTGTTAAGAATATTATATTTTTAGTGGGTTGGCTAATCCTTGTTCAGTATTAAAGCTTTGATTGCTACTGACTAAGTATGCTTTAAAACGCTATTTTTATGTTATTTTCTTTTTCTTCATTGCTTTTCGCTATATAAAATACAGTATTACTTTTAAATACTTAGCTGTAATAAGCTTGGTTTTTTACAGTTTGTTAGCAAGTAGCTAAACAATACTTAACCATGTGCTGTTAAATTCTACTTGTACCGTCTGTTGACTTTGTTATACTCCACATCGAAATTTCAGTAATTACTGAAACTTTATTGATGAAGATCATGTTACCGCATTAAAAAATAGGGTAAGCCATTTACCTAAAATGCAGTAAAAGCGATAAAAGGCGTGAGTTTTGCGAGCAATTAATCAGTCACAAGGTGTCAAACAGTCTAGCTTAGCTAGATTGCAATTGGCTGCGCGTGCGTTTTTTGCTGGTAAAGAGTTAATGTCAGTTTTAGCCTTGTTGCTGATTAATTCAGCGATGCTAATCAACGGTACATTAGAAGATGCTCAAGGGCTAAGAAGCTTATTAAGCGAAGGTGCTTTATACGAAACACCGTTGCTTAACGTGTTGAGTTTTTTAGCTTACCCAGTGGTGTCTTGCCAATTACTGATTGGTTTATGCTGGTTGGTCTTCCATTTCTTCCCTGCGCGTCGTGCAGGTGTCATTTTACGTAAAGCGGCCTTCGCTGCGCGTGAAACGATAAAGTCTTTAGTAGTACACAGCGCTCATGGCTGTCGTGCTCCTCCTCGTGTAAGTGGTTGTCTGTAAATAAGCTTTGTTGCTTAAGTTCAGCCATTTTAGTCATTTTCTAAGTTGTCTTTACTAAGCACCTAGTGGGTTTTTTACGCCCAAATTTCAGTCAGCCAACCTAAAATCCCTCACTTTTTAGCGTGCCTATTTGTCGTGCCCGTTATTCAGCCGAGGGATATCTGTAGCATCTGTTGCAGAAAAGCGTCGTGTTCTTATTTCGACAAGTGTTAACTTTTAGGTTGTAGGATATTCCTTTGTCAATTCGAAACCTTTGTAATATTGCTCTAGCGTCTTTAGTGCTGGCTTTGTCTGGCTGTAAAGGCGGGGTACTCGATCCAAAAGGTCAAATTGGTGTCGACGAGAAGTATTTAATTATCGTAGCTACGGTGTTAATGCTGATTGTTGTAATTCCAGTTATTGCCATGACAATTTATTTTGCATGGAAATACCGTGATGGACGAGATCAAGAAATTTACGCTCCAAAGTGGGCGCACTCTAATAAGATTGAAGCTGTAGTTTGGACCATTCCTATCATCATCGTTGCGATTTTAGGTGTGATCACGTGGCAGTCAACGCAACAACTTGACCCATATAAACCACTTGAGGGTAAAGGTAAGCACCTTACTGTTGAGGTTGTTTCTTTGAACTGGAAATGGCTATTCATTTATCCAGAGCAAGGCATCGCCACAGTGAATGAGCTTGTTTTTCCTGCCAATGTGCCAGTGCAGTACAAGATCACCTCAGAAAGCACCATGAACTCGTTTTTCATTCCACAGCTTGGTAGCCAAATTTACTCAATGGCCGGTATGGAAACAAAGCTTCACTTAATCGCTGATGAGCCGGGTACTTTTAAAGGCTTTTCTGCTAACTACAGTGGTGCAGGTTTCACTGGTATGAAGTTCGATGCCATTGCAACAGCCACAGAAGCTGATTTCGATGCTTGGGTAAACAAAGTAAAAAATACCGGTTCTGCATTGACTAAGCAAAGCTATGTTGAACTTGCAAAACCAAGTGAATACGACCCAGTTAAATACTATGCCAGCGTAGATAAAGATATGTTCCATTCAATCGTAATGAAATATATGCAAGCGCATGGCTCTCACGGTGCAATGCAACACGCTATGCCAGAGCACTCAGCTCATAAGAAGCACAGCGAGGACGAGGAATAATCATGTCGTTGTTAGGTAAATTAACATTAGACGCAATCCCGTTTCATGAACCAATTATCATGGTTACCATGACGGTTGTTGCTGTCTTAGGTCTGTTAGTGGCAGGCTTAGTAACAAAATATAAAAAGTGGGGCGTGATTTGGCACGACTGGATCACCTCAATTGACCATAAGCGTTTAGGTGTCATGTACATCATTCTTGCGCTTATCATGCTTTTCCGTGGTTTCGCGGATGCCATTATGATGCGACTGCAATTAGCAATGGCTACCGGCGGTGCAAGTGGTTACTTACCACCAGAGCACTATGACCAAATATTTACGGCACACGGGGTGATTATGATCATCTTTATGGCGATGCCGTTTATGATTGGTTTAATGAACATCATTTTACCGCTGCAAATTGGTGCCCGTGATGTTGCATTCCCATTCTTAAATAACCTTAGCTTTTGGTTAACTGCTGGCGGTGCAATCCTAATCAATATCTCATTATTCTTTGGAGAGTTTGCGAAAACGGGTTGGGTGGCATATCCACCGTTGTCAGAGTTGTCATTCAGTCCAGGTGTCGGGGTCGATTATTATATATGGGCCTTGCAAATATCCGGCTTGGGTACCTTATTAACATCGGTAAACTTCTTAGCGACTGTATTTAAAATGCGTGCACCAGGCATGACATTAATGAAAATGCCTATTTTTACTTGGGCATGTACGTGGGCGAATATCTTAATTGCAGCATCGTTCCCAATTTTAACGGCTGTACTGGCAATGCTAACGCTTGACCGTTATCTCGATTTCCACTTCTTCACAAATGAACTAGGTGGTAACGCGATGATGTACATCAACTTATTCTGGGCATGGGGTCACCCTGAGGTTTACATTCTGATCTTACCTGCGTTTGGTATTTTCTCAGAAGTTATCTCTACGTTTGCTGGTAAACGCCTGTTTGGTTACAAGTCGATGGTTTACGCAAGTGGTGCAATTTCGATTTTAGGTTTCATCGTTTGGCTTCACCACTTCTTTACGATGGGCTCAAGCGCTAACGTTAATGCCTTCTTTGGTGTTATGACCATGGTTATTGCGGTACCGACCGGGGTTAAGTTGTTTAACTGGTTATTCACTATGTATCGTGGTCGTTTACGTATTACTGTGCCTGTCCTTTGGACTTTAGGCTTTATGGTGACGTTCACTATCGGTGGTATGACGGGTGTTCTACTTGCTATTCCTGGTGCTGACTACGTATTACATAACAGCTTATTCTTAATCGCTCACTTCCATAACACCATTATTGGTGGTGCGGTATTTGGTTATTTAGCTGGTTTTGCGTTTTGGTTCCCTAAAGCAATGGGCTTCAAACTTGACGAGAGCTGGGGCAGACGATCTTTCTGGTGCTGGTTAATTGGTTTCTTCGTGGCATTTATGCCGTTATACGTACTTGGTTTCTTAGGTATGACACGTCGCTTAAACCACACGAACAACCCTGATTGGAACATTTGGTTATACATTGCAGCTGGCGGTGCGGTGATCATTATGTTCGGTATCTTGTTCCAAGTTGTGCAACTTGTAGTGAGCTTCAAAAACCGCGAGCAACTTGATGATACAACGGGCGATCCGTGGAATGGTCATACTCTTGAGTGGGCATCGGCTTCACCTCCGCAGTACTACAACTTTGCGAAAATCCCTCATGTTGATGACATCGATGCGTGGACAGACATGAAAGAAAAAGGCTTAGCTTACAAGCAAGAAGACTCTTATAGCCCAATTCATATGCCAAAAAATACATCGGCAGGTGTATTAATGAGCGCGGCTTTAACAACCTTCTGTTTTGCCATGATCTGGCACATTTGGTGGCTTGCAGCCTTTGGTTTACTGGGTGCTATCGTGGTGTTCATCAAGCGTTGTTACACCAGCGATATTGATTACTACGTGCAACCAGATGAAATTGTTGAACTAGAAACGGCTCACAATACAGCCGCTACGAAGGAGGTGAATGCATGAGTACCATTTCTGCAGGGCTCGACACCTTAAACGGCGCACACGGTCATGTCGATGCACATGACCATGAGCACCACGATACAGGTGGTAACACCGTATTTGGTTTCTGGCTTTACCTTATGACTGACTGCCTGTTGTTTGCATCATTCTTTGCAACCTACGCAGTATTGTTTATGAACACTGCTGGCGGTGTGTCGGGTAAAGACATTTTTGAACTTGATTTTGTAGCGGTTGAAACCGCAGCTCTACTACTTAGTAGTATCACTTTTGGTTTTGCGATGATTTCTGCTCACGGGCAGAAAAAAGCGGCTACGTTAACTTGGTTGCTAGTTACCTTTGCCTTTGGTGCAGTGTTTATTGGTATGGAAGTGTACGAATTTCATCACCTAATTGCGCATGGTAATGGCCCTCAGCAAAGTGCCTTTTTAACATCGTTCTTCTCTCTAGTGGGCTTACATGGTCTTCACGTAACAGCTGGTCTTATTTGGATGACTGTCCTGATGATTGAAGTTGTGCGCCGTGGTTTAAACCCACAAACAGTGACACGCCTAAGTTGTTTAAGCCTATTCTGGCACTTCTTAGATGTGGTGTGGATCTGTGTATTTACCGTTGTTTATTTAATGGGAGCAATGTAATGAGCCACAGTGAATCACATGTAATTAATAACTTAGAAGTTCATGCGCATAATGAACAATCACATGGCAGCGTTAAAGATTATTTAATTGGTTTTCTACTATCTGTTGTTTTAACGGCTATTCCATTTTGGGCTGTGATGAGTGGTTCGTTTTCGAAAACGACCACTGCATGGTGCATCGTGAGCATGGCGATTGTGCAAATTTGGGTGCATTTGAAATATTTCTTACACCTAAACTTCAAAACTGAAGACGGCAAGGCAAGTTCATTGTCGTTTATCTTTAGTGCTTTAATCATTGTAATGGTGGTTGGTTTGTCGGTGTGGATCATCTACGAATCGAACGCCATGATGATGTACTAATAACAATTACTTGGTAATTGGTAAAAGATTTACGAAAGGAGCTGGTTAGTCTGAGGTTGTGTCTCCAGTTCTCACAGTCTGTTACTAACTAGTTTCTTTCGTAATATTGCGTTTGTGCTGAAAATTAGAGGAGTCGAGGAAGTGTTTCGACGTTATTTAAATGTCACTAAACCTGGCATTATCATGGGCAATTTGATCTCTGTCGCGGGGGGATTCTTGCTGGCCTCTCGTGGTGATATTGACCCATGGTTAATGATCGCAACCTTACTAGGGTTATCTTTAGTAGTGGCATCAGGATGCGCGATCAATAACGTAATTGATCGTGATATTGATGTTGCTATGGCGCGCACTCGCAAACGCGTCACAGTGACTGGCGAAATGTCAGCAAAGGCGGCTATGGCACATGGCATCGTGCTTGGTGTTATTGGTTTCGGATTATTAGCAGTGTATACCAACGTAGTGGCACTCTTATTTGCTACTTTTGGTTACGTCATTTACGTCGGTGTGTACAGCTTATACATGAAACGTCGTTCTGTGTACGGCACCTTTGTAGGAAGTTTATCTGGCGCAGTACCACCTGTAGTGGGGTATTGTGCCGTAACTGGGCAGTTTGATGCTGGTGCTGTGATTTTATTGGTTATGTTTAGTCTATGGCAAATGCCTCATTCATATGCAATTGCAATCTTTCGTTATAACGACTACCAAGCGGCCAGAATTCCTGTGTTACCAGTAGCGCAGGGGATCGAGAAGGCAAAGCATCACATTGTTTTATATATCGCCGTGTATGCGTTGGTTGTGATGTTATTAACCATTAGTGGTTATACAGGTTTAGCCTTTATGGCTGTAGCCTGTACAACGAGTTTTTGGTGGTTGCTAATGGCGCTTCGTGGCTATCGTCGCAATATTGATGTAAGCGGCTGGGCGCGCCAAGTGTTTGCTTTTTCAATTGTAAACATCACGGTTTTGAGCATAGCGATGGCTTTAGATTACCATTCGGTAGCTCCACAGCTACTTGTTTTAACTTAGAAAAAAGTTGCTAACATATCCCAATGTTACAGTAGCAAAGGCCCGGTTTTTTCTCCACCGGGCCTTTTTTCTTTGTTATTTTTTAAAAACGAGCAGCTTGCTCTACCACAATACCATGGCGAGCCGCTAAACGGCGATGGTCTTTATCATAACCACCACCAATAACTGTTGCGACAGGTACATTGTGCTCAAGGCAACGCTTGAAGACTAAATGGTCGCGTTGCTCTATCCCTTGCCAGCTTATATCGAGTTTCCCTAAACCATCTTGCTGCCATACATCTACACCTGCATCATAAAGCACTAAATCTGGGTTTAGGGTGTTTAATAAATAACTCAGAGTATCGTCAACAACGCCTAGGTATTCACTATCAGCGACATTCGGCGCTAAACCTATGTCTAAATCGCTGGCTGACTTTCGAAATGGAAAATTCTTTTCACAGTGAATAGAGCAGGTATAAGCATAGGGCTGATGCGCCAGCATTGCTGCGGTACCATCACCTTGATGAACATCTAAATCAAAAATAAGTATATTGGTTACTTCACCACTTTTTATCAGAGTTTCGCTGGTGAAAGCGAGGTCGTTTACCATGCAATAGCCTGAGCCAAAATCAGTATGGGCATGATGAGTGCCCCCCGCTAAGTGACAAGCTATGCCATGTTTAAGGGCTAAACGTGCTGTTTGTAAGGTGCCCAGAGGCGCAGTAAAGGTACGTGCCATCAGCTCTTTTGACCAAGGTAAGCCAATACGGCGCATCGCTTTTTCATCTAAGCGGTTGTGCCAAAGGTCGTGGATATAGTTTTCGCAGTGCACTAATTCAAGGGGCTCAGGGCTGCCAAGCATCGGTTGAGTTAGGTTGTCATTTATTAATCCAAGGCTTTGTACATGCTCATATAAATAAGCAAACTTACTCATCACAAAGCGATGGTTAGGATCGAAACTAAACGAGTAATTTGGATGATACACCAAGGGTAAGTGGGGATTTAACTGCATAGCTCATTGAATAGCTGAATTTGCTACAGCATAACGAATCTACCGACAAAAGTTTACTCTGGTGCGTGAATTAAATGAGCTAATTCGCGATGTAATAATGCTTCATCACCCAGATTGAGCTCAATCAATCGTTTTAAGTGAGTAATACTATCAATATCGATATGTTCGCAGCGAAGGCCTGCATGCTGATGCTCAACATGGCACAGCTCCACTTGCATTTTAATCTCGATAGTTGATTCTGGCAGGGTGAAGATTAAGTCAGCTTTACTATGAATAGGCACTAAAAATGAATCACTTTTAGTAATGAGCGCACCTTGCAAAGATAGATCAAGTAACTGACAGTGATAGTCGTTATCTTCGATACGAAGGATCGCAGGGCAAGAAAATAATACCCGCGAAAACTCTCTGCGTTCATTCATAGCTGTATCTCCTACTTTAGTGACCTAATGAGTATAGTCGAGTCAGCGGTTGTCGCCTGATTAAATGGCAGCTGAGTATTGAAATTCAAAATCCGGTGGGTTGCCATTATTTGCAAATTAATCTCCTCGGTCTATCTTTAATAGGCATTGATAGGAGTATGATGTGATTACACTTGCAGAAATTGAAGCGGCACTTGATAACAATGAATTCTTTTTAGAATACTTACCCACAATACGTTTAAGTGATAATCGGTGTGTTGGAGCAGAAGCGCTTATTCGTTGGCAGCGAAATGATAAAGTCGTCCCACCTCTCGAGTTTATACCGTTAATTGAAGGTTCTGTATTAAGTGGCATGATCACATACTGGGTCATAGATAAAGTAGCCGAAGAGCTTGCTGAGTGGCTGAATAAGCATGACAACGTACATGTAGGTATTAATGTTCCACCAGAGCTTTGGGGGCGAGGCGGAGTATTCTATACCCTGAAAAAGTCAGCTTTGAATAGTAATGCCAGCAAAGTGATATTTGAATTATCTGAGCGAGGGATCCCCGATAGAATGGGTGTTCAAACTATTCTAGAAAATATCTCTAAGGCAAAAATGGCGTTAGATGATATGCAATTAGGTGAAGCGAATATCTTAGCGCTTGCGCAGTTAAATGTTGATTATATAAAAATAGATAAGTCGGTAATCGATCTGATTTTACAAGATGACTGGGCTACTTCATTACAAAAGAAACAACTCGCAAATTGTGGTTATGACAGTAATCATGCCTATATTGCTGAGGGAGTCGAAACCAAAAAACAAGCCCAAGTAGTCGCTAAAGCGGGGATACAATTTGCACAAGGTTGGTATTTTTCGAGATCATTGAAAGTTGATGAATTCCTTGCATACTTTGCACAAAAAAGCCCCTAAATAGGGGCTTTTTGAGTATCAGCTAATTAGCCAATTTTTTTGTATTTAATACGCTTAGGTTGTGCCGCTTCTGCGCCTAAGGTTTTCTTCAACCACTCTTCGTATTCTGTGTAGTTACCATCGAAGAAGTTAATTTGGCCTTCGTCACGGTAATCAAGAATATGTGTAGCAATACGGTCAAGGAACCAACGGTCATGCGAGATACACATTACACAGCCAGGGAACTCTAAAATAGCGTTCTCAAGTGCACGTAGTGTTTCAACGTCTAGGTCATTGGTTGGCTCATCCAGTAGTAATACGTTGCCACCTGCTTTTAATAGCTTAGCTAGGTGTAAACGGTTGCGCTCACCACCTGATAGGTCTTTAACGAATTTTTGTTGGTCGTTACCTTTGAAGTTAAAGCGGCCAACATAGGCACGGCTTGGGAATTCAAAGTTACCAATTTTTAATACGTCTTGGCCGTTAGAGATTTCTTGGAAAACAGTGTTGCTTTCGTCCATGTCGCCACGGAACTGATCAACCGTTGCAAGCTCAACTGTGTCACCAACAATAATCTCACCGCTATCAGGCGTTTCTTCACCACTTAGCATTTTGAATAGCGTTGATTTACCCGCACCATTGGCACCGATAATACCTACGATAGCGCCTTTCGGCATTGCAAAGTTTAAGTCATCGATTAATACACGGTCGCCAAAGCTCTTCTTCAGGCCTTTCACTTCGATAACTTGGTCACCTAAGCGTGGACCCGGTGGAATGAATAGTTCATTCGTTTCGTTACGCTTTTGGTAATCGTTTTGTTGAAGCTCAGAGAACTGTGCCATACGTGCTTTAGACTTAGCTTGACGGCCTTTCGGGTTTGAACGAACCCATTCAAGTTCTTGCGCGATTGATTTTTGACGTGCTTTTTCAGATTTCTGTTCTTGTTGTAAACGTAAATCTTTTTGCTCAAGCCACGATGAGTAGTTACCTTCCCAAGGAATACCTTCACCACGGTCAAGCTCTAAAATCCAACCTGCTACGTTATCTAAGAAATAACGGTCGTGGGTTACAGCAACCACGGTACCTTCGTAGTCGTGTAAGAAGCGCTCTAACCAAGCAACTGACTCAGCGTCTAAGTGGTTGGTCGGTTCGTCAAGAATAAGCATATCTGGTTTTTCAAGTAGTAAACGACAGATCGCAACACGGCGACGCTCACCACCCGAAAGGTGTTCAATTTTTGCATCCCAAGGTGGAAGGCGTAATGCATCAGCTGCACGCTCTAACACGTTGTCGATATTGTGACCGTCGTGCGCTTGGATGATAGCTTCTAGTTCGCCTTGCTCTTTAGCAAGTGCATCGAAGTCAGCACCGTCCATTGCATACTCGTTGTATACTTCATCAAGGCGATTTAGTGCATTTTTAACTTCGCTTACAGCTTCTTCTACTGTTTCGCGAACTGTTTTGCTTTCGTCTAGCACGGGTTCTTGCGGTAAGTAACCGATTTTAGTGCCTGGTTGAGGGCGAGCTTCACCTTCAAAGTCTTGGTCAACACCAGCCATAATGCGAAGTAACGTTGATTTACCTGCACCGTTTAGACCTAGCACACCAATTTTTGCGCCTGGGAAAAAGTGTAAAGAAATATCTTTTAAGATAGTGCGCTTAGGTGGCACAACCTTAGATACTCGACTCATCGAGAATATAAACTTGTCTGGTAACACCATGAAAGAAGCCTTCAATTTATAATAAAAATTAACAGCAAGTATTGTATACCCAAACTACCTCAAAATACAGAATTCAGCGTTTATGATAGGCTTAATATCAAGGTGTTATTTACTCAAAGAGTCATACATTTTAATTAATGACCGCTCAGAAATACTATTTCATTTAGACATCTAAACATCTAGAGGTTGAAATTTCTAACTATCCGTTCATAATTAGCAGTCAGATAAGTATGCTCGGAGCCAGCTATGCCCATTACAGTAAAAGATGAATTGCCTGCCATTGCAAAGTTACGTCAAGAAAACGTGTTTGTAATGCCAAAAAGTCGTGCTAAAACGCAAGAAATCCGCCCAATGCGTTTGGCCATCTTAAACTTAATGCCAAACAAAGTTGAAACCGAAGTGCAGTTTATTCGCTTGCTAGCAAACTCACCGCTGCAAGTTAATGTTGAGCTGTTGCGCTTAGATACCCATCGCACCAGCAGTAACTCTGAACAGCACATGGATACGTTTTATCGTTATTTTTCAGAAGTGAAAGATAATAACTACGATGCCATGATCATAACGGGCGCACCGCTTGCTCATTTAGAGTATGACGAAGTAGCCTACTGGGATGAACTAAAAATTATTTTAGATTGGGCAGAGCAGCATGTGACGTCTACGCTGTTTTCGTGTTGGGCGGCCCATGCGGGGCTTTATCATCACTATGGTCTTAAACGTGATCTGAAACCAAACAAATTAAGCGGTGTTTTCACCCATAAAAGCTATTTTGACCACGCAGCGCTAACGCGTGGCTTTGATGATACCTTTTTAGTGCCACATTCTCGTTATGGTCATATTGATATCGATAAGATCAATGCCTGCGAGGAGCTAGTGGTGTTAGCCGGATCAGAGCGAGTAGGTGCCTACTTAATTAAAAATAAATCAGGTAGCCAAGTGTATATTACTGGCCATCCAGAGTACGATGCTCATACCTTAAAAGGGGAGTATTTACGCGACCAAGAAAAATCAGCGGATGCACCTAAGCCAGAAAATTACTTCCCTGACGATAACCCAGACAACGAACCGTCGAAAACGTGGCAAAGCCATGCCTTTTTATTGTTTTCGAATTGGTTAAACTATTATGTGTACCAAACTACACCGTATGATATTAACTTAGTTAGCCAAGATGTAAGGACTAACAACTATGCCGAGTAATGCAGTGAATAAACGCGAACAATTAACCGAGGCGCTAAAACAGCGAATTTTAATCCTCGATGGCGCGATGGGCACCATGATCCAAGAATATAAATTAGAAGAACAGGATTATCGCGGTGAGCGCTTTAAAGACTGGCACGTACTTATTAAAGGCAATAACGATTTATTAAGCCTGACTCAGCCAAAAATCATTGCTGATATTCACCGTGCTTATTTAGAAGCCGGTGCCGATATCATCGAAACGAATACCTTTAATGCCACGACTATTTCTATGGAAGATTACGACATGGCGAGCCTTAGCCGCGAAATCAACCTCGAGTCAGCGAAGCTTGCACGCGGCGTGTGTGATGAACTTGAAGCAAAAGATCCTAGCAAACCGCGTTATGTAGCCGGTGTACTTGGGCCAACGTCAAAAACCTGTTCTATTTCACCAGATGTAAATGACCCAGGTTATCGTAATATCAACTTTGATAAGCTGGTGGCTGCGTATGTTGAGTCAACACTGGCATTAATGGAAGGTGGTGCTGACCTTATTTTAATAGAAACCATCTTTGATACCCTTAATGCTAAAGCGGCTTCGTTCGCTGTAGAAGAAGCATTCGAGCAAGCTGGTCGTAGTTTACCTGTGATGATTTCGGGCACCATTACCGATGCCTCTGGCCGTACTTTATCAGGGCAAACCACAGAAGCATTTTATAACTCAATTCGTCATATTAAACCGCTATCAATCGGCCTTAACTGCGCCCTAGGCCCTGACTTACTGCGCCAGTATGTTGAAGAGTTATCGCGCGTTTGTGAAACCTTTACCTCGGTGCATCCAAATGCAGGTTTACCGAACGAGTTTGGCGAATATGATTTAGAAGCTCCTGAAATGGCAAAAGAAATTATTGATTGGGGCAAGTCTGGCTTTATCAATATTGTAGGTGGTTGTTGTGGCACGACACCGGCTCATATTAAGGCGTTTGCGAAAGGCCTTGAAGGTGTAAAACCTCGCCAATTACCTGAGCTTGAAGTGCGTATGCGCTTATCGGGCCTTGAAGCGTGTAACTTAAACTAGGAAACCGACATGACTGACCAAATTGCTGTATTTACTAACGTCGGTGAGCGTACCAATGTAACAGGCTCGGCTAAGTTTAAGCGCTTGATCATGGAAGAAGATTACGAGACCGCTCTCGATGTTGCCCGTGAACAAGTAGAAAATGGCGCGCAAGTGATTGATATCAACATGGATGAAGCTATGTTGGACTCAAAAGCGGCGATGGTAAAGTTTTTAAACTTAATTGCCTCAGAGCCTGATATCTCAAAAGTACCTATCATGGTCGACTCATCTAAATGGGAAGTGATTGAAGCAGGCTTAAAGTGTATTCAAGGTAAGGCCATTGTTAACTCAATTTCACTTAAAGAAGGTGAAGAGCCATTCATCCGCCAAGCTAAGCTAATTAAACGCTTTGGTGCTGCTGCGGTGGTTATGGCGTTTGATGAAACCGGGCAAGCAGAAACTGCTGATCGTAAGTTCGAGATTTGTCAGCGTAGTTACAAAATACTCGTTGATGATATTGGCTTTCCGCCAGAAGACATTATTTTTGACCCAAACATTTTTGCCGTCGCAACGGGCATTGAAGAGCACGATAACTACGCTGTTGAGTTTATTGAAGGTACGCGCCGAATTAAGCAAGGCTTACCGCACTGTAAAGTGTCGGGTGGTGTATCGAATGTGTCGTTCTCGTTCCGTGGTAATAACCCAGTACGTGAAGCTATTCACTCAGTGTTTTTATACCACGCGATTAAAGCGGGTATGGACATGGGCATTGTAAATGCGGGCCAATTAGCGGTTTACGATGATATTCCCGAAGAGCTGCGCAAAGCTGTAGAAGATGTGATCCTCAATACCGACCCAGGTGCCGGTGAGCGACTTGTTGAACTTGCACCCAAATACTCTGGTATGGCGCAAGCAGAGAAAGTTGAAGATTTAGAGTGGCGTACTTGGCCTGTTGAAAAGCGCCTTGAACATGCACTAGTAAAAGGCATTACCGAATACATCGATGAAGATACCGAAGAGTGCCGCAAGAGCAAAGCTAAGCCTATCGAAGTGATCGAAGGCCCGCTTATGGACGGCATGAACGTAGTAGGTGACTTATTTGGCTCAGGTAAAATGTTCTTACCTCAGGTTGTTAAATCTGCTCGTGTGATGAAGCGCGCCGTAGCCTATCTTGATCCTTTCATTGAAGCTGAAAAAGAAGAGGGCGCAACCAATGGCAAAGTGGTTATGGCAACCGTTAAGGGTGACGTACACGACATTGGTAAGAACATTGTAGGCGTTGTACTGCAATGTAATAACTACGAGGTTATCGACCTTGGTGTGATGGTGCCGGCAGAGAAAATCTTGCAAACCGCCATTGACGAGAAAGCCGATATTATTGGTTTATCAGGGCTTATTACCCCTTCGCTTGATGAAATGGTGCATGTTGCGAAAGAAATGACCCGCCGTGGTTTTGAATTACCGCTACTGATTGGTGGTGCAACAACCTCTAAAGCGCATACCGCGGTTAAAATTGAACCACAGTATGATAAAGGTGTGGTTTATGTAAATAACGCCAGCCGCGCTGTAGGTGTAGTTTCTAATTTATTGTCGAAAGAATTAAAACCAGCATTTTTAGAGAAAACCAAGGCTGAGTATGAAAAAGTACGTGAACAACAAGCACGTAAAAAGCCGCGCTCAAAACCAGTTACTTTACAGCGTGCTCGCGACAACGCTGTAAAACTCGATTGGGACAACTACACGCCGCCTGTACCGAAAAAGCTGGGTGTGACTGAGTTTAAAGATGTTTCGATTGCGGCGTTAAGACAGTACATCGACTGGACACCTTATTTCATGACGTGGTCAATCGCTGGTAAGTACCCACGTATTCTTGAAGATGAAATTGTAGGTGAACAGGCTAAAAGCTTATATGCTGATGCCAACGCAATGCTTGATGAGCTTGAGCAATCAGGTGCGCTACAACCTCTAGGTGTCATTGGTTTATTCCCTGCAAACCGAGTAGGGGATGACATTGAGATTTACACCGATGAGTCGCGTACAACGCTTTTAACTACAGCGTGTCATTTACGTCAGCAAACAGAAAAAACCGACTTTGCTAATTATTGTTTAGCTGATTATATTGCGCCAAAAGGCACCCCTGATTACTTTGGTGCTTTTGCGGTTACTGGTGGTCTTGAAGAAGACGACCTTGCCGATGCCTTCGATGCTAAGCAAGATGATTATAATAAAATCATGGTTAAAGCCGTAGCAGATCGCTTGGCTGAGGCATTTGCTGAGTACTTGCATGAGCAAGTACGTAAAGAGTATTGGGGCTATGCGGTAGATGAAAATCTATCGAACGATGAACTTATTCGTGAAAACTACCAAGGTATTCGCCCTGCGCCAGGTTATCCTGCTTGTCCTGAACATACAGAGAAGAAGAAAATCTGGCAGTTACTTGATACCGAGCAGCGTATTGGCATGAAGCTAACCAGTTCATATGCAATGTGGCCGGGTGCGGCGGTTTCTGGTTGGTATTTCTCTCACCCTGAAGCTAAGTACTACGCTGTAGCGCAAATTCAAAAAGATCAGGTTGAAGATTACGCTAAGCGTACCAACATGACTCTTGCAGAAGCTGAGCGTTGGTTGTCGCCTAATTTGGGCTATGAACCAGAATAATAACCTTTAGTTATTAGCTTTTGTTTAAATTAAAAACGAGCCCACAAATGGCTCGTTTTTTTATGCTCATTTTTTATCATACTTTTTTCTTTTTAATTGTTTTAATACTGGCAAATTCCTTCTAATTTATATATTTGTGTTAAAGTTATACCAATTCGCTTAATAAAGTGGTCTATTTTGAGGCAATAAAACCTCGTTGATAACAAGGCAAAAATTTCGTTATTTAGTTGTTCTAAATCAGAAATTTTTAACGCAGNCAGGTTTAATCCCTCAAAATGATTAAGTATTATTGCGGATTGGTATTATTGAGATTGATCAAGAAATCTAAGGTGAAATTGTGATTGATACAGTGAATGCAAGTGACAAAGATAAAGCACGATTTTTACGTGTTTTTGCATTTATTGGTTCGATTACCTCGTTTTTAATGGCGATCACCAGCTATCAAGATGGTTACCATGCCCTTAGCTATTTATTGATTATTGGCGGCTTTGTGTTTGCCTCACCTTTCGTCATTAAAAATCGTGACGAAACCATCGCAGTACTTATGCTGTACGCCCTCTATTCGATGATGTGTTTTTTAATTGTCTCTGGGGGGAGCAATGGCACTGGGCCGTTATGGCTGTTTATTGTATCTCCTGTGACATTTTTTATTCGTGGCTTAAAGCGCGGAGCGTTCGATCTTATCTTGCTTGCCAGTATTATCTCGGTGCTTTTCTATTTTACCGATCAATTTGGTTATTACAGTTATCCGAGTCACTACTTTCCGACACGGGTCATGCTGTGTTTCTCGATTTTATGTATTTTGGCTGGCTTCTACGAATATTACCGTAACAAATACAGTTTGCAGTTAATGGAACAACTTAAGCTTAATCAAAAGCTTGCACGTACTGATGCGATGACTGAACTCGCTAACCGTCGCTACGCAACTGAATGCTTGCAAGATAAGCGCTTTGGCGAAGGGGCTGTGTTCTTGCTGATGGATGTTGATAACTTTAAACAAATCAACGATACCTACGGTCATCAAGTGGGCGATGAGGTGCTAATATTTTTCGCTGATGTCTTTAAAGAAGTGTGCACAGAAGAAGATGTTATTTCCCGTTGGGGCGGCGAAGAGTTTTTAATAGTGATCCCAACAGGGTATGAGCTCAGAGCCAGAAAAGTAGCTGAAAAAATCCATAAGAAGCTTGCTGAAAAGCCATTTACGAGCGGCCAGCATCGTTTTAATGTCACCTTAAGTATTGGCTTGTACGTGCGCGTTGCTGATGAGAGCGTGGATCACTGTTTGAACATTGCCGATAAACGGCTTTACCGCGCTAAATCGCAAGGTAAAAATCAAACGGTTGCTGAAGTCGATTTAGCAAAGCATGAGCCTGCTTGATAAATAAAGCCGCAATTAGCGGCTTTATTGATTGCTCAAATTAATGGCTTTTTTCAAAGTCGCTGACTTCACGCTCAGCTTCTTCCTTAGATTTACCGTATTTTTGCTGAAGTTTACCAACCAGCTCTTTACGGCTACCTTCAATTTTATCTAAATCATCATCGGTAAGGTCACCCCATTTACGTTGTGCTTTACCTTTAAGCTCTTTCCAATTGCCTTCTAAACGATCGCTGTTCATCATAATCTCCTTACTTTGTTAAACATTCATCTTAGTAAGAGCAATCGCTGTACCAATTTGGTGAAATTTACTAACTTATTGATTTATAGTTGTTTTATGCTTTTACATATAATGAGTGGAATTTATAAGTTTGCAATTACTACGTAGTTTTTAGAATCAGCCTGTAATATTTTCTGTTGCGCTAGTTTTTAGATACTTAGTGGCTCTTAGAGGTATAGCGATTGATTATCCGCGTGTATTCTTCAGTTGATTTTAGTTTACGCAAGTTCTCGTTAAACAGGTCTCTTAAGGCTTCGTCTCGAAATAAAAAGCCACTGGGATTTTTGCCAAACAACGCAAATCGTTGCACAGGTTTAGAGACATCAATTTCGTCATTGATATTAATTAATGCTCGATAATAATCAAAAATTTTACCGTCCATCTGGATCACCTCGTAGCGCTCTCGATACAAAAGCTGTACTTGTGCAAGTTGATCATAGGTTTCTGCGTATTGTGGGTTTTCTCTGGCCATTGCTTGATATTCTGGTGTGAGTAATTCTTTTGCACCTTGCCATGAAAGAACACTAAAGTGTTTTAATTGTGCAATAGAGCTAAGCTGCAGGTTTTGCTTGGCCAGACTAAAAGCGAAGTTCTCGTAGCTGTAAGCAATATCTGAAAAGTAACCGCTCATTTGATGGGTTTCGATAACTTTTTCATTAATATCAGACACAACATCAACTAAGTTCTCAGTATACAAAGGGATCCGCCTTGCATAGGGAACGTAGACATAGTGTATTTGATAACCGTGAACACCGAGTGTCGCACGAAGTAAGTCAGGAATTATGCCTGTGTTGTCTTCAACCATGACCCAAGGTGGTAGTGTATTGCCAAGTGCAACCGTAATTTTTTGCTGACTAAACGCTTTTTGAAACGGGAAAACTAAAAGTAGCAAGGTGATTAAAATACGGGTGTAAATCCTGAACAAGTTAATTCCTTATTCTGATTTTTGTTTGGTCGTTTAATCAAGAATAAGTCTAAACTGGCAGAATGCAATGTTTTCACTTCTAAAGCCCGAGATAGAAAATAAGCCTATAGCCATCGCAATTTTTAGTTTTTTGATACAATGCGTGAAAAGAAAGTAAGAGATACCTAACGTGCTGCCAGTTCAAGATATTTATCAATCCTTGTTAACCACATTACAGAGTAACCCAATGGCCTTATTGCAAGCGCCACCGGGAGCGGGTAAATCGACATGGCTGCCTCTTACCTTAATGCGCGAAGGGCACTTTAAACGCATTGTTATGTTAGAGCCAAGACGACTGGCTGCACGCAATATTGCCCAGTATTTGGCAAGTCAGCAGAATGAAAAAGTCGGTGACAGTGTCGGCTTACGCATTCGTGGTGAATCAAAAGTAAGTTCTACAACTAAACTCGAAATTGTCACCGAAGGCATGTTGACGCGTATGTTGCAAAATGACCCAGAGCTTAGTGGTGTAGACTTACTTATTTTTGATGAGTTTCACGAGCGCTCAATTGCCGCAGATACGGCTTTGGCATTTGCCCTCGAAACACAGGCGGCACTTCGCGATGATTTAAAAATCTTACTGATGTCGGCAACCCTAGATGGCGATCGTTACAGTGAGTTTTTCAGCTGTCCTATTATCTCATCACAAGGTCGAAGCTACCCGATTGATGAAGTGTATATTCCACTTAAAGACGAAAGCCGTTGGCTCGATGACATACCTGCACTAATAAAACAGGCGCTTAGTGAGCAAACTGGCAGTGCTTTAGTATTTTTACCAGGGCAGCGTGAAATCATGCGCGTTCAGCAGTCTTTAAATGATTTAGGTGATAGCGTCGAAGTATTTAGCTTGTATGGTGAGCAAAATAAAAACGAGCAACAAGCTGCTATCGCGCCTGCTAAAAATGGCAAACGCAAAGTGGTATTAACCACCAATGTCGCTGAAACCAGTTTGACCATTGAAGGAATACGTATTGTGGTTGATAGCGGCAAACGCCGTGCTGCCAATTTCAATTTAAAAACCGGTGTTACAGAGCTTGTTACGCAAAGTATTTCTCGTTCTTCTGCCATACAGCGCGCTGGTCGTGCTGGGCGAATTGAGCCGGGGGTTGTGTATCGATTAGGCTCTAAGCAAACCTTTGAGCGCCGTAACAGCCATGATGCGCCAGAAATTCTGACCAGTGATATTAGTCAGTTGTTATTAGAGGCAAAGCAGTGGGGGGCATCACTTGCTGAGCTTAGCTTACTCGACCCACCTAGTCGCCAGCAGATTAAACAGGCAACGGCACTTTTGAAAATGCTCGAAGCCATTGATGAAAATGAAAAGCTAACACCCCTTGGCAGCCAAATGCTGAGCTATGGAGCCGATATTCGCCTCTCGCATATGCTCATTAAGGCAAAGCTACTAGAGCAGCGCATGTCTGGTATTTATGTATTAGCAGGGTATTTAACTGCACTGCTTGAAAGCCGCATCAGTATGCCAGCTGATCTTAATTTGGCATTACATAGTCAGCACAGCAAACCGCACCCAGTATTTAAGCAGCAATTAAATTATTGGCTATCGCGCTTGCAACTCAAGCCGGTTAATGAGCTTAAAACAGAGTACTTGTCGCTGCTGGTGGCGCTTGCTTTTCCAGACCGCCTAGCCAAAAAGCGCGGTAATGGTTATTTACTTGCCAATGGTGCAGGCGCCGATTTAAGTGAGGAGTTTTGGCATAACGATGACTATATTGCCATTGCGCATATGGGCGGTCATAAGGGAAACCGTGTTTTTGCCGCTGTTGCCTTTTTGCCAAGTGAGCTTGAAGATGAGCTTTCGCATTTATTTACTGAGCAAACTCGCTGCGAATACGATGAAAAAGCAGGGCGTTTTATCCATCAAGATGAGCTCAAGCTGGGTGCCATCACCATAGCGAGTCAACCAAGTAAACAGCCACTAGATAAAAACGAGCGCACCAAAGCTTGGTTAAATTTATTTAGTAAGCGGGGCTTTTCGATATTTAATGAACAGCCCGATAGTGAGCAGTTACTTATTCGAATGAGCTTGGCAAGTAAGCTGTTACCAGAGTCATTTCCGCGTTTAAATCATGATGATTTAATTGCCGATAGCCAATGGCTTGCACCTTATTTGGATGATATTAAAAACCTTGAACAATTAAAAAAGTTCAATTACAGCGAAGCGATTAAAAGCTGTTTTGATTGGCAGCAGCAAAGCTTATTGAATGAACACCTGCCCTTGCGATTAACGGTGCCAAGTGGTTCAAATGTAAAAGTGACCTATCAGCTCGATGGCCCTGCGAAGCTCAGTGTACGCATGCAAGAAGTGTATGGCATGACCAGCACGCCTTTGCTAGCCCAAGGTAAACTGCCATTATTAATGGAGCTATTATCACCAGCGAGGCGGCCGCTGCAGTTAACTCAAGACTTAGCTAACTTTTGGCAAACGAGTTACCGCGATGTGCAAAAAGAAATGAAAGGGCGTTATCCAAAACATTTTTGGCCAGACGACCCAGCCACCAGCCAAGCGACTAATAAAGTAAAAAGTAAGATGTGATTTTAATGAAGCTGAGTGCTTAGCTCAGCTTCATCACTTGCCTTAGATCTGCACGCTTCATAAACCGTTACAATTTCAAGCCTTGTTTTGGTTTCTCTTTTGTTGGTTGTTTAGTAGTCTAATTGAGTCATTAGTAAAAAAGAGAAATCCTGTGTCTGCAGCTATTACCCTTGCTCAATACGTTAAAAAACGTACAGGTGTGCCTCTTGGCCATAAAGATTCGTTGCGCAATATGCTGATACGCTCGCTGGGTGCTAGCTCGTTTTATTTATTTTGGCGATATTGGAATCCGGTGTGGAGCTATTACTTATCTCGGTATGTAATGAAGCCTTGCAATGACATTATGCCGGCTTGGTGTGCCCTTGTTTTGACTTTTGCTGTCAGTGGGGCGCTGCACGATTTAGCGGTGAGTTTAGTGAAGTTAAAGCCACTATTCTTTTTTACTCCTTGGTTTACTGTGATGGGCGTGTTGGTATTAGTAAGCAAGTACAGCCAACTCCAGTTTAGCTCTGCTCCTTGGTGGTTAAGAGCGCTCGCCAACATCAGCTTTATTGTATTGAGCTATTGGTTGACGAGCCACCTTTTTTAGCACGTTACTGCGTTGCTAAAGGGTAGTCAGTGTAACCTTTAGCACCGCCTCCAAACAAGGTATCTGGATCATGCTGCGCAAGTTCAATACCTTGCTCAATACGTGCTGGCAGATCAGGGTTTGCAACAAACGGGCGACCAAAGCCAATTAAATCAGCCCAGCCTGCGGCTAATGCTTGCTCTGCTTTCTCGCCAGTGTATTTACCTGCATAAATCATTAACCCAGCATAGTTTTCACGCAGTGCTTGCTTAAAACTTTGCTCCATTAAAGGCGCATCATCCCAATCAGCTTCGGCAATGTGCATATAAGCAACGTTGAGATCACTGAGTACTTTTGCTGCGCCAATATAGGTTTCAAATGGGTTATCATCGACCGTCCCATTGAGGGTTGTGAGTGGAGCAAGGCGCACGCCAACACGCTCAGCGCCAATTTCATCACAAACCGCTTGTGTCACTTGTTGTAAAAAGCGTAAGCGGTTTTCTAAACTGCCGCCGTATTCATCAGTGCGTTGGTTTGACTCTGAATCAATAAATTGATTAATTAAGTAACCATTAGCAGCGTGAAGTTCAATACCATCAAACCCTGCATCAACTGCATTACGGGCTGCTTGGCGGTATTCGTTTATAACCTGTTTGATGTCGTCATGGCTCATTGCGCGTGGCTGTGCTGTGGCAACAAAGTCAGGTTTGTCATCTTCATCAATAAAAACTTTTACGTCTTTAGCTGCAATAGCAGATGGCGCGATTGGTTGCTCGCCACCTGTGTTACTTGGGTGAGATACTCGGCCAACATGCCAAAGCTGAGCGAACATAATGCCACCAGCTTGATGAACTTTGTCGGTTACTTTCTTCCAACCGGCAATTTGCTCGGCAGTGTAAATACCCGGTGTCCAAGCATAACCCTTACCTAGGGCTGATATTTGTGTGCCTTCGCTGATAATTAAGCCAGCGCTCGCACGTTGTGCATAGTAGTCGGCCATTAACTCATTGGCGATATCACCCGGTTGTGATGAGCGAGAGCGGGTCATCGGTGGCATAACAATGCGGTTTTTTAATGTATGACCGGCAAGTTGTACAGTATCGAATAATTTGTTCATTACGGCTCCTTGAAAGCGAATATGCTTTCAGCATAACGAAAATTATTTATGAAATTAATGCCACTAATCACAAAACACTTTTGTTAAAAGTGCAAAAACTAAAGCGTTAACCTAGGTGCTATAAAGTCTAAAAACGCTAATACTCGTGATGACACACCGCTGTTTTGATAATACACCGCATGCACTTTTTCGCGGCGATTAGGGCTCAGTACCTCGCCTTCGAGCACTTTTACTAAACGGCCTGCTTTTAAATCTTCGTTGATCATAAATTCCGACAACAAGGTAATGCCGTGACCTTGAATACAAAGCTGGCGCACAGTTTCACCACTTGATGCACTGATTGAAAATTTAAGATCTAAAGGTGTGGTTAGCGGCCAGTGATTTAAATGCGGCGCATCGGTAAAACCAATAAGCTGGTGCGAGGCTAAGTCGGTTAGCTCGTTTAATGGCGGTGCCGCTTTTAAATAATCAGGGCTGGCAACGAGGTGTAGTTTGCTAACTCCCAAAGTGCGCGCATGCAAGTTTGAGTCAGCGAGTTCGCCAATACGAATAGCAATATCGGTTTTATGCTCAAGTAAATCGATAATGTTGTCGTGGCTGGTGATTTCGAGTTTTATATCAGGGTAAGCTTGGTTAAAGGCTTTTAAATGTGGTGCTAATTGGTGAAACACAAAGGGGCTTGCAGCATCGACTCTTAATTTTCCTGATGGGGCGCAGTGCAAAAGCTTTAAGGCCTCTTCGCCTTGTGCAAGCTGACTCAGTGCTTCTCTAGCATAGCCTAAAAATAACTGACCTTCTTCGGTCAGCTCAATGCGCCTTGTAGTGCGGTTGAATAAGGTAACGTTTAAGGATTTTTCGAGCCGAGTTACCGCCCGTGATATTTTTGCTACTTGCTCATCTAATGCATTGGCTGCACTTGAGAACCCGCCGGTATCAACCACGCTAATAAATGCTTCTAAATCTTGGGTGTTGGAGATCACGCTCATGGTTTTACCTTTTCATTTTTGACAAAAGTATTTTGTCACTACTGCTATTTTTTGCAAATTTAATTTTAGCCACAATAGCCGCACTTTCAAAATTAAACAGAGGATATGTGATGCCAATAGCATTACTTGCGTTAACTCTCAGTGCGTTTGCCATAGGCACCACTGAGTTTGTGATTGTCGGCTTAGTGCCAACCATCGCTGATGATTTAGCGGTTTCGTTACCGAGTGCCGGACTACTTGTTAGCTTGTACGCATTAGGGGTTGCGGTGGGGGCGCCAGTATTAACCGCGCTAACCGGACGCTGGAATCGAAAACATGTATTACTTAGCTTAATGAGCCTATTTGTAATTGGTAATTTACTGGCTTGGCAAGCACCTAGTTATGGTAGCTTGATCACCGCAAGGATTCTAACAGGCCTTGCCCATGGGGTGTTTTTCTCAATTGGTTCAACGATCGCTACTGGGCTTGTCAGTAAAGATAAAGAAGCCAGTGCCATTGCGATTATGTTTACGGGGTTAACGGTTGCATTAGTAACCGGTGTGCCATTAGGGACTTGGATTGGTCAGCACTTTGGTTGGCGAGCGACCTTTTTAGTAGTGTCTTTACTGGGCTTAATTGCACTTGTTGGTAGCGCATTTTTAATTCCTAGCAACTTAAAGCAAAGTAAACCGGCGACTTTGGGTGAGCAGCTAAAAGTAATGGTGCAACCTAGGCTTTTACTGGTGTACTTGATGACCATACTTGGTTATGGCGGCACATTTACTGCCTTTACATATTTAGCGCCCATTTTAGAGCAGCAAACTGGTTTTGCATCAGCCACCATTAGCTTAATTATGCTGGTATATGGGGTATCGGTTGCTGTTGGCAATATCTACGGCGGTAAATTAGCTGATAAAAAAGGCCCCATTAGTGCGCTGACCATTATCTTTAGTGCTTTGAGTATTGTGCTGTTAGTGCTGACCTTTACCATGCAATCTAAAGTCGCTGCGGTACTGACCATACTTGTATGGGGGGCATTTGCGTTTGGTAATGTGCCTGGGCTGCAAGTTTATGTGGTTAAACTTGCCGAAAAGTTCACACCCAATGCCGTCGATGTGGCCTCAGGGTTGAACATTGCAGCGTTTAATATCGGGATTGCGCTAGGTTCAGTGTTAGGTGGTGTTGTCGTTGAAAACTACTCATTGCAAGACACTGCTTGGATTGGCGCTATCATCAGTTTAGCGGCGTTAATTGCAACACGATACAGCGGCTATTTAGATAAACGCGAGATCCCAAAGCCACAAACAGCTTAAAACTAAATTGTTGATAGTTCGATGCTTTGTCGTTATTTTAGGTGCGTAGTTTGATTATTAGTCAATAACTAAAACCACAAGGAATAACGATGAAGCACCTTTATTTTCTAGCTATTTGCCTGTTCAGCACATTTAGCAGCCAAGCAAAGCAAGTTAACCTAGAGCTCACAGCATTAGCACAGCAGTACTTTAATACCATGGTTGCAACACAAGCACCCAATGCCACCAACAAAGAGTTAGAAGCCTTTTTAGCTTTATTAACTGACGATGTAGCAAACCAACACTTACCTTATCAAACAGATGATTCAAGGGAGCCAGATGGCAAAGCGATGATGCGTAAAGGCATGACTTTTTACCTTGGGGCGCACACTGAATATCAAGCAAACTTACTCGATACCTTTATTTTTAATGATTCTGCCATTGCTTTACGTTATACCCATCATGCTAAAGGTATACACCCACAAAACCAGCAAGAAATTGAATACACGCAGACCATTATGGATGTGCTCGAAATAGAAGATGGCAAGATAGCGGTTATTCGTAAATACCATGAATGAGCTTAGCTTAACTTTTAGCCTAACATGAGCGTTTTCATAAGCGCTTTTTTATTAAAATACGCCTGCAATAAATTTTCTCTTTTTTCCGCATTTCAGCTTAAATTCATACTTTTTAGGCTTTATTTTGAATAAATTTAAAACTTTTTTATATTTCGGATAATAAACGTAAGAACAGTGGGTTAGCTTAACTTACGAGTGTAGCTTTGCGGTTGTTTACAATTTGTCAACCTTGAATTGCCATGCTCATTACCTTAACCTTTATTTTAATTGAACGTTCAATCAATAAAAAATTATGCCGAAAGTTGGAATGGAACCTGTTCGTCGTCAGCAGTTAATTGACGCCACAATAGAGTCGGTTGCAGAGCTTGGTTTGCAAGGCACCACCATAAATAGCATTAGTAAAAAGGCAGGCTTATCGTCTGGCATTATCAGTCATTATTTTGGTGGTAAGCAGGGCTTAATTGAAGCCACTGTGCGTTATTTATTGACCAGCTTAAAGCAAGCACTTTTGAGTCAAGTAACGCCACAAACTAGTCCAGAGCAACGATTAATGTTTATCGTTGAAGCAAACTTTTCGCGTATTCAGCAGCAAAGCAACAACACCAAAACTTGGTTGAGCTTTTGGGCGCATTCAATGCACGACGCCCAGTTGCATCGCTTACAAAACGTAAATAGTAAACGTTTATTTAGTAACTTATTAAGCTCATTCAAACAGTTAATGAGCGATAGCGATGCCAATTTAGCTGCTGAGCTAAGTGCAGCCATGATCGATGGTTTATGGCTAAGAGCCGTATTAAGTAAGTCAGACCAAGATCAATTCGAAAATTGTGAGCGATTAGCCAAAGACTACATTCGTTCACTGATAAAACAGTATGGAGCCTAAAATGACCACACCTGTTTACGAAAATTTTATTAATGGCCATTTTTTAAAGAATCAAACTGGCGATACCTTTGCAGTTAAGAATCCTGCAACGGATGAAGTGATTTATCACGTTGAAATTGCTGATGAGTTTATTCAAAACGCGGCAATCGAAAGCGCAAAACAAGGGTTTGCAGCATGGTCTGCAATGACGCCAATTGAGCGTAGCCGTATTTTATTAAAAGCCGTGGCAATCTTACGCGATCGTAACGATGAACTGGCAAAAGTAGAAGTACTTGATACGGGTAAGCCTTGGCAAGAAGCCGAGTGTGTCGATGTTGAAACTGGCGCCGATGTTATTGAATATTTTGCTGGTCTTGCTCCTGCGCAAGTGGGTCAGCAACAAATGGTTGGCAATGATTTTTACTACACACGTAAAGAGCCTTTAGGTATCTGTGCCGGTATTGGTGCATGGAACTACCCACTACAAATTGCTTGTTGGAAATCAGGCCCAGCACTGGCTGCAGGTAATGCGGTTATTTTCAAACCTTCTGAAGAAACACCACTTGGTGCAATTAAACTTGCAGAGATTTTCATCGAAGCGGGTGTACCTGCTGGCGTATTCAACGTTGTGCAAGGCGCTTCTGAAGTAGGGCAATGGTTAACAGCAAACCCAAATATTGAAAAAGTGTCTTTCACTGGTGAAGTAGGCACAGGCAAAAAAGTAATGGCAAGCGCTGCTGGTTCACTTAAAGATGTGACCATGGAGCTTGGTGGTAAGTCACCGTTATTAGTATTTGATGATGCCGATGTATCACAAGCTGTTAGTGCGGCAATGTTAGGTAATTTTTATACGCAAGGCGAAATCTGCACTAACTGTACACGCATTTATGTACATAAAAATGTTTATCAGCAGTTTATTGATGAGCTGAAAACACGCACTGAGCAAAATATTATTGCTGGCGACCCAATGGATCCTGAGGTGAATTTAGGGGCGCTTATCTCTAAAAAACACCAAGAGCTAGTACTTGGCTATATCGATAAAGGTATTCAAGAAGGCGCAACCTTATTAACCGGCGGTAAGGCACTATCACCAGTATCTGCGCCAAACGGCTACTTTGTGGAACCGACCGTTTTTGTCGACTGTAAAGATGACATGACCATAGTTAAAGAAGAGATCTTTGGCCCGGTAATGAGCGTGTTGGTGTTTGATGATGAAGATGACGTTATTCAGCGTGCAAACGATACGCACCTAGGCTTAGCCGCAGGTGTGTTCACTAAAGATATTCAGCGTGCACACCGCGTTATCCACCAGTTACAAGCCGGTATTTGTTGGATAAACAGCTATGGTAATTCACCTGCAGAAATGCCAGTAGGTGGTTACAAGCAATCAGGTATCGGCCGTGAAAACGGTATCGAAACTTTAGATCACTATACCCAAACTAAATCGATTTATGTGGGTATGAGCAATATAGAGAGTCCATTTTAATGAGTACACAGAACTATGATTACATCATAGTCGGTGCTGGCTCTGCAGGCTGCGTGTTGGCAAACCGACTATCAGCAGACCCTTCGAATAAGGTGTTATTACTTGAAACGGGTGGTAGTGATAAAAGCATTTTTATAAAGATGCCTACCGCGCTATCAATCCCAATGAATACTGACAAATATGCATGGCAATTTCATACCGAGCCAGAGCCATATTTAGATAACCGTCAAATGCATTGCCCACGAGGTAAGGTGTTAGGTGGCTCATCATCGATTAACGGCATGGTCTATGTACGTGGTCATGCCAAAGATTTTGATGAGTGGCAGCAACACGGCGCTAATGGTTGGGATTATCAAGCATGTTTACCGTACTTTAAACGTGCGGAATCATTCTACTTAGGTGGTAACAGTTACCGTGGCGATAACGGCCCATTAGGGGTTAATAACGGTAATGAAATGGCTAACCCGCTTTATAAAGCCTTTATCAAAGCGGGCCAACAAGCAGGTTATGCGCAAACTGATGACTACAATGCAGCCCAGCAAGAAGGTTTTGGGCCAATGCATATGACGGTAAAAGACGGCGTAAGAAGCTCTGCTAGCCGTGAGTATTTAGACCCTGTTAAGTCACGTAAAAACCTAACGCTAATCACCGGTGCCTTAGCTGAAAAAGTTCTGCTAGAAGGCAAAAAAGCCGTTGGTGTTGAGTTTTCAGTGTCTGGCTCTAAGCAGCAAGCATTTGCAGCAAAAGACGTTATTTTAAGTGCGGGCCCAATTGGCTCACCGCATATTCTGCAATTATCAGGTATTGGTGATAAAGATATCCTGAGCGAAGCGGGGGTTGAGGTTAAACATCACTTACCAGGTGTTGGTCAAAACTTACAAGATCACTTGGAGTTTTACTTCCAATATAAGTGTAAGCAACCAATTACTTTAAACGGCAAATTAGGCCTTGTTTCAAAAGGGCTAATTGGCGCTCGTTGGCTATTAAACCGCTCAGGTTTAGGGGCGACGAACCATTTTGAATCATGTGCATTTATTCGCTCAAAACCGGGTGTTGAATGGCCAGATATTCAGTATCACTTTTTACCAGCTGCCATTCGTTATGACGGTAAAAGTGCCTTTGATGGTCATGGCTTCCAAGTTCATGTTGGGCATAACAAACCAAAAAGCCGTGGTGCAGTAACGATTAAGTCGGCGGATCCACAGGTTGCACCTAAGATCCAATTTAACTACTTACAGCACCAAGATGACATTGAAGGCTTTAGAGCTTGTGTACGTTTAACTCGTGAGATTATCGAACAAAATGCGTTTGATGAGTATCGCGATGGTGAAATTCAACCCGGTAAAGATATTCAAAGCGATGAAGAAATCGATGCGTTTGTTCGTCAAGCGGTTGAGAGTGCTTACCATCCGTCATGTTCGTGCAAGATGGGTGAAGATGAGATGGCCGTGGTTAACTCGCAAACTCAAGTGCACGGTATCGAAGGTTTACGGGTTGTAGATTCATCTATTTTCCCAACCGTTCCTAACGGTAATTTAAATGCACCAACCATTATGGTGGCAGAAAAAGCGGCGGACCACATTTTAGGTAAGCCTGTGTTATCGGCATCAACTGCAGATGTTGCCATGGAAAAACAATGGCAATCAACGCAGCGTAGTTCGGAGATCTAATAAGGCCACCCGCAGTTTCGGCTGTGGGGCTTGCAGTGGCGCGCATCACGAGTTGTTTGTGGTGCGTTAATGCGAGGAATAAAACTGGAGAAACAATGAAGTATTATTACTTATTTTGGGGGGGGAACTATGACCTTTTGGCTTAGTGCTGGCATCATTTTTACCCTGTTAGCAATTGCGGTTATTTTATTTAAATGGGGTACGGTAAGGTGTGTTGGCGTCACACCGGTTAGAACGTTTACGTTCATTGCAATTTTATTTACATCGGGCCTAGATGTTGGCTTGATTATGTTTCCACTGACAGAGTTTGCAGGTTATGCAGACATAAAAGCAAGCCCAGAGTATGCGTTTGCCAATCCATTAGCCATCGAGTTTGGTTTTTGGGGCTTCTTGATCTGGGGATTTTATTTCCTTACGTGCTTTTATTTCTGCGTAATAGAACCTAAAGTAAAATTCTTTGAAATTGCTTGGGTAAAACTAATTAATAACATCGTTATTATTGGCACATGCGCATTTACTGCATTTTTACTGCTGTCGAATTTACCTTGGTATTTACCGTCGCTTGGTGATGGTGAGTCAATTATTCCGACATTCTACTTAATGGTGTTTGCAGCGATTTGTTTTGCTGTGTATTCGAGCACAGACATTAAGTATGTACGCTTTTTAAGTATTTCTACTACTTGGTTATTTATCGCTTTAATCGCATTTATGTGGTTCGGTGCCTTTGTGGGTTCTGATGCACAAACATCAGCATTTGTTGATAACCTTGCGTTAATTGGCAGCTACTTTGGCAACATCAATGAGTTTGTATTACCACTGAATGATTACCATGCCTTCTACCTGTTTTGGTGGTTTGCTTGGAGCATCATGATTGGTCAATTTACTTCGCGCTTTGTGGGTGGCTTAAAAACTTACCAAGTGCTGGCGGCTATGTTGATTTTCCCGTCTATTCCAATCGCTATCTGGTTTAGTGTTTTGTATCAATATCATGAAGCGGGTATTGCAACAGCAGGCCTGAAAAACATCGCTATGGTGTTTGTTGGTGTGGTGTTTGTGATCAACTCACTTGATTCTTTGATCCGTTTATACACAGATAACCTAAACTTAACGGTGAAGCGTTTAGGTAAATTTAATTACATTGCCTTAAATGTTGTGGCGCTTTCATTATTAACCCTGCTGTTTAAGTTCGACTTTTTACAGATCCAATGGGTTGGTGCGCTCGTTATCGCGTTATTTTTCGGCTGTGCTGTGTTTATTGGCTACAGCAAGTTAAAAACAGTGAAAAATATCGAAGGCTCACCAAAAGACAACAAATTAGATTACACAAAAATAGAAACAGTTAGCTAAGGGAAACCAACATGACAACAAGACAAACAGTATTAGCAGCAGCGTTGCCATTGGCATTACTATCGACATCAGCTATGGCTGACTTATCGACTACGGTTACATTGGCTTCAGATTACACCTTTAATGGTGTAAGCCAAACCATGAATGACCCCGCGATTCAGGGGAGCTTAGATTATGCCTTTGCAGATTCAGGTATGTATGTAGGTACTTGGGCTTCAAATGTAGATTTTGGCGATGACACAGACATCGAGTGGGATGCGTATTTTGGTAACTATGCTGAGTTAACTGACGCTCTTAGTATTGATTATGGTATTGCTTACTACTCATACCACGGTGAAGATTACTCAAGCGATGGTAATTATTTTGAGACTTATGCAAAGTTTGGCTATACCAATAGCCTAGGTTTTACAGAATTTAACTTCTGGTACGCTTGGGATTACTTCGGTACCGATGCTGGGCATGTGATTTCTATGCTTGCCCATACCTTTGAAATTGCCCCAAATCATGCAATTCGTGCCAGTTTTGATGTATCTAACTCATTAGATGGCAATAAGTTTGCTTGGGATGGTAATGATAAGTCATACAACCATTATCGTTTAGCCTATCAAACAAGCTTTGCAGGTTTTGATTTTGAGCTTGCAGGAGAAAATACCAGCCTTGACTGGGATACCGCAGATGAGCGCATTGTCGCGTCTATTTCACGTAGCTTTGATTTATAAGTAGCGTTTTGTTAGCGCAGCTTTAATAAAAACGGCTAACCTTTGTTAGCCGTATTTTTATGCTTAGAATATGGGTATTAAATCTCTTCGCCTTCGTGCTGCATCGCTAAATCATCAAGCTCAGCAAGGGTGTAATCAAAGCCACTGGTATCGACTTCGTAGCGTATTTTCACGCCATAACCACCTTGGCAAAGACTCGCAGTGACTTTAGCCACTGACCAATGTTTAAGCTTGTTTAAAAACCTATTAGCGGTTTGCTGTGAGTCAAAGCGATAACTGACTTGCGATTCCATCTCTTTTCTAGCCTAAATTTTTTCGAGAGTGTATGAAATTGCTCTGTTTAAATCAATTGCTCATTGAAAAACGCCAATGTGCGTTGCCATGAAAGCTCCGCCTGTTTTTCATCATAACGAGATGTAGAGTCGTTATGAAAACCATGATTTGCTTGTTCATACATGTGCATCGTGTAAGGCACTTGATGCGCTTTTAAGTCGCTCTCATATTCTGGCCAAGTTGCATTAACGCGGTTATCAAACTCAGCTAAGTGTACTAGCAGTGGGGCTTTGATATTTTGTCTCAGCTCTTTAACAGCCGGAGTGCCGTAATAGGGTACGCCCGCATTAATTAGTTTGCTATCAACTGCAGCTAGGTAGTTAACCATATAACCACCAAAGCAAAAGCCTACCGCACCGAGTTTACCGTTACTATTTGGGTGTCTTTTTATGTATTCAGCTGCGGCGATAAAGTCTTGTTGGATTTTTTCTTTATCCATAGAGCGCTGCATTGCGCGGCCTTCATCATCATTACCAGGGTAGCCACCAAGAGGGTGCAATGCATCTGGCGCAAAGGCAATAAAACCGGCTTTGGCAAGGCGGCGAGCAACATCTTTAATATAAGGGTTTAAGCCTCTGTTTTCGTGGATCACTAATACTATTGGGAGCTTGCCCGTTAAATTAGCGGGTTCGACTAAATAGCCTTTACCTTCGCCGTGACCTTTAAACGAATCAAAGGTTTTATAACTGGCTTTAATATCAGGGTCATTAAAGGATACTTGCTCAGCTAATGCGTAGTTAGGTAGTAAAGCGCTACTTAGCATTGCCATTGAATAGCCAAGGGCAGCTAAGCCACCCAGCTTTTTCATAAAGGTGCGACGGTCCATTAAGCCATGTGCGTATTCATCGTACCAATCGAAAGCTTCTTGGGGAATGTGGTTATGGCGTTGCTCAGTCATACTTATATCCTTTAAAAACGAGTTAGGTTTATAACTTTAGCTGAAATATCAGCGATTAACAGCCAGTTGTTTTGTTTGCATTACTACGTCCATAAAGCGGCGTTGCCAAATAGCCTTAAAGGCTTTGTTAAATAGGTATAAAAATATTAGCGGCATTAATAACAGCTTTAAAATCAGCAGTGACAAGATATTCAAAAAGTCGATAAATAAGTCTTCGACGGCAGCCACCATGTTGCTAATACCAGAGGTGACGGTATCGATAATTTTACTCACCTGCGACGATTGGTCTTGATTGAGTGATGCGTTAAGGTTTTCTAGTTGCTTGTTTAAGGCGTCTTTGTCTAGGTTCAGCTGTCTTTGCTGGTTTAGTACCGCATTAAACTGCGCTGTTAATTGCTGCTTTTTATCAAGTAATGGCTTGGCTTGTTCAAGCTCAGTAAAGGTCAGTCGCTCAGACAAGCTGCGGGTTGCTTGAATCGCTTCTATTTGGGCTTCGACCTCTGCTAAATCACCTTTGAGCTCAGTGGCTCGCTGGTGGTTCTTAATCTGCTGCTCATTTAATAGCGAGAGCTTGTCGAAGATGGTTTGTTTTTCACTATCGACCTCGGCTTTTAGCTTGGCTGATAGGGCAGAGGTGTTATTTGCACTACTATTCACCGTCTAGACTTTTTCGCTTACGATTTCACTTTGCTGGTTTATTTGCTCATCTAAGAATACTTGGCTCACGAGGCCTGTTGTAAGCACCACAGCAGGCACTAAAAAGCGAATTAAAATAAGACTCGCCATAATTTTATGACGTAAGTTGGGTAAGAAGTTACGCCATTCACAAATAAAGTATGCGACAACCGAAACTGTAAAGAGACTGCTAAAAATAACCCCAGAAGAAATGGTGTATAAAATGCGTTGTAAAAATAACGAGCCTATAGCTAAGCGCATAGCATCCGACATGTATTCAGCTAGGTCATTTACTGGGTCGAGTAGTTGTGCAGGTTGAATACTCGCAATACCAATGCCCACTTCGGCTGATTGCAATAGCGAAATAGCAGCGTTAACTGTACGTGATGAAGCGTACACTAGGGTTGATTGTACTAGGGCGCTGTCGATAAAGCGCATAATGAAATGGTTATAATGCTCTAGCCAACAAAGAAGTAGCAGTATTGTAAGAGATAAATACTTGATAATATGTTGTTTAGTTAGCATAACGCCCCCGACAGTTAGTACGCTTCTTCACGCTACACTATTCATAGCCGTTGAAGCAATCTAATAGGATTGAATTATTTTTCCGATTAACTGTCTATGAATTGCTATTAACCGCTTTAGAGGAAATATGAAAGAACCTGCATCAATTGGCCAGTGCTGTATTGAAGATTTAGATCCCGTGCAAGACTTAGGTCGCTTAGTCTCTTACTTACGTTCAAACCTAGTGACTCATCTTGATGATGCTTTAGAGGATAAAGAGCTAACGTCGGCTCAGTACATTGTGGTTGTGCTACTTGCGCGCGGTAAAGTAAATACCTTAGCTGAGCTTTGTGAGCACATGGTGTATGACCGTGGTGCCATGAGTCGATTACTATCTCGTTTAGAAGACAAGGGCTTAGTTGCTAAAAAGCAGTCAGTTGAAGATCGCCGTTCAACTCTTTTATGCCTGACTGAAAAAGGCCAACAGCTTTACCCAGAAATTTTACCCACTGTAAATGATATCTATCGCAAAGCACTCACAGGCTTCTCTGATGATGAGCAAGAGCAACTCGCAAGCTTATTGTTTAGAGCAATTCATAATTTAAAAGCATAAATTTCTCTAAGCGGTACATTGTCGCTGTAGACGCATTTTGATAATATAGTTGCCTAGGCATTTAATTTTAACAAGTCCGGGTTGTTATGTTTGAATCATCTTTGCTTGCGCAGCTTCACGCTCAATTTCCAGCTCATCAATTTAGCCCCGAAGGTTTGTCGGTTGTTCACACAGGCCGCTTTGCCAATGCCATTGTTTATCGTTATAAAGACGCGAAATTTGATTTAATTATTAAAGATTTTCAGCACAGCCCATGGTGGGTGAGAAAAACCATCGCGTCGCTTTTTATCAATCAAGAGTACAAGGGGCTGGCACGTCTGCAAGATGTAGACGGAGTGGTCGATAACTTTTGTCGTTTGTCATCAATTGCTATTGCTTATGATTTTATTGAAGGCACGCCACTTCGCCAGCTTGCCTTGCAACAGCAGCATTTACCGAGTGAGTTCTTTAAAGAATTTGAGCGTTTGGTAGCAAAAATGCATCGCCGCGGCGTGGTGCACCTCGACTTACGTAATTTAGGTAATGTTATTTGTTCAAAAGACGGCAAGCCTTACATTATTGATTTTCAGTCAGCGATTCGCTTTGCACGCTTTCCTCGCTGGTTACAGCGTTTTATGCGTGGTGCCGATATGAGTGGGGTTTATAAAGCATGGCATAAGTTAGCCAAAGACTCGTTACCGCAAGCAAAGGCTGATTATTTGCACGACTTTAATCATGTGCGTAAGCGTTGGATTTTTAAAGGTTATCCGATTCAACGTGCCTATTTATGGTGTAGCGGGGCTGTAACTCAGATTCTTAATTCTGAATTTGTTCGCAGTATATTAGATAGATTGTAAAAAGCGCGCTTGCACGCGCTTAGTGGGGAGAACTAGTATTTAGGCCAACCATTCGCATCCCAATTCAGGGTGCTGATGAGCAATTTAGGGGTACCATTATCACCTGCATCATAGGCATGTCGAACAATCACATCGGTATTTAAAATGTCTTGTCCACCTGGACCTACCCATTGGCTATTACCCGCATCAAGAATGCTCCCGCCGCTGGCTAACATGTCGGTACCATTTTTATCTAGGTATGGGCCGCGGATGTCACTAGAGCGACCATACGCAATACGGTAAGTACTATTCGTGCCATCACAGCATTTGCCAACTGAAACAAACAAATAGTAATAGCCTTGGCGATACACAATGGTAGGTGCTTCGATGCCACCAGAGCGACTTGCTAAAGAGTAGATTTGACCAAATGGTTTCATGGTCATTGGGTTAATACGCGTTAGTTTAATACCCGAATTCCATGAGCCAAAGGCAAGCCAAGGTGCTCCATCTTTTGCTACCACGAGATCGGGGTCAATGGCGTTATAATTATTGCTATTGGTCGTGTTAATTACTAAACCATCATCACGCCAATCACCGGCTGCCACACTACTTGCTGAGGTAAGGCCAATAGCGCTAACACGTGAACCAAAGGTCGAAATCGAATAATAAAGCCAGCTACGACCATTGTAGCTTTTTAATTCAGGCGCCCAGACATCAATTCCATCATGATCTGGCACATAGTTACTCCACCAGCTTAAACCATTTGAGAAAATTGGTTGCGCATCATTCCAATCTACACCGTTGCTTGAATATTTACCGTAAATACCAGGGCCTGTTTGAAAAACCCACCAAGTGCCATTTTCATAGCCAAGTGTTGGATCGTGGGTGACTAAATTACCTGTAAGTGGCCAGTGGTCTGCAGCGCCATTAGTTGTGGATGGATCCCAAGGGGTTGATTCAACATTAGCAAGCTTGGTTAGCTGCCACTGCTGTGCATCGCTGCCGTTATAGCTCCACTGGCTAATATTTGCGCCATCGTTGCCATCAAAAGCATATAGGTCAAGAGCCTTACCACTGTGATCGTTAATAAAGCTGTAATAACCGCTACCTTCCTCATTAATTTGCCAGTGTTGGCTGGCAAGATTAGCGTACTCATATTGCACCACATTGCCGCCATCGGCGGTCGAGAAGTCAAACACCTCTAGGGCTTTACCACTATTTAAGTTAATAACCGAATAGTTGCTGCCACCTATGTTGGTGATTAACCAGCGCTGGGTGTCGTGATTAGTGTCAGCCCACTGACTAACATTTGCACCGTCGTTGGTTTGCGCGCTGGCTACTTCAACAAACTTAGCACTGTACTTTGATTTAATGGTGTATACGCCATTATCAATCGCATAAGCACTGGGCAGAATGAGGGTTGTTGCCAAGCTGAGTGCAGCTAGGGCTTTTTTTGAAAGTATCATTGTGTCTCCAAATCATTGTTATTGAGCTTTCCTTGTGTGTTCTGCTCCTTGGATGAGTTTTGATCTACAGCTACTAACTCAGTTAAGAGTATTGGTGTAAATGAAAACTATTTATAATACTTTATTATGTTATTACTTTTGTAAAGGTGAATGGTAAAAATAATTAACAAAAATTTTACCTTTAACTATTTTGGAAGGGACTTTAGTGTTTAGCTGAGATACAAAAAAGCCACTCAGTGAGTGGCTTTTCGGATGTTATTGAGTAATAAACTGGCTGGGAATATCCCATTTGAGGGTATGCAGTTGGCCTTGCCAAGTTTGGATGGTGATCCACAGTTTATCATCTGCTGAGATGGATTTAGGAGCTATCGCATGGGCGTGCTGACCATGATTGGTGCCATGCATTATGCCTTCTTCATCTTTAGCAAACTCCGTTAGTGCTAAAGGCGCTTGGCCAATATTTAAATACGCCTGACGAACATTGCTTATGTCACCTTGATTAAAGGCGATAAAGAAATCTTTCACATACTCATTGTGGTGTGAGTACGGGGCATCTTCATTTAGCGGCATCGGGGCGATTTTAAATTCGCCCGCTTGTTGCTCTTGCCAAAGTGCAGGAAACTGAGGGTTTAATGACTGATAAATAAACCATACAGGTAAAGCCAGTACCACAGCATGTAAAACATACTTTTTACGTTGCCACCAAGTTGCTTGTAAACGAGCCATTAGTTTGCCTCCTGAACGTTATTCACTGGCGCTGATTGGCGCGCTTTTACAGGTTTGTTATTTACTAATTTTGCGGCATACATCATAAAACCAGTGATCGATATACCACTTAAAATTAAACCAAAGATAAACCAGATAACCTTTGTCCACAGACCGCCAATGTTACCGTAATGCAGCGGATCGGCGATATGTGAAAGGGTGAGTAATCCCGACATGGTTTCTGGGCTTTTACTTGCTGCAATTTCGCCTGTCCAAGGATTGATTGAAGTTGAGTAAGCGTAGTTATCGTAGAAAATAGTATCGCCACTGCCCATGATATTAAACATGCCGCGGTTATGCTCTGGCAGCATCACATAACTAGGTTTGAAATCTGGGAATTTCTCTTTGGTAATAGCCAGTGCCGCTTTTAAGTCGGTTGGCGGTGTTTGTTTATCCGCAGGTAAAGTTGACACTGCCACGAGCGGTGCGTGCTCTTCAATGTCTATTTCATTATGCCACATGATGGCTTGCACTAAATACCACAGGCCTGTTAGTGCCATTACTGCCATAAACCAAATTGACCAAACGCCACTTAGGGTATGTAAATCTTTTAGAAAGGTTTTTTTACCTTGATTAAAACGTAGTTTTGGCTGACTAAATGCGCGCCAAAAGTTTTTATAAATCACTAAGCCTGTTACTAGTGCACCTAAAATAACAAAAGCCATGGCGCTGACGAGGTAGTAACCTACGCTGTAACCTTCTTGCCAAGGGAAGAATAGCCAGCCGTGTAGGGTACGCATAAATTCAATGAATGAGATAGTGTCATTAACCGCTTGCACTTCGCCGGTGTATTGATTGACGTAAGCCACAGCATAAGGTTTGTCGGTATCAGTGAAAATAACCGCATTTACCAAGTAAGGTTCATAAGTGAGTACACTCATTACATCGGCAGTCGGGTAGGATTTTTCAACGCTATTAATAACTTGATCAACACCAAGTGCTGGTAAATCATTTGGGTTGTTTGCACGTGCTTCACTGTTGGTCAGCCAAGTAAGCTCATGGCTTATCACAGATACAGTACCTGTGACGCAAATAAAGCAAAATAGCACCCATACTGGGAGCGAAAACCAACCATGTAGTTGGAACCAAAGACGTTTACTCATGGTAAAAATAGCCCGACGTTAATTGATGATAGTAATTGTTATCATTTAAATTGTACTACAATCTTTTGAACAAACACAATCTCTGTCGACGAGCTGCAAAAAAGGCGCTTTAAGCGCCTTTATCATTAGTTTGATTGAGGGTAACAATTCGTTGTGGGAAAGGAATTTCGATATCCGCTCCTTGAATTGCTTTAAATACATTGCGGTTCACCGCTAATTTGGTCTCAATAATTTTGGTGGTTGGCACCCAAAAGCGATAGCTCAAGGTAACACCGCTCTCAGCAAAGCGCTCAATACCGACTTGTGCATGAGGAGAGTCACTAACTAGCTCATGCTCGTCTAACACTTTTTCGATAAGCTCAATAGCGAGGTCTGCATTGGCATCATAAGCGATGTCTATTTCACCTTTAACTAATGAATAGCTAAACGAATTATGTAAAATCTCACCAACAATATGTTTGTTAGGAATGGTGATTTCGACTTTTTCTTCGTTAATCAAAATTGTGTGACCAAGCTCAATGGTTTTAACTTGCCCACTCACGCCTTTTACTTCAATAGTATCGCCAACAACAAATGGCCTTGTTGCAATGATAGCCAGGCCCGCACCATAGTTTGAAAGCATGCCTTGCATTGCTAAACCAGCACCTAAAGATGCAGCACCAATGGCAGCGACAAATGGGGTCACGCTAATGCCAATTTTGCCAAGGGCAATAACCAAGAACATAATGATCAGCAATACTTTGATGACATTACTGACAAAGTTGGTGAGGGTAATATCGATATTGTGACGCTGCATGAGTCCAGCAACCATATTCGATACTTTTTGCGCAATCCATAAACCAATAAATAGAATTAAGATGGCACCTAAAATTTGCATACTGTAGGTGACCAAATATTCCATGATCAGATTGTAGTATTTTTCGACTTGCTGTATTTCTGAGTCAATCATGTGTTTTCCTAACAAGGTTACTGCGAATTCTGACTATACCAGAACATGCTGAATAACAGGATAAAGTATCGGCACTATTATAGCGCTGAGAAGCGCACTTAATGCCATCGCCACAGAGGCAAAGGCACCTGCTTTTGGCTGATCACTAATCAGTGATGCTGTGCCAATGGCATGGCAAGCGGTGCCAATGGCAACACCTTTTGCTTGGGCGTTGCGGATATTTATAAGTGAGAAAATCAAATTACCAAATATAGCCCCAAGTACGCCAATAAAAATCACCATGGCTGCCGCCAAAGAAGGAATCCCCCCCAGTGACTCAGTTACTAATAAAGTGATGGGTGTTGTTACAGATAAACTTGCTAGGGATGCGCTTAGCTGAGCAGGGGCAGCAAAAAAATAACATATTAGCGAGGCGACCAAGGTGGCATTGATCACCCCTAAGCTACAACTTATGAGGATTAGCAGTAGGTTCTTTTTTACGTGGATAAATTGCTGATAAAGCGGTAAAGCCAATGCCACAATGGCAGGCTCAAGCAACCAGCTTAAAACTTTACTGTGCTCGGCAAAAGGCTCATAAGGGAGCTTAAATGCCACTAACAACGCTGCAGTTAACACAATTGCCCAGCACACAGGATTACTAAGCGCTTTGGCAGTGGCATGCTGGGTTTTCGCGTTTAAAAACCGCAGTACTAAGAAAAGCGCAATAATGCACGGAACGCAGAGCCACCATAAACTAACTGTCATTTTCGCGGCCCTTAAAATAAGCGATAACAGCGCCTATGAGTAAAACACTGGTCAGTGGCACGACAATAAAAATAGTTAGTAATAAAGGCCAGTTCTGCGAAATTAAACCTAGGTGCTCAATAATGCCAACCCCTGCAGGGATGAAGAACAACGGCATATAATTAAGTAAAGGGCTGGCTGTTGGTTTTAAATGTTGTTCTTTAACGAGGCCCGTTAACAGTAGCACGAGAAGTAACACCATACCGAGTAATGGGGCAGGGAAAGAGCTTTCAAGCAAAGCCGTTAAAAACTTTGCAACGGCTAAGCAGGTAAGAATAATGACACTACTGATAAGGTATTTCATAAGTCAGGATAATTGCGAATAAAGTACAACTACATCATACCCTTGTCAGTTGTACTATGCGACTTTAGCTTACCATGATTTGGCATTATTAAATTGAATATCCTCTGCACCTTTCGCCTTTGCAATCGCCTTTTTAGTATTAGGGTTCATCAGTAAGCGAATTTGACTCCAGGTTTCTTTAGCGAGAATTTTACGCTGCTGTGAACGGTAGCTTTGCTGAGTAATTCGTTTAATTGCTGCCAGAGTATCTGGCGAGCGCGCTAGTAGCGTTTCTAGTACGGCATCGGTTTGTTTATCAACGTCATCAGTGAGCTGTGTAACTAAGCCATATTCTTTAGCGTCTTCAGCAGAGACTGGCCCTGCATGACTTGCTAACCAAAGTGCTTGGTCACGCTTCATTAAACCTGCAAGCACCACGTTAGCTCCCATATCAGGGCATAAGCCCCAACGAGCTTCCATGATCGCTAATTTAGCGTTTTTATCGACGATGCGGTAATCAGCACCGAGTGCGATTTGCATACCGCCACCAAAGCAGTGTCCGGTTACTTTCGCAATCACCGGAATACTTAAGTCTTGCCAACCTAGTACAACTTTTTGCGCTAAGTTTTGGTTTCCTGGTAACCACTTGAATAAAAGCTTGATGATATTGCTTGGCTTCTTCATCACCGCAGCAACATCCAATCCAGAGCAAAAGTGTTCGCCTTCACCAGAAATAACCACCGCACGTAAACTGCGATCACGTTTAATTTTTTTGATTACGTTTGAAAGCTCGACAAACATGGCAAAACTGAGTGCATTTTGTTTCTCGGGACGAGCAAGGCTAACCCATGCGACTTGTTGTTTTATTTCTAGTTTTATCATGGTAACTCCTCTGACCTGTTTGCTAGAGCTTACGAGTTAATTACAACTAAGTAAAGAATTGCTGATGTGTCGCAAGTAATCATTATATTTTCCAAAAATGGGTAACCTTGTCATATATTTAGTTACAAATTGGTGTATATTTTTAAAACAAAGATGCTAGTTCATCGCTAGTTTGATTTTGTGATTAGTTAGATACTTTCGCAAAATCCCATGACACGACTAGACTTAGTTTTAAGTCGCGCAACAAGGAGTAAATATATGCTGATGCGCAAAACAGCTCGCATAACTAAACAATCATCTCGTTCTTTGGCTTTTGCTGCAATTTCTGTAGCATTAACAACTACATTGGTTGGCTGCTCAGATGATAAAGCACAACAACAAGCTACGCCGCCACCGGCCGTATCAGTATTTAATGTCGTCACACAAGAAGTTGGTAATTACCGAGAGTTTGTCGCGCGTACTGAAGCATTCCAAGAGGTTGCTATTAGAGCCCGAGTTGAGGGTGAACTAATTGAACGTCACTTTAATGAAGGTTCATCGGTCGAAAAAGATCAGCTTTTACTGCGTATTGACCCATCAGAGTACCGTTCTACTGTGGCAGAAGTTGAAGCTGACTTAAAAAGTAAAGTTGCCGCAGCAGGCGCCGCTGAACGTGATTTAAAACGCGGCAAAGATGTGGCTGCGCAAGGTTTTATTTCACAATCAGATCTCGATAAACTAACCACTAATTTTGAGCAAACCACCGCAGCTGTTAAAGCCGCAGAAGCTGAACTTGAAAAAGCAAAACTTAATCTAAGTTATACCGAAATTCGTGCGCCGTTTGCAGGGCGTATTGGTAAAGTGAACTATGATGTGGGGAATATTGTTGGGCCATCATCCAATGAGCTTGCGGAGCTGACCGATGTAGACCCAATTTATGTAAGTTTTCAGGTTGAAGAAGCAGACTACATCTCTTATCGCCAAAATCATCAAGCACCGTCAGATAAAGACCCTCGCGATGTGCCAATCGATTTAACTTTACGCTTACCGAATAATTCGACCTTCCCTGATAAAGGCGAACTTGATTTTGCTGATACCAAAATTAACCGCAACACAGGCACGGTTGAGCTAAGAGCCGCTTTTGATAACCCAGATGGCATTGTCATGCCGGGCTTATTTGTCACCTTGATCGTTGAAAGCACCAATAAACAAGACTTGGCACTCATTCCTCAAGTAGCGGTACAAGAAAACCAGCAAGGTAAGTTTGTGCTCGTTGTTGATGACGAAAACAAAGTGGCTATGCGGATTGTTAAACTTGGTCGTCGTATTAATGCAATGTGGGTTGTTGAGTCAGGCTTAGAGGCTGGTGAAAAAGTCATTATTGAAGGTTTACAAAAAGTTCGCCAAGGCGCTGAAGTGAAAGCTGTTGAAAAAAATGTCGATGAAACAACCGGCACTATTTCTAGCAAAGCTAACTCTTAGGAGTGAGATATGATCAGTAAAACTTTTATATCTCGCCCAAAATTTGCCTTGGTAATTTCGATTGTTATTACCATTGCGGGTTTAATTTCAATGGCTTTGCTGCCTGTGAATATGTATCCGCAAATAACCCCTCCGCAGGTACAAATTAGTGCTAGTTACCCAGGTGCAAGTGCGCAAATTGTCGAAGAGTCGGTGATCCGGCCCATAGAAGAGCAGGTTAATGGTGTTGAAGATATGATGTATATCGAATCAACATCGTCGAATAACGGCACGGCCAACATAACTGTGTATTTTAAGGTCGGCACAGATACAGATATTGCCCAAGTTAACGTACAAAACCGTGTGGCACTTGCAGAAGCAGGCTTACCTGAAGAGGTTAAGCGCCAAGGTGTGTCGGTTAAGAAAAAATCGAGCTCGATGCTACTTGGTATCAACTTGTACTCTAACCAAGAAAATATCGACGCTATTTTCTTAAGTAACTATGCAACTAACTATTTAACCGAGCCACTTGGCAGAATAAATGGAGTTGCATCTGCTGAGGTAATGGGTGAACAAACCTATTCAATGCGTTTGTGGTTACGCCCAGATCGAATGGCGTCACTGGGTTTAACTGTGTCAGAAGTTCAAGCTGCGCTGCAAGAGCAAAATACTATCGTAGCAGCAGGTAAACTGGGGGCTGCCCCCTCTGCACCGAGCCAGCAATTTGAATATTCGATTCAGGCAAAAGGGCGTTTAAAAACCCCTGAAGAGTTTGGGCAAACCATCATTCGCTCGAGTAAAGATGGTAACTTCGTGCGGTTAAACGATATTGCCCGTATTGAATTAGGTGCGGCAAGCTACAGCACAACAGCAAAGTTAAACCAGCAAGACACTGCATTCTTAGTTATTTATCAGCTAACAGAAGCGAATGCGACACAAGTGGCTACTGATGTAAAAGCCCGTATGGCAGAGCTTGCTAAGCAGCTACCTGATGGCGTTGAGTACTCAATTCCTTATGACACTACAGAGTTCATCAATCGCTCGATTGACGAAGTAGTTGTAACCCTTGTTCAAGCGGTTGGCTTAGTTATTTTAGTGGTGTTTTTATTCTTACAAAATTGGCGCGCTACGCTCATTCCAACGGTGGCTATTCCGGTATCCTTAGTGGGGACTTTCGCGTTTATGATGATGATGGATTACTCCATCAACTTAATCACCTTGTTTGGTTTAGTGCTTGCAATAGGTATCGTGGTAGATGATGCCATTATCGTTATTGAAAACGTTGAGCGAATACTAAAAGAAGAAAAGCTGCCGATTAAAGAAGCGGTTACCAAAGCGATGGAGCAGGTATCGGGGCCAATCGTGGCAACGACCTTAGTTTTGCTTGCGGTGTTTGTGCCAGTAGGCTTTATGCCGGGAATAACCGGTGAGCTTTATAAGCAATTCTCGGTGACGATTTCTTTTGCGGTACTCATTTCATCATTAAATGCACTGACATTAAGCCCTGCATTGTGTGCTTTATTGTTAAGCGAAAAAGCCATGAAGCCGATTAAATGGTTAGCACCGTTCGAAAACATTATTACTCGCTCAACCAATGGTTACAGTAAAGTTATTAACTTTATCCTCAAACGTACCGCCAGAATGGCATTATTTGCTCTGGTAATCTTTGCTGCCGCAGGGTGGCTAGTAAAAACAGTGCCTACAGGCTTTGTACCAGCAGAAGACCAAGGCTTCCTGTTTGTTGATGTGCAATTACCAGATGCGGCAGCAAGCGGTCGTACCCAAGATGTAATGCATAAGCTGGGCGACATTGTAAAAAATGAACCAGCGGCAACCGATTTTATTGCGGTGTCTGGTTTCTCATTACTTGGCGGTGCGGGTTCTAATAATGCGCTTGGTATTGTGGTACTCAAAGATTGGGAAGAGCGAACTAGCCCTGATCTTGGTTTACGAGCGGTACTAACGCGCTTAATGGGGCAGTTCTGGGCGATGCCTGATGCGCAAATCATGGCCTTTAACCCGCCTGCAATTCCGGGGCTTGGTAACAGTGCTGGCTTTGAGTTTAGGTTACAAGATAGTGAAGGGCGCGAGCCTGCAGAGCTTGCTCAAGTATTAAATGGCTTAATTTATGAAGCGAACCAGCGCCCAGAGCTATCAAATGTTTACAGTACATTTAGAGCCAATGTGCCGCAGTATTTCCTTGAAATTGACCGTAATAAGGCAAAAGCTCAAGGGGTCGCGCTTAGCGATATTTTCTTAACTTTACAGGCGCAACTGGGCTCATTATACATTAATGACTTTAACCAATTCAGTCGTACTTACCGTGTCATCATGCAGGCGGAGAGCCGTTTTCGTCAAAACCCCGCAGACTTACAGCACTACTACGTGCGTAATGATGAAGGAGCAATGGTGCCGCTCACTACATTGGCTAAACTTGAGCCAATTCTTGGCCCTACAAGTTTAACGCACTTTAACTTATACCGAAGTGCAAGCATTAGCGGACAACCTGCGGCGGGTTATGCCAGTGGTGATGCTATTAAAGCAATGCAAGAGTTGGCTGAGCAATTACCAACAGGCTATGTGTACGAGTGGGCTGGGCAGTCTAAACAAGAGATTGAAGCGGGTAACATGGCGCCAATTTTGTTTGGCTTAGCGGTAGTATTTGTGTATCTATTCTTAGTAGCGCAATACGAAAGTTGGACAATTCCGTTTTCGGTCATTGCAGCGGTACCGCTGGCGTTATTTGGTGCCATGCTTGCGCTGTATGTAATTGGTATGGAAAACAACATCTATGCACAGGTTGGTTTAGTGCTACTGATTGGCTTGTCCACCAAAACCGCCATTTTGATTGTTGAGTTTGCTATGGAAGAGCGCGCGGCAGGCAAAAGTATTTTTGAAGCGGCTCTTAACGCGGCAAGATTACGCTTTAGAGCGGTGTTGATGACGGCATTGTCGTTTGTACTTGGCGTATTGCCGTTGGTGTTTGCAAGTGGCGCAGGGGCAGGTAGCCGAATATCGCTCGGTATTACCGTGTTATTCGGGATGTTAGCTGCAACCATTTTTGGTACCTTGCTTGTTCCTCTATTTTATACGCTCGTGCAATCAATGCGCGAAAAAATAAAAGGCACAGCAAGTGCTGAGTAAAATCTGTTATTAATTACAAAAAAGTCAGGGCAACCTGGCTTTTTTTTTGGTAAAACTCAAAAGAGGTTTGTTATCATAACCAGATTCAAAGCGACACACATGTGCAGAGGTTTAAGGAATGGCTGGTCCACGCTTATACAGTGAAGAAGAAGTAACTCATCAGGCTTATGATATCTTTTTAGAATTAGCGCCTGATAATTTAAGCGAGCAAGATATTGCTGATTTTAACGAGCACAGAGAAGAGCTTGGCTTTATTGAAGAAGGTGAGCCTGACGAGCAGTGGCAAGATTTTGTTGCACTCGAAATTGAACCTGAGCTATTTGTACAAGTCTTAGTAGGACTAGAATTCGACAATCAAGATATCTTGTTTGCGAAAATTTTAATTAGCCGAGACAAAGATGCACCGTTTTGCCACATTCTTTGGAAAGATAGCGAATAACTCTCCAGCCGATGTTTGACTCTACTTTTAGTTGTTTTAATTCAATAAAACGAATTATTTTGCCCGCCCTGCTAGTTTGCAGTTGGCAGGCTTTTGCTGTTGATCCGTTTGAAGACTTCCATGAGTACGGCCAATTATCAGAAGAAGAAATCCATAAAATTCATAAAGGCGAGTTGCTGTACGGAGATATGGAGTTTGGTTTTATGGTAAGCCGTGGCAATACCAACTCAACCAGCTTCAAACTTAAAGGTAACCTATACCAAGATTTCGAAAAGTGGCGTAACCAATTTAAGCTCGATACTTTATACAAACGTGACCGTAATGAAGAAACTGGTGATGAAGAAGTCTCTGCTGACCGTATTTTTGTATCGGGCCAAGGTAACTATAAGCTAAATGTGAAAAATGAGTCATTTTTCATATATGGTGACTATGAGCGAGATAAGTTTAGTGGTCTTGAGTTTAAGAGCACCATAGCGACTGGTTACGGTAACCGCATTTACCAAGGCAGCAAGAATAAAGTCGATATCGATGTGGGCCCTGGTTTATACCGCTCGGTGGCTGATCAAGAGACTGCAACAGAAGAAGATGAAACAAAAACAGGTTATCTGCTTCGTTTAGCGCTGCAGTGGGAGCGTACGGTCTCTGCTCGTACTCGCTTTAATCAAGATGTCAGTTATGAACAATCATTGTCAGGGTTAAACTCGCGTTTAAAGTCAGAAACATCCCTGATCAGCAAAATTATGGGTGATGTATCACTCAAATTTACTTACATGTATCGCTATAACTCAAAACCAGAGGAAGATAAGCTCAAGTACGATTCTGAGCTGAGTGCAACCTTTGTTTATAGCTTTTAAGAGAATACTTCAGAATGTATCAACATAAACAGTACGCTATTTTTATTTTTGTTATCTTAGGCTGGATTGGCGCCTTCATTGCCTTAGCTTGGAACTTAATTGGTGCAGATATTCCTCTTATGGTGTTTAGCGCTATCTTAGTGCTGGTGGCCTTTTTGTTTCATGGCTTAACGATTAAGGTGAGCGATAAAACAGTAAGCTGGGCATTCGGTCCGGGTGTATTTGGTAAAACAGTGACTTTTGATGAGATTGAATCAGTTCGAGCGGTAAGTAATTCATTTCGCCATGGTATTGGTCTGCGTATCACGCATGATGGCTGGGTTTACAGTGTATCTGGATTTAGTGCTGTTGAATTGGCAATGAAAGATGGCACGCACTATCGCTTAGGGACAAATGACCAAGAAGGCTTACTTGCTGCGCTTAGAGAGCATATTGCAGAACCTGTGACAGACGCTTCTGTGGATACAGAAGAAGTAGTCGAATAAGAACACAGCAGATATAAGAAAAGCGCCAATGGCGCTTTTTTTATAGTAATGGTTTAGTGGCTGTGACCACAACCACCTTCACCGTGCACATGACCATGTGCTAATTCTTCTTCAGTTGCATCGCGTACTTCAAGTACTTCAACATCAAAATGAAGGGTAATACCTGAAAGAGGGTGGTTACCATCTACAATAACGTCTTCGTCTTGAATTTCAATGATCATTACTGATTGGTCGCCAGCGTCTGTCGTAGCGCGGAACTGCATACCAACTTCAATTTCCATACCTTCAAACATTGATTTTGGCACTGCTTGCATTAGGTCATCGTGACGCTCACCATAGCCTTGCTCTGGCTCAACTGTTACGCTGAATGTGTCGCCCGCTTCTTTACCTAATAGCGCATTTTCGAGGCCTGGAATTAAGAAACCCGTGCCAACGATAAACACTAGTGGCTCGCCATCGAAAGAGTTGTCGATGGTGTTTTTGTTATTATCCAATACTGAATAATGCATTTTTACCACTTTGTTTGCTGCTACGATCATAGTCATTCCTATTTATTCATCTTCGAGAGAGTAAGGCAGAGCTTGAATAGATAACTCTACCTGAGGGAGGTGTTTTGCTCGCAAAATTTGGCCTGCTTCATTGTCGTTAGGAAGCACAACCAGACCCATTAAGGTTTGCGTTTGTTGATTAAAACTTTGGCTAATAAGCTTGCCAGCACGGCGCCAGTTTTCGCCCATTTGTGTTTCGAGTTCAAGCTCGTCAAGTAAGCCTTCAGCTTTGCCCGAAACTATATACATAGCACGTTTATTTTTGCCTAGGTATTTCATACGAGCGACGGTTTCTTGCCCTGTGTAGCAGCCTTTTCTGAAACTGATACCACCAAGCGCTTGCAAGTTAACCATTTGCGGTACGTATTCGCCAATAGCGTCGCTGTTTAATGACGGCTCGCCTGCGGCAATAGCTGCCTGTTGCCATAACGCGTCATCATCAAGAGCTGTGACGTTATCAGGTAAGCTAAATTCTTCGTTGACCATAAGCAAGACACGGTTATCTGCAAGCTTTAACGCTTTACCGCCAGCAAAGTCGACTGCGCTGTGCTCGTCGTCAAAATTAATTGCTAAGGTTTCTAGAGTCGCTGTTAGGTCATCACCTAGTAAGCCAATTAGCGGTTTTTCAGATTGCTGAATTTCTACTTGCGAAAATACCGCATATTTTTTTAACTCGACTAGCGATTGCTCTACCTCAGGTTTTGAGCCCGCAAGGTAATAGCTATCAAGGTGTGAAAACAACCTAAACACACCCCAAAGCTTGCCTTTTGCATTACAGTGGCCAGCCCAAAGGAAGTTATCATCAGTTAATTTGTTGATATCTTGCGTAATTTGTCCGTGAAGGTAAGACAACTTATCTTTGCCAGTTAGGCTGATAAGTGAATAAGATAAAGGACATGCGTAAACAGTCGACATAAAAACCTTCTTTACGATATGAATGAGCGCTAATGATAACTTAGTTAGGGTAGCAATTTAAATAGCTGTTTATTCGATAGCAATTTGGTAAACTGCAGACAAATAAGTACGAGGTTTAAAATGACTGAAATTCACAGTAAAGAACGTATTCGTTGGGCATGCCGTCGCGGTATGTTAGAACTAGATGTTTTATTTATGCCATTCGTTGAAGAAGCGTTTGACTCACTATCAAAAGAACAGCAAGCCGTTTTTCAACGCTTACTTGAGTGCGATGATCCTGATTTATTCGCCTGGTTCATGGGTCATGAAGAGTGTAAAGACCCAGAGCTTAACGGTATGGTCGCGTTAATTTTAGACCGAGTTCGTGTATAGATTTACCGTTACAAATAACACCCCAGACCACAAACCCTTTGTGGTCTTTTTTTGCTTAACAGCCATCATATTATGCTTTGTTTACCAGCATGTTTTCGCTCAACTTTTGGCTTGTTTAGCGTGCTTTTTCTTAGCCATTCTTAGTTTTAAAAAAGTCCAGCAAGCACAGCCTGAAAAGGGTTTTATAATTTTAGAGCAAGCAGAGCTCAGGTTTGTTAACGACAAACTTAAAATTCAAGGCCAGATAACAGCTAAAAGTTATGTGTTTGCTAATTTTGTAGTGCTGAGGTTGGCTGGGTTTTATCAATCACACTGGCTGATTATAAGCTCAGCCAGTGTTGATGAAGAAAGTTTCTCGCGTTTAAAGCGTGCGATTATTGCAGTGCAGCAACCGACTTAGGCGTTAAAATTGTTGGTGTTGGATTTTCGTTTTGCTCTGGGTAATCAATCGTGTAATGAAGACCACGACTTTCTTTACGCTCAAGGGCGCTGCGAATAATAAGCTCTGCAACCTGTACTAGGTTTCGAAGTTCTAATAAGTTATTTGTAACTCTAAAGTTCGCGTAATAGTCGTGAATCTCTTGCTGCAGTAATTCAACGCGGTGAAGCGCACGTTCTAAACGTTTTGTTGAGCGTACAATACCCACGTAATCCCACATAAATAACCTTAGTTCATGCCAGTTGTGGGTAATAACGATTTCTTCGTCTGAGTTAGTTACGCGACTTTCATCCCAAAGTGGTAAGGCTTCAAGGGCAGGGCTTGCATCGATTTTGCTCAGAATATCTTTCGCGGCAGCATGAGCAAACACGATACATTCAAGTAACGAATTACTCGCCATACGATTAGCACCATGTAAACCTGTATAAGCCACTTCGCCAACCGCGTATAAGTTATCTAAATCTGTACGGCCATTAAAGTCGGTCATAACACCGCCGCAGGTATAGTGTGCAGCAGGCACCACTGGAATGGCTTCTTTGGTAATGTCGAGGCCAACACTTAAGCATTTTGCGTAGATAGTTGGGAAGTGTTCAATGATAAAGTCTTTGTCTTTGTGACTAATATCAAGGTACACACAGTTCGCACCAAGGCGTTTCATTTCAAAATCGATAGCACGAGCAACAATATCGCGAGGGGCAAGTTCTTCGCGCTCATCAAAGTCTTTCATAAAGCGAGTGCCATCAGGGCGTTTTAAATACGCACCTTCACCGCGCATTGCTTCGGTGATCAAAAAGTTTTGCAGCTCTGGATGATACAAACTTGTTGGGTGGAATTGGTTAAATTCCATATTGGCAACACGGCACCCTGCACGCCATGCCATTGCGATACCATCACCACTCGATACATCAGGGTTAGAAGTATATAAATACACTTTACTTGCGCCACCTGTTGCCAGTGACACGAACTTAGCAGCTATAGTTTCAACTTTTTTATCAACACAGTTCCACACATACAAGCCGTGAACATGCTTGCCTTTTTTGGCTAAGCTTTTATCTGTGATTAAATCGATGGCATTGTAATTTTCTAACAGGGTGATGTTAGGGTGTGCTTGTACTTGGCTAATTAAGGTGGTTTGCACTGCTCGGCCAGTTGCATCGGCAGCATGTAAAATACGACGATGACTATGACCACCTTCGCGAGTTAAATGAAAACGCTCTTTACCTTTTGAATCGAATTCCATATCAAAAGGTACGCCTTGCTCAATAAGCCACTTTAAACATTTTTTAGCATTGCTCGCTGTGTAGTGAACCGCATCACGGTCACATAATCCGCCACCTGCATCGAGTGTATCTTCAACATGAGATTCAATGCTGTCATTCTTTTTATCAAATACTGCTGCAATACCACCTTGAGCATATAAGGTAGAACCTTCAGTTAATGCGCCTTTACTAAGTACCGTTACCTTACAGTAATTAGCAAGCGATAAAGCAAGAGAAAGGCCAGCGGCGCCGCTGCCAATGATAGCGACATCAGTAATGTGATGTTTATTTTGGTTCATGTCTGTGGTCTTTGCGGTTACAATGCTCGGCTAGTAGTGCCAAAAGTTTGAGCAAATAAATTTTTATGTGGTATACGTATATGTACCATATTTGCTTTAACACTATTAGTCATTTTAATACGTTATACCAATCTTATTAGTTTTATCGTCACATAAACAGTTTATTGTTAGCTGTTTTTAATTGTGAATTCAATTTAGATAACCGTTGATTTTTAAGCAGTTATTGAGGTTGTCGTGTAATAAGATTGGTATGACTCAATTTATTTGCGTGCTATTTTATAAAAAAATCATTTTAAACTGAACTTTTATATTCATGGTGCAGTCAGAGTTTGTGTAAACAATGGCGAGTATATGAATAGCAAGCAAGAATCAAACAGAGGAGTACCGGCTCGAATGAGCGAGCAGGATTTGGATTTAGCGCTAGTTAAAAGGGTCCAGCAAGGAGATAAAAACGCCTTCAACCTATTAGTTAGAAAATATCAGAATAAAATTGCAGGTTTGATTTCACGTTATGTATCGAACCAAGGTGATGTTGCTGATGTCGCACAAGAAGCTTTTATTAAAGCCTATCGTGCTTTACCTAACTTTAGAGGTGATAGCGCCTTTTATACTTGGTTGTACCGTATCGCCGTAAATTGTGCTAAAAATTACTTAGTTGCGCAGGGCCGTAAGCCCCCAGCTAACGATGTTGATGCCGAAGAAGCAGAATTTTATGACAGTGCAGATGCAATGCGTTCAAACGCATCGCCAGAAAACCTGTTATTAAGTGACGAAGTACGTGCTGTAATTTTTAATACGATTGATAGTTTGCCTGAAGATCTTAAAACCGCGATTACCCTTCGTGAAATTGAAGGTATGAGCTATGAAGAAATAGCCGTGGTTATGGATTGCCCAGTGGGAACGGTGCGTTCACGTATTTTCCGTGCCCGTGAGGCGATTGATAATAAATTGAATCCATTAATAGGTGAGTCTTAGTATGACAAAAGCAGACGTTAACAAGTTGGATAATGAGCAGTTGTCCGCGTTACTTGACGGCGAGCAGCAGTTAACTGATCAAGCGATCACAAACGACGATGTATCTACATTTGGTCGTTACGCAATGATTGGTGATGTAATGCGTGCTGAGGCAAATAACAACGCTTTTAATTTTGACATTGCAGATGCAGTGGCAGAATCACTTGAGCAAGAACCTGTTTACGCAGATTTCGCGAATAAAACAACGGCACCAAAAAGCGAAGAAATCGTGGCGGCAACAGGCACAGATAACGTGGTAGCATTTAATTGGCGTCGCCCATTTGCCCAAGTGGCTATTGCTGCTAGTGTTGCTATGTTTGCGATTGTGGGCGTACAAACATTGCCACAAAACACCGAGTCACCGCAAAGTGACATTCCTACATTACAAACAGTACCGTTAACGGGTATGGCTTCTCCTGTAAGTTACTCATCTGAGCAGCCTGCATTAGAAAATGCAGAGCAAGGTTTACGTGAGTTACAACAGCAGCGTATTGGCGCATTAGTTCTTGAGCACCAACGTCAAGCACGTGTTGCATATTCGCTAGAAAAATCGCAAACTGCAGAAAATGCAGACGAGGAAAAAAACTAATTAAATGAAAGTTTTTACTTTTATTTTGTCGCTGGTATTAACGGCTCCAGCCATTGCCAGCGACGAAAATCCCGCCAAGACTTTATTAAATGATATGGCTACGGCCGTTCATACTCGCAACTTTGACGCATCATTTGTGGTTGTAAAAGGCCAAGCTATGGAACCCTATCGCTGGTTACATGCAAAACAAGGTGATATTGAACTTGAGCATCTAAGTTTACTCAACGGCGCTGGCCTAGAAATGGTGCGCGTTGACGATCAAGTTACCTATTTTGAGCCTCATTCAGAGCCTTATTCAGTTAAAACAGACTCTATCGCTGGGCCAATTCCTGAAGTACTTTTTAAAGATATTAACCGACTAAGCGCTCATTATGATTTTGTGCTTGGCGGAAAAGGCCGTATTGCAGGGCGCTCAGCACAGTTAGTGCGTATTGAATCAAAAGATGAATACAAATATAACTATTGGATTTGGTTAGATACTGAGTCATCGTTGTTACTTAAATCTGCCTATGTGAATCATAAAGGTGAGATGCTTGAGCAGTTACAGTTAACTCATATCAGCGTAACAGAGCAGCCTGCTCCTATGTTAGTTGAAATGCAAAATCGTGACTTTCCTGCGGTGTTGGCGACTAACGATTTAGCCAATAATGAAGACAGCGCAGCGAATGATTGGAAAATTGGTTGGTTGCCAGATGGCTTTAAATTATTAAAGTCAGATCGTCATAAACTTGACTTAAACAATGAACTTGCTGACTATTATTTATATTCAGATGGGTTTGTTGAAGTGTCTGTTTTTATTCAAAGACCTTTACCGGGTAAGCGTGCAAGCGGTGCTTTAACCTCAGGCGCAACGACTGTGTATGTGCACAATGGTGGTAGCTTTGATGTATCGGTTGTTGGTAATATCCCTGCTATGACAGCCAAAGCTATAGCTGAGTCGGTAGCGCGACCTCTTTAAATCATGATTGAACAAACACTCACTGTCGTGTCGGTTAAAGGCACGACAGCGAATTTAGAAGCAGAGCAAAAGCAAGCCTGTGCCGGCTGTAATGGTCGTTGTGGTTCGCAAGTTTTTGCAAAGCTGTTTGGAACAGCTAAAAAAACCTTTCCTTATACCTTCGAAAAAGAGCTTCAAGTAGGGCAAAAAGTAACATTAGCACTCGATGATAGTCACTTAGTTAAACACGCTATGGCTGTTTACATGCTACCCCTTTTGTTTAGTTTAGGGTTTGCTTTGATCGCATTTTCGGCTTTTTCGCTTACAGAAGGCTGGCAAATTTTAGCCGCCGTGATTGGTGGCATAACGGGCTATGCGATAGCAAAATCAAGGGTTAAGAGCCTTAAGCATGATATTAAAGTAATAAAAATTCACCCAATTACTATTCCTTTCACTCAAATAGATGGTGATTAAAGCCAATTAAATGTAAAATTGTCGCTTTATACACTTAGTCCATTTTATATAGAAGTTTAGAATCCAGTTTATGAAGCATATCCGTAATTTTTCGATCATCGCCCATATTGACCATGGTAAATCGACTCTCTCTGACCGTCTTATCCAAGTTTGTGGTGGTTTAACAGACCGTGAAATGCAGCAGCAGGTGTTAGACTCAATGGACATTGAGCGTGAGCGTGGTATTACCATCAAAGCGCAAAGTGTAACGCTAAATTATAAAGCTAAAGACGGCGAAACATATCAGTTAAACTTTATCGACACGCCAGGACACGTTGACTTCACATACGAAGTATCACGTTCACTTGCAGCCTGTGAAGGTGCACTTTTAGTTGTTGATGCGGGTCAAGGTGTTGAAGCTCAAACTTTAGCTAACTGCTACACAGCAATCGAAATGGACTTAGAAGTTATTCCAGTTCTAAATAAAATCGACTTACCACAAGCCGATCCACTTCGTGTAGCAGAAGAAATTGAAGACATCATTGGTATCGATGCCCTTGATGCTGTGCAATGTAGTGCTAAAACCGGTATTGGTATTGAAGAAGTACTCGAAATCATTGTTAAAGATATTCCGCCGCCAGAAGGTGACAAAGATGAGCCACTACAGGCGCTTATCATTGACTCATGGTTTGACCCATACCAAGGCGTTGTATCATTAGTACGTATTAAGCACGGTGAATTGCGCGCGGGCGATAAAATTAAGATCATGTCGAATGATCAAGTTCACATCGCAGATAAAGTGGGTATTTTCACACCAAAACAAACCAACACGGGTATCTTAAAAACCGGTGAAGTAGGCTTTGTTATTGCGGGTATTAAAGAAATCCATGGTGCACCTGTAGGTGATACCATCACTTTACAACGTAATTCTGCTCCAGAGCGTTTACCAGGCTTCCAACGCATTAAACCGCAGGTTTATGCTGGTATGTTCCCAATTTCATCAGATGACTATGAGTCATTCCGTGATGCGCTTGATAAATTAAGCTTGAACGATGCGTCGTTATTCTTCGAGCCAGAAAACTCAACAGCACTAGGCTTTGGTTTCCGTTGTGGCTTCTTAGGTATGCTACACATGGAAATCATTCAAGAGCGTCTTGAGCGTGAATACGACATTGACCTTATTACCACTGCGCCAACAGTAATCTACGAAGTAGAGACTAAAGACGGAACTAAACAGATAGATAACCCGTCTGACTTACCGCCGGTGAATAATATTCTTGAAATCCGTGAACCAATTGTTGAAGCTAACATATTAGTTCCGCAAGAGTTTTTAGGTAACGTCATTACGCTTTGTGTTGAAAAGCGTGGTATGCAAACTAAAATGAGCTACCATGGTAAGCAAGTTGCGGTGACGTACGAATTACCGATGGCTGAAGTAGTCATGGACTTCTTTGATAAGTTAAAATCAACAAGCCGTGGTTTTGCATCGCTTGATTATAACTTTAAGCATTTCCAAGCTTCAGACATGGTACGTGTTGACGTATTAATTAATGGTGAGCGTGTTGATGCGTTAGCGATTATTGTACACCGCGATATTGCACAATCACGTGGTCGTCAGTTAGCCGAAGCACTGAAAGACTTAATTCCACGTCAGCAGTTTGATATTGCGATTCAAGCAGCGATTGGTCAGCATGTTATTGCCCGTACAACAGTTAAGCAATTACGTAAAAACGTAATCGCGAAATGTTACGGTGGTGACGTGAGCCGTAAGAAGAAACTACTACAAAAACAAAAAGAAGGTAAAAAGCGAATGAAGCAACTAGGTAACGTTGAAGTACCTCAAGATGCATTCTTAGCTATCCTTAAAGTTGGTAAATAATTAGAAGTAAATAAAGGAATTAATGCATGGCGGGTTACTTTTCTATTTTCTTAGTGTTGTTAACGCTAGGCTCAGGATTAATTTGGTTAATTGACCACTTTATGTTTGCGCCAAAGCGTCAGCAACGCATTGCCCTTGCTCAAAACGCAGCAGGTGGCGAATTAGACGAAGAAACCGCTGCATTAATTGCGCCTGAGCCAAGTATCACTGAAACGGCAAAGTCAATTTTTCCGATGATTGCAGCGATCACTATTTTTCGCTCTTTCATTTTTGAACCGTTTCAAATTCCATCTGGTTCAATGATGCCAACCCTATTAGTGGGCGACTTCATTTTAGTGCAGAAGTACTCATATGGCGTTAAAGATCCTATTTGGCGTAGCCAGTTAGTTGATGTTGATGAACCTGAACGTGGTGATATTGTGGTATTTAAATACCCATTAGACGAGCGCGTAGATTACATTAAACGTACGATTGGTTTACCGGGCGATAAAATTGTATATCGCAATAAGCACCTTTATATTCAGCCAAAATGTGCCGAAGGTGTAACGCAGCAAGGTGATTTGCTGTGTAATGAATACAACAAAATTGATATGGAAATCCTCAATAGTGACGAGTTCAAGCAGGGTTCGATGAATTTAGTGCGCTTAGAAGAAAACCTAAGCACATTGAATCATAATATTTTAATTAACCCGCAAGCTCCTGAAATGAAAGGCCGTTATTATCAACAACCAGGTACACGCTCAGACGAGTGGGTTGTTCCTGCCGATCATTATTTCATGATGGGTGATAACCGTGATAATAGCCAAGACAGTCGCTTTTGGGGCTTTGTACCTAAAGAAAACTTGGTAGGTAAAGCCGTCTTTATATGGATGAGTTTTGAATTTGAGAATGGCCCAGATGACTTTTTACCAGGCTGGGTTCCAACTGGTGTTCGTTTTGAACGCCTAGGTAATATTCAGTAACGATGAAAAAAAACGTAACAGAGTTATACAACAAAATAGGTTATACATTTACTGATCAAGCTTTGCTTGAGCAGGCAATGACGCACCGCAGTCATAAAGGCCAACACAACGAGCGCTTAGAGTTTTTAGGTGATTCGATTTTGAGCTTTGTGATTGCGAATGCGCTTTACACTAAATTTCCAAAAGCACGCGAAGGTGATTTAAGCCGCATGCGTTCGACCCTAGTTCGTGGTCAAACGTTGGCTGAGTTTGGCCTAGAGTTTGGCTTAGGCGATTACTTACGCTTAGGTCCAGGTGAGCTTAAAAGCGGTGGTTTTCGCCGTGAATCAACCCTTGCTGATGCCGTTGAGGCGATCATTGGTGCGGTGTTCTTAGACTCAAACATTGAACAATGTGGTGAGTTAATTTTAAGCTGGTACGAGTCGCGTCTTGATGCAATTTCGCCGGGCTTAAATCAAAAAGATCCAAAAACATTACTTCAAGAATACTTACAAGCGCGCAAATTATCGTTACCTGGCTACACTGTAATTGATACAAAAGGCCAAGCGCACAATCAAACATTCACGGTTGAATGTATTGTTGAAGGGATGGATAGCATTATCTCAGTAGGTAGCTCACGTCGTAAAGCTGAGCAAAAAGCCGCTGAAAAAGCCTTAAAGATACTTAAAAATGAATCTTGATGATTTAATTAGCAAAGAACCTGCAGAGCTAGACACGCACTGCGGTATGGTTGCCATTGTTGGCCGCCCAAATGTAGGTAAATCAACCTTACTTAACTATATTGTTGAGCAAAAGGTGTCTATTACTTCTCGTAAGCCACAAACCACACGCCACCGTATTATGGGTATTCATACCGAAGGTAAATACCAAGCTGTTTATGTGGATACACCAGGCTTACACGTCGAAGAAAAACGTGCTATTAACCGTTTAATGAACCGTGCCGCATCAAGCTCAATTGGCGATGTAGAACTGATCATCTTTGTGGTTGAAGGCACACACTGGAACGAAGACGATGAGATGGTACTAAATAAAGTACGTCAGAGCGGTCGTCCAGTATTATTAGTTATGAATAAAATTGACCAAGTTAAAGACCGTGATTTAGTGCTTCCGCACATGCAGTTTTTAGGTGGTAAATTTGATTTTGTGGCTATTATGCCGGTCTCAGCAAAGCAGGGTAAAAATATTGATTTAATCAAAGATGAAGTGAAAAAGCGTTTACCGCTTTGTGAGTTTTACTTCCCTGAAGATTACGTAACAGACCGTTCAATGCGCTTTATGGCGGCTGAAGTGATCCGTGAAAAGCTGATGCGCTTTATGGGTGATGAGCTACCATATTCAGTCACCGTCGAGATCGAGCAGTTTAAATGGCAAGAAAATGGTGTTTGGCAAATTAATGGTTTGATCCTCGTTGAGCGTGAAACGCAAAAGCGTATGGTGATCGGCAATAAAGGCGAAAAGCTCAAAGTGATTGGCCGTGAAGCTCGTAAAGACCTTGAAGACATGCTTGATAACAAAGTGTTTTTAGAACTTTGGGTAAAAGTGAAGTCTGGCTGGGCTGACGATGAGCGTGCGCTACGTAGCCTTGGCTATGGTGAAGACTAAGTAAAGTCTTACACGCCATGGATAGCGAATTCTACACAGCATACTTGCTGCACCGACGTCCATTTAGCGACTCGCAAGTCATGCTCGATATGCTGGTAGAAGGCGTAGGTCAGCTGAGAATGCTGGCCCGTGTTAGTGGTCGCCAGGCCACTAAACATAAAGCACAATTACAACCTTTCCAATCTCTGCTCGTACAATATAGCGGCAAGTCTGATTTAAAATACATTAATCGTTTTGAACCCCATGGCCGGCAAACTATGTTGCAGGGTACCGAGCTTTATTGCGGCTTCTATATGAACGAATTAACCAATCGTATCGTACCTATCAATGAGCCGATGGAAAGTGTATATCATCTTTATAAACAGCATCTAGACGAGTTATCATGCACTAAAAACCTACAAGCTGTGCTGCGCTCTTACGAGTTTCAACTGTTAGAGATGCTGGGTTATGGCGTTGATTTTAGTGTTGATGCCGAAGGTGATGAAATTAACGATGCAGCAAATTACCAGTACTTTGCTGAATACGGTTTTTTACTGCATGACGACCCCCATAGTGGCTTTTCAGGAAAGCAATTAAATGCCATAGCAGCTCATGACTTTAGCGCCCCTGATGTGTTATATATGGCAAAGCAATTAAGTCGATACCTACTCAAGCCTTTACTTGGTAAAAAGCCATTAAAAAGCCGTGAGTTATTTATTAAGTAGGCTGATGTTCAGCCTTGAATCGTTGTTTTAAACAGGTAAAAAAATGAAAGATATTCTTCTTGGTGTAAACGTTGATCACATTGCCACTTTACGCCAAGCGCGTGGCACGAGTTACCCAGATCCTGCGCATGCTGCAGCTGTTGCAGAGCATGCTGGTGCAGATGGTATCACCATTCATTTGCGTGAAGACCGTCGTCATATTCAAGACCGCGACGTATATGTGATGGCAAAAACGATTCAAACACGTATGAATCTTGAAATTGCAGTCACCGATGAAATGATCGACATCGCCCTTGAAGTGAAACCTGCTTATGTTTGTTTAGTGCCTGAAAAGCGTGAAGAGCTCACCACTGAGGGTGGTCTGGATGTTGTGGGTAATTTTGAAAAAGTAAAAGCAGCAACAGAAAAGTTAACTGCAGCAGGAATTAAGGTCTCGTTATTCATTGATGCCGACAACGCACAACTTGACGCTGCAAAAGCGTGTAATGCTCCATACGTTGAAATTCACACAGGTGCTTATGCTGATGCTGAAAATGACGAAGAGCTTCACACTGAGCTTGAGCGTATTCGTAGCGGCGTACAATATGCTGATAGCTTAGGTTTAATCGTTAATGCCGGCCATGGTCTTCATTATCACAATGTAAAACCTATTGCGGCAATGCCAGAAATTTATGAGTTAAACATTGGTCATGCGATTATTGCCCGTGCAGCGATTGATGGTTTAGAAAAAGCAGTCAGCGATATGAAACGTTTAATGATTGAAGCAAGACTTTGAACTGCCGCTCTTTTATAGACGCTGGTAAGTTTGAATACTGAGCGCGGTGGATATGATATCCACCGCGTTTTTATTTACTCATTTATTTACTCAGATAAACAATAAATTGTGCAAGCAATGAAGATAGCCAAGGCGAAAGGCAGAGTAGGGCCACTAAATATTGATGTTTTTTCTTAAAGCTTTTTAAAACATCATCATCTATTGCCGACAATTCACCTTTCTTGATTGAATGAAAAACCATTGAGTTAGGTTTTGCCTTCATTAAATGGGCTTGGCTTTCGTATGTTTGCCACTGCTCTGTGTAATTGGTTTTTACGTAATTATTAGCTTCAATACTTAGTTTTTTATAGCGGAGGAAAAACCAAGTGAGTGAAATAGCACTAAAGATGATAAGTAAGATAAAATACAAAGCAAGCTCCCTTTAATACTTCACTACGCGTGTACCCGTGGAATAAATAATATCTGAACTAGGGCATGAATAGTTAGGCTTTAGCTTTTTGCAAGATTGCTCAGGTGTGTCAAAACAAAAATCAAAGCGAGTTTGGGTTTTCACCGCTTTATCAGTAATATTTTTCGCCAGTTCATTCCAGTGCCAATTAGTGATTACATCTTTTGCTGCAGCGGCAAATACAGGGTTAGTTGAGGCAACTACCTGAATATCTCTAATCTCATTTTGTGGCGTAATGACATACTCAATAGTTGCGCAACCTTCTTTTGCTTGGATAACTGCTTTTTTGGGGTATCTGGCAGGAAAGCGTTCAAGCTGTTGCCATTTTGCTGACTCCATTTCATTATAGCTAACAGCTAAATCTGCATACTCTAATTTTACGGGTTTCTCTTCGGTTGATGCGCAACCAAATACAAACAAACTACCAGCTAGCAATAAATAGTTTTTCATTAATATATTCCTTTATACAATTTATTGAGTGTTCTCTTATCGTTGTTGCTCAACCATTCCCGCATCACTTAACAAGTTATTCAGCTCATCAATCAGCTCAAATAATTCAGGCTCAATGTAATTTAAATCGCAATCGCCTTTTAAAGCGGTTTCGAGTGTTTCTGCAAGTGATTTTAGTTTTGGTACGCCGGTGTAACAACATGCGCCATGGAACTTGTGGACTATACTAAGTACATGTTCACAATCTTCTTTTTCTATAGCTTCATTGAGTAGGCGCAAGGTTTCAGGCACGCTGAGTAACAGCATATTGAGCATTTCAAGTGCTAGTTCTTCTTTTCCGCCTGCGCGTTGTAGTGCCAATTGCCAATCGAGGCGGGCACTTTCAAATGGAGGTTCAGAGTCAACTGCGGCAGTTTTGCTACGTTCACGATTAATCGGCGCTTGCGGACTATGATCGCTAATTATTTGTTTTAGCATGTCTTCATCAATAGGCTTAGTTAAATAGCCTTTAAAGCCATCTTTAAGTAGTTGCTCTTTTTCACCTGCGAGGGCGTGAGCAGTAACCGCAATGATGGGGGTATCTTCATTGAGAGATGACTCGCGAATAAGTTTACATGCGGTAATACCATCCATAATTGGCATTTGGATGTCCATGAAGATCAAGTCATATTTATGGCTTTTACTTAAGCTGTAAGCTTGTGAGCCGTTGTGTGCGGTATCAATTAGCTCAATTTGTTCTTCAAGCAAGGTGCAAATTAGTTTTAGGTTGGCATCGTTATCGTCAACAACCAGTACTTTAAGTGGTAATAATTTTTCATCACCTTGCTCAATGTTATGCACCGGGTGGTCAAGACGGTAAGGCGCAGCAAGTACCTCACATAATTTACGGTGGTTAAGCGGTTTACTTAAGCAAGCATCTGCGCCGCTACCAACAAAGGCTTCACGCATATTATGCGAAACAGTATTAAGCATTATGTATAAATAATCAGTGACAGGACGCACTGCTTTTACATAACTCTTAAGTTGCTGCATATCGTCAATAGTAGCGGTATGGCCAATAATACAAATATCGTAGCTGAAGTCTTTGTTGATCTCATTTAAGAAGCTTTCTTCATCCATGCAGGCGGTAACGCGAGTTTGCCATTCATGTAGTAGAGATAAAGTTGCTTGATGGGTATGCTCATGAGGCTCAAGATACAAAATACGTTTATTGATCAGTGATTGAGTCGGTAAGTCACTGGTAATTGAGTTACTTGGCGTTCTGAATACGGCATTGAACGTAAAGCAGGTACCATTACCAGGTGCTGAGTTTAGGGTAATGCGGCCATTCATCGCTTCAACAATATGTTTAGTGATGATTAACCCAAGACCTGTGCCACCAAATTTACGGGTGATACTCGAGTCTGCTTGGCCAAATGGTGTAAATAACGCATCTTGTTTATCCATTGGGATACCCACACCGGTGTCGGTGACAGACACCAAAATAGAGGCGCGTTCTTCGTCTAATAAGCGGTAGCCAACATCAACCTTGATTGAGCCTTTTTCAGTAAATTTAATGGCATTACTTAACAGGTTGATTAAAATTTGTTTAAAGCGGGTCGGGTCGCCAGTTAGGTTGTCTGGTACTTGCGGATGGATAAATATTGAAAGCTCAAGTTGCTTTTCGTGGGCACTTGGTGCCAACAAGGTCATAACTTCATTAATATTGTCACGGAGCTGGAATTGCATTGATTCAAGTTCCATGGCACCGGCTTCTAATTTCGAAAAGTCTAAAATGTCACTGATAATGGTAAGTAAGCTATTGGCCGACAGTTCAATGGTATCTAGATAATCTTTTTGATGCTTATTCAGCGGGGTTTTATAAAGCTGACGCGTAAAACCAATTACACCATTTAAAGGCGTACGTAATTCATGACTCATTTTAGCTAAGAAGTCTGACTTTACTCGGTTCGCATCTTGCGCGTCTTTTTTAGCAATACTTAACTGAATATTTTGGGTTTCGTATTGTTCAAGTGTTTCGCGGTAATCAGAGGTTGCTTGGTCAATGTGCTTTTGCATCTCATCACGTTGTACAACCATAGTTTCTGAAATGGTATTTAAACCAGTACGTAAGAGCTCAAACTCGCCAAACATTTTTTGATCAAGTCCGGTGTCTACTTTACCTTCAATGAGTTTGTCGGTAGCTAGTACTAACTTATTAAGTGGCTGAATAAACATCCGAGTTAATCTAAACGCTAATACGGTGGCAAGTATGAGTGCGAGTAAAATCACCACGCCACTGACTAATAATGCCCGTTGCTGGCCAATAATGGCTTGTTGTTTGTTGAGCATGATCACCACAGTACCTAGCGATGCTTGGTAGCTGTGATGATTCCAAATCATGTCTTGGCGGCTATGATTAATTATGGCAGTAGAAAATGTTAAATAGTGCTCAGAATTTTGTACTTGAATGCCATCCATGCTGTTTGCATTGCTGCTAACAATTTCTTTGAATTCACTTTGGTATTTACTAAAAATCACTAACTCATTGTTTTCATCAAAAATAGCAATTGATTGGATAGCAGGGGAGTGTTTGTTATGTGTATGACTAACTAAGCGAGTTAATAAGGCTTTATCACGCTTTATTAATGGTTGCTCAACAGCAATGGCGAGGGGCTCAATAATAGTCACGCCCTGTTGATACAAAATTTCATCGAGCTCAATGTAACGATTTATTGTAAAATAACCGCCCAGCAACAAGCCTATGATCACAGTCGGTATAAGTGTAAGGGTTAAGACTGAGTCACGTAAGCCAAATTTAGTCATAAAGAATGTTGTTATCATTATTATCGTTGTTTAAGAGTATATACTTACTCCCGCTTTATCAATAATTAAGGTGTTGCCCGATGGCACAGATTTTCAAAGCCAAAAAGAAATCCGTTTCGCAAAAAATGCTAACCCTCAATGTCACTGCTATGGATCACCAAGGGCGGGGCGTTGCTAAGCAGGGAAATAAAGTCTGTTTTGTTAATGGTGCTTTGCCGGGTGAAGAAGTAAAAGCGTTATTGATTGAAGATAAGGCACGTTTTGCCAGTGCTGATTGTAAAAAAGTACTATCAGCCTCAGCGCATAGGGTTACTCCTTTTTGTCAGCATTATCAGGTTTGTGGTGGTTGTCAGCTACAGCACCTTAATGCAGAGCAACAATTGGTTGAGAAGCAAGCTGCGGTGAGTCAGCTGTTTAGCAAGTTTGCTAAAGCTGATGACTTAAATTGGCAAGCACCTTTGCTTAGTGAAGAGCACCATTATCGTCGCTCTGCGCGTATTGCTGTAATGCATGACAAATCCGCAAAGAAAATGCGCGTAGGGTATCGAGCTCAGGGTTCTAAACAATTGGTGAGTATTGAAAGCTGTGATGTGCTGAGCAGCACTTTTAAAGACGTTTTTTCAGTTTTTGATGTTCTTATCAACAGCCATTCAGGTCTGAGCAGTATTAGTCACTTACAATTATGTGAAGCTGATAACGCGGCCTTTGTGGTTATTAGGCATACCAAAGCTATTAATGCAGAGTTAAAAGCCATAGTCGTAGCGGCGTGTGATGAATATAGCTGGCGTGTTGTGTGGCAATCACAAAGTGGTGAAATTGATCACAGTGACCATCCAATGCCGTACTACCAGATACCAGCTTATGATTTACGCTTTGAGTTTGGCCTTGAAAACTTTATTCAAGTTAACCCGCAAGTGAACCAAGCTATGCTGCATCAAGCAAAACAGTGGCTTGATTTACAAGGTCATGAGCAGGTATTGGATTTGTTTTGTGGTATTGGTAACTTTTCATTATTGATTGCAAAGTATGCTAAATATGTTATTGGTGTTGAAGGGGTCGATTCTGCGGTTGCATTAGCAAAACAAAATGCGCAAACTAACTCATTGTCGAATACCGATTTTTATTGTTTTGATTTAACAAAATCAATGCAATCAGCTGCTTGGTTTAGTGCCGAACTTGACGTGTTAGTTCTTGATCCATCACGTACTGGCGCAATGGCTATTTTAGAGCAGTTACCACTTACTCAGTTTAAAACGATTTTATACGTCTCTTGTGATCCTGTTACTTTAGCCCGTGACAGTGCAATTATTTTACAAGCAGGCTTTAGCATTGAAAAAATTGGGCTTATGAATATGTTCCCGCATACCGGGCATATTGAAACGATGGCGTTATTTCACAGGAGGTAAAGCGCACATGGTAGCCACTAGACAGTCACATCAGCTAACTAAGCCGAGTGATTTTGCCAGCCGTATCGAGCTGTTAGCGCTAACAGAAGACAAACATACCTTATTAGAGCAGGCCCACCAACTGTGCCTGCATTGCGATGATGCAAAACGTGAAAACACAGCCATTGAAATGGTGGAGATTTTAGCTGAGCTAAATTTAGATGCAGACTCTCTTGCCACTGCTTTTTTAACGCCTTATTTTTTAGCCGAAAAAATCTCAATTGAGACAGTCACCGAAAAGCTGGGTAATCACGTTGCGTTATTACTAACAGGCGTAAGCCAAATGGCTACCATCAGCACCTTAGCCCATCAAGGAAAAGGCACAGTACAAATCGATAATATTCGCCGTATGCTGTTAGCCATGGTTGAAGATGTGCGCGCCGTAGTGATTAAACTTGCAGAGCAAGTGTGCCACCTACGTGATGTTAAAGACGCCAGTGAAGAAGAGCGCGTCATTGCCGCTAAAGAAACACGCGACATTTTTGCTCCCCTAGCTAACCGTTTAGGGATTGGTCAGCTTAAATGGGAACTTGAAGATCTTTCGTTCCGTTATTTGCACCCAGATACCTATAAAAATATCGCCAAACAGCTGGATGATAAGCGCCTTGCCCGTGAAGCTTACATGGAGAACATGGTTGCTTTAGTAAAAGCACGCTTGGCTGAAGCAGGTATTGAAGGTGAGGTGTATGGCCGCCCTAAACATATCTACAGCATCTACAAAAAAATGGCACAGAAGAACTACGAGTTCGACCAGCTTTTTGATATTCGCGCTATGCGCATAGTGGTAGAGCGCCTGCAAGATTGTTACGCGGCATTAGGTATCGTGCATACTAACTGGCGCCATTTAAATAAAGAATTTGATGATTACATCGCAACACCTAAGCAAAACGGTTATCAGTCAATTCATACCGTGGTATTTGGCCCAGAAGGTAAAACCGTTGAAATTCAAATTCGTACGAGCGAAATGCACCAAGATGCTGAGCTAGGTGTTGCTGCGCACTGGATGTACAAAGAAGGTGCATTGCCAGGACGTGGTTCAGGCTACGAGCAAAAAATTAGCTGGTTACGTAAGTTACTGCAATGGCAAGAAGAAGTTGTTGATGGCAGTGACCTAGCGGAAGAGCTTAAAAACCAAGTAGTAGAAGACCGTGTTTATGTGTTTACGCCTAAAGGGGATATTTTCGATTTGCCGCTGGGTGCAACACCACTTGATTTTGCTTATTACATTCACTCAAATGTAGGGCATCGCTGTATTGGCGCAAAAGTGTTTGGCAAAATTGTGCCATTTACTCACCAATTAAGCACCGGCGATCAGGTTGAAATTTTAACTCAAAAGCAACCTAACCCAAGCCGTGATTGGTTAAACCCATCGCTAGGTTATATTAAGTCTTCACGAGCACGCTCTAAAATCCATCATTGGTTTAAGCAGCTTGATCGCGATAAAAACTTAAGTGCCGGTAAAGAAATACTCGAAACTGAGCTGCAAAAACTAGATTTAACAACCAAAGATCTAGCGCCAGCAATCGAGCGCTTTAACCTTAAAGGCCTTGACGACCTTATGGTTGCGGTAGGTGCTGGAGATGTTCGCTTAAACCAGTTATTAAACTTTATTAGTGACCGTGAGCATGACGAGCCACAAATTAAGTTTAAAAAACCAAAAAGTGTCACCGGCGATAAGAACGGTATTGTTGTTGATGGGGTAGGTAGCTTAATGAGCCATGTTGCTAAATGCTGCCGACCTGTGCCGGGCGATGAAATTATTGGCTACATTACGCAAGGCCGAGGGATTGCAGTTCACCGTGAAGATTGCGATTCGTTTGAGAAACTTCGCGAGAAGCATCCTGAGCGGGTTATATCAGTAAGTTGGTCAGACGATGTCAATGGCTCTTACTCATTAACGATTAAAGTTGAAGCGACCGATCGCTCAGGCCTTATTCGAGATATCAGCTCAGTGCTTGCAAACGAAAAAGTGAATGTGCTGAACATGAACGTCAACACGGTTGAAGATAAGCAGCTTGCGCTGTTTTCAATGCAGGTTGAAGTACATGACTTATCAAGCACCAACCGCTTATTGTCTAAGTTACATCAAATCGAAGGTGTACATGATGCAAAGCGTGGTCATTCGTAATGGGTGATAAACAGGCAATTGAGCTGTCGCTTGCTATTATGGCCAAACTACGGGACCCAGAGTCTGGGTGCCCGTGGGATTTAAAACAAGACTTTAAGTCAATAGTGCCGCATACCCTTGAAGAAGCTTACGAAGTAGCAGATTGCATTGAAAAAGGTGAGCTTACTGAGCTTAAAAGTGAACTTGGCGATTTACTGTTTCAAATCATCTTTTATGCTCAACTTGCCAAAGAGCAAGGATTATTTGATTTTGCCGATGTGGCTAATACGCTTAATGATAAGTTAGTGCGTCGTCATCCCCATGTCTTTGCAGAGCAAAGTGAGCTGACTGACGCTGAGCTTTCTGAGCAGTGGCAGGCTATTAAAGCACAAGAGCGAGCAGAAAAAGCAGCTTCACCACAAATGAGCCTGTGGCAAGACATTCCTGATGCTATGCCAGGGTTATCAAAAGCGAAGAAGATTCAACAGCGTGTAGCAAGCTTAGGGTTTGATTGGCCAAGTTATCATGGTGCGCTCGATAAAGTTGCTGAAGAAGTAGACGAAGTAAAAGAAGCGCTGGCTCACGACCCTTATTCAGAGCACAGTGCAGAAGAGCTTGGTGATTTACTGTTTGCAACAGTGAATGTTGCCCGTCATATTAAGCGCGATCCTGAGCAATTATTACGAAGTGCCAATGCTAAGTTCGCGTCACGCTTTGAAAAAGTGGCTGCTTACTTAGATGAGCGTGGCCAGAGCCTAGAAACGGCTAGCCTCGAAGAAATGGACAACGCATGGGAAGCCATTAAAAAGCAAGCCAAGTAAGTGCATTGTAGAGCAGTTTGGGTACAGTGTAGCCAAGCTCGTTTTTTGTGCACTTATTTGCTAATTTTATCTGGATTGATAGCAGCCCCTTTGCTATAATATCGCCCCGTCTTGATTCTATATTATTCCTTTTAATTCCTGATATTCTAGGGTTCGCATGAGTACAAAATTTATCTTCGTAACTGGCGGGGTTGTTTCTTCGTTGGGTAAGGGTATTGCAGCAGCGTCATTAGCCGCTATTTTAGAAGCACGTGGTCTTAACGTGACTATTTTAAAGCTGGATCCTTACATTAACGTTGACCCAGGCACTATGAGCCCAATTCAGCACGGTGAAGTATTTGTAACTGAAGACGGTGCAGAGACTGACCTTGACTTAGGTCACTATGAGCGTTTCATCCGTACCAAGATGACTAGCCGCAACAACTTCACACAAGGTCGTGTTTATGAAGATGTATTACGACGTGAGCGTCGTGGTGAGTACCTTGGTGCAACAATTCAGGTTATTCCACACATCACAAACGACATTAAGCAACGTGTATACGACGGTGCTGAAGGTCGCGATGTAGCAATCGTTGAAATTGGCGGTACAGTTGGTGACATCGAGTCACAACCTTTCTTAGAAGCAATTCGTCAGCTTGGCACTGAAATTGGCCGTGAGCGCGCATTGTTTATCCACCTAACGCTAGTGCCATTCTTAGGCCCTGCAGGTGAAGTTAAAACTAAGCCAACACAACATTCTGTAAAAGAATTACGTTCGATTGGTATCCAACCAGATATCTTGATCTGTCGTTCTGATCGTAAATTACCAAATAACGAGCGCGCGAAGATTGCACTTTTCACTAACGTTGAAGAAAAAGCTGTTATTTCATTACCAGACGTAGAAAGCATCTATAAGATCCCTGCGTTACTTAAGTCACAAGAATTAGATAACTTCGTATGTCGTCGTTTCTATCTTGAGTGCCCAGAAGCAGATTTATCTGAGTGGGAACAAGTGTTATACCAAGAGTCTAACCCAACAGGTGAAGTGACAATTGGTATGGTTGGTAAGTACATCGAACTACCAGATGCATATAAATCAGTAAACGAAGCATTAAAGCATGCAGGTCTGAAAAACCGTTTAACTGTGAATATCGAATACGTTGATTCACAAGACTTAGAAAGCAAAGGTACTGAGTTACTTTCTCACCTTGACGCTATCTTAGTTCCAGGTGGCTTCGGAGGCCGTGGTGTTGAAGGTAAGATCTTAGCGGCTAAATATGCACGTGAAAACAAAGTTCCTTACTTAGGCATTTGTTTAGGTATGCAAGTAGCGCTTATTGAATATGCGCGTAATGTTGCAGGCCTTGAAGATGCAAACTCAACAGAGTTTAACGCTAAATCAGCACACCCAGTTGTTGGTTTAATCACTGAATGGCAAGATGCTGACGGTAACGTTGAAATCCGTGATGAGCAATCTGACCTAGGTGGTACTATGCGTTTAGGTGCACAGAAGTGTCACTTAACACCGGGTTCTAAAGTAAGTGAAGTATACGGTAGTGACGAAATTGTTGAACGTCACCGTCACCGTTACGAAGTGAATAACCACTTTGTAGAGCAGCTTGAAAAAGCAGGCTTAAGTTTCACTGGTTTATCTGAAGATAAGAAACTAGTCGAAATTATCGAGAATAAAGATCACCCTTGGTTTATTGCCGCGCAATTCCACCCGGAATTCACGTCAACACCACGTGATGGTCACCCGCTGTTTGAAGGGTTTGTTGCAGCTGCACACACTCACCAAAAAGCGTCATCGTAATTTAAATAGGCCGTGCTTTATGCACGGCTTATTTGTTTTAATAAGCCAATGGCATTAAGGATAATTAATAAAATTGGCACTAACTCACCATTTTCGGGAAAAGAGGAATCAAGATGTCAGAAATCGTAAAAGTGATTGGTCGCGAAATCATGGACTCGCGTGGTAACCCAACTGTTGAAGCTGATGTACATTTAGCTGATGGTTCATGGGGCCGTGCTGCAGCACCATCTGGTGCATCAACAGGTACTCGCGAAGCGCTTGAATTACGTGATGGTGATAAAGCACGTTACCTAGGTAAAGGTGTTTTAAAAGCAGTAGGCTATATCAATAACGAAATCGCTGAAGCGCTTAAAGGCCAAAACGCAGTTGATCAAAAAGCTGTTGACCAAGTAATGCTTGACTTAGATGGTACTGAAAATAAAGAAAAACTAGGTGCTAACGCTATCTTAGCTGTGTCTTTAGCAACAGCTAAAGCGGCTGCTAACTCTAAAGGCGTTGAGCTTTATGAGCACATTGCAGACCTAAACGGCACATCAGGTGTTTACTCAATGCCATTACCTATGATGAACATCATCAATGGTGGTGAGCACGCTGATAACTCTGTTGATATTCAAGAGTTCATGATCCAGCCAGTTGGTGCTTCAAATTTCCGTGAAGCATTACGTATGGGCGCTGAAGTATTCCACAGCTTAGCAAAAGTACTTAAAGCTGAAGGTCACTCTACATCAGTAGGTGATGAAGGTGGTTTTGCTCCTAACCTTGAATCAAACGAAGCGGCACTTGCTGCAATCAAGGTTGCTGTTGCAAATGCAGGTTATGAGCTTGGTAAAGATATCACTCTAGCTCTAGACTGTGCGGCATCTGAGTTTTACGACAAAGAAGCGAATATCTACGACCTTAAAGGCGAAGGTAAAAAATTCACTTCTGAAGAATTCAACCACTTCCTTAAAGGCCTTACTGAGCAATACCCAATTGTTTCAATTGAAGACGGCTTAGATGAGTCTGATTGGGATGGTTTCGCACACCAAACACAACTAATTGGCGACAAAGTACAATTAGTAGGTGATGACCTTTTCGTAACTAACACGAAGATCTTAAAGCGTGGTATTGATAACGGTATTGCTAACTCAATCCTAATCAAGTTCAACCAAATCGGTTCATTAACTGAAACGCTTGCTGCTATCAAAATGGCTAAAGATGCTGGTTTCACAGCTGTTATCTCACACCGTTCAGGTGAAACTGAAGATGCGACAATTGCTGATTTAGCAGTAGGTACTGCAGCTGGTCAAATCAAAACGGGTTCATTAAGCCGTTCTGACCGTATTGCTAAGTACAACCAATTACTTCGCATTGAAGAAGTATTAGGTGAGAAAGCACCTTACAACGGTCTTAAAGAGGTTAAAGGTCAGTAATCTGGCTTAGCTTCATCAAGACTTTAAAAAACCTCCTTCGGGAGGTTTTTTTATAGCTGAAATTGTTGTTTTAGGATTTCGCCAGTAAAGCTGGTTTTTAGGTAAAAGCCGCGAGGTAAGGTTTGTACTATCTGGCCATTTGGGCCAATAGCGTCAGTCAGCGCTTTGCTATTGGCAGCTTTTGGCCTTATTTGCATTACATCACCTAAATGACCCGAAATTTCATCTACGCGACCAAGGGCGATTAGCTCCATTTGTTCTTCCCAATCACGCTGTAAAAGGGCATCTTGCTTTGCACTTGGCTGCCATAAAAAGCCACTGCCTATGGTACGGTGAAAAGGCAGTATCTCACGTTCGCCTAAAATCGGTAGCCATAAAACATGATTCAACTTTTTACGAACCGTACTTTGTTGCCAAGTCATTCCGGTTACATTTAATAGCGGCGTTACCGAAACAAAGGTTGTTTCGAGTGGTTTGCCTTTAAATGAAATAGGTAAGGTTTTTAGCTCAATGCCTAACTCTTCAAAATCAGGTGTTGGTTTTGAACCCGCTGTTGCGCCGAGCACATATTCGATAAGTTGCCCGGTCCAGCCTTTTTCACGAAGTAAATCGTCAGGGGTTTTAAACTGGTATTGCTCAGCTAGCTGCCCTAGGGTGAGGCCTGCAATAGCATCAACACGTTGCATTAATTCTTTTATAGAAGCGGGTTTTATTGGTCGCATAAGGCGTTTATTTGATTGTCTATTTATCCGGTTCATGATAGCAAATGCACGCCTTAGTGGATATCTTTGTGTTTGGGTGTTTTTTGCGCACGTTAAGTGTGGGCTAAAAATAATCAGTTTTAGTTTTGGATGTTCTAGCCTAACTAACTGATATTTAATTGTTTTACTGTTTTTTTATGTTGTTTCTATTTCATTAATTAAACAGTTGTTTGTATAAATACAGATATATAAACATGTTTATCCACAGTTTCTGTGGAGAAAGTGGATATTTAAACTGTGGATTGTGGATTTGTTTGCAATTTAGGCATGATTTACAAAAGTTATGCACAAGCTGTGGGTAAGGTGATAAAAATACGGTTGTAAATAGTTATTTTAATCAAACAGCACATTTTTATAATAATTACTTCGTAACACCTTGATTAAACATGTTTGTTAAAAAATAAATTTTCAATCTAATTTAGGCTTAGGTGTAAAGTGTTTGCTGTATCGCAGGTTATGTGGAACAATCAATAAAAATCGACTTACAAATGAGGCACTAAGGTGATTGATGCCGAAGGTTTTCGTGCCAATGTCGGAATTGTAATTTGCAATAATCAGGGACAAGTATTTTGGGCTCGTCGCTATGGTCAGCACTCTTGGCAATTTCCCCAAGGTGGTGTTGATGACGGCGAAACAGCAGAGCAAACCATGTACAGAGAATTACACGAAGAAGTGGGCTTGCTTCCTGAAGACGTTGAGATCGTCGCAAGTTCTAAACATTGGTTACGCTATAAATTACCCAAGCGTTTAATTCGCAGAGACTCAAGTCCTGTGTGTATTGGGCAAAAACAAAAATGGTTTTTACTGAAACTTCGTTGTAAAGATGAAGATGTAGATTTACTTAAAACTCATCACCCCGAGTTTGATGATTGGCGATGGGTGAGTTATTGGTATCCGGTTAGGCAAGTTGTTTCGTTTAAGCGCGATGTATATCGTCGAGTAATGAAAGAGTTTGCTCCGTTTGCAATGCCGTTTAATAAACGAGAGCAACACAAAGATCATTGGCGACATAAACGATAAGGGCAACCTTATTTAAAATCAAAGGAGCAGCATCATGTTAGCCACGCTCAGATCAATTGCTGAGGCAGTGTCGCAACAGGCGGACTTAAATAGTGCGCTGGGGTGTTTTGTGCAAATGGTAAAAGATGCCATGCAAACACAGTGCTGCTCGATTTATTTTGCAGATTACAGCCAAGATAATTTTGTATTGATGGCCACCCAAGGCCTCAACCCAGATGCAGTGGGTAAGTTTCGTATAGGCTTTACCGAAGGTCTCGTTGGTCTTGTTGCTCAGCGTGAAGAGCCCATTAATATCGCTTTTGCTAAGTCTCATCCACGTTTTAAACTCTCACCTGAAGTCAATGAAGAAGGCTATAACGCGTTCTTATCTGTGCCAGTCGTGCACCAGAAAAAGGTTTTAGGCGTTATTGTTGTTCAACAAAAACTAGCCCGTGTTTTTAGCCCTGACGAAGAGTCATTTTTAATTACGCTCTCGGCACAGCTAGCTTCTCAGTTAGCTCATGCAGAAATAAAAGAAATATTACGCGTCGATGAGTTTTCACACCAAACCTCAGTATTAAAAGGGGTATCAAGTGCACCAGGTATTGCTATAGGTGAAGCCTTTGTGGTGATCCCTAAACTTGACTTTAGCTCTATTGAACTGCAAAAAGACGACGATGTGAGCACCCAACGTAAGCTATTTACACAAGCAGTTGCTGCAACACGGAACGAGTTTAATACCTTATCGATGACACTTAGCGATTCAATACCTCAAGAAGCGCTTGCTGTATTTGATGTGTACCAACAATTACTTGATGCCAAAAGTCTTGGTCAAAATGTTGAAGCGCAATTACAACAAGGCTGGAATGCTAAAAGCGCCCTGAAAATTGTTATTGAGAAATTAGTGACTCAATTTAATGCCATGCAAGATCCTTACATTAAAGAGCGTGCTGTTGATGTTAAAGATATTGGTTTACGGGTTTTACATCACTTAGTTAATACTGAGCATGCGGCAAAACCTTACCCTAAAGACACTATTTTAATTGCCGGTACATTAACCCCCGCAATGCTTGCTGAAGTACCTAAAGGGCAACTTGCCGGGGTTGTGAGTGTTAATGGTGCGGCAAATAGTCATGCTTCTATATTAACTCGTGCTATGGGGATCCCTGCTATTTGGGGCATTGAAGATGTGCCGTTATTGCAGTTTGAAGGCAAGCAAATGATTTTAGATGCCTATGCAGGGCGTTTATATATTTCTCCTTCACAAATGCTGCAAGAGGAATACAGTCAGCTCAAATATCAAGAAGCCTTATTGAATGACCGTTTTGTTGCAGAGCAAAGCCTAGATGCCGTCACTAAAGATGGCGAACACATTAGTTTATTACTTAACGCGGGTCTTGAATTAAATACCGAGCATGACAATAAGCCATTTTGCGATGGGGTAGGCCTTTATCGCACCGAAGCCTGGTTTATGCAAAAAGGCCAATTTCCTTCACAGTCAGAGCAAGAAAGCTGGTATCGCGAAGTGCTAACGAGTTACCACCCTAATCCTGTGGTGATGCGTACACTCGATATTGGTGGCGATAAAGTTTTAGATTACTTCAATATAACAGAAGAAAACCCATTTTTAGGTTGGCGTGGTATTCGCGTGACCTTAGACCATCCAGAGCTATTTTTAGATCAGCTCAAGGCAATGTTAAAAGCCAATATTGGTTTGGGTAATTTAAAAATCATGCTGCCGATGATCAGTGGTTCAGAGGAAGTCGATGAATCGTTAAAATTGCTCGAACAAGCCTATTTTGAGTTAAGTGAGCAATACCCCGAACAGGCAATAGAACGCCCAGAAATCGGGGTGATGTTAGAAGTACCTTCAAGTGTATTTATGCTTGAAGAGTGGTCGCAAAAAGTCGATTTTTGCTCTGTAGGTAGCAACGATTTAACCCAGTATATGCTGGCAGTTGATCGCTCTAATGCCCGCGTTGCTGAGCTATTTAACCCTTATCACCCAAGTGTACTTAGAGTGCTGTTAAAAATAGCACAAGAGTGTCAACAACATGAGTTGCCATTTAGTTTGTGTGGTGAGTTAGGAGGCGACCCTGAAGGCGCTTTACTGCTTATTGCGATGGGTTATCGAAGCTTGAGTATGAACTACGCTTCGATTAGTAAAATTAAGTTTGTGCTTAGGCGATTAAATGTCAGTGATATGGAAAAGTTACTTGCAGAGTGTTTATTACAACCCACAGCAAAACATGTACTCAGGTTAACGCGTAACTTTATGATTGAACATCAACTCGGTGAGCTATTTTATACCCCAAGCCAAGGCCAATCATGAGGGAAAATTGTGCTGTGAAGCGCCTATACCCAAGCCATCTCAAGATGTAGAATTCAGCGTTTCACAGGTGCTTAATATCAAGGCGTTACTTTGCAAGAATGGTANCTAAATCGCTTTTAATTCCAACTGAAACTCGCATCTTGAGGTGGTTTGGGTATATATATTAGTTTAGTATATGTATATAACAAATTGAATATATGAGTGTGCTATGCATGACGTAATACTTTTAATGGTGTACTGCGCAATTTTGGGCAGCGTGGTTGGATTTTTAGCAGGATTATTAGGTATTGGTGGTGGTCTTATCATCGTACCGGTGCTTAGTGCGCTATTAGTATCGTTCAATGTTGCCGACCCAAGCCATGTATTAGTCATCGCGATAGCAACCTCGTTAGCATCCATTATTTTTACCTCGACTTCTTCAGCCCTTGCTCATCATCGTAATGCTAACGTGCCTTGGGAAATTGCCCCATGGGTTATGACTGGTGTTGGCCTAGGCGCATTGATCAGTGGTTTTGCAGCAAGCTTTATCCCCGAGCAGCTACTGCGCTTTGTTTTTGCTGGTAGCGTGGTGTTTATCGCGCTCAGAATGGTGTTATCGACACGAAAAAAAGCCGCCAGTGAAAAACCGCTTCCATCAGGGCCTATTCTTGGCTTTTTATGTGCCATAATGGGAGCGCTGTCGGGGCTAATTGGTATTGGCGGCGGGGCGCTTATTGTGCCGCTACTGCATTATTTTTCTGTTGATATTAAAAAGGCCATTGGTTGTGCTGCTGCATGTGGTATTGTCATTGCGCTGTTCGGCTCGGTGGGTTACGTATCTGCCGGGTGGCAATTAACATCTTTCAGTGATGGATTTGCCGGATTTGTGTATTTACCTGCGTTAGTGGGGATTGTGGTTACCTCGTCGCTCATTGCGCCAATAGGTGCCAAAGCCACGCATTACTTGCCTGTGGCAACAATAAAAAAAGTATTCGCGCTATTACTTGTCATAATTGCGCTTAAAATGGTGTTTAGTTAAAGGTTTTTATTTTTATGGCTCTTCAATTTCCAGATATCGATCCGGTTATTTTTTCGGTAGGCCCGCTTAGCGTACGTTGGTACGGTTTAATGTATTTAATTGGTTTTGCTTTGGCTATGTGGCTTGCTAATCGTCAAGCAGAAAAACCAAACTCAGGTTGGACAAAAGAACAAGTTAGTGACTTATTATTTTACGGCATGCTCGGGGTAATACTAGGCGGCCGTATTGGTTATGTATTGTTTTATCAGTTCAGCTACTTTATTGAAAACCCATTGTATTTATTTAGAATTGACCAAGGTGGTATGTCGTTCCATGGTGGCACTCTGGGTGTAATTACAGCCATTGCAATTTTTGCTTGGACCCGTAAAAAATCATTATTTGAAGTGGGCGATTTTGTAGTGCCACTCGTACCGCTTGGTTTATTAGCTGGACGTATTGGTAACTTTATTAATGGCGAGTTATGGGGCCGAGTGACAGATGTACCTTGGGCGTTTATTTTCCCATCAGGTGGCCCAGAGCCCCGTCATCCATCACAATTATACGAAGCCTTTTTAGAAGGTTTGGTGCTGTTCTTAATCTTACAATGGTTTATCAAAAAGCCTCGTCCAGCGGGAAGTGTTGCTGGGGTGTTCTTACTTGGCTATGGCGTGTTTAGATTTATTGTTGAATATTTCCGTGAGCCAGATGCTCATTTAGGTTTATTCGCAGGCTTTATCTCGATGGGACAAATACTGTCATTGCCGATGGTAATTGGTGGCCTTGGTTTGTTAATATGGGCCTATAAAAAGCCGCAACACAGCGTGGCAAGCAAAGCATAACAAGAGCAAATCAATGAAACAGTATTTAGATTTATGTCAGCGTATTGTTGACGAAGGTGTGTGGGTTGAGAACAAACGCACAGGGACTAAGTGTTTAACCGTTATTAATGCCGATCTTGAATATGATGTGGCAAATAATAAGTTTCCGCTAATAACAACGCGCAAGAGCTTTTACAAAGCGGCGATTGCGGAGTTACTTGGTTATTTACGTGGTTACGACAGCGCTGCACAGTTTCGTGATATCGGCTGTATGACTTGGAATGCTAACGCAAACGAAAACAAAGCTTGGCTTGAAAATCCACATCGTCGTGGTGAAGATGATATGGGTCGAGTGTATGGTGTGCAAGGCCGCAGTTGGCAACGTCCGGATGGCAGCCACCTTGATCAACTTAAAAAAGTTATCGATAACTTATCAAAAGGGATTGATGATCGCGGTGAAATCGTCACTTTTTATAACCCAGGTGAGTTTGAGTTAGGCTGTTTACGCCCTTGTATGCACACGCACACCTTTTCTTTGTTGGGCGATACCTTATACTTAACATCATACCAACGTAGCTGCGATGTGCCGCTGGGTTTGAACTTTAATCAAATTCAATGTTTTGTGTTACTTGCTTTAGTTGCACAAATCACCGGCCACAAACCGGGTAAGGCGTATCATAAAATAGCGAATGCGCATATTTATGAAAACCAACTTGAGTTGATGCGTGATGTGCAGCTTAAGCGTGAGCCATTCGCGTCGCCAGAATTAAAAATAAACCCAAATATTAAATCACTAGAAGACATTGAAACCTGGGTTACAAAAGACGATTTTGAAGTAGTAGGTTATCAGTGTCACGATGCAATTAAGTATCCGTTTTCAGTTTAAGAACAATAAAATTTAAGGAGAAATCAATGAAAGCAGTGATCCCAGTTGCTGGTCTTGGCACGCGTATGTTACCTGCAACAAAAGCAATCCCTAAAGAAATGCTTCCTATTGTTGACCGCCCGTTGATTCAGTACGTTGTAAATGAAGCAATTTCAGCAGGAATTAAAGAAATTGTTCTAGTAACGCATTCAAGTAAAAACTCAATTGAAAACCACTTTGATACCAGTTTTGAGTTAGAAGCAACGCTTGAAAAGCGTGTTAAACGTCAGTTACTCGCAGAAGTACAATCAATCTGCCCGAAAGATGTAACAATTATTCATGTTCGCCAAGGTGAAGCGAAAGGCCTTGGTCATGCGATTAACTGTGCTGCACCTATCATAGGTGATGAACCGTTTGTTGTTATCTTACCGGATGTGATCATCGATGATGTAGCAAGTGACCTTAAAAAAGATAACTTAGCTGAAATGATCCAGCGTTTTGAAACCACCGGCGAGAGCCAAATTATGGTTGAGCCTGTGCCGCAAAACGAAGTAGACAAGTTCGGTGTTGTCGACTTAGGTGATGTAAAAATCAATCAAGGTGAAAGCGCAGCTATTTTAAATATGGTTGAAAAGCCTCCAGTTGATCAAGCACCATCAAATCTTGCTGTTGTGGGTCGCTATGTATTGAGCAAAAATATTTGGCCATTACTTGCAAAAACCCCAGCCGGTGCAGGCGATGAAATCCAATTAACAGATGCCATTGCCATGCTCATGGAAAAAGAGATTGTTGATGCTTACTCAATGAAGGGTAAAAGCCATGATTGCGGTAGCAAAATTGGTTATTTAAAAGCCATCGTTGAGTTTGCACTGCGTCGTGATGAATTCAAAGGTGAGCTTACAGACTTCATAAAGTCGCTGGTTAAATAAGCAATTCAAATTACCTAGTTGAAAATTATGTAAAAAAAGTGTCTATATGGCACTTTTTTGTTATTTACATGTTCCTCCCAATTGTCGATTATTACCCAATAAAGGATTTTTCTGATATACCTAAGTCTTAACGCATTGTTAAGATTAAAGATCAGTGAGATGCTTATTTACCCCTGTAGGATAGTTAAACTCAGCTATACTTATAAAAATACCTATGTAAAGACGGATTTTTATTGCTTTAGGTTGTCTAATATGAAAACTTAAGTATTAGGGTGTCATTAAGTTTTTATTGCAGTTAGTTAAGCACTGTACTGAAAATATTATAATAACAAATAATGTGTTAGAGTTTTCTTATGCAATGCCGTAAATCACTTTTATGGTTTTTGTATAGGTAAGTGCTAACAGATAGACTTCTTTAAAAAGAAGCAAATTTTTAATGGTACGTTTAAGAATCCTACTTATGAAATATTGCTCAAAACCTTTGCGTTACAGTATATACCTGTTGGTGTTATTGACTGTGTCTGGTTGCAGTAATAAGGCATTTCCTGATATCTCTTTTAACAAGCTTCCTGTTTTCAATGTTGTTCAGTACCTTAGCGATGTAACGCTAATGCAAAACTCACTTTTGTTGGCGCAAACCCAAAGTGAACCTGTCAGTACAGTGTTAGATCAGGCTGATACTTCTCAAGCACTATCAAGCGACTCTAAAGACTCTGTTAAACCTGACTATGCATTTGCTTTGCAATTAGCGTCTGTTAATACGGAACAAGATCTAGCTTATACATTAAAGAAAATGGCTAAACGAGCACCCAGTATTTTTCAAGGAAAGCCGATACTTAATGTTGAAGTCGCTGATGTAAATGAGCATACCTACTATCGACTTAAGTTTGGTGGCTATAAGTATTTGAAAAACGCGAAAGCTGATTGTGAAGCGATTAAACGACAAGGCATTGATTGCTGGGTAAGTAACTACACTGACAACCGAATTTATTTTTAGCGTCAAATATTCACTCTAAAGATGGCATTTTTATTGCTAAGATTTAAGTCTGTTTTTTTAGAATTGACGTCACCATGCATTTTTCTATTTTCTCGAAATATCTATTTATAACCATCTGCTTAACTGCTCTAACAGCATGTATGATGAGCCAAGAGCAAACCCAGCCAGCTTACACTGAGCAGCAAGTACAGCAATTTGCTGCCCAGTGGCATAATAAACAACCTAGTATTGAGCGTCTTGCGTTGATGGAAAAAGACCTTGCGTTGTTAATCGAAGTGCTTTCAGCCAATAGCGATTTAACCGCACAACCATCACAATTTGAGCCACAAAATGATGTGATTATTCATCAAAGCGAACAAACGCAAGTACAGCAAGCATCATCCACAGACTCATTTGAGGCGATTATTGCAGCAAATAAAGCGGCTGAAGCGGGCGTGCAATTAGGTTTATATTTAACGCCGAAAAAAGTTAGTCATCAGCTCTTAAAGCTTAAACGTGATTATCCTGCTGTTTTAAATGACCTTGATTTTCGTTTTAAAACACGAGAGCAAAAAGGCGTAACCTTGTATGGATTGAGGGCTGGTCCATTTGCAAACTATACTCAGGCTACTGCATTTTGTGAGATAGCCAAAAGAATGGGGCAAACCTGTGTGACGGCACCATTTATTGGAGAGATGCTTTAAGCATCTTTCCTCTTAAAAATTAGGTAATTAATCTTAAAGTATTTGTTCTAGAGGTCGATAAAGCTTAAGATACAGAAAAATGGCTTAGCCATTTAATTATAAGGACTTAATATGAAATTACCTCTTTCTCTAATTGCATGCTCATTAGCATTTTCTGCTTTTTCTTCTTATGCCACTACTGAATCTTTCAGTGCAACAGTAAAGGTTCAAAACTCAGTTGTTTTAACAAAAGGAAATGATCTAAATTTTGGTACTATTCGTGCCGTAGCCGATCCTTTAGGTGTTGCGCAAGCTGTTTTAACTATCAACCCAGAACCTGATGCAAGCCCTGTTTCAACAAGAACAGATGTATCTCCTGCGATTATTTCAATTATTGAGCAAGGGTCTCCTGCTTCATTTACGGTATCGGAAGCGGTGCCAAATGCGCGTTTGTCGATTACTGATCCCACTGCTAATACTTTAGCTTCTGATGGGCAAGGTTTAAATGAGCCAAACTTTATTGTTGATGGTTGGAGATATTTTATTACTTCTGGCCCAAATGCCAACGCTTACTATCTTCCTGGCAGCCCAAATTTAACAGCAGATGCTGACGGCAGTGTTGAGTTTAACATTGGTGCCAATTTATCTACCGCAAATACATCATCATCTGAGCCTTATCGTGATGTTGAGTATACAGGAACTTTTCAACTAGAAGTTGCCTATTAATTATTAGTTTGGGCAATTTATCATGCGCTTCTTGCTATTAGCCACTGTGCTATTTTCTGTTTTCTCTTTGCCTCTACAAGCAGCGAGCTCAGAGCAACAAGCGCTTGATTTTGGCACTCTGGTTATTTTAGCTAATACAAATACCAGCTCTGTAATTGTCAAAGATGATGGCAGTATCAATACACAGGGCTCTGTTTATGTACTTAAAAATGGCCGCCCAGCAGAGTTATTACTCACTGGCTTACCAGCCAGAACTCAGTTAGAGATAAAGCCACTTTCTACAGCTCAGCTAATACATGATGTAGATGGCAGTACAAGTGCTGGATTTTCTGTACGTCTAAATGGTTTTCCCAAATTTGTGATTAGCAATGAGTTCGGTGAGGCAAAAGTATTTATTGGCGGTACATTAACAACAGATCGCAGCGCTAAACCATACGCAGATGGTCATTACTCTTCTTCAACTTATTTAGAAATATCGGTCGATTACTAAGGATAGATATGTTCGCAAAACGTCTTTTATGTGGACTCTTTTTTGTTTTATTCAGTCAATACGCAACGGCAAATTTACTTATTTCACCAACGCGGGTTTCATTTGATGAGCGCCAACGTAGCGCAAAAGTCACCGTTATTAATAGCTCAGAAGAGTACCGTACATACCGCGTGGTATGGAGCGAAAAATTAGCGCTCCCCGCAGGTGGTTATCAAACATTGAGTGAGCCAGAAACCACGAGCCTTTCTCCTATGGCACGCTTATCTCCAAAGCAAATTCGCTTAGCACCGGGCGAAAGGCAAACGATTAAAATAGCAATTAGAAAGCCTAAGAATTTGGCTAAAGGGGAATATCGTTCTCATTTACTATTTCAAGCCTTACCAAATGAAGATAAAGCAGCTAAGGCTGGGCTTAAAGTAAACATGATTTTGAGTTTTAGTATTCCAGTTATATATCGTGAACAAGGTGAGCTACCAAAAGTTACATTTCAAACTGCAGAAATAGTTGAAGATTCTCTAAACAAAAAACCAAAAATTGCCGTTAAATTAACAGAAGAACAAGGTTTTAGTAGTTACGGTCGACTTAGCGCGTATGTTACTAACTCTGCAGGTAAACAAGAAAAAATCGCAGAAATCGGGAATCTAAGCTTATACCCTGAAATTGAACAAGCGACTGTATTATTAGATTTATTCTCTGGTAAACAGATGCCAAAACAAGGGAACATTGAGCTTAAATATCAAGGTGCCGATGAGTATGAAGGCGTCGATTTTGGCTCATATTCATTGCCTATTCGACATTAGGGATTAATGCGAAAAAATTTATGAATCGCTTATTTGCGTTAGGGCTTATGCTATTAAGCCCTATTAGCTTTGCTAATTCGACTGTGAGTACAGAGGATGTACTAGCTAGACTCAATGCCATAAAGGCTAAGCTAAATGGCGAACAGCTTCATGCTCCACAATCAAAGCATACACCTGCTGTCAATCATTCTGCAGACACCTTAGACACCCAGCAGCGAATTGCGACTGGGGAGTTTTTGCTATTTTCAATTTATTTAAATGAAAATTATTTAGGTGAGGTTTTTGCCCTTAAGTCTGATCAAGACATATTGCTGGGGCTTTCAGGGCTAGTTGATATCTTACAATTAGCAATCAATGTCGATTTATCGGCCGAGAGGGCAGAAGGTTGGTTCATCAACACTAATAAAGCCTTTCAATTAACAGCTCAAAAAGAGCTGATTACAGATAACAAAAAGTGGCAGCTTACTGAGCAACAAATTAGTGTTGACGATGATATTTATATTGAGGCAGCAGTACTTGCAGAGGCTTTAGAATTTAAGCACCGCTCTGACTACGCAAGCTTAGAGCTACATATTGAAACTGAGTCTGTTTATCCAGTTGTCGCCCAAGCGCAGCGTCATAAAAAACAACTGCAAAGCTATAGTACTCAAAAACAAGCAACCTTACCTTGGAAACCAAGCCCATATCAGGCCTTATCTGTCCCTGTGGCTGACTTACAATTGAATTATACCCAAGATAATGATGGCAGTCAGGCTAGTTACTCATTACTTGGCTCGCAAGATTTTGCATATTTAACGATGGAATACTTTTTATCGGGTCGTGAAAGTGATTTATTGAATAACTCAAGGCTAACTTTCTCCAAGCAAGATGTGAATAATCAATTGTTAGGTCCACTTGCTGCAAGTCTTATTGAAGTAGGTGATGTCACAGCTACGCAAGTTGGCAGCCGTTATAACAACCAATACGGTCGCGGGGTTAAAATTTCGAATTATCAACTAGGGCAAGCTATTGATAATAATCGGGTGAATCTAACTGGTGCAGTACAGCCAGGTTGGGATGTTGAATTATATCGTAATGGCATTTTAATTGATCAGCAGCTGAGCTTGACTGATGGTCGCTATGTTTTTGCTGATATAGATTTACTGTTTGGTGAAAACAGCTTTGAGTTGATCTTTTATGGCCCACAAGGACAAGTAGAGCGAAAAACTGAATATTACTACATTGATGGCACGCAGCTTGAGCAAGGGGAAGCTGTTTATGAGCTATCTGTTTCAGAGCAAGGTGAGCAGTTACTTGGCAGCAGTAACTACAGTGCCAACAAGGGCTGGGTTGCTGCAGGGCGATACCAATATGGTGTGAGTGATAACATTGCCATGTATTCAGGCTTCATGGCGCAAAAACGAGAGCAAAATGAGCTATATCATGTTGCTCTAGGAACGAACCTTAGCTTGTTAGACAGGTTTTTGGTTAATCTGGAATATGAAGAAAATAATCAACAACAAAGAGAATTTGAATTAACAACAAGAACTAAATTGGCTGATCAGTCTTTGCTATTCAGCGCAACGAACCGTACTGATAATCAAAATGGTCGAGATATAACGCTGAAAAGCTATCAGTTTGATATGTCTGGTGAGCTGATGAAAAATGATTTTGGGCGGCTTAATTATCAGAACAACTTTCTGATTCAACATGCACAAAGTGGTGATTTAAAGCAAATTTATAACCGTTTAAATTACAGCTATGCAAACGTCTCTATAAATAATTTATTGCAGTGGCAAGACTTAAGTGTTGGGCAAGAAAGTGTTGATGGTACGACGCGTTTACAAACACGCCTAGGTAGAGTGTATAGTCGATTTGGGGTTAATTATCGACTCTCTCCGGTTAGTGAAATAGTGAGTTATGAAGCTGAGTTTAGCAGAAGTTTAGGCCCAAGCTTACAAACAGAACTAACGTTAAGGGATTCTCTAGATTACGATGTTCAGTCTGCCGAATTAGGATTAACGTGGCAAAATGACAGGATTAACTTAAGCAGTAATGTTAATTACGACAGCAATGATCAATGGCAGATTCGCTTAAATAGTCGATTTAGTTTTGGCTTTGATAGTCAATATAATCAGCCATTTATGAGTAATCGAACATTGACCAATACTGGTAGTTTGATGGTTAATGTGTTTTTAGATGAAAATGATAATGGCCTTAAAGACTACAATGAAAAGGGCTTGGCGGGTGTTAAAGTAAAAGGCTTACAAAATTATCGCCAAGCTATTACCGATGAACAAGGTATTGCGATTCTTTCAGCTATGCCAGCTAATCGCACAACAGATATAGTGCTCGACCGTGATAGTTTTGCTGATCCTTTTATGATCCCCGCCCACGATGGTTTCTCCATAACACCACGAGCAGGTTTTGTTGAGTACATGGATTACCCAGTAAATAATGCCAGCGAAATAGAAGGTACTGTTTATCAGCAAACAGAGCAAGGCTCTAATGTTCAACCTTATGCCCAAATTACTTTAGTGGATGAACAAGGTAATGATGTAGCTACTACGCAAGCGGCTTATGATGGCTATTACTTGTTTACTGATATTAAACCCGGTAAGTATAAGGCGGTAGTTGATAAGCAATACCAAGAGCAAAAATCACTGACCAGTGCTCAAACACACAAAATAAAATTATCGCCTAAAGGTGATGTGCTGGTGGGGGTTGATATTACTTTGCGGCCACTCGAAAAGCGCCAGGGATATTTAGCGAGTATTGGCAAGTTTAATTCACTGAAAATTTTAAAGGTGTATTACTCATTGGTGAAACAGCGTTTGTTACAGCAAGGGTTACATAACGCTTTTTATATACACGATAAAGCAAATGCACACTACACGCTTGCGATTGGCTTTGACCCACTGTCTGCAAACGAGCTTGAGCAGCAATGTGTGCAGCTAATATCACAAGCAATTAAATGCCATGTAACAGAGCAGCATGTTCAACACTAGCAAGGAGCAAATTATGGTTTTTACGACTTTTCAAAATCTGAAGAAAGTATGGTTAGTCTTACTGGTTACTCCTATCATTGGTTGCCAAAGCATGTCAAAGCCACAAGTGAGTGAAGAAAACTTAGTAAAAATTAGCCAGCAAGAGCTTATAGAGCTGAGGCAGTCGCATCAACAATTCCAAGCGATGAAGCCAGAGCTTGAGCGCTTGCTGACAATAGAAAGTGAGTTAACCTTACTCACTGAACAACTTACTTTGCTAAATGCGCAGCAAACTGAGCCTGAAAAGACTAAAAAGTCATCTGTAACCGCACCTCAGTTTATAGCTGAGCCTTCAGCCAAATTTGCACTACAACTTGCTTCCGTAACAGAATTACCTAGACTAACAGCTCGCCTTGCTGAAATTAAAAAACAAGCGCCGGCGCTACTTAATGGCCAGTTTATTGCTAATGTAGAGTCAGTAACAGTGAATGGCAGCACTTTTCATCGTTTGAAAATTGGTGCATATCAACAAAAGCAGCAAGCAGCTAATGATTGTAAAAAGTTAGCATCAGTCGGGGTGGCATGCTTGGTATCACATTATGTACAGAATCCGCTTGATTTATCCCATCAACAATAATACTTAGGCATAATTATTGCTTTGTACTTACTAAGTTTAGTGAGGATGGCAATTATGCGCCTGTTATTTTATTCAGTTTTTTTAGTGTTGGTGGGTTGTAGCTTAACTGAAGAGCCACAAAAAACGCCCCCTAGAGAAACCCCAAAATCGCCGATGGCACCTTATACGGTGCATCAATACGTTGCTGATTTAAGTAGTCAGCTGAGCCGTATTCAAGGCCCTTACAAAGGCAATGCACGTATTGCTGTGACCAGTTTTTATATGGCTGATGGCTTAGGTACTGATTTAGCAGAAGATCAGGGCAGTGGCTTGAGTCAGCAAATTCAAGAAAGTTTATTAACGCAATTTACTCAGCTTGGTTTTCATACCATAGAGTATCGATTAGAAAATACTTTAAATTTGCAGCAATCGGCCGATAGTGTACTTAGTCGTGATGTAAATACCTTACGTCAACGTCAGAATATTGACTTTGTTATTACCGGCACACTGACGCGGCAACAACATGCCTACATAGTAAATGCCCGATTAGTGAATACCAAAGATCTGCGAATTGTGTCAGCAGCAAGCACTGAGATCCCTATCAATGTAATGTGGGGCGCTGAAAAAGTTCAGCAACGTGATGGCCAGTTGTATCGAAGCGAATATTAAGAGGAACTCATTTAATGAAACGTTTAATTTTAACTTTATGTTTGCCGTTTGGCTTTGGTTGCTCGTCAATGTTAACTGGTGATGCAACACAACACGAAAATGATCCTCAGTTAGCTGCGCAAAGAGAAGTTGCCGCGCCGCATAGTAATGACAGTGTGTTTCAAACCAATCAGGCGGTAATGAATAACAGCACTTTTACAGCAGCCCCAACGCGTAAAAATATCAATCACTATGTACGTGGTATCATGCAGGATTTAGTTGAAAACTTGCAATATGTTAGTGATAACACACCAGTTGCTGTTTCAAGCTTTGTGTACCTTGATGCAGATTACAACTCAACAAATTTGCTGGGTAATCAAATAGCCGAAAGTTTTATTCATGAACTTCATGCATTTGGTGTACCTGTCATTGATTTTAAAACCACGGATTATATGCGTGTTACGCCAAGTGGTGATTATGTTTTCAGTCGTGATTATTTAGAGCTTAGCCAAGACCAAAACTTCAATTATGTATTGGCAGGTACTTTGGTTAATCATCAAAGTGGTGTGCTCGTGAATGCGCGTATTGTTGGTTTAGCAAGCAAAGCAGTTGTAGGGTCAGCGCAAGGTTTTATCCCGCAATCAGTGGTTGATGCCCTTGATAGTACCAACCGCAGTGATGGTATTACACTAAAACAAGCAAGTGAGTAAGCTATGAAAGGTTTTATCTTAGCATCGTTAACGCTCGCACTATCTGGCTGCCAATTGTTGCCAGAGCAATCAGCAGAGCCGCAAAATACAGCTCAAAATATGCCTGCATCATCAAGTACTCAAGTCGATTACGTTGCTATGCTACAAGCGCTTGAGCAAAAAGATATGCAGCAAGATAACGCTAACCATCGTTTATTTGTGCCTTATCAACACCATAAAACCGTTGTTAATTATGTCGAGCAAATGGCCCTTGAGTTAGTGGATACCATGCAACAAGAAAGCGAGTTAGGAATAGCCATTACTAGCTTTGTTGATTTAGATGCGAGCCTAAAAAATAGTTCTCAACTTGGTAATCAACTCTCTGAAACAATGATGCACCAGCTGCAAAAATTTGGTTTTGGCGTTGTTGATTTTAAAGCGATGGATATCATTAGTGTGACCTCACGTGGTGATTTTGTGATGTCGCGAGATGTAGAAGAGTTAGCCGAGCGTCGCATCGCGAGCCATGTACTTACAGGCACGCTGATATACCGCCCAAATGGTGTTGAAGTGAATGCTCGAGTAATTAACTTAAACTCAAAGCTGGTTATTGCCAGCGCACAAAAAGTGATCCCTTATTTTGTGCTAAAAAATGAATCAATCAAATCAGCAACAGCTAGCGTTAACTAGCCTCATTATTTTGCCAATCGACTTACTCACAAGTCGATTGGTTTATTCTCTTGATTACCAAAGCCTTAGACCGTTATAATTTTAGCTACAAGCTACAAGCTACAAGCTACAAGCTACAAGCTACAAGCACCTCAGCTTTTGAGTGGCCTCTTAGTTAAATGGATATAACGGCCCCCTCCTAAGGGGCAGTTACAGGTTCGATTCCTGTAGGGGCTACCAAATCTCATTTTTTGAATATCACCCCTAATAATTTCATCAAAAATATAATTACTAATGACCAAAGTAATAGTGAAAATTATTAAAGTCTATTGAGGTAGACTTTAATGGAGGTGCTGCCATTATTTGAAAATAAAGTCTACTAAACTGGACTTTATTGTGACCTTTTAAGTTTAAAACTGTAAAAGTCTTTTAAAGTAGACTTATTTTATTTTATTTTATGGTGCAGGTTGAAATAAAAGTCTGATAGATTAGACTTTTATAGAAACATTGTTCAAATTGAGATTGTGATGGCAAAGAAAGTTAAAGCGAGTAAATCCCCAGATTTAAGTAGAGCGTTCACACCTTCTTTGCTTGGTGACGTTATTAAAGCGAAGAGAACACAAAGCAATATCACGCAAACTGACGCTGCATTACTTTCGGGTATATCAAAGCAGACATACATAAATATTGAACAAGGTAGTGCAGATGTAAAATTGGCCTCGTTAATGAAAGTTGTCTCGGCATTAGGCGTTAAGATATCAATTGAGCCATGGCAAAGTGATAGTACAGTTAACTCACCTCTGGAGGATGAGAATGACGTCTGGGTTTGATAGATATACACTCGACATAATTTATAGCCAAAAGCTGGTTGGTAAATTACATCTTTCTAGAGAAAGCGATAATTTATCATTGAGTTATCAACAAGAGTGGGTGGATGAAGGCTTTCCAATATCTCCTCATTTACCTTTTGGACATGACATACCTTCTGTCAATATCAGACGTTTTTTACAAAATTTACTACCCGAAAATAAGGGCCTAGATTATTTAATAGATTACTTAGGGGTATCACGGACGAATGTATTTGCTCAGATCGGTGGAATTGGTAAAGATACCTCTGGGGCTATGATGTTTTTACCTGAAGGTGCTTTAAACGATAAAGTAAAAAGTAACTTTATCGCTATTAGTGATGCTGAACTGATCAAAAGGTTATCTGATCCTCAACTATGGCATTTGGAAGTCTGGGACGGCAAACCAAGATTGTCAGTAGCAGGTGTTCAATCAAAATTAAATGTATTGTCAGTTGATAGCAAGTTAGGTTTTGGTGAAGGAGACCTTTGCTCTACCCATATTATTAAGTTTGAAAAGAATAATCAGCAACATCTTGTTATAAATGAATTTGTAACAATGAAACTTGCAAAACTAGCTGGGTTAAGTGTTGCAGAGGTTGAACTTAAATATTTTGATCACCACCCTGCGTTACTTGTAGAAAGGTTTGATAGAAAATTGTTTAGCCCCGAAAGTGTAAAGCGCAGGCATATGATTGATGCATGCCAAGCTTGTAATCTAGGGGTTGATAAAAAGTACGAAAGAAATTTAGGTAAGCAGCGAGATGTTAGTCACATTCGCGATGGTGCAAGCTTTGAAAAACTGTTTGCGCTATCTGAACTCTGCGAAAACCCAATAGCAGCAAAAATTGAAATTTTAAAGTGGGCGTTATTTAATCTTTTTATCTACAACTCAGATGCACATGGCAAAAACTTTAGCTTTTTTGTGCAAAAATCAGGTCTAACCCCAGCGCCATTCTATGATTTAGTAAACGTTAAAATGTATCCAGAGTTTGAACAGGATCTAGCTATGAGTATAGGAGATGAGTTTGACCCTGATGCAATTAATGCCTATCAGTTAGTTGACTTTGCAGATGAAAATGGAATTTCAAAAAAGTTACTACAAAGCCATCTAACTAAAATAGCGACAAGTATTAAAAATAATTTACAACAGGCAATATCGCTTGTTGATAGCCCTTCAGAATCACAAGTGTCATATCTAAAGCATTACTTTGATATAGTTAATGCTCGTTGTGATCATTTTCTTGAGCAGGCAAATGTAATCCCTGATATCGAACTATAGTTTATAGCTTAGAAATTAACGTTTGATTGTTAATTTCTAAGCTGCAGAGTTATTACTCGTTTTTAAACTAAATTAACCCGTTACTTTTTCAAGCTCGCCTGTGCGCCATGGTTCAATGATGATTTTGATATGGTCGTTTGGTTTAAATAAGGTATCAAACGCACCTTGTACGCCGTCTATGCCGACTTTACCAGTACGCATTTTTTGCCATGCAATTTTGCCTGACGCAATGTTCTCAAGTGATTGTGCAAACTCTTCTGGCTGGTAGTAATAAGAGAAAATAAGGTCGAGCTCTTTCACTGTGGCATAGGCAAAGTTAACGTTTAGTGGTGCGGTATGTACACCTGTTACAATGATTTTTGCTTTTGCCGGTGCACGTAAAATGTAGTCGTTCAATAAGCGGCTTACACCGGCACATTCAAAAATAACGACCTTGTTGTTACCCGCAAGTGCTGCGGCTGTAGCAACTTCATCATCCGCCATAGGGTTAACATATTCTGTGGCGCCAAATTCAAGGGCAATTTGTTTTTTGCTCTCTTGTGGATCAGAGGCAACGATGTGTTTTACGCCTTGAAGCTTTAACGCGGCAATCGCGGCAAGGCCAATTGGGCCACAGCCAACCACAATGGCAACATCATCATTATTCATTTGTGCGCGGTTCACTGCGTGCAGGCCAACAGCAAGTGGTTCTGTAATGGCTGCCGCTTCTGATGGAACAGCATCAGGAATAGGTAATAGTAAGGCTTCATCAACAATAAAGTATTCAGAATAGGCACCATATAGCCCTGGGGTTACACCTACGCCAGCGCCGCCAGCAGAAAGTAAAATAGGCACAGAGGTTACACGGGTGCCTTTAGCTAATTCGCCTTTAGTATTTGGACCGTAGCTAACAATTTCTGCCGCGTACTCATGGCCTAATAATACTTCTTGGTCATCGCCTGCATCTTTAGCCATGATGCCAAGGTTTTTATAGATATCGAATACATCGCTGGTGTGGCGGGTTATATGAATATCAGAACCGCAAATGCCGCAAGCTAGGCTTTTTACCAGTACTTGGCCGGGTCCAGGTGTAGGGATATCAATTTGTTTTACATGCAGCTTGCCATTTTGCATGGCAACAGAATTCATTTGGCTCATATGTGTGTCCTCAATTCACCTTATTTGTGAATTATTAGACTAAAGTAAAGCGCCTGCCTTAATCTTGACTTTTTACGACAAAAACACAGCTTATTACGACATGTCTGTTTATAAACTACTCATTGTGGAGTATTTAAAGTAAAAACCCTCAAAGTGATAAGGGTTTTTACTTTATTAAGTCTTAGCCGAAGTAGGCTGTATTGAGGTATAAATGAGTTAATACTCCAGCAAAGTAACCTAGTAAAATGACCGGCGACCATTTTAAGTGGCTATTAAATGTGTAGATCCCTCGCGCTTGACCCATTAGTGCAACTCCTGCCGCAGAGCCAATTGATAACAGGCTGCCACCAATTCCTGCTGTTAGCGTAATAAGCAGCCATTGACCGTGCGACATATCAGGCATCATTTGTAACACTGCAAACATCACTGGAATGTTATCGACTACCGCTGACATTAAACCAAGAATAATGTTCGCACCGGTAGCAGACCAGTTGTTATAAAGCAAGTCAGAAAGCAGCGCTAAGTAGCCGATAAACCCTAAGCCTCCAACACAAATAACTATGCCATAGAAGAACAAGAGCGTGTCCCACTCGGCTCTCGATACACGGCTAAATACATCAAAAGGAACAACGTTACCTAAGCGAGATAAGCGCTCTTTGTCACCTTCACGCTCTGCCATCGCGCGCTTTCTGGCAAGAGAGCCGGGGAGTGTCACGCGTAAGAAGTAACCAAAAAACTGTAAATAGCCAAGACCCATCATCATGCCCACAACCGGTGGTAAACCAAAGGCGGTTTTTAGCACGACGGCGGTGAGTATTGTCAGTAAGAATAAGCACAATATGCGAAGCGCACCGCGTTTAAGTTCAATATCTTCATCGGCCGTATCCGGGTGTCGGTTATTGATAAATAAAGACATAACGAAAGCAGGAATAATATAGCTGACTAAAGCTGGTAGGAATAAAACAAAAAACTCGGTAAAGGCAACAACATCGGCTTGCCAAACCATCAGTGTCGTGATGTCACCAAACGGGCTGAATGCGCCACCGGCATTTGCGGCTATTACAATATTGACGCACGACATAGCAATAAAGCGGTTATCATTTGCTGCTACCTTCATTACCACTGCACATAAAAGTAGGGCAGTAGTTAAGTTATCGGCTACAGGTGAAATACAAAATGCCAGTACACCGCTTATCCAAAATAATTGCTTGTAGCTAAAGCCTCTAGCAACCAGCCAGCTTCTTAGGCCATCAAATAAACGACGCTCTTCTAGGGCGTTGATATAGGTCATCGCAACGAGCAAAAATAGCATTAACTCCGAAAACTCTAACAAGGCGTGACGAAATGCGTCGGTGCTAAGATCAGATAAGTTTTGTGCACTGTACTGCCAAGCAATAAGGGTCCAAATAATCCCGGCTGCAACCAATACGGGTTTTGATTTGCGTAAGTGAATTTTTTCTTCGAGTATGACGAGCACATAAGCAAAGATAAAAATAACAAGGCATATAATGCCAACAGGATGGGTGAGTAAATCGATAGTACCAGTTGACGCAGCATGAGCTTGGCCACCGAAACATAGCAAGGAAAGGAGCAATCCTTGTATTAGTTTTTTCATTGTATATTCCAATTAAATCATCTTAATTTCGTTACGGTTTAAGTAAATGTAGCTGCAGACATTTTAGATTCATTCTTTGCTTTATGTAACAAATTGGTAACTAAGATGTTGGTATTTTGAATATAAATACGGGTGATGGCGAGAGCAGACCAGTTATATAATTTATAACTTAATCAATGGTTTGAGGTTTTAAAGTAATAAAGGGCTGCAATTAGCAGCCCCAACTTGAAAATTATGCAAAGTGTTTTTCTAAATCGTCAGAGCCACCAATGTGCTCACCGCCTATGAATACTTGCGGCACTGTCTCACGACCAGAAATCGCTTTTAAACTAGTTAATGAAGCGTGTTGACCTAATACGATTTCTTCGTACACATAACCTTTCGTCTCTAGTAACGCTTTAGCTTTTGTACAGAACGGACAATTAGGCTTGGTAATAATACTCACTGATTCTGGTTTTACCTGTGCTGGGTTAATGTACTCAAGCATGGTATCTGCATCAGATACTTCAAACGGGTCGCCAGGCTTTTGTGGCTCGATAAACATTTTTTCGATAACGCCGTCTTTTACCAACATAGAATAACGCCAACTGCGCTTACCAAAACCTAAGTCGTTTTTATCGACTAGCATACCCATGCCGTCGGTAAATTCGCCGTTGCCGTCTGGCAATAGAGTGATATTTTGCGCTTCTTGGTTTTGTGCCCATGCATTCATTACGAAGGTATCGTTTACAGAAATACAGACAATGTCATCAACACCGTTTTGTTTAAATACAGCCGCAAGCTCGTTATAACGTGGCAAGTGAGTTGATGAACATGTTGGTGTAAAGGCACCTGGTAATGCAAATAGCACAACTGTTTTACCTTTAAAAATTTCGTCAGTGGTCATTGATTTCCACTGCTCGTCTACACGTGTTGCGAATGTAACGTTTGGTACTTTTTGGCCTTCGATATTGTTTAACATTGTTTTGATTCCTCTTGATTTGTTGAGTGTCATTATGCGATTTAATTTATGATAGCTCCAATCGTTTGTTTGTATTAGTATGATAGGTAAAAGCTATTGGTGGTGTAATATGAATTTAAAAGACTTTGAATACGTTAAAGCGGTTGCACAATATAAGCACTTCAGAAAAGCAGCTGATGCTTGCTATGTCAGCCAACCGACATTAAGCGGGCAAGTTAAAAAGCTTGAACAAGAGCTGGGAGTTGTTATTTTTGACCGTTCAACAAAGCAAGTCACGTTGACTGTGCAAGGTGAACAACTTCTTAAGCAGATCACACTGATCCTAGATCAAACCCAAGTGCTTAAAGAAATAGCTGCCAGCTCACATGACCCACTAAAGGGTAAAATCAATGTCGGTATTATTCCTACCATTGCACCTTATTTACTGCCAACACTCTTAACTTCTATGAAGCAGGCATTTAGTGAAACCCAGTTTTCATTTATAGAAATGCAAACAGCGCAAACGCTGGTGGCCCTTGATAATGGTGAGATTGATATTGCAATTGTTGCTGATGTTGCCGATTTAGCGCCTTATCATGTGTCACCGCTTTATAAAGAAGACTTTTTAGTTGCGGTTTCTGAGCAACACGCTTTAGCACAACATACTGAAGTTGCCTTAGCTCAATTACATGAATGTGACTTATTAATGTTAAACGAAGGGCATTGCTTTAAGGAGCAAGCTGAGCAATTTTGCTTTTCAGCTGGGGTTGAAGTCTCGAATCAATATAAAGGTAACAGTATTGAAACCTTACTCGCGCTGGTGGCAATGGATGATGGGGTAACCTTTGTTCCTAAGCTTGCATGTACACCACGTGAAGGAGTGAAGTATTTAGCTATAACACCAAACCAGCAACGCCAAGTTGTCATTGCAACTCGTAAGCACTACCCACATATAGCTGGTGTTGAGCAATTAGCTAACTGGCTAAATGCTCATGAAGGCCTACAAGCTCATTTACTCACTAGCAGCTAATTCAACAATATCGTTAATTTGAATGTTAGGTAGTGGTTGCTTATCTATACTCATGGCAACCGCTGATTGCTGATAAAGCTGAGTCACTTTTATTTGATTAAGTGTGGTGATTTTGTGCGGAAGCTTATTACCCTGTGCATCCGTTAGGTAATTATGATGGGCTATATTTAAAATTTGCCCTTGCTCAAGCCCATGCGCCTTACCCAAGTTGATGATTAGTCTGTCGTTTTCGATATGCAGTATTTTACCTTGGGTGGGTAAGCAGGCCATGGCTGCTTGTAAGTCATAGGTTAGGGTTTGGTTTATATCGCTAATAGCTTGGCCATAGTCAGTTGCCCAAAATCGGTCGCTATATACATCGATGATCTCAGTCTTTTTATACGGCCAAATACCTTCTGTTTGGTAGCTTTTTTGCCAGAGCTTTTCGTAAGTGGTGCCATCAAATAAGACGTAATCTACTTTGTATGCACGCTTGAAACTATCATCTTGCCAAAATGCATAATCGTTGTTGATCTTATGGTTAACCGATAAATCACGAATACGGCTCAGTAATACATATTGCGAGTTACTGCGGCTAGTGATCTCTTCAAGTAGTGCATTACTGTAATCGTATTGCTGAGTGAAAAAATGATCTACTCGCAACGGCATATTGTAATAGGCTGTCGGTTTAGCTGCCATTTGCGTATTACTTAAGCTGGCATATAAGTGTTCACTAATGGCTTTGTTTACGTCAAAAATTTGGCCCATACGCGCTTGCTCGCGGTTGGCGAGTTGGCTTTGTGTCACGGCAATAAATTTGGTGTATTGGTTTGCAGGGCATTCTTCTGCTTGGGCAAAAATATCGAGGCGAAGCGTGATGGCATAGGTGTCGTTATGGCGGTCTTCGCTGATCAATTCTATTTTCTGGATTTCACCATGGCTGCTTATTTTTAGCTGATCTTGCGTCAAAACCCCGTCAACTAGTGTCTGTACAGAGCTTACTCGAGCGCCAGAAAACACTAAAGCTTGAGTTATGGCGTCTTTAATGGCGGCAGATTTGGCTTGGCTCGTATCGCCATTTTTTACAACTGCATGGCCTGTAGATTCAAACCACTGCGCTAAGCTATTGTTAGAAAACAAAATTGTAAAGGCTAAGCCAAGGCCTTTTAAGCTGGCTATTGTTTTATTTTTCATGCTGACACCTAGCATTAAAACCAATGAATAACCTAAATGAGCAAGGACTGTACCACAGTGGCATTAAACGTGCATATTTGTAGCCAAAGAGTTTTAAGCGGAAGCAAATTATGCGAGCACTTCTATTCGGTGGGCTGGTTGCCTGCGCAGCATTAACCGGCTGCAGTAGTATTTTTGATAAACATGTAGAATACACTTACATTGAGCCAGATAGCTACCCAGTGCTAAAAGCCGTGGGTTATGCGCCAATTAGTGCTCAACCAGGTAGCAATGAATCGCAGCGTACTCTACTTGCGATTAAAGCCTCAAAGCTTGAAGCTTACCGCGAGCTTGCTGAGCAAGTTTACGGGCAAAGAATTTCCGCAGGCACTACAGTGCAAAACAGCATTGCTCATAATGATCAATTACAAAGCCAAGTACAAGGTGTGATCAAAGGTGCACAGGTTATTAAAACCTATGCAGTAGGGGACACCTACGCAACTGAATTACAGCTTGATATGAAGCGAGTGCACGATTTATACATCGGCGAAGTAAAACCGCGCCAAGTAAAAAAAGTAACATATTATTAGGTGCAACTTAGTATTGGCTTGCTGCATAAGTCCAGCAAATTCTGCAAGCATTAAAAAAGCGCGATAACTTAGTTATCGCGCTTTTTTAATGAAATAGTATTTAGGCTTTCAAGTTGTGAACGATTTTCTTATCGCCTTGAATCACGCTACCGCCTTGGTCGTAGGTCATCGATGATGGTGCACCGATTAAAATATCTTTAAGTTGCTTAACACTCAACTGTGCTTGATGGGCCGCGTGAGCGTTTACATCGTTTTTCTTTTTGCAGCTTGCTAGGAGAGTATTTACTTGCTTAATAAGTGTACTTACTTCGTCATCTTGCGATTCGTTATGCGCAACAAGCTTTTGCACTTCTTTATCAATGGTTTGAATTTGTTGGAGCAAAGAGATTTTTTGTTGGGCAATACTCTTTAATCCGTCGCCACGCTTTGCAGCAATGGCTGTCAACTCATCATCTAACAGCGCAGCAATAGACTCCAAGCACGAAACTTGTTGTGTTAATTTGCTAGCTATTAAATGATTATGATCAGCCATAGACATCAAACTCGAATGCAGCGATGTTCTTTGCTAGCTTTTCAGCATCAATTTGGTATTTACCTTCACTGATTGCTTTTTTCAGCTCAGCCACTTTATTGCTATCAAAGCCAGATGATTGCTCTGCTTTTTCTTGCAAAGATTTTAGCTGTTTAGCTTGAGGAGTTAAGCTCACAGAATCTGCACTTGCTTTTGGTGCGGCCGATTTTGCAGCGGCTGCATTAGCATTATCTTTTTGTAAATCAAGCTTTTTTTGCTTGGTATTTGTCAACACAGAAGGCTGTTGTTGACCATTATTGACATTGCTTACCATAATTTTGACCTATACATTACCCAACATATGCCTTTATATCGGCGGGCACAGCGGATACTTTAGCATAAATATAAAAAATTAAATATTTACTTGTACAGACTCGACCCCATCCACACGTGCATTTAATACTTTACCTGATTTTTTGTTTTTTACACGTACTAATTCGTCTAACGTGCCATCTTCTAGAGCAATTCCGGTGGTTTTAATTCTTAACCCGCGTAATGAAGCATAGATAGTTACATTATCGCCTTTACAAACCATACAAACTTGGCTCATAACAATAGGTGTGCCGTCACGTAAATTGCGCTTACTGCGACTGCCAATAAGTATAGCCTCATCTTGAACATATTGCGTTCTAACAAATTGCTTTGGCTTCATTTCGAGGCGTAAATGTTCAGGGCGAATGACCTCTCCACGGGCTAAATTAGTGGTAACAACAACCACAGGTTCGAGCTCAATAATGCGCACGTGAACGTATTGGGTCCAACTATTTAAATCTTGGCACTTAAGTTGTACAGTTACCTGCCGATTAAAAGGAGGCTCTGTTGGTAACTCTTTGTTAATTGGTGACTCACATAACCTCTCAGGAATGCGACTATCTAATGGTAAAGCACTAATTTGAGGTGTGGTGTCCAGATCAGGGAGCTGCTCGCTAACAAAATCGATGGCGATTTGTTGAAGTTGCTCGGTATTATAAACTTCTGCCTGTAGTTGTGTTGTAAACAACAGGCTAGTAAGAAAATAAAAAACACTGTATCTTCGGCTTTTTTTTAACAAACTCATATTGTTTCGACTATGCTTATGGTTGAAAACAAGGTATAAATATTTTGCGTCAAAAAACAGACGCTTTGTAACCTTATGTAGCTTTAACACAAAGAAGGCAATTATTGTTCCAGCTCTGATTGTTTATCTTTAGGAGATTGAAATGGCAGGCATTTTAGACTCAGTTAACCAGCGTACTCAGTTGGTTGGGCAAAACCGCCTTGAATTACTATTATTCAAACTCAGAGGGCGACAACGCTTTGGTATAAACGTGTTTAAAGTAAGAGAGGTTCTGCAATGTCCACCACTTACTAACATGCCTAAATCAAATGCGTACATTCGCGGTGTTGCGCATATCCGTGGTCAAACTATCTCTGTTATTGATTTATCGATGGCTGTAGGTGGCCCTGCAATTGAAAATATCAAAGACAGTTTTATCATCATTGCTGAGTACAACCGTTCAGTGCAAGGGTTTTTAGTTGGTGGTGTTGAACGCATCGTGAATATGAACTGGGAAAAAATAATGCCGCCGCCTTCGGGAGCCGGACGTTATTCTTACCTAACTGCGGTCACTGAGATTGAAAACGAATTAGTTGAAATTCTCGATGTAGAAAAGATATTAAACGAAATTTGCCCAGTTAACACTGAAGTGAGTGCTGAAGTAGTTGGTGAAGGTGAGATTCAGCGTGACTTGGGTGAGCGTATTGTTTTTATTGCTGATGACTCTGCAGTAGCTCGAAACCAAGTCAAGCGTGCGCTTGAACCTCTAGGTGTACAAACTGAACTAGCTAAAAACGGAAAAGAAGCACTTTTACGTTTAAGAGAGATTGCTCAGCTCGATTGTCAAAATGATATTACTGAACGTGTTGGTCTATTAATATCTGATGTAGAAATGCCAGAAATGGACGGTTATACCTTAACCGCTGAAATTAAGGCTGATCCAAAATTATCACCTTTGCATGTGATCTTGCATACCTCTTTAAGTGGGGTGTTTAACCAAGCAATGATCGAAAAAGTGGGTGCTGATGATTTTATTGCAAAATTTAACCCAGATGAATTAGCGACAGCTGTGAAGAAATGGGTTCATTGTGATTAATTATTTATAGGTGGTATTACTTTGGAAAATAAGCATTTACAACAAAGCGAATACGATCAATTCCGCTCTTTTTTAGAGCAACAATGTGGCATTGTGCTTGGCGATAATAAACTTTATCTAGTTAAAAGCCGCCTTGCGCCGCTTATGGCGCGTTTTAATGTTGAATCTTTATCACAGTTGGTAAGTAAAACACTAAGCCCTCATGAGAGGCAGCTTCGTGCCGCTGTCGTTGATGCGATGACAACCAATGAAACGCTTTGGTTTCGTGACCAATATCCGTTTGAGTTATTGAAAACAAAACTATTTCCTGAACTTAAAGATGTGCGTAGGCCACTAAAAATATGGTCAGCGGCAAGTTCATCAGGACAAGAGCCGTACTCAATTGCCATGTCTGTTGCCGAGTTCCAATCTAAAAACCCAGGTGTATTAAAGATGGGTGCGCAAATTATTGGCACTGATATCTCTAATACCATGCTTGATATGTGCAAGAATGCTGAGTATGACTCGCTGGCGCTCGCTCGTGGCTTGTCGATGGAGCGTCGTCAAAAGTTCTTCAAGGACAGCGGTAATGGAATGGCTCAGGTAGTTGACCCTATACGTAAAATGGTCAGCTTTAGACATTTAAACTTACTCGATTCATATGCCCTAATGGGCAAGTTTGACATCATATTTTGCCGTAATGTGTTGATTTACTTTTCACCAGAAGTAAAAGCTAAAATCATTTCTCAATTTGCTCAAGCTTTAAACCCGAAAGGTTACCTGTTTTTAGGTGCGTCAGAATCAATGGCGGGCTTAAGTGATAGCTTTGATATGGTTCGTTGTAACCCAGGTATCATCTATCAGAAAAAGTAAACTCTCCTTAGCAACCTAGTCCTTAGGTTGCTAAATTTACCTATTTTTCAGTCTCTTATATAAATCAAATTACTCCTAAATTTTTGGCTTAGCTTTTGCATTAACCACTACAGAGTCAATTTTTTGGAGATGGTTATGGCTATCAGTTTTGATAAAGCATTTGGTGTTCATCCTCATGCGATGTTGATCCGTTCACAACGCGCTGAGTTATTAGCGACAAATATCGCTAATGCTGATACGCCGGGCTATAAAGCGAAAGATATCGATTTTGCCTCGGCATTAAAAGCGGCAAAAAGCAACCAACAAGGCGGCAATAGCATGGTAAGAACCGATGCTAAACATATTGCCGGGGGCAGTCGTTTTGTTGGCAGCGCAGAAATGTTTCGTACGCCAAATCAAGCAGATACAGGTGATGGTAACTCAGTCGATATACAAGTGGAACGAAACTTGTATGTACAGAACTCATTAGAGTATCAGGCAAGCCTGCAATTTATGAGTAGTAAAATTAAAGGCCTTAAAAAAGCCCTCGGTAGTCAAGGAGCTTAATCATGAGTTTGTATAATGTTTTTGATATTTCAGCAACCGGTATGAGTGCGCAAAATGTTCGCTTAAATACCACAGCCAGTAATATCTCGAATGCAAATACGATTAGTTCTAGTCAAGATCAGACATATCGAGCGCGCCACCCTGTTTTTGCTGCAGAGTTGACTAAAGCGTCAGCATCACAAAGCAATCCTCAGGGCTCTTCTGTTGGCGTTAAAGTGTTAGGCATTGTAGAGAGTGATAAACCTCTACAAATTGAATATAACCCGAACCACCCAAGTGCGGATGAAAATGGTTATATCTACAAACCTAACGTTAATGTTGTAGAAGAAATGGCAAATATGATTTCTGCCTCTCGCTCTTACCAAACAAATGTGCAAGTTGCTGATGCAGCTAAGCAAATGTTAAGTAAAACACTGTTGTTAGGACAACGGTAACCGAGGATAAGTTATGAGTAACGACATCAGCTCTGCATCATCATCCTATATGGATAGTTTGCGTTGGAATCAAAGTAGTACGCAAACAACTGAAGAAGACAACAACACGCTTTCTCAGGAAGATTTCTTTTCGTTGTTAACACAGCAGTTGTCGTTTCAGGATCCGAGTAATCCTGCTGATAACGATCAAATGATTGCGCAGATGACGAACTTTACCATGGCTGAAGGTATTTCAAACTTAAACGAGAAGTTTGATTCACTCACTGCATCAATGACATCAAATTCTGCGTTACAGGCTTCGACTCTTGTTGGTAAGCAAGCGTTACTTGAGTCTGACACCATTGATTTTGATGGCGAAAATCTAGCTAAAGGGTCGGTGGTTGCAGAAACCGCTGTTGAATCTTTAACGCTAAGAATAACGGATTCATCAGGCCAGTTAGTGCGTACCATTGAATTAGGTTCTCAGTCAGCGGGTGCACTTCGTTTTGAATGGGATGGTAAAGACAATGATGGCAATGTGCTACCTGAAGGTGAATATGACATCAGTGCTGAAGGCTTTGTAAATGGAGACTACAGCAGTATGCCAATGGCGACCTTTAAGAATATTGAAAGTGTCAATATTAATGGCGCAAGCGGCATTATCGTAAATACAAAAGAGGGTGCGGTTAGGCTAACTGATATAGCTGAAATCGCATAAGTAAAAAAGGTTTGGGTTAGCTTAGGCTAAGAGATAGGTTAGAGGTGAGTTATGAGCTTCAATATTGCATTAACAGGCTTAGCAGCCGCGCAAAAAGATTTAGACGTTACCGCAAATAACATTGCTAACGTTAATACTACGGGCTTTAAAGAGTCTCGTGCAGAGTTCGCTGATGTATACGCATCATCAGTATTTAGTTCTGGTAAAACAAAAAATGGTGACGGTGTAAGAACAACAATGGTGGCACAACAATTCCACCAAGGTTCGTTATCTTTCACAAATAACTCACTTGACTTAGCGATCACTGGTGAAGGTTATTTCGCAATGGCGAATGACCTAGGTGCACAAGACTTCACATATACCCGAGCAGGTGCGTTTAAATTAAATAAAGATAACTTTGTAGTCGATGCTAATGGCAACTATCTACAAGGTTTCCCTGTTGATGAAGCAACCGGTGATACCACTTCTGTTAGCTTAAGTACATCTTCTGCACTACAAATTCCTGATGCATCAGGTTCACCACGTGCAACCACGAATGTTTATTCATCTTTTAATCTAGACTCTCGAGCAACTTCACCGTCAGTGACGCCGTTTGATCCTGAGACAAGTGCTTCATATAACAGCTCAACATCAACAACAGTGTATGATTCATTAGGTGAGCCACATATTTTACAATTCTTTTTTGTGAAAACTGATTCAACAACTACTGGTAATGAAAATGAGTGGGAAGTGTATGCTACTTTAGATGAAAAACCGTTTGCTGCGGATGGTACTGAGCAAACTACGTCGCCATACACGCCTATTTCGACTTTTCAGTTTGACTCAAGTGGTTTACCACTAAATACAGATGGTGTAGCAAACACTGACACTACGTTTGACCCATTAACGTTACCAAATGGTGTTGGTGCTGCGGCAGGCTTATCTGACTTACTTTCTAATGGTGCCAGCTTCCCAGATGATGTCACTATTAATTGGCGTGATGAAGCAGCAACAACAAATAAAATTCCTACTCAGTATGCTAGTAACTTTGAAGTAAAAGCACTGGAACAAGATGGTGCGACTGTAGGTCGTCTATCAGGTATCGATATCGGTTCTGACGGTAAAATTGTTGCTTCATACAGTAATGGTGATACTTCATTCCTAGGTCAAGTTGCGATGGTACGCTTTTCGAACTCACAGGGTTTACAACAAGTGGGTGATACGGCCTGGAAGAAGAGCCTTACATCAGGTGAACCTATTGCTGGCGAACCAGGTTCAGGTACCTTGGGTTCAATTAACTCATCTGCGCTTGAACAATCAAACGTTAACCTAACTAACGAACTTGTTGACTTGATTAGTGCGCAGCGTAACTTCCAAGCAAATTCACGTGCGCTTGAGGTTAACTCAACACTACAGCAAAACATCCTACAGATCCGTTAATTTTAACGGCTCTAAGCTTAATCCGACACGAAGGCTGCTCCCTCTATTGGCAGCCTTTTTTCATTCTAATTATTCATTTTTCTCTTCTATTTTAGCGTCAATTTTACTTTGGCACTTTTATTGCATTTCTTAGTTATCGTATTTTTAGTGAGTCAATGTTATGGACAAAATGGTCTACATTGCCATGTCGGGTGCTAAGCAAAGTTTGCGAGGTCTTGAACTCAAGGCCAACAACCTTGCGAATGCTAACACCACTGGCTTTAAAGCTGATTTTGCACAAGCTCGCTCTATGCAAGCCTTCGGTGAAGGTCTGCCATCTAGGGTGTTTGCAATGCAAGAACGCCCTGGATCTAATATGGAATCGGGTGGTTTTGTTGAAACTGGCCGCGAGCTTGATATCGCGATGAGTGACCGTGGTTGGTTGAGTGTACAAGATGCATCAGGCAATGAGGCGTACACCAAAACTGGCACATTAAACATTACTCCAGATGGCGCGTTGATCACTAGCCATGGCCGTCAAGTAATTGGCGAAGGTGGTCCAATCATTTTGCCATTACCTATCGAGAAAGTTGAGTTTAGTGAAGACGGTGCTATTCAGGTTCGCCCACAAGGTGCGCCAGCTAACTTTTTGGAAGTGGTTGATCGCTTAAAAGTGATTGAGGCTGATAACACTCAGCTTGAAAAAGGTAATGACGGTTTATTTCGACCAAAAGAAGACATGTTGGTCAATGACCTTTGTGGTTTTTGTGATATTTCACCAAACGTAAAGGTACTGTCGGGTACGCTTGAAATGTCGAACGTAAACCCAGTGCATGAAATGGTCGACATGATCAGCAATCAACGCCAATTTGAATTACAAGTTAAATTAATGAAAACAGCCGAAGAGCTCGACGAGCGTCAAGATCAGCTGTTACGCATTGTTTAAGATGACTGAGAGGGTAGAGTTATGAATCCTGCATTATGGATCAGTAAAACCGGGCTTGACGCCCAGCAAACCGATATTTCGGTGATCTCAAATAATCTCGCAAATGCCAGCACGGTCGGTTACAAAAAAAGCCGCGCCGTATTTGAAGATTTACTATATCAAAACATCAATCAACCAGGTGGCCGTTCATCTCAAGACACTGAAATGCCATCAGGTTTAATGCTTGGTGCCGGTGCAAAAGTGGTTGCTAACCAAAAGAACTTTTCACAAGGTAACATGCTTACCACAGAAAATTCATTGGACTGGATGATCTCAGGTCCTGGCTTTTTTGAAGTGCAATTACCAGATGGCAACATTGCATACTCACGTAATGGTCAATTCACCACTGACGAAGATGGTCGCATTGTAACTTCTGGTGCGGGTTTTCCATTACAGCCAGAAATGAACGTACCAGACGATGCACAATCAATTACTGTTTCGCAAGACGGTGAAGTGTCGGTACGTATTTCAGGGCAAGCAGAGAACGTGGTCATTGGTCAGCTAACAATTAGTGACTTTATTAATCCATCGGGTCTTGAACCTATGGGGCAAAACTTGTACACAGAAACTGCTGTGAGTGGCGCACCTGTGCAAGGGAACCCAGGTATCGATGGTTTAGGTACTGTGGTTCAAGGTTCACTAGAAACGTCTAATGTGAATGTAACAGAAGAACTCGTTAACTTGATCGAAACGCAACGAATTTATGAAATGAATTCAAAAGTGATTTCAGCGGTTGATGAAATGCTTAGTTACATCAATCAACAGCTTTAATGGGTAGGAGGCAGCATGCGTAACATTATCTTAGTCACATCGGCAGCATTAATGCTGGGTGGTTGTATGACAACGCAAAATCATCATGTGGTTCAGGATGACCCTTACTATGCGCCTATGTATCCGGAGCCAACAACAGAGCCAATGGTACCAACGGGTTCGTTGTTTGATAGTTATTCAGCAGATGACTTGTACTCAGATAAAAAGGCATTGCGCGCGGGTGATATCATCACTGTTAAATTGCAAGAATCAACGCAAGCCACCAAAGCGGCAAAAACCGAAACCGACAAAGAAACGGACGCTAGTTTAGACCCTGTTATTGGGCTTGGCGGTAATCCAGTTAACATTGGCGGTGATAGCATTCAGTTTGGTATTGGTTCTGGGGCATCGTTTAAAGGTGATTCAAAGTCTAACCAATCAAATAGCTTATTTGGTGATATATCTGTCAATGTGATGCGTGTTCTACCGAACGGAAATTTGGTTATTCGCGGTGAAAAATGGCTCACTTTGAACACCGGTGAAGAATTTATTCGCCTTGAAGGTTTAGTTCGTCCTGAAGATGTTCAAGCAGATAACACGGTCACATCAAACCGTATTGCTAATGCGCGAATTCAATACTCAGGTAAAGGGCAAATTCAAGAAACGCAAAGTGCAGGTTGGCTGTCTCGTTTCTTTAGTAGTTCGCTTTTCCCATTTTAGAGGAATAAAGTCATGAATGGGTTTAAATACATCATCGCTCTTTGCTTAATTAGCCTGCAGTTTTCTGCACAGGCTGAGCGAGTCAAAGATGTATCTATGGTTGAGGGCGTGCGCGCAAACCAATTAGTGGGTTATGGTTTGGTTGTCGGTTTGCCCGGCACAGGTGAACAAAGCCGATTTACTCAACAAAGCTTTAAAGCTATGCTGAATGGTTTTGGTATTACCTTACCTGATAGCTTAAAACCTAAGATTAAAAATGTTGCCGCTGTGGCTGTACATGCAGAGTTACCGGCATTCAGAAAACCCGGTCAAACCATTGATATTACGGTTTCATCTATTGGTAGTGCGGGTAGTTTACGTGGCGGTACTTTATTACAAACCTTCCTAAAAGGGGTTGATGGCAATACCTATGCGATTGCACAAGGCAGCTTAGTCGTTGGTGGTCTAGGTGCTGAAGGGGCAGACGGTAGCCGTGTAATTATTAACACACCCACAGTGGGTCGTATTCCAAACGGTGCCATTGTAGAACGTGCTATTAAGAGCCCGTTTATGCAAGGTGACTACATTACCTTTAATTTAAATCGTCCTGATTTCACAACGGCTAAACGCTTAGAGCAAACGATTAATGATTTAGTGGGTCCTGACAGCGCTCAGGCAATCGATGCAGCTTCAGTACGAGTGTTAGCACCGCGTGATGCTTCTCAACGTGTTGCTTATTTGTCGACACTTGAAAACTTAGAGTTTAAGCCAGCAGACACAGCAGCAAAAATTATTGTGAACTCTCGCACAGGCACAATAGTGATTGGCAAAAACGTGAAGCTACAGCCAGCGGCGATTACACATGGTGGTTTAACGGTCACCATTGCTGAGCAGCAAAATGTGTCACAGCCAAATGCTTTAAGTGATGGTGAAACTACCGTTACCAATCAAAGTATTATTGATGTGAACGAAGATGATTCACGTGCTTTTGTATTTAACCCGGGTGTTAATCTTGATGATCTCGTGCGTGCAATCAATGAAGTTGGGGCCGCACCGGGTGATTTAATGGCAATCCTTGAAGCTTTAAAAGAAGCGGGGGCGATAAACGGGCAACTGGTTATCATTTAAATTAAAACGCGCTTTCGAGCGCGTTTTTTGTTTTAGTATTTCTTAAATCATTTAGCACACAAACATCAGCCAAAATCTTGGCTCTGAAGTTACTCCATTCCTGTATCAGTTATTAGCCATTCATTTATAAAGTTTTTTATTGGCGCAATTTTTGCATTTTAATTTTCATTATTAACTATTGTGTCAAAAAGCTGATGGATACAAATCATCTCGACAAGCAAAACTTTTTTGATTTAGGCAACTTAGACTCATTACGTCAAAATGCCTTAAAAAGTGATGCCTCTAGCGATGCGTCAAAAGAGGCGCTGAAAAAAGCGGCGGCACAATTTGAATCTATCTTCACTCAGATGCTACTTAAAAGCATGCGCAAAGCAAATGAAGCGTTTGAAGATAAAGACAGCCCATTTAATTCAAGCGGCGTTAAATTTTTTGAAGAGATGCATGACCAACAAATGTCGGTTGAGCTTTCATCAAATGGTTCGCTCGGCCTAGCTGACTTGATTGTTCAGCAGCTCTCGCCAGACGGTAAAGAGTTTACACCAGGTTCTGTACTAAGAACGACGGCTGACTTTGATAGTGATAAACGCGCAAGCGGTGTCCTTAATAGCACTACTGAGGCTAAGGCTAAACCACAAGCTGTCGAGGATACATCAGCGAACGAGCAATCAGAAAACCGCTTTGAAGATGCTGAGTCTTTCATTAGCTCTGTTTGGGAGCACGCTAAAAATGCGGCTGAAAAAATTGGCTTAAACCCAGCTGTGATGGTTGCTCAAGCAGCACTTGAAACGGGCTGGGGTAAACACATCATCAGTAAAGCTGATGGCACAAGTAGTAACAACTTATTCAATATTAAATCGGATAGGAGCTGGCAAGGTGATAAAGCAAGCAAAGTCACGCTTGAGTTTGAACAAGGTGTGCCAGTTAAAAAGCAAGCAAGTTTTCGCTCTTATCAATCGATTAAAGACAGTGTGAACGACTTTGTGGATTTTTTAAATGAAAACCCACGTTATCAAGAAGCACTTAATAATACCGCAGAGCCTGCAGCCTTTTTAGATTCGTTACAAAAAGCAGGCTATGCAACTGATCCAAATTATGCCGATAAAATTAAGCAGGTATTGAAGCGCGTTGAGCTTCAAAGCGTCGCTGCTTCATTGGTACGTTAAGGAGTAGACCCTCATGTCATTTAGCTTATATGACATAGCAAATGCCGGTGTAAGAGCTAACTCTGAGCTTTTACAAACCACCAGTAAAAACATCGCCAACGTTAATACCGAGGGCTATGTGCGTGAGCGTACTGAGTTCACAACCATGATCGATAACCAAGTCGGCCGTGGTGAAACGTATCGCTTACTAAATGAATTTGCACAAAAGCAATTAAATAGAGATACCTCTAATAAAGCGTTTTTTGATCAGTTTGTAACTGAAGCAAGCCGTGTAGATAGCTTGTTTTCAGAAGAGTCAAACAGCTTATCAACGAGCGTAAATTCGTTTTTTAACAATGTACAAGAAAGCTTAAATCAACCGTCATCAACAGTAGCTCGTTCACTGGTCATGACGGATGCACAAAATTTGATTGATCAAATGGACAGGTTATCGAGCATTGTGGTTGACCAAAAAGCAGTAGTAAATGAGCAGCTAGAAATCTTTTCAGATGAAGCAAATAACCTGATCCAAAATATCAGTGATTTAAATACCAAGATTGCTTCGGTTCATGGTACTGATCGTGAGTCAGTATCAAGTGGTTTATATAATGAACGTGATAAAGCAATTCGTGATCTATCTGAGCTGATTGATATTGAAACACTCGATGGTAATAACGGCGAGAAACAAGTGTATTTAGGCTCTGGTCAAGCACTTGTCATGCAAAGTGGCACATTTAACCTGTTTTCATTCAGTGGCGATCCTGATCCGAACTTTAAAGAATTAAAACTTGATATAAACGGTGGCAAAGCCGTGCCGCTTGAAGTTGATGTGAGTAAATTGAAAGGCAAAATTGGTGGCTTACTGGCATTTCGTGACGATATTTTAGTTCCAGCGCAAAACCAACTTGGTCAAATGGGCTTAGCATTAGCCGATGCCTTTAACCAACAAAATAGCTTAGGTATGGACGCTAATGGTGAAATTGGTGGCGATATTTTTGCTATTCCAACGGTAGATGCGTTTGGTTATCAAGCGAATACGGGCACATCAACAATGACGGCAACCCTTGAACCTGGTAAAGGCAGCGAATTGCCAGCAAGTGATTTTATTGTGACCTATACAAGCGCAACCACTGTTGAGATTCAGGCAATTGATAATAAAGGTGAACCCATTGGCACCGCATCTACAGCGAATGTGACTGCCGGTGTGATTGACTCATCAACTATTACGGGTGGTGAAGCGTTTGGTTTACAGCTCAACGTATCAGGTGCTGCAAATACTGGTGACCAATTTATGGTTAAGTTGAACTCTCAGGCTGCAACTAGCTTAGAGCTTGCAACTGAACGTCCTGAAGATTTAGCGTTAGCATCACCTATTCGAACTGCGAACGATATCAATAATACCAGTGATGCAAGTATTTCTGCTGGCACAGTGTCCGATATTGACAACTCAACGGGTATTACCGTGGGTCCCCCACCGAGTTTGGCGAATGGCGATATCACACTCGTGAAAACGGCGAATGCTAACGAGTATCAAATTACAGATGGTAACGGTACATCGACGTTTACCATTACACCACCTGCTGAGAATATTCTTGCTCAAGCAGGGGCGCCTTACGATACCTACGGCTTTGACTTTAATATTGAAGGATCACCTGCAACAGGTGACACCTTCACAGTAGAGTTTAACACAGGTGGTTTTGATGATAACCGTAATGGTTTGCTATTGGCCGATTTACAAAATGGTGAGCTAGTGCGTCAAAATGTTGAAGCAAGTAGTACAGCCGATAATCATAAAACGTTTAATCAAGCCTATTCAGGCATTGTCACTGATATTGGTGTAGTGACTAGTCAAGCCCAAACCAATGGTGCGGCCTTTACAGCATTGGCTGATCAGTCTGAAGCTTGGTATGAATCGCTATCAGGTGTAAACCTTGATGAAGAAGCGGCAAACTTACTGCGCTTTCAACAATCGTATGCAGCATCAGCACAGGTCCTTTCAACAGCACGTACTATTTTTGACACCTTATTAAGTGCGGCGAGGTAATTATGCGTATTTCAAATAACATGATGTATAAGAATAACCTTAACTCTATTCTTAACTCACAGCAAAATGTAAACAAAGCGCAAGAGCAGGTTAATACTCAAAAGCGTGTATTGACTGCTGCTGACGATCCTTCGGCTACGGCTCGCGCACTACTTTATACAGATCGCATTCAGGGTAATGAACAGTTCACAAAAAACATTACAATGCTGAATAGCCGCCTAACAACAGAAGAAGGTGTGCTGCAAAATATTAAAGGTGCGCTTGAGTCTGCTTATACTTTATCTATTCAAGCTGGTAATGGTGCGTATAGTGATATCGACCGTGAAGGTATTGCTGAAGAAGTTAAAGCATTGCAAAGTACGGTACTTGATTTGATGAATGCAAAGACCGAAGACGGTAAATTTATCTTTTCGGGTTACCAAGATAATACTCCGTCTTACACCTTTAATAGTACTTCTGGTCGCTATGAATATGGTGGCGATCAGGGGCAACACAAAATCAAAGTGGCTGAAGGTGTAGAAATCAAATCAAGTGACAATGGTTTTGATACATTCGAAAAAGTAAATGCTCGACTAAATGTGGCATCAAACGACGGCACTGTGTCAGGCGGTATCACAAGCTCAAAAATTTATGTTACTGAGCAAGCTGATTTCGATAAATTCCATCAGGCAAATTACAACGCAGACCCTGCCGCAGCCGCAAATGCCAATACACTAAGCTTTATTACTACCACAGGCACACCTAATACATTTGTTGTGCAGCAAGCTGGTGTAACGATTGACAGCGGTAGTTTTGAAAACGGTAAAATTGAATATCAAGGTATGGAGATTTCTGTTTCACCTGTTGCAAATGGCCAAGTTGATGTTGACCTTGAAGCACCACAAAAAGAGAATGCGTTAAATACTTTGGATGACCTGATAGCAGGACTAACCAATCCTGATTTAACTCAAGAAGAGTTTGATCAAGTTTTAGCTGATGCCATCGTACAACTCGATAATGCCAAAAATCAGGTTTCACTTGTTCAGGCCGGTTTGGGTGGTCGCTTAAATACGGCCAAGAAAATCGAACAATCAAACGGTGACTTAGATACTAGCAATAAAGCTGCAAAAGCTGAGCTTGTTGAGCTTGATATGGCTGAAGCGATTACTGAACTCACCAAACAAGAAACATCACTGCAAGCTGCACAGGCAACATTTGGCCGTTTGGCTAACCTCTCATTATTTGATTACTTATAATTTATGTAGGTTAAGCTTATTTAATAAACTTAACCTACAAAACCTTCCTTAAGCTTCACACTTTAAAAGCGTTTTTAGAGCACTCTTTTTAGTATTTATATCTTTAGTAAAACATCGTGATAGCGGCTTTCAAGGTAACCAGATGCCATGTTTAGTTAAAAAGCTAAAATATTTCTCTTTTAAATACAGTGCATTAAATAAAATTTTAAAAATTGTTTAAAAATTCACTAAAGGATTTTTTGAGCGGACCGATAACTTAATTAACCAAGCAGAGTAACAAACAACAGTTACCGCTTAATTAGAGTAAGTTTGAGAGTAAATGATAAGTTTACTTCGGGAGAAATATCATGGCACTTTATGTAAATACAAATGTTAGTTCATTAAACGCTCAAAGACAATTAATGAATTCTGGTAACTCACTTGACACTTCATTCAAGCGTTTATCATCTGGTTTCCGTATCAACAGCGCTGCTGACGATGCGGCTGGTCTACAAATTTCTGACCGTTTAACATCGCAAATTAACGGTCTTAATCAAGGTAACCGTAACGCGAACGACGGTATCTCTTTAGCGCAAACAGCTGAAGGTGCACTAGACGAAGTAACGTCAATGTTCCAACGTATACGTACCCTTGCGCAACAAGCGTCGAATGGTTCAAACACTGATGAAGATCGTTTGGCACTTCAAGAAGAAATTCGTTCTTTAGCATCAGAAGTAAACCGAGTTGCTGAAGATACTACTTTCGGTGGCCAAAATTTACTTGACGGTTCTTACTCAGCAAGTTTCCAAGTGGGTGCTGATGCTGTTCAAACAATTGGCTTCAGCATGAAGGATGTTGGTGGTACAGCTAATACGCTTTCTGCTAACGGTGGTTTTACTATGTCAGGTATTGCTGGTGTTGCTTCTGGTGTGACAGGTAAAGGTATGTCCACTCTTGCTGCAGGAATTAGTGATGTAGGTACAGGTTTGACTGCTGCAACTGTTGGTTTCTCAGCTTTCGGCGCAACTACAATCAGTGTGTCTTCTCAGGTTAATGCACAACAAATCTTGGCTGGTATGGATGCTATGATTGCGGTAGTTGATAAAAAGCGTGCAGAGCTAGGTGCGGTTCAAAATCGTTTCCAGTCAACGATTCGTAACCAAGCTAATATCTCTGAAAACTTAAGTGCAGCTCAATCTCGTATTAAAGATACAGATTTCGCGACTGAAACAGCTAACCTAACTAAGATGCAAATCTTACAACAAGCTAGCCAAACAATCTTGAGTCAAGCTAACCAACGTCCTCAAGCGGCATTAAGCTTACTAGGTTAATAGTTGGGAATTTGAGTCAAAGTGAAGTCAAAACTTTGACTTAAAGAAAAGCGCCTTTGTCTAATGGGGTATTAACAAAGGCGCTAAGATAGGATTATAAAGCGGAGGCGCTCAAAATCCTGACAGTAGTGTTCTAACATTTGTAAGAACATAAAACATAAAGCACAGATTATGCCATAATTTGTGTTATTAAACCCACTCTTAAACTTATCTCTCTTAAGGCTCCTAAATGGAGCCTTTTTATTCCTTTTTTAATCTTAATTAATAGTTGGCCTATTAATTGCTCTCATTACTTCAAGTTAATTAACTAATCAGCAAAGTGGCAGTATTTTGCCCCAGGCGACTTAGATTTGCCGCTGTAAGGGTCACTTTGTCAAATTCACTTTTTAATAAGTGACTTTACTTTGACAGATAAGAAGAGAGTTTATTATGGCTTTATATGTAAATACTAATGTTAGTGCATTAAATGCACAAAGACAGTTGGATAGAACAGGTACAGATTTAGATACTTCGTTTAAACGTCTATCTTCAGGCCTACGTATTAATAGCGCAGCTGATGATGCTGCCGGTTTACAAATTTCTGACCGTTTACAATCACAAATTCTAGGTTTGAATCAAGGTAACCGAAATGCGAACGATGGTATTTCACTTGCGCAAACAGCTGAAGGGGCATTAGAAGAAATTACTTCAAGTTTTCAGCGAATTAGAACCCTTGCACAACAAGCAGCAAACGGTTCAAATACGGATGAAGACAGACTTGCTCTCCAAGAAGAGATTCGTCAGTTATCTGCTGAAGTAAACCGTATTGCTGCAGATACCACATTTGGTGGCCAAAACTTACTTGATGGGAGTTACTCCGCTAGTTTTCAAATTGGTGCTGATGCCGTTCAGACTATCGGCTTTAGTATGAAAAATGTTGGAAGTACAGCTAACTCACTAACTGCAAATAGTGGTTTCACTATGTCGGGTATAGCTGGTATTGCTTCAGGCGTGAGCGGAAAAGGAATGTCTACATTGGTTGCAGGTATTAGTGATATAGGCACTGGATTAACCGCAGCTACAGCAGGTTTTAGCAATATTACTGCAAGCGGAATAAGTGTATCTTCTCAAGTAAATGCTCAGCAAGTGCTCGCAGCTATGGATTCTATGATTGCTGTAGTAGATAAAAAGCGTGCTGAATTGGGTGCTGTACAAAACCGTTTTCAATCGACTATTCGTAACCAAGCGAATATTTCAGAAAACTTATCGGCTGCTAAATCACGAATTAAAGATGCTGATTTCGCAGCTGAAACGGCTAATTTGACTAAAAACCAAATTTTACAGCAAGCAAGCCAAACAATCTTAGGTCAAGCAAATCAAAGACCTCAAGCGGCATTAAGCTTATTACAAGGTTAAAATTTAAAAAATAGTTAAAAAATTTACAAATAAAGCTAAAGCTTTCGCTTTATCAGACGATAACTGATTTAGAGAACTATCAATCTAGGACTCTATGTCGGTTAAATAGCAGGGTAGGGGTATCCCGCTGTTTAGCTATTAAATGATAAAGCGGAGGCTAACATGGCTATCTATGTAAATACTAATGTGAGTTCTTTGAACGCACAGCGTCAGTTGATGAAATCTGGCAACTCCTTAGACACTTCATTCCAGCGATTATCATCTGGCTTACGCATTAATAGTGCGAAAGACGATGCTGCGGGTATGCAAATCGCTAACCGTTTAACAGGACAAGTTAACGGCCTTAATCAAGGTAACCGAAATGCGAACGATGGTATTTCTCTTGCGCAAACAGCTGAGGGTGCACTAGACGAAGTAACATCAATGTTCCAACGTATTCGTACGCTTGCACAACAAGCGTCGAATGGTTCGAATACTGATGAAGACCGTTTAGCACTTCAAGAAGAAATTCGATCATTAGCTTCAGAAGTTAATCGAGTGGCTGAAGATACAACGTTCGGTGGTCAAAACCTTCTTGATGGAACTTATAATGCCAGTTTCCAAGTTGGTGCTGATGCAGTTCAAACAATTAGCTTTAGCATGAAAAATGTTGGTGGTACAGCAAATTCACTAACTGCTAATGGTGGTTTTACTATGTCAGGCATCGCTCAAGTTGCTTCAGGTGTGACAGGAAAAGGCATGTCAACATTAGCTGCTGGTATTAGTGATGTTGGTACAGGTTTAACCGCAGCAACAGTTGGCTTTTCTGCATTCGGTGCAACAACTATTAGCGTATCTTCACAAGTTAATGCGCAGCAAGTATTAGCTGGTATGGATGCAATGATCGCTGTTGTTGATAAAAAGCGCGCTGAATTAGGTGCGGTTCAAAATCGTTTCCAATCAACAATCCGAAATCAATCAAATATAGCTGAAAACCTAACAGCTGCACGTTCGCGTATTCAAGATACTGACTTTGCAACAGAAACTGCTAACTTGACTAAGATGCAAATCTTACAACAAGCAAGTAGCTCTATCTTAAGTCAAGCAAATCAGCGCCCACAAGTAGCTCTTTCGTTACTAGGGTAGTCTAAGTTTTAAGTCACTGTACAGAGGAAATTTTCAGTACAGTGGCTTATAATTTAACAGATAACAGCTGGAGAGAGAAATGATAGATATTAATTCCGCAGCTAGGGCTTCAGATAATGTTAATACTTCAAACAGTGTTTCTGTAAAATCAGTGTTAGATGAAGAGAAGCTTAATAAAGGCACAGAAATTGCTAGTAGGGAACCTGTTAATATTGATGAAGTTTCAAGCAAGAAGCGTCAAGAAAAGCAAGATATGATTGCTGAGGTAAAAGAAAACCTCGAGAAGCTTAATAAATATATACCGGTAACTTCGACAAACTTAATTTTTGAGTTTGATGAGCTAGGTGAACCACCGATCATTAAAGTGCTCGATAAAGAAAGTGAAGAGGTGATCCGTGAGATACCCACAGAAGAGTTTCGAGAAGTGGCTAAAGCTTTGGATGAATTTGCCGATAAATTAACTAGTAAAGGTATGCTATTTAATCATTCAGCATAAAAGTGTAATATTTTTCAGGAGGTTAAAATGCCGTTAATTACTTCAGCTGGAATTGGCTCTGGCTTAGATCTTGAGAGCATTATCTCAGCAACCGTAAGTGCTGAAAACACTCCTAAAATGAACGCATTTGTTGCAAAAGAAGAGTCTTTACAGGTAGAGCTTTCAGCGATAGGTGAAATTAAATCTGCTCTTTCTAAGTTGCAAGACACTATCGAGAAGTTAGCTGATCCAGATAACTTTAACAAAAGAACTGCAACTATCAAACAGCCTACCAGTGATGATGGTGATCTGATATCAGTAACACCAACTTCAGATATTTCTCCTGGGGATTTCAACATTGAAGTATTAGAACTTGCTCAAGGTAGTAGAGCAACATCTAATGATGGCCTCTTTGCATCCACTGATGATGTGGTTACGGCATCAGGTGGTACTTTATCGTTTGCAGCAGGCGATAAAAATTTTGATATTACCTTAGATGCAGGTGCAACTCTTGCTGAGTTGCGCGATGCCATAAATGATTCAGATGACAACTTTGGCGTAACTGCCAATATTATAAATACAGGTACAGAGTCTAAGCTTGTCCTAACCTCATCTGTTACAGGTACTGGCAATGATTTAGTAATTACGAATGATACTGCTGAACTTGATAATGTTTCGACACTTGCTAACGATGGTGTTACTGCTGGTGGTATTGCAATTGCATCTGGTGATGAAGCTCAAGACGCTTCGATAAAAGTTGATGGTATTACTATTACTAATGATACCAACACGTTTAAAGATGCTGTTCAAGACATGACTATTACAGCTAAAAGAGAAAGCGTCGATGGTGAAACTGCAAAGTTATCAGTTCAAGTTGATCGTGAAAGTGTCACTAAGCTCGTAGATGAATTCATAGCGAATTATAACAATGTAATCGGGCAGTTAGGTTTTCAATCAAGAGTGGGTAAGCCACTCAATGGTGATGCAACGATTCGCTCTTTACAATCACAGCTTGTCAATAATTTATCTGTTAACTTAACAGATGCAGGTCCATTTGAAAGTATATTTGATATTGGCTTAGGCGTTGATAAGGATGGTTATTTAGAAAAGTCATCTCTAGTTCGTAGTTTAAATGAAGCAATGGACGAAAACTACGATGATATTGGCAAGGCTTTTGCAGGTGAAAATGGACTAGCTACACAATTTGAAACTTTATTAGAAAACTATGTTGACTCTAACGGTATAATTAAACAAAGAGAAACAAACTTAAACGCTCAGTTAGATGATCTCGAAGATGATGTCGCTAATCATGAATACCGTATGACAGAGCTAGAAGCTAGGCTTCGTAAACAGTACTCAGGTCTTGATGTATTATTGGCTCAGATGCAATCGACTCAAACTTACTTGAGTGCTCAATTATCTAGTTTACCAGGGTTTACTAAATCAAAATCTTAGTAGTAGCTAATGTCTTCAGCAATTATTTGTAGGTAAATTATGTATAATGCAAAAGTAAGAAATTATCAGAAAGAAGCACTTAAAACTCGAGTTGCAGGTGCTGATCGTTATGAAATAATCCAAATGTTAATGGCTGGTGCTTTAGAAAAAATGGTATTAGCAAAAGTTGCAATTGAGAAAAAGCATCTTGAAGCTAAAAGTGAGCATTTATCTAAGGCATCTGCAATTATTGAAGCATTAAGAGGATGCTTAGATTTTGAAGTGGGTGGTGAGGTTACAGAAAACCTCTATGCATTATACTCATATATGCTAGACCGCCTTCTTGATGCGAGCATTAAGAATGATCCTACCATCATAGATGAAGTTTCGAGCTTATTAAAAGAAATCAAATCAGCATGGGATTCAATTCCTAATGATATTCGTCAGCAGACACTGAGTGAAAACGGTGTTGATGCTAATGTTGGCTGAACGCTTAGATAAACTAGATATTTGCCTCTGTTCTTTGTTAAAAAATATTGAAAATATGCATTTTGACGAGGCTGTAGCAAATACTAAACAGATTGAAAAATTACTGGAACAATGCTTTGCATCATCTGATATGTCAAATACAGATGTTAGTCGTCTTGAATCAATTTTAAATGATTTTAATAACTTGATAACGAAAGTAGCTTCTTTGAAGGCAGATACTGCAAAATCATTGGGCACACATCTCAAAACTCAAAAAAAATTAGACATTTATAAAAGTATAAAATAAGAGCCTTATGACTAAAGAATCGAGCTTAGAGCAGCAAATAGAATCGCTAGCAGAAAAACTTGATAGTTCTTTGCAGCAACAGATAAATGAAGAGAAGTTTGCAGAGCAAGCTAATATTCGGTTTGCTAATAATGTAACTGCTTTTGAAAAATACTACCCTGAAATTGCGCAAGCGATTAAAAACTATAAAACTCGGGATGACTTTTGTTTACATGTAACTCGAGAGCTTAAAGCAAATTTTGTTAAAAAAGGCGAAAAAGTACCTTTATATAATGATAATCCTTACACCCAATGCGTTGAACAAGTTGAAAGAAACCTAAATAAACCTGCTATTAGTGCGGTTAAATATGACTTCAGAAAAAAGAAGAAAGACAATCGCATTCATGTTAAATACATGAATAAAATTAGTGAATTACTAGCTAATATAAGAGAACAAAAACCTGATACATTGAAACGACTGCCAGATCGCTTCCCTAGCGCAATGATTTTTGGCATTGGTTTAGGATATCACCTTGAGTATTTGCTTAATAAGGTTGAGTTTGATTATATCCACATCGTGGAACCTGACTTTGAGCTTTTTTTTGCGAGCCTGTTTTGTATAGAGTGGGATGTAATTATTCAAAGAGTAGATGATTCATTAGGTTGTTTATTTATACATCTAGGAATTAGCTATGAAAACTTCTTTGATTCACTTTACAAAGTTGTACAAGATATTGGGGCTTTCTCAATATCTAAAACCTTTTGCTACCAACACTACCCAAATAATGAATTAAACTCATTAATTTCAAATTTCTTTAAGCAGTTTTATCAATTTCAGAACGGCTTTGGTTTTTACAATGATGCTGTTACTAGCATAGCTCATACAATTAAACATATGAATAGTAACTTGCCATTTTGGATAAGTGATAATGTTGTAGCTGATGATGTAGCTGAAATACCTGTTTTTGTCGTGGGTAATGGACCATCATTAGATAGTGCGGAAGAATTACTAAGACAAAATAAAGATAATGCAATTATTTTGGCTGCAGGAACCGCCTTAGGTTCACTGCTTAAAATGGGTATAAAGCCAGACTTTCATGTTTTAATCGAGCGTCCTAAACGTAATTATGAAATTTTGCTTGAGACTCAAAAGAAAGAAGATTATTCCGATTTAAATTTATTAACAACTAATGTTATCTACTCACATACTCCTGAGCTTTATAAATGGACAGGCCTTGCAATAAAGGGGAACGAAGCAGGTTCAGATTATTATGCTCTGGCTAGAATAGGGAATGGATTGTTGCGTAGAGAAATAATTCCCTATTCAAACCCTTTAGTTGCAAATACAGCATTGTCTTATGCTAGTTCGTTTGGGTTCAAAAATATCTATTTAATTGGTGTGGATAATGCGATAACAGGTTCTGGGGAGCATCATTCTAAGTACTCTATTTACAATGATTCTTCTTTAAAACGTCAGTTTAAGCCTCACAGCGGTTACGATCATGAAGTCGAAGGGAATCTTGGGAACATAGTTTATGCAAATAATTTCTATATGGTTTCTAAAAATCAAATGGAATTATTAATTAAACATAAACCAAACTCTAATTACTTCAATGTTGGCCATGGTGCAAAACTAAAAGGAGCTTATCCATTAACTGAAGAAGAAGTCTTAATCCCTAGCCTTTCTACAGATAAAAACGAGGTTGTTGAATATATAAAAAATACTCAGTTTATCAGTGAGTCAGTAAAGGATGATGATTATCAAATGCTTGACTTAAAAGCTTTCTCTACTATAGCAAAAAACATAAAAGATATATCTCTATCTAGCTTTTCGAGTCGCCAAGATTGTTTAGATATTCTTCGGCGTCAATCGAGGTATGTATATTCTTTGAGAGGGGGGCGTTATAGTTACTACTTTCAATTATTCAAAGGCTCTTTGTTATATTATCATTGCCCATTGATAACTCTTTTATATAGCTATGAGGATGATAATTTAACACTTAATTGGTTTAAAGAGGGTCTAGATATGTGGAATGAGTATTTAGACGAGATTGAAGCTGATTTTCCTGAAAGTTATGATAAGCCATGTGACTGGGGACTGGAGTAAAGAAAGAAGCGCTTTATTCAAAGCGCTTCTATTAATTTATTTTCTAACGCAATCTTTATTAAGTTTATAATCTCATCAGTGCTGATTCCAAGAATGTTAGCCAGGTCTATAACATCATTTTTTCCATCACAGTAAGCTAAAACATTAAGAAGATTCCTCGCAACATTTGATGAACCTTTTTTGCTAAGAGTTGGGTATAAGTTATATTTGCTTAATTTAGGTTCACATAACTTAGTTGTAATGTACTTGTGGTTTTTTTCAAATAATTGAACACACTTCTTGGCAAAGTCTAGCCCACCTTTTAAACCAGAGGGGGTCATAAAAGTTAAGTCATCTAATGAAGTATGGTACTCAGGATAAACTCCATACTTTGTCCTCATTATAGAAGTAATTGGTAAATCGATATTGGGTGCACAATACTGGCGTTCATCACTTCCTCTTTTTAAAAAAGAGTATATCTTTGCGTCATTTTTATAGTTTTCACTTAATACCTTTTGAACGACTTTGTCACTCAAGTTATCACCATAACGTGATTGTACAGTTGAATAGTCACCGTCATCCCCTATGCATGTTAAAACTAAGCCTGCAGCAATATTACTTTTTAAATGTTCTAAATTACGGCTTAAATAGGTGATTGTGCCAATAGTCTCCGTTGTGAAAACAAAGCGATAACTATAAAAGTTATTCTCATTTTTTGCTAACCAGTTGATCAAAGCCAAAGAGACAAGGGGGCCTGAAAGCTCATTATTTGCGAGTGAGGGGTGACAAACATAACTAGATATTAAAATTTCCTTTTCACTTTTACCCGGGATAAGAAGTTCTGCATAGGTTAAAGAACCATCAAAATGATGACTGTTAATGAATACGTGGTAATCATCTTCAGTTAGAGACTTTCTTTGTTTGTCTGTTATGCAAAAACCCCATCGAGGCTCATAATAAGATGTAACGTAAGGAATTGCTTCAGGCTGTTCAGGCAATGAATGCAAATGTTCTTGTAGCTCATTAAGCGGGATTATTTTGTCGACTTGGGTTGAGTAGCCAAGTACATGTAAATTTGAGTCTTTAAAATCTACTACAGTATTCCCTTTAGAATCTTTTATCCACGCTTCTTCAATACTCCACTCTTTAGGAACAGTCCAATCAAATACTTGGGTACCAGAACGTACTTCATGCTTAACTAATGAGTACCCTTCAATATAATCATCAATAATATCTAAAGTCTTTCTAACACCATTACCGGTAATACTTCTGCAAATAGGAAATAACTCCTTTGCGATTTGATGTAGTGCTTTTCCGTCTAATTCTTTAAAGTTTGACATAGTAGACTCCAATCTAAAGGGGTTCCTGCATTAATATTTTGTTTTGCTGTGCACTTTAATACTTTGTTTTTGTTTTTTGGGGGGAGGCCATGGCCAGGACGAATACTTCTTATCATGTCACTAGTGATAAGTCGTCCTTTTGGGATATCTTTAACAGCATATAGTGACCGGAAGTTTTTGCGTGGTGACGAGTTACTGTAGTCAACCTTACCAATAGTAGCGAAACCGTTTCGTAATTTATCGGTGAATTCTTTCATTAGGGAAATAGGTAAAGAAAACTCAGAGTCAATTGCTCCGTCTTTTTGACTCACGGTAATATGCTTTTCGATCATCGAAGCGCCGTTGGCAATAGCAATAAGAGAACATATTTCATCCGTACTATGGTCAGAAAGCCCAATAGGGATATCAAAGCTTTGTTGCATATCAGTGATTGTTGCTAAGTTAAATTTGTCATAAGGGGCAGGGTAGTTACTTATACAATGCATTAAACCGATATTTCTATTCCTTACTTTTTTACATGTGTCTAATACCTCTTCTATCCCAACTTTATCTATGATACCGGTTGAAATAATCACAGGTTTTTGCGTTTTAGCAGCCGCCTCAATTAAATCTAGGTCCATTGCTTCAAAAGAAGCAATTTTGTATGCAGGGCAGCCTAACTCTTCTAAAATACAAAGTCCCTCATGAGAAAATACGGAAGAAAATAGAGTGATACCTATCTCTTTCGCATAATCAAATAAAATGGGGAGCCACTCCTTAGGGGTTGCGCCTTGTTCATAAAGTTCAAACAAGCTACGGTCTTTCCACAAACCACTTTTTACAATGAAGTCACCTTCACTGATATCCAATGTCATATCATTAGCAGTAAAGTATTGAATTTTTACAGCATCAAAACCATTTTCTTTCGCTGCTAATATTAACTTCTTAGCACGATCAATCTCATTGTCATGATTACCTGATATCTCTGCAATTAAATAAGGTTTCGAGTGGTTTTGAATGTTGAAATTATCTATTACAATTGATTTATTAAACATAGTGTTAGTTTGCCTGGTCTTCTATGAATTTTCTGAGGTTAATAGTGTGTTTTATTGCAAAGTTACCCGAAACATCAGCTTTTTCGGGTATATCACATACAACAGTTGAACCAATTCTAACCTTTGCTTTATCTCCAATTTTAACCCAGTTTGATATCGTACAATTGGCGCCAATCCACACATCACTTCCTATCGTTGATCTACCAGCAATATTTGAGTTACCACTAATTTCTGTGGATTGTCCGATAACAACATCATGAGCAATGTTTACGCCAATTCCTATGTGGCAATAATCACCGATAAGTGTTTTTCCCGAGTAAAACAATCCTTTTGAAATGTTTGAATTTGCATGTATGTAGCATCCTTTACCAATAATGACTGAACCATAATGAGTAATATGCTTTTTTATGCCATTTATTGACTTCGCAAGCATTCCTTCGGTGCTAATAGTGCAGTTTTGGGCTATGTATGCATCATCATTTAACACCGTGTTTTTTCCAATATATGCTCCTGAACAAATGGTTGTATTATGACCAATGTGAACAGGAGGGCAAATAACAGCATTTTCACTAATTGAAGCTGTTGGGCTCACATAGTGGGTTATTAATTCTTTTGTTGAGAAGTAAGTATTATGAATGTAATGAAATAGATCATCGAATCTATTAGTTGTTATCACCGCTTTATCAGTCTGAATGATTACTTCAGGAGCAATTATGCAAACCACATTGCTATTGTTTATAGCTTGTTGGAAGTATTTTTTATTTGCTGCGAGTACGATGCATTCATCTCCTGTTCCCCAACAAAAATCTGTACATTTTGCTTGAATGTCACTATGAATATTCTGTGTTTTAATATCATCAAATACAGATAAAAGTTCGTTTAAAGGGATTTTGGTCATGTAAGCAATACCTCTGCTATTCTTTTTGCTGCTAACCCATCTATAAGTGGCTTTCGTGGTTTTTTAAGAGAAATGTTATTCAGAAGTTCCTTGAAGGGTTGCCCACTTATTTTGTTTGTTAGACAACCTAAACTATGTGCTAAGCCTGATTGTTGCCAAGAGTTAGCTATTTTTATTTGATTCTCAGCGAAGTAACCACAACTAAATGGTATACCAATATATGCCATTTCATAGCTTAAGGTGCCTGCAGAAACAATAGCATAATGACAGCGTTTTATTACTTCTGAATAATCACTTAAGTCGACATGAGTTGTAATGTTAGCGTTGTTTAGTTTCTCAACTAAAGGAATTGAGCTAGATAAGGATGACGCAACAAGGTGAATCTCACCTTTGTATACCCTATTAACTTGGTCGATTATGCTGGCGGCAACACCATTATCATTACCGCCGCCCATGCAAACAAATACACCCTCACCCTCTAAAGGTTTAGTAACCAAATTAGGGTTTATGATGGCAAATTTAGCGCCGCAAAGCAGCTTGGTTTCTCTATTTAGTACCGCCTTGTTGTACCAGTCTTTATTCGCACAAGGGTTTATATTTATTACAAATTTACCTAAATAACTTCCTTCACACTTAAAATCATATTGACCAAATACAATCCCATAGGAAGTTAGAGTTTCTTGGAAGATCACATCACATTGATAATGATCAATTAAAAGTTTGGGAATACTCTTTTCAATACATATTTGCGCAATTTCACCAGCATCTGAAAAGCTATTATTTATTTTTATGACCTCATCAAAGTGTAGATCTATAAATGAGTTATTGAAATTTTTTCCGACAATTGCAATGGTTTTTTGTTTTCTTTTTTTTAGTTCTTTAGCAATTTCATTGCATCGATTAAGGTGCCCATAACCAACACTTGAGTTAGCATCAAAGTTAAATCCAATAGCCATTAATTCTGTTTCATTGCTTTATAATACAATTCAGCTCTAACCCAATCATCTTGAGTATCTATATCATGAACTAAATAGTGAGGTAATATATGTATTAGTGCGTCAGATGAATCTATTACTTTTTTAATTTCCTTATCGTTGATTGTTTTGTACCAATAAAATTGTCCAGCATCATGGTAAGCTTTTTGTAAATCTTGCGATCTGTTGCTGACGTGTTGAGGAAATAAAAGCTCAAGTCCGTTTTCTGTCTGGGTAAACCCCCTATATGGGCTGTAATGAAATTCAGTAGCGCTGAAGCAAGCATTTTTCTTGTTTGACTGATTGAGCATATTGAATGAATTTATCAGCTGTTCTGGATTTATAAATGGAGTAGTTGGGTAAATACAGCAAATGTAATCAATGCTTTGTGTTTGCTCAAAAAAGTTTAAGGCATCTTGAACTACCTCTCTGGTAGGAGCGAAATCATCAGCGAGTGCAGGGTCACGCATGAAGGGAACCTCAGCACCAAATTGCTTTGCTATTTCAGCTATTTCAAAACAGTCAGTAGATACAACCACCTTGTCAAATAAACCACTGCTGATAGCTGTTGTTATTGCGTACCCGATAATAGGTTTACCGCAGAACAGCTTAATATTTTTTTTGGGTATTCTCTTACTCCCACCACGGGCAGGAATGATCGCTATTTTCATTTATTGTCCAGTCGTTATTCGTGTAAGCCACACTCACGCTTTAATCCAAAAAAACGTGTTTGTTCTATGCTCTCTACTTCATATATTGATTTAGTAGTGTGAGTATCACCGATTGAAACATATCCCTTATGCCAAAGAGGGTTGTAATCTAGAGAGTTATCTTTTATGTAGCTATCAATATCTTTAGAGGTCCAATCTAAAATAGGAGACACTTTGTATCGATTATTTGATAATTCAATGAACTTTTTTTGGTCACGTGTGGGTGACTGTTCCTTCCTTATCCCGGAGAACCATGTTGCTGCATGTAAATCATTTAATGCACGTTGCATGGGCTCGACTTTCCGGTTTTGATTGTAAAGTTCCAAGCCTTCTAAACCATTTTCCCAAACTTTTCCAAATTTTTTTTCGTACTTTTCTCTATCAAGTAATGGCCTAAATGTTTTCAAATTTAAGTTAAGTGTAGATGTTAGATGTTTTGAAAATTCAATTGTCTCATCAAATAGGTAACCTGTATCAATAAAAACAACTAAAATATCAGGCTTATGTAATGTCATTAAATGAAGCATAACAGCAGCTTGGGCACCGAAACTAGTACTTACGATATGTTGTTTAGGTAAGTTTGTTAGAGCCCAACCTATACGTTGGCTAGCTGTCCAGCTAACCATGCGTTTATTGATTAAGTCGATATCTATATTTGTATCCAACATCATAACTCCATCACTACAGAATTAAATTACCTCTAATTATATCGGCCGAAGTTTAGAAATATTTATTTGAGATGAATTGAGCACAAAGTATCAGAGCGCAATCCTAGTCTAAGTGTTTCTAGAGAGATAACATCTTCATATGCAATATTTCCCATATTTACATCACGGCCATATTGCTTAATCATGAAAACTTGGTGGGCTTTTTTGGGAGCTTCAAAGATTAATTTGTCGATTTCAACACCTGATTCCATTACTTCCTCTACTAATCCCATTCTTATTTCGCCATCACCTCGATATAAGCCAGCTGTTCCACTTTCTCTTCCTTCTAAAATTATACTTTTTGCCCCAGCATTAATTTCACTTTTTATTTGCTCTACCCATTTTGATGGAGACACAACCACCTTATCATCTTTACTGCCCACTTCAGAAAGCACAGTAAAGTCTTTTGCAAAGCGGCTAATTAGTTCGTTTTTTTCTTTTTGTGGGATTGAAATTGTACCGTCAGATATTTCAATTAAAGATAATTTATGTTGTTTAAGAAAATCGATGTATTCATCCACTTTATTAGTTAAGTAACAATATTCGAATAAGGTACCACCAAGGCAAGGTTCTATACCATGAGATTTTATTAAATCTAATTTTGCTTCTAAATTGGGAGTGACTAATGATGTTCCCCAGCCAAGCTTGATAACATCTATGAATTCACCGCAGGCTTCTAATTGCATTTTGAGCTGCTCTAAACCCAACCCCTTATCAAGCACATTAGTTTTACCTGTTTGGCGCGGTTTAGTTGGTCTTTGGTCGATGAGTTTCATATCTAATCCTTTTTTAAAATATATGATAACTTAAGCATTATCTATGCCTGAATTACTGTATCTGTTTGTTTTATTTTACTTCATAATAGATTAGGTTTTAGCAAAAATACTTATTTTTTAACTGATTTGATATCTAGGAGCTTAGTTGAGTAAATTAACATCACTTAATGCTGAAGTTTTAGTTATCGGTGCAGGCATTGCTGGTTGTTGCGCTGCGTTAGAGGCCGCTTATGCAGGTAAGAAAGTAATTTTAATATCAAAGATTCCGCCTCTACACTCTCACTCTGTCAGTGCCAGAGGAGGAGTAAATGTTGCCATAAATGAACCCGATGCTTTTGCTCATATAAATGACTGTCTTAATGCGGGTAGAGGAGTTGCTAGTAAAGATTGTATTGAGTATATGTGCGAGTCTGCTCCTGAAAATCTTCATTGGTTAGAAAAATTAGGTGTGCAGTTTAGTAAAGATGAGTCAGGGCACTACAAAAACAAAGCCTTCGGAGGTTCTAATATTCCCAGAGCTTGCTTTAGTAAAGATAGGACCGGGCTTGCGATTATGGTCGCTTTAATCAAGCAAATAAAAAAGAATGAACAGATCACCTTACTAGATCAGATGATGGCTGTAGAGTTAATCCAAGAAAGTCGTCAAGTTATTGGCGCTCAAGTTTTACACTTGCGGAATACTCAGCTATTCAAGATTTTTGCTAATTCAGTGGTATTGTCAACTGGAGGAGGTTTGAATAGCTATAAATATAATACAAATGCTGTTTCTACAACTGGTGATGGTCTGTCCCTCGCATTCAATGCTGGTGCTGCTTTAAGGCATATGGAATTTGTTCAGTTCCACCCTTTGGGTTTACGAAATAGTGGTATACAAATACCTGAACCTGTACTTGGTGCTGGTGGTAAAATAGTCTCAATTTCAAATGACAATGTTATGTCACGTTACTATCCAGAGAAAAAGGAGTTGGCTGGTAGAGATAAAGTGTCTATAGCAATTGCAAAAGAATTAAGTAATCACCCAGGCTCTGAGCTCTATCTTGACTTAACAAATATTCCAGAGGAAAAAAAGTTTGCTTTGAAGGAAGCTTCTTTGATAGCGGCTACTTACCTTAATGCTGATGTAACTAAGGATAAAATTTCTATAATACCTTCAGCTCATTATTTAATGGGGGGGGTTAGTTGTAATATTAATGGTCAAGTTCTTAACTATATGGGCGATATAATAAATGGCTTATTTGTTGCGGGTGAAGCAGCTTGTAATGGTGTACATGGTGCAAACCGGATCGGTGGGAATTCATTGCTTGAAGTGGTTGTCTTTGGTCGTCTCGCTGGACAAAATGCTGCAAAGCTCCAAAAAAAGGCCAATTACCAAAGTGCCTCTTTCAAGGAGTTCACTTTTCCGTTTGGGGATAGCAAAGAAACGATGGGAGAAATTCTGAGTACTTTGAAAACGACAATGTCTCAAAACGTTGGAGTAATAAGAAATGAAAATGGGTTGAAAGAGCAGTTGAAAATATTAGCCGACTTGAATCAAAGGTATTTAGATATAAAAATCAGCGACCGCACTCATTTTTATAATCAGCAAATAAAACAATATATTGAACTTAAAAATATGCTTTTAATCTCAGAGGCTATATGTCGCGCGGCTCTTTGTAGGCCTGAATCAAGAGGAGCCCATTATCGTGATGACTTCCCATCAGAAGGCAATTTTTTTGAAATGGCAACACTAACCTATAAACACGAGTCAGGTGGAATGGCATGTGAGTTAATTAGGATTTCATAATTAATGAACACAATAACATTAAACATTTATCGTTTTAACAAAGAAACAGTGAGTCCATCAATCTTACAACCTTTTACTCTTAGCTATAGCAATGAAGAGACTCTTCTCGATTTGCTTATGAGAGTTCTGTATGAATTTGATAGCACTCTGGCTTTCGATAAAAACTGCCGAATAGGGTTGTGTGGTAGTTGTCGTTTAAAAGTTAATGGCAAAGTGATGTTAGCTTGCAGTGAAAATATAGCAAAGTTAGTTTCCGAATTTGGCAATGAGCTTGAAATAACCCCTTACAATTGCACGAAAGTTGTTCGTGACCTAATAGTTGAGCCGCAGTTTGAAAACTGTTCAGAAATAGAGGTGAAAAAATGAGTAATAGTTTTTTAGGTGCGGGTTCTCGCTTTAAAGAAGGTCCAGATCAACGCTTATATAACAGTGCATTTCAATATGAACTTGAATGTAGCCCATATATTATGAGCAACTTAAGTATAGCGGATATGAGTCATGTCATGACTTTAATTCAAGGGGGAGTAATTTCTTCATCGAAAGGAAGAAAGTTGCTATCAGGCCTTCTTGAAGTCCACCTACAAGGAACTGAAAACATTCCCTTAGATCCTGCAGTAGGAGATAGTTACAATAATAGAGATAAATATTTGCAACAGCATATTGGTCCTGATAGTGGTTATGTCCACATCGGACGTGCTCGAAGGGAAGCTAGTACAATAGCTTGGCAAATGGTTTGTCGCGAAAAATTATTTTGCCTTCATGAAAAGTTAATTCAGTTATGTGAGGTATTTAATCAAGTTGTTTCACAGCATTTAAATACTTTTATGGCAGACTTTACCTATTTACAACATGCACAGCCGACTACCTTAGCCCATTATTTACAAGGGTTTCAAAGACCGCTATTAAGAGACATTAGTCGCATAGAAACAGCTATAAAAATGGTGAATTTATCTCCTGCATGTTCAGGGAGTGTTAATGGCTCTCAAATTGAGATGAATCGAGAGTTTATTGCCGAGTTGCTGGAATTTGATGGCATATTAACTCACACTCGGGATGCGATGTGGGCACCAGATATGTGTATTGATGTGATGACGAGTCTTTGTTCGATAATGACAAGCTTAAATCGAATCAGTGAAGAGTTTATAATTTGGAATAGCGCAGAATTCTCTTATCTTGAGTTAGCTGATGGCTTTACCCGCACAAGTGTCATAATGCCACAAAAGAAAAACCCATATGGGTTAGCATTCATTCGCGGTCAAGCTAGAACCTTTAATGGCATGATGACAAATATTTTATCTACAAATCAGACTATTAGTGGGCAGCCTGATAACCGACTCTATGCTTATGGAGAGCTACCAAAGGCTTTAGATTATGCTATTCAGTGTGTCGATCTTTTTGCCGGGATTTTATCTACATCTAAATTTAACAAGGATAAGCTTGCAGAAGCTGCAGCTGACAAATTTATTGTTGCAACAGACTTATGTGATATGTTGGTCAAATTTTCGGACTTAGATAATCGTAGTGCTCATAAAATCATCGGTAGGGCAGTAAGGAATGCTTGTGATGAAGAGCAAGATGGTTTTACTCTTGATAGTATAAAGTTAGCAGCACAGCAGTTGAATATTGATTTGCCAAACATTCCGGATCAGGTATTTAATTCTAACATTGACATACCTTCTCTTATTTCTTTAAGGAAAGGACTTGGTAGTGCAAACCCCGAGCAAGTCCAATTAATGGTTCAGGACAGTAAAAACAGTATAGCTAAGGCACATTCGTTTCAAGGAAATTATAGAATGTCATCTTTCAATGAGCGCTTTGTGAAAAAAGTGAACCTCTTTTTGAATGAGCTAAAGGACAAATAATGTTAACAAGTATTTATACAGAAATAGCTAACAAAAAAGGTACGAAAATAGCGGTTTCATTTGACGATAAAGAATATAGCTATGATGAGTTTCATACTGAAATAGACAAATTCGCTACTTTTTTAAAATCAAAAAATATCAAGCCTAGTCAAAGAGTCGCAGTATCAAATTTTTCACCTGTTGAGCTCCTTTTTTCTTATTATGCTGGTGCAAAATGTGGGGTTAGCATAGTGCCTATTCCCTTTATTGATCCACAGAGACTACAGGGGGCATTGGAAACTAGTGATGCTGCATTGTTTATTGAATCTTACCCTCAATTAGAGCCAACGAATATTGATGTTTCATTTGATCAAGAAGCTATGGTTATTTTTACTTCTGGAACGACTTCCAGCAAATTGAAAGGGGTAAGATTATCTCAGTGTGGCATCAACGATATTTGTGCATTCATGAATAGTAAGATGGAGGTTGATGAGGGAATTGCAGAATTAGTTTTTGCTTCAATAGATCATGCATTTGGTTTTGGGCGATGCCATAGTGTCCTGATGGCCGGCGGAAGAATTGTACTACCAACTCAGCTTAGTAATCCTTTATCAATTTCATCATTGTTTAGTAAGTATGATTGTAATGCATTATCAACGGCACCTTCTTTGTTAGCAGCTTTACTACAAGTAGGCAAAAGTGAGTTGGCGGCAGTTGCAGACAACCTAAAATGGCTACAAACTGGCGCGATGAGATTTGATCACTTTTTCCGAATTGAATTATGTAATTCACTGCCTAAAACAAGAATATTTCTCCATTATGGGTTAAGTGAAGCTATGCGAGTAACATTCTTTGAGCTAAACCGTAATTTAGATAAGGTTAAGACCGAAGGACCTGCTTCAGAATGCTCTGAGTTAAAAATTATTGATGAGCAAGGCTGTGCTTTACCCCCTTTCGAAAGTGGGCGAATAGCAATTAGAGGAAGTAATTTATGCTTAGGGTATCTCGATGATGAGCTATGGAATAGTCAGCTTCAAGATGGTTGGTTTATAACTTCTGATGTTGGGTACTTAGATGAGCAAGGTTATCTAGTCTTTTCAGGAAGAAGTGATGATGTAATAAATTATAATGGTGTTTTAGTGCACCCTGATGAAATAGAATCTAAACTGGTGACGTTATTTAAGAGCAATGCTTTTACAGTACTTGGTATGGAAGATCCCAGTAAAGTTAAAGATAGTATTATTGTTTTATGTGTAGAAGGAGAAACTAAAGTAACTCTCAAGGATGTAGCAAAACATTTGAAAGATACTGATTCAAATTTTAGACCGAATAAGCTATTTACATTAAGTGAGCTACCACGAACACGTTCTGGTAAAGTAAGTAGAGCATTAATTAAAAAGCATTTATGTGAGCAATATGAAAAATAAACAAATCATAAAAGAGTTAATTTTAATTCAAAACCCAAGTGTGGATCTTAGTAACGAAGCGGATTTTTCATCAAGCTTTGCTGAACTTGGACTGGATTCTATAGATGTTATGACTATAGTCTTAAAAATTAAGAGAGAGCTAGGTATAGACATCAATGATGAACAGTTGTCTAAGTTAGGTACTGTTTCTGAGTTAATAGAGTTTTTAGATAATAAATAAATGCATTAAGCTTGGTAGGGGCGACTATTCGGTGGCTCCGCAAGCCAACTGTAAATATCATCTCTCATCAGCTCAGTCGTTGCTTTATAAAACTCTCTCATATTGAAGCCCCAGACGCTGCCATGGCACATTTTAGAGTGATTTAATTTAAATTTTTTTTCGAAATTTTCAAATATTTTGACATTTTTATCTCTTTTTATATCGCAGTTTAAATATGTTACTAGATGATAAAAAGCTTTCATTTCTGTGTGCTGCCCAGTTTCAATTGGGTGTATGAACTCTTTTGTATATCTGTAAGGTACATTCATGTCAGACTCACATTGGTGAACAAGGCTGACAATTTGTTTTGGGTGAATACCTACGGAAATAAACATACTGTCAAGCTCCAGCATCCTTGAAAAAGGAGTGTGCATACCATAACTATGAGGAGCTGTGTTTTCGCAAATATAAGAAGCTTCTTTTCCTATAGCAGTGCGAGACGAAAAAGGGTGAAGCTGTCTAATGCTTCCTGCTTGATTTCTGATAAATTCGCTAAAAGCACCGGTTTCAGAAGGTGTATTTTTTAGTGAAAATGGAATGTTAGTATTACAAAGTGAAAAGCTATGGGTTGGCACTACAATTGTACCTTCTGGGCCTATCAAATCCATAATCACTTTAAGGTGTAAATTTAACAGCTCGAACTTACTCAAAGAAAGAGAAATACCAACTTTTGTGATATCTCCAGTAACATAAACAACTTTTCCTTCTGTGATACCAACAGAAGAGTATGCCTGTTTTAAACTTTCGTAAGATATGTCTGCTAACATGAAAGCTCTAATTCCTTGTTTAATTCACTAGGTTAAAGAATGCCGTAATTACAGCTTTTTGCTCATCTGCTGCCATAGTTGGATGCAGAGGAATAGTAACAGCCTGTTTGTAGTACGTTTCTGCATTAGGAAAATCACCTTCCGAAAAGCCTAAAGCTTGATAATAAGGCTGTAAATGGATCGGTATATAATGCAAGTGAGCAATAATTCCTTGCTCGCGCATGCCTGTAATGATTGACTTATGTTTTTCTACTTCACACTGCGTTAAACGAACAATATATAAATGGTAGCTAGAGTAACAATCATCCGATTGTTTTAAATGAGCTACCGTTGAGTTTGCAAATGCATGGTTATATGTTGTTGCAATGTCGTTTCGCACTGATACAAAGTTGTCTAGCTGCTTTAACTGACTCAGTCCTAAAGCGGCTTGCATATCAGTCATTCTATAATTAAAACCAAGCTCTAACTGTTGATAATACCAAGGGCCGTGACTTGGCTCGGTCATTTCTTCAGGAATATTAGTAATACCATGACTTCGCAAGCGGCTCATTTTTTTGTTGAGCTCAGCGCAGTTGGTAACCGCCATACCCCCTTCAGCAGATGTAATTATCTTGACTGGATGAAAGCTAAACACAGTAATATCTGAATAAACACAGCTGCCAACAGGCTTATCTTTGTACTTCGCGCCAATAGCATGCGAGGCATCTTCAATAACCTTAAAACCATACTCTTTGGCAAGTGCATTGATTGCTGCCATATCGCATGACTGACCAGCTAGATGAACAGGGATCACGACCTTAGGAAGTTGCTGGTTTTGTTTGGCTAACGTTAGTTTTTCTTGAAGCGCTGCAACAGACATATTGCCTGTTTCAAGGTCGATATCAACAAAATCGATGTCTGCGCCACAATACAGGGCGCAGTTACTCGAGGCGACAAAGGAGATTGGCGATGTCCATACAATGTCATCTTTACCTACGCCTAAAGCTAGGCAAGCAATATGTAACGCTGAAGTCGCACTGTTAGTGGCACAGGCATAGTGAGCACCACAATATTCTGCAATAGCACTTTCAAATGCCGGAACAGCAGGTCCTTGCGTTAGCCAGTCAGACTTTAATACATCAATTACGGCGTTGATGTCATCTTGAGAAATATTTTGTTTGCCGTAAGGAATTACCTTATTCGTCATAATGCAGTATTACAGTAACGCTTGGACATTGAAGTTTTTAATTTCTTCAATGCTCATATAATCTGGGTTATCGAGTGAGTTATACTCGAAACCTTGGGCAACTTGCTCGCCTTTTTCGCCAAGTGCGTTTTCAGTAAAATCATTGCTACGACTACTGAATTTTATGCCCGGAGCGATTACAAAGTGATCGCTATATTCGTACGTTTCAAAGCATAAGTCGGCAGGACACATAACTTCGTGTAACTTTTCACCAGGGCGAATACCAATTATTTTAATTGGTAAGTCAGGTGCCATTGCTTTGGCAAGATCAGTAATGCGAATTGAAGGGATCTTCGGAACGAAAATTTCGCCACCTAACATACGCTCAAAGTTTGTTAAAACAAAATCAACACCTTGTTGCAGGCTAATCCAGAAGCGAGTCATTTCTTCATGAGTAATTGGTATATGGTCGCGGCCTTGGTCGATAAATTTTTGGAAAATAGGCACAACAGAGCCACGCGAACACACTACGTTACCGTATCTTACTACAGCAAAGGTTGTTTTATGGCCGCCAGCAATATTGTTAGCAGCCACAAATAACTTATCTGATGCAAGTTTAGTCGCACCATATAAGTTGATTGGGTTCGCGGCTTTATCAGTCGACAGTGCAATGACTTTTTCTACGTTATTATCAAGAGCCGCATCAATGACATTTTCAGCACCATTAATATTGGTTTTGATACATTCCATTGGGTTGTATTCAGCGGCAGGTACTTGTTTTAATGCTGCTGCGTGAATCACATAGTTCACACCACGCATAGCACGACGAAGCCTTTCTTTATCGCGTACATCACCAATAAAATAACGCATACACGGTTGGTCAAACTCTTGCTGCATTTCAAACTGTTTGAGTTCGTCACGCGAAAAGATAATGATCTTTTTTGGCTTATAGCGTTCTAGAAGCGTTTTGACGTATTTTTTACCGAATGAACCGGTACCACCGGTAATTAAAATTGTTTTATTGTCGAACATAGTGTTACCCGAGTTATTTTTCATTGGCGTTTGATACGCAAAGTGAGAATTTTGACACAATTCTCAGTAATTTAACTATTAACTAATACACTAGCAAGTCAGATGCCAAGTTAATTTATCTAAACCATGGTACAAAGTGCAAATTTTGGCAAATTAAGCTATAATTTAAACAATCGGTTTGTCGGAGGCCGCCATGAAAATTCAATCACCCAATACCGGGTTTTTAAACCAAACTCAGCAAACGGGTAACAAGCTTGCTGAGCAACTAGCATCAGGTAAAAAAGTAAATTCAGCGGCAGATGATGCCGCTGCACTGCAAATTATTGATAGATTAACATCGCAGCAAGATGGCTACAGTCAAGCAATTAATAATGCGTACGATGGCATTTCTTACTCGCAAGTAACAGAGTCAAATTTATCTGGTGTAAATGATGCCGTTTCTCGCATTCGAGAGCTGTCTATTCAAGCGGGTAATGGTGCGCTCACAGATAATGATAGAGCTGCACTTCAAGAAGAAGTGTCGCAATTACAAACGCAAATATCAGAAACCTTTGAAAATGCGACATTCGGTGGTAAACCTTTATTTGATGGTGAGCAAGTGTCGTTTCAAGTTGGTCCTGATGCCAACACCACACAATCAGTGACGCCATCTGATGGTAGTATTGCTTCAGTTATTGCAGGAATCGATATTTCAACCCAAGCAGGAGCTCAAGCTGCGATTGATATTAGCGACCAAGCAGCTGAAGAAATTAACACGCAAAGAGCTGAGCTAGGCGCTTTTCAAAACACCTTGGCGAGTACGATAAAAGGTTTAGGCAACCAGCGAGAGAACATTGCTGCGAGCCAAAGCCGAATAGAAGATACTGACTATGCAAAAGCTGTGTCTGATCAAGTAGCTAATGATATTTTATCGCAAGCATCGATTGCCTTACGTGGTCAGGCAAATCGTTCAGCCGAATCTATATTAGGTTTACTTTAATTCTTTAGTATTAAATTTTAGTGCTAAGTGACTATTTTTTGGCGTTGATGTCAATAAATTGCCGCTTAGCGCTTGCATCCCTCCTAAACTCGCTTACAATTTAGAAATTAACTAACCTCGTGGTAACTGTGGTTCGCCAATAATGATCTTAATTTTAGACAATAATAATAATCGTGCGATAGGTTTACATGCAGCACTTACCTTCATTGGTGAAACTGCACAATTAGTTGATGAGACTTCATTACAGTCTTTTTGTGAAAAACATCAACAGCAAGAATGCATGGTCATTCTTGGTGCTTTACAGCAGCTAAATCACGAGGCTGTGATCAAACAGTTTCCAGCCATTCCGTTTTTATTAATTGGTGAAACACTCAAACCGTTACTAAGCATTGCTAATGTAGTTGGTTTAATTTGTGAGCCGTTTAACCATGATGTAACTACTCAGCTATTGCATGATTGTCAGCAATATCAGCGCATGCTACCGGGTGACCATAAACAAGCTAAATCTAACAAATCGTTTGATGGTTTAGTCGGTGAAACCGAAGCTGTAAAAGATGTGCGCTTTTTAATTGAACAAGTAGCAAAAACCGATGCAAATGTACTGATCTTAGGTGAGTCAGGCACAGGTAAAGAAGTTGTTGCACGTAACGTTCATTTACTCTCTAAACGCAATACCGGGCCATTTGTGCCGGTAAACTGTGGTGCTATCCCAGGCGAGCTTCTTGAAAGTGAGCTATTTGGCCATGAAAAGGGGGCTTTTACGGGGGCTATTTCTGCACGAAAAGGGCGTTTTGAATTAGCGCAAGGCGGCACGCTGTTTCTAGATGAAATTGGTGATATGCCTTTGCAAATGCAGGTTAAACTACTGCGTGTGTTGCAAGAGCGTAGCTATGAGCGAGTAGGGGGTACTAAGCCTATTCAAGCAGATGTACGCATTATTGCTGCGACTCACCGCAACCTTGAAGAAATGATTGAAAAGGGCGACTTCCGTGAAGACCTTTTTTATCGCTTAAACGTGTTTCCAATTGAAAATCCTTCGCTTAGTGAGCGTGCTGACGACATTCCTCTGCTTTTAAAAGAGTTAATGCGTCGTGTGAACGAGCAAAGTGGCACAACGGCCAAATTCACTGAGCGTGCGATTCAAAGCTTAAAAGAGCATGCGTGGCCGGGGAATATTCGTGAACTTGCTAACTTAGTTGAACGCATGGTGATCATGTTCCCTGATAAAGTAGTTGATGTGCCAGACCTTCCAGCTAAATATCGTTATATTGAAGTTGAGGCTTATGAGCCTGAGTATCCAGAAGAATTGATGGAGCGAGATGCTTTCAACGATATTTTCAGTACAGGCTTTAGTGATTATGATGATGAAGAACCTGATGTACCAGCAACAACGGTTGACTCAGGTTTACTACCAGATGAAGGGATTGAGCTCAAAGAGTATCTTGCTGAGCTAGAAATCAGCTTAATCAGCCAAGCATTAGAGCGCTATGATTACGTTGTTGCACGAGCTGCAGAAATTTTAGGTGTTAGGCGCACCACACTGGTCGAAAAAATGAAAAAATATAACCTAACGCGTGACTAAGCCGCGTTAGGTTTCTTCCTCGGTTTTATCTCTTTAATATTCACTAATTATCTCAGCTTTTCTAAAGCAATCATTGCTATGGTCATTTACCATGCCACAGGCCTGCATGTGGGCATACACCGTAGTAGGGCCTAAAAACTTAAAACCGCGCTTTTTTAAATCTTTGGCGAATGCTGTTGAGGCTTCAGTAATAGCCGGGTAATCCTCTAATTTATCAAGATCGTTTACCAACGGTTTGCCACCAACAAACTGCCATTGGTAATTTGAGAAACTGCCAAACTCTTTTTGAATCTCAATAAAACGTTGCGCGTTATTAATAGTGGCGGCGATTTTAGCGCGATTACGAATAATACCTTCAAACTGCATTAATCGTTCGGCGTCGTCTTCGGTCATTTTGGCAACCTCTTCGACAACAAAGTTTTTGAAGGCACTGCGATAGCCATCACGCTTTTTAAGTATGGTATACCAACTCAGTCCCGCTTGTGCTGACTCTAAGGTTATAAATTCAAATAAGCGGTGATCATCATATAATGGCACCCCCCATTCTTGGTCATGATAGGTCACATAATCTTCTTTGCTGGTATCGAGCCACGGGCAACGACAATGGTGTTCTTTTTGCATTATTCCCTCGCGATTGTCATTTTTTTGTCAGTGTTGTTTTGTCTTTAATTTATTGAAATAAAACAAAAATAAATTTGGTACGGATTGTGCATTTAGCTAGGTAGACACGATTTTTTGAGTATCGATTATGGCCTTAGCAAATGTCCTAAAACCACAATTTATCACAGCCAAACAATATAACCCATGCTTACAACAAGAAGAGTATGTGGGTGAGTTGAGTGAGCTGCGCCAACAAGCCAGTTGGTTAGGTCATTTGGTTGATACCATGCCTGCGGGTGTGGTGGTTTTAGATGGCCGAGGCATGATCGCAAAAGCCAATCAAATTGCCATTGATATGCTAGGTGAACCCCTCGAAGGTGAAAAGTGGTTTAGCGTAATTCAACGCTCATTTCGACCACAGCAAGACGATGGACATGAAGTATCACTTAAGGATGGCCGTTTAATAAAGCTTGATATTACTGCGCTTGCTCCAGAGCCAGGGCAGTTAATTTTAATGACAGATTTAACTGAAACCAGGCGATTACAAAAGCGAGTAGCACATATGCAGCGCTTAAGTGCGCTTGGCAAAATGGTCGCTTCGCTTGCTCATCAAGTCAGAACACCGTTATCTGCGGCCATGCTTTATGCTGCCAATTTAGGCTCAAAGCGATTGCCAGAAAGCTCGCGTGGCAACTTTCATACGAAGCTAATGTCGCGTTTAAAAGATTTAGAAACCCAAGTGAACGATATGCTGTTATTTGCCAAAAGTGGTGAGCAACAAGTGGTCGAAAGCGTTTCAATGCAACAGTTACTTAATGAAGTAAAAGCCGGTGCTGATGCTATGGTTGCACAAAATAACAGTGAACTTAGCGTGAACTTGCCTGAGCCAGATATTGAAATTATGGGTAATAAAACTGCTCTGGCGAGTGCTATTCAAAATCTGATCCACAACAGTATTCAAATTATTGGCTCTGAGGCTGTGGTAACCCTGAGTGCCGAACGTGACGAAACCAGCGAAAACTGCGTTCGCATCAGTGTCAGTGATAATGGCCCAGGTGTTGATTTACGTCATGCGAACAAATTATTCGAACCTTTTTACACTACCAAAAGCCAAGGCACGGGGCTTGGACTTGCAGTTGTAAGTTCAGTCGCCAATGCGCACCAAGGACGGGTTGAAGTGACTAATAATGCTCATGGGGGAGCATGTTTTAGTTTGATCTTGCCAATTAGTGCAGAACCAATGTCAGCGGAGGCAAAATGAATACTAACTCTATTTTAGTCGTTGAAGACGACGCAGGCTTACGAGAAGCACTGATTGATACCCTTGAAATGTCGGGTATTGATTGCGTTGCTGCAGATAGCGCTGAACAAGCGATGATCTTGCTTAAGCAAAATAGCTATTCATTGGTTGTTAGTGATGTGCAAATGGGCGCTATGAGCGGCCTTGACCTACTACGTAGCATTAAACTTAATTACCCTGAGTTGCCGGTATTAATGATGACGGCCTATGCCACTATCGATGATGCTGTAGAAGCAATGCGTTTAGGCGCGATTGATTATATGGCAAAACCGTTTGCACCAGAAGTGCTTCTTAATATGGTGAGTCGTTATTTGCCTGAAAAGGAAAAAGAAACCGATGGCCCAATCGTTGCCGATCCATCAAGTATTAAACTATTAGAGCTCGCGAGCAAAGTTGCCCGCTCAGATGCCAGTGTCATGGTACTCGGCCCAAGTGGCTCGGGTAAAGAAGTCTTGGCTCGTTTTATCCACGATAAATCAAATCGTAGCGATGCTCCCTTTGTGGCTATTAACTGTGCTGCTATTCCTGAAAACATGCTTGAAGCAACCTTATTCGGTTACGAAAAAGGGGCGTTTACCGGCGCGATTCAAGCTTGCCCGGGTAAATTTGAGCAAGCTCAAGGTGGTACCATCTTACTAGATGAAATCACTGAGATGGATTTAGGCTTACAAGCTAAATTACTGCGTGTACTTCAAGAGCGCGAAGTAGAGCGCTTAGGCGGTCGTAAAACGATAGAGCTTGATGTTCGCGTTCTAGCTACAAGTAACCGAGATTTAAAAGAAGCAGTGAGCGAAAATCTATTTAGAGAAGATTTATATTATCGCTTAAATGTATTCCCGCTAATGTGGAAACCATTAGCCGAGCGTCCTGGCGACATTATTGTATTGGCTGAGCATTTAATAGAGCGTCATTGCCTGAAAAGTAAAGAGCCTATCGCTCAACTAAGTGAGGGTGCGAAACAAAAGCTACTATCTCATGCTTGGCCTGGTAACGTACGAGAGCTTGATAACGTTATTCAACGGGCGTTGATATTATGTGATGGGAATAGTATTCATCAAGATGATGTCTTTATTGAAGAGTTGCTTACGGTTGATATCAAGCCAGTCGCTACGCCGCCACACAACGCACCGGTATATCAAGAACAGCCTGTTGAAGTTAATTTAGATACCGTGCCACAAGTGAGTGAGCAAGGTAATTACAAAGACGAGCTGAAAGACAAAGAGCATCGTATTATTTTAGAAACCTTAGCGCGTTGTAACGGTAAGCGTAAAGAGGTTGCAGAAACCTTAGGTATTAGTCCGCGCACGTTACGTTATAAACTGGCGCAAATGCGAGACTTGGGTATAGCCTTACCTGCATAAACTCCTTCCAAAAAGTTGCTCAAACAAGCTCACATTTTTGTGAGCTTGTTTGCTGTCAAAACTCTGACATGTGAAATTAATGATTCAAGTAGTTGAATTTACTTGCTTTATTTTGTGGCACGGTTTGTGCTTTATCAGTGCATAAGTAAACTGCATTGTCAGAGAGTATTATGAAAGTTCAAAACAGCGCATTATTTCAAGAAATGCAAGCTATGGCTTCAGAAGTAGGCCGTAGTAACTCAATTAATAATTTACCAACACAAACTCAGCCAACATCGTCGGCACAGTTTGGTGATTTACTTACCAATGCACTTGATACAGTGAATGGCTTACAACAAGACGCTAAGCAAAAAGTAACAGCAATGGAAATGGGCGATCGCAGTGTTTCTTTAGCTGACGTAATGATTGCTTCGCAAAAATCATCAGTCGCTTTTGAAGCTACGGTGCAAGTTCGAAATAAACTTGTTGAAGCTTATAAAGAAATCATGAACATGCCTGTGTAACTAGGTAGTGGAGAATTATTGTGGCGCAATCTAATCAATCAACTGATCTAGCCTTAGCAGGCGGCGGTATCGACTCAACCGATACTGATGATCAACAAGAGCAAAAGTCAGGCTACCTAAGTGCCTTAAACGGTGTAGATGTTTTACGCCAGGTTACTTTAGTGATCGCTTTGGCAATCTGTTTGGCTATCGCAATTTTTATTATTATTTGGGCTCGTCAACCAGATATGCGTCCGCTTGGCAAAATGCCAACGGAAGAGCTTATTCAAACGCTGGACTTTTTAGACGCTCAAAAGATTGATTACGAACTTGATGGTAACGTCATTTCTGTTGAAGAAGGTGAATACCAAAACATCAAATTATTGATGGCTCGTGAAGGCCTAGAGCAAGCGCCAAGCTCAGGGACTGACATCATCATGCAAGACATGGGGTTTGGTGTTAGCCAACGCCTTGAACGTGAACGTTTAAAACATGGTCGTGAGCAACAGCTTGCACGTACCATCGAAGAGCTAAAAAATGTTACTCGCGCCAAAGTACTTTTAGCTATTCCAAAAGAAAACGTATTTGCTCGTCGCGAAAAACAACCTTCAGCGACGGTAGTGCTTACCTTAAAACGCGGTCGTACACTTGACGGTGAAGAAGTTGACTCAGTAGTTGATATTGTTGCCTCAGCAGTCCAAGGTTTATCGCCAGAGCGTGTTACTGTTACCGATCAAAATGGTCGCTTACTTAATTCAGGCTCACAAAACTCACTTGCTGCTCGCTCTCGTAAAGAGTATGAAATTGAACGTAAGCGTGAAGAAGAGTACTTAAATAAAATCGATAGCATCCTTATTCCAGTTGTAGGCTTAGGTAACTATACCGCGCAAGTCGATTTAAACATGGACTTTAGTGCAGTCGAAGAAACACAAAAACGTTATAACCCAGACTTACCCGCTGTGCGCAGTGAAACCACGTTCGAAGAAAACAACATCGGTGGTCTTGCAGTGGGCATTCCTGGTGCGCTAACGAATCAGCCGCCAGTTAACTCTAATATTCCAGAAATTGCAGGCCAAGGTGGAGCAGGCTCAGCAACGAACCCAAGTCGTTCGCATAAAGAAGCAACACGTAACTACGAGCTTGATACAACAATTTCGCATAAGCGTCAGCAAACCGGTGTTATTCGTCGTATCAGTGTTTCAGTTGCCGTTGATTATGTACCGCAGGTGGGTGAAAATGGTGAAACAACCATGGTTCCTCGCTCTGTAGAAGCATTGTCAAATATTCGTCGTTTATTACAAGGCGGTGTTGGTTTTGATATGCAGCGTGGTGATGCACTTGAGGTTGTCACAGTGCCATTTGTTCGTGAAGATGCTGGTGAAGCGATTGAAGTTCCACTTTGGGAGCAAGATTGGTTCATGAAGATGCTACGCTTAGCATTAGGTGCACTGGTTATCATCGTACTGATTGTCTTTGTAGTAAGACCTATGCTGAAACGTCTAATTTACCCAGACGATACACTAGAAGAATATGATGAAGATGCATTAAGTGCAGGTGTAGATATTGGTGATAGCACGCTAGATATGCTAAATAAAGACTTTGACTCTGCTGCTGTAGGATTCTCAAGTGATGGTACACTACAGCTGCCAGACTTACATGGCGATGAAGATTTACTCAAAGCAGTTCGTGCATTGGTTGCAAATGAACCAGAACTGTCTTCTCAAGTAGTGAAAGCGTGGTTAACAGAAGATGACTGATCAAGAACAAAAACAACTACCACCGGCGTTTGATGTTGATAAATTAGACGGTGTTGATAAGGCGGCAATCTTATTGCTGAGCTTATCAGAAGAAGATGCTGCGCAAATCCTTAAGCACTTAGAGCCAAAGCAAGTGCAAAAAGTGGGTATGGCAATGGCTGCGCTAGATGATTTATCGCAAGCGAAAATTAGCGCAGTCCATAATTTGTTTATTGAGCAAATTCAAAGCTTCAGTACCATAGGCTTCCAGTCTGAAGACTTTATCAAAAAAGCTCTTACAGCAGCGCTTGGTGAAGACAAGGCAGCCAGCCTTATTGACCAAATTGTTATGGGCTCAGGGGCGAAAGGTCTTGATTCATTGAAGTGGATGGATTCAAAGCAAGTGGCGAATATTATTCGCAACGAGCACCCGCAAATTCAAACCATTGTTTTATCGTATTTAGAGCCAGAGCAATCAGCGGAAATCTTGTCGCAATTCCCAGAAAAAGTGCGCTTAGATTTAACCATGCGTATTGCAAACCTTGAAGAAGTTCAACCAGCAGCATTGCAAGAGTTGAATGAAATCATGGAGAAACAGTTCGCAGGTCAAGCTGGTGCGCAAGCTGCGAAAATGGGTGGCTTGAAAGCGGCTGCTGATATCATGAACTACCTAGATACCAATGTTGAAGGTCAGTTAATGGATTCAATCCGTGAACACGATGAAGAGATGTCACAGCAAATCCAAGACCTTATGTTTGTCTTTGAGAACTTAATGGATGTTGAAGACCGTGGTATTCAAGCGATCCTTCGTGAAGTACAGCAAGATGTATTAATGAAAGCAATTAAAGGTACTGACGAAGCATTAAAAGAGAAGATTTTGGGTAATATGTCAAAACGTGCTGCTGAATTACTCGCTGATGATCTTGAGGCAATGGGCCCTGTTCGTATTAGTGAAGTAGAAGCGGCACAGAAAGAAATTCTTTCTACTGCACGTCGTTTAGCTGACTCAGGCGAAATTATGCTTGGTGGCGGTGGTGGTGAGGAGTTCCTGTAAGCCATGAGTAAGTCTTCATTTCATACAGGACGCCCAGTGCATGCCAGTGAAGCTGCCGATGAATTATTGGAAAACTGGCCAATTCCAGAAGTGACGCAAGATACAACAAAACTCGCTGGACGCTCAACGGCGTATGGCACGCCTTTAGCTGACTTATATCGTAAAGAGCAGCAAAAGCAGCAGGCCGAAGAGCAGCCAGAAGAGCCTGAAATTCCGTCCCTAACAATGGCTGAGCTTGAAAAGATCCGTCAAGATGCCTATGAAGAAGGGCTAAAGCAAGGTCATGAGCAAGGCTATATAGATGGTTTTGAAAAAGGCGCACATGAGGGAAAAGAAGCAGGTTTTAAAGAAGGTGTTGAGCTAGGTAAGGAGCAAGGGCAAGAAGAAATAAAGCCAATTTTAGAAGAGCAGCTGACCAACTTAAGAAGCTTACTTGATAGCCTTTCTCAACCATTATCTAAAGTCGATGAAAGTGCCGAAAAGCAGTTAGTGCAGTTAGCTGTTATGTTAACTGAAATTTTAGTTTACCAAGAAATTAAAACCTCACCTGAAGTCATTTTACATGCTTTGAAGCAAGCTATTGATGCGTTAGGTGAAGAGCAAGCTAAAGTACGTATTCACTTACACCCCGATGATATTACTTTAATTACTGAAAGTTATGGCGAACAAACTATCGCAGATAACCATTGGCAGTTAGTTGCAGAGCCGACTTTAGAACGTGGTGGCTGCGAAATTAAAACCCCGCAATCATCCCTCGACATGACAATAAAAACCCGCGTCAAAGAAACGTTGGAAAACTTTTTGCATAGCAGTGGTATCTAATACTTTTTAGGCTCATTATGAGTGCTCAATCAATGACTCTAAGCGAACGCTTACAGCGCTATGAAAAAAATATCAAGGCCCCAAAACCAGCTGTTGCCGGTATTCTGACGCGTGTCGTTGGTTTAACGCTAGAAGCAAAAGGGCTTAGAGCACCTGTTGGCAGTCAATGTAAAATTGAAACCATTAACGGCTTTGTTGATGCTGAAGTCGTTGGTTTTAATGACCAAACACTTTACTTGATGCCAAATGATCACATCTCTGGCGTACTGCCTGGTGCACGAGTTATCCCAAAGTTAAATGAAACAGGACTGCCTGTTGGCATGAGTTTACTTGGCCGTGTAGTGGATGGCCTTGGTCGGCCACTTGATGGCTTAGGTGCCATTAATGCTGAGCATCACTTAAAGTTTGCGCAAAACTCAATTAACCCTCTTGCAAGACGACCAATTAGTCAGCCTATGGATGTAGGTGTTCGAGCCATCAACTCCGTTATTACCGTTGGTCAAGGGCAACGTATGGGTCTGTTTGCAGGCTCTGGTGTCGGTAAATCAGTATTACTGGGTATGATGACTCGTGGCTCTGAAGCAGATGTAATTGTGGTAGGTCTTGTGGGTGAACGTGGTCGTGAGGTAAAAGAGTTCATTGAAGAAATTTTAGGTGTTGAAGGGCGTAAGCGCTCAGTGGTGGTTGCAGCTCCAGCGGATGCTTCACCATTAATGCGTTTAAAAGGCTGTGAAAGTGCAGTGACCATTGCGGAATACTTTCGCGACCAAGGTCTTAACGTATTGTTATTACTTGACTCCGTTACCCGTTATGCCATGGCGCAACGTGAAATCGCCTTAGCCGTTGGTGAGCCTCCTGCGACTAAGGGGTATCCGCCTTCAGTATTTGCTAAATTACCAGCGCTGGTGGAGCGTGCTGGTAATGGTGGTGAAGGGCAAGGTTCGATCACCGCGTTTTTCACTGTGCTTAGTGAAGGGGATGATATGCAAGATCCAATTGCTGACTCTGCTCGCGCTATATTAGATGGCCACATTGTTTTATCTCGAGATTTAGCTGACAGTGGTCATTATCCGGCTATTGATATCGAAAAATCGATTTCTCGAGTTATGCCACAGGTTGTATCTGAAGCGCATATGCAACAAGCTCGAGTGCTAAAACAAGTGTATTCAATGTATCAACAGAACAAAGATATGATCACACTAGGTGCGTACCAAAAAGGCACCGACCCTATGCTTGACCAAGCAATTAATATGATGCCACGTGTGAATCAATTCCTTCAGCAAGGCATGAAAGATGTGATCAGTTATGATGATGGTCTACAAGGTCTTGCACAGTTATTAGGACAAGGTTAATGGCTCAAAGTAAACTTGATTTATTGTTAAAGCTTGAGAGCGATAAAGAAGAATCTTTACGCATGGATTATTTAAAAGCCCAGCAGCACTTACAAAGTAATCAACAAAAACTGCAAGGGCTGAATAACTTTCGCATGGAGTATTCTCAGCAGTTGCATTTGAAAGGACGATCTGGTTTGTCTAGTGCTGGGTTTAGTCAATATCATGCCTTTATCGCAAAAATTGAAGAAGCGATACGCCAGCAAGCCAGCACAGTGAATACTGCAAAACAGGTTGTTACGCAGCGCAAAGCATTGTGGTTAAAACAGCAAGTGAAAGCAAAAGCAGTGGCGAAATTAATCGAAAAGCAAGCTGAAAAACAAGCGATGAAAGTAGCTAAAGCGGAGCAAAAAATGCTGGATGAATTTGCTTCAAATCAGTTTTATCAACGTCAACTTAAAAACGCACTTCTCTAAAATACTATCTTTTTTAGGCATGTTAATTGCATTTACCTAACCAGTAGCATTAATTTTGGCACTTGCGGCGGCAAATTGCCTCTTTAGTTTTAGGTGAATTATGGCGATCAGTGATATCAATTTGCAGGTTAAAACTGAGCAAGGTACTGGTTTTTCAGGCAAAGACTCAGAGTCTAGCGACAAAGCATCGGGCTTAAGTTTTTTAACTTCACTTACAGAAGCAAGTGAAGCGGCAAACGCGCAAGCAAATAGCACCCCTCAAACAAAAAGTGATGCAGATACTCATTCTGTTGATGAAACTAAAGCTGTCAGTATTTCTGAAGAACCTAAATCAGATGCCAAATTAGGTGATGAGAACACAACTGCTGATGCTAAAGTTGCAACTGCTACCACGTCTACACAGCAACAATCTAAAACAAGTCCAGATATTCGTAATGCAGCTGTAACTAAAGAGCCAAGCGATGAACTTGCTCTTGTAGAAGATGAAGAAAACTCACTGCTTTCGCAAATTAATGCAGCTCAAGCTATGAGTACACGTGTTAATAAATTGATTGAAAATAATGATTTTAGCCCTGTAGTTGTTGATAAAAAACCAACCCCAATCGATACCATCACACCTGTTATACCTTCACCGATGACAGACTTTGCACAAACCGATGATTCAAAAGCCGACGCGGAAGGCGACAATTCAATAGCAAGCTTATTACATAAGTCTAAAGTTGCGACAGCGGTAGATAGCCAGCTAAAAGCGATTGGCGATTTACCACCAAAAGATAGCGTGACTCCGATTGTTGATGGTCCATTAACAGACAAAGAAAAGCAGGGTGTTTCAGCTGTTAATACACCGGATACAAAACCTCAGGTAGCTAACTTTGCCAGTGCAACACAATCAACTGACAACAAAGAAACCACAGTTGATGTAGACGCCCTGTTAAATAGCGCTCAAAAACAGACTGTGAATTCAGACGCTGCAAAAACATCTGATGGCAAAGAACTTGGCTTAAATGAGACAAGTAAAACTGTTTTAAATAAGGTGGTTGCAGATTTAAATAGCGATGATCAAGTAGATACAAAAACAGCTGAAGTTAATTCAAAACAAACACAAAGCTACACTGACAAAACGGCAGCAAATTTCAGTACTGAGCAAAGCATTGTTAAAAACATTGAAGCTGGCACGGCAAAAGTGGCAGATAAACCAACTGACGCAGCAACCAAAGTTGATCTAGCCTTAACAGAAAAGCCAGAGTCAGATAAACCAGTAACAGATAAGTCAATCGTTAGCTTGCTGGCCAAAGTACAAAGTGGCGACGGGCAGGCTGTAAGTGAGTTCGCTAAAGGTTTATCGCTAACCTCTGAGCAACAAAAGCAACTTGAGCAACAAATAAATCAACTTAAAGCTGATAATAAGCTCGGTGCTGATGAGGTGGCAACAATCAAGTCGCTATTGACTGATGTGAACAGTAGTAAGCCTACAACGCAAACTGCACAGAGTCCTGTATCACAACTTGCTGTAGAGCAAGACATTGCTGAAGAAAGCCAGATAAAACAAGATGCTGAATTAGCTGACAATAAGGCTCTCGATAACAAATTACCTACAGGCGTAGAAAAGCAAATCACGGCGCTGACTAAGGATGAGCAGCAAGCATTGTTAAACAAAGTGAATACTCAGCTGCAAACGTTAACGCCGGGCACTGCTCAGTACGAAAAATTAGCTGCAGCTCAAACTGTGCTGACAGAGGCTATAAATGCCCCTGCAACAGCCAGTACTGCGATGCCAGTAACCGCAGCAACAGTTAATGTTGAAAATAATAAAGCGAAACAAAATAATACCGCGCAAATTACAGCCGATGTGACAAAAGTAGTTGCTAGTGAAGAAGTAACCACAGAGCTTGATACAAAAATTAATACAGAACGTACACAGGAAACTGTTACTGTGCGTGTAGCTCAATTATTTACCCAGCTAACGACTCAAGCAAATGCAACAACACAACCAGGTGCCTATGAAATGGCTCATCAGCAATATGAGCAAGCACTAGACGTACAAACACTGCATACACAAACAACTGCGCAAACTCAGACTCAATCTAAATCGGTGAATGTTGACCCTGGTGTAATGCAAGCGATTAATATCATAAAAAGTGATGCTGCAAAGATGCTTCAAGAGCGAGTTAGCGCGTTACTAAATATTAATAATAAAGAAGCTGAAATTCGCTTAGATCCGCCAGAAATGGGCAGTATGCAAATTCGTATACGTAGCGATGCGGAGCAAGCTCAAATTAATTTTGTTGTTCAAAATCAGCAGGCTAAAGAAGCTTTAGAGCAATCAATGCCACGCTTACGAGAAATGCTTGCACAGCAAGGTATTGAGCTTGGTGAAAGTAGTATTCAGCAGGGGAACCCTGAGCAACAACAAGAGCAGTCTGGGCAAGGGCAGCTTGCTGGAAATCAACAAGCTGAGGAGCAGCAGCCAGAAGTAACAGCACAAAGCGCAGAAACTTCTCGACAACAATCTTCATCATCAATAGATTACTATGCATAAGTCCTGCTATTATAAGAAATAAAATAGTTACAGCGCGATAAACAGCTTGCTGTAACTTTGAGGGAAGTGACAATGGCCGAAGAAGCAAATTTAGAAATAGAAGATACGGGTAAAGGCAAAAAGAAGCTGATTATCATCATTGCTGCTGTAGTGTTGATTGCTGGTGCTGCTGCGGGTTACTTTTTATTTATGGGCGATGATGCCCCTGAAGAAAGCCTAGCAGATGAAACCACAGTGACAGAGGCTGCTGCACCATCGAGCTCCGCACAGATTGGTTCGGCTCTGTATGTCGCAATGCCACGCCCATTTGTATTTAATGTACCCGGTGCTAGTCGCGACCGAATTGTACAAATAAAAGTTCAGCTACTTGTTCGCGGTGAAGTGAACGAAGAAACTGCCAAAAAGCATATTCCACTTATCGAAAGTACCTTACTTGGCGTTCTTTCAACAACGACCGCAGATGAATTAGGTACCAGTGAAGGTAAAGAGTCAGTACGTGTTGCTGCACTTGAAAAAGTACAATCAGCATTAAGTGATGTTGAAGGTAGCAAAGTGATAGAGCGGGTATTATTTACCGGCTTTGTGATGCAATAAGGGGTCAGCGTGAGCGATTTATTATCTCAAGACGAAATTGATGCGCTCTTACATGGCGTTGATGAAGTCGAAGAGGAAGATATTCACGAAGGTGATGACTTAGACAGTAATACCTTACAGTATGACTTCTCATCACAAGATCGTATTGTTCGGGGTCGTATGCCGACCTTGGAGATCGTGAATGAACGTTTTGCCCGTCATATGCGAATTAGCCTATTTAACATGATGCGCCGCACCGCTGAGGTGTCGATTAACGGCGTACAAATGATTAAATTTGGCGAATATATTCATACCTTATTCGTGCCAACTAGTTTGAACATGGTACGTTTTCGTCCGTTGAAGGGCACCGGCCTAATTACCATGGAAGCCCGATTAGTATTCATTTTAGTGGATAACTTTTTTGGTGGTGATGGCCGCTATCATGCAAAAATAGAAGGCCGTGAATTTACCCCAACAGAACGCCGTATTGTTCAAATGCTGCTTAAAATCATCTTCGAAGATTATAAAGAAGCATGGGCGCCGGTAATGGATGTGTCTTTTGAGTACCTTGACTCAGAAGTTAACCCAGCGATGGCTAACATCGTAAGTCCAACTGAAGTGGTTGTTATTAGCTCTTTCCATATTGAGCTAGATGGTGGTGGCGGTGATTTCCATATCGCATTACCTTATTCGATGCTTGAGCCAATCCGTGAATTACTCGATGCCGGTGTGCAATCAGACACTGAAGACACTGACTTACGTTGGAGTAAAGCATTACGTGATGAGATCATGGATGTTGAGGTCGATTTATCGACTCAATTGCTTGAGGTTGATCTAACGCTACAACAGATTATGGAGCTTAAAGCTGGCGATATTATCCCTGTTGAAATGCCAGAACATATCACCGTATTTGTAGAAGAATTGCCGACTTTCAGAGCGAAAATGGGCCGCTCTCGTGACAATGTGGCACTACAAATTAGTGAAAAAATTAAACGCCCTGAATCAGTTAAGTCAGAACTACATGTGTTCACAAAAGGTGGCAAAAAACTGGATTCAGATGCAGAATTAGCAGAACTAGAAGAAGATCTACATCTATCTGAAGGTGTAGATTTAGACTGGTAGTCGATTTATAAGGTTAAACATAATGAGTGATGATCAAGATACAATGGACGAATGGGCTGCGGCACTAGCCGAAGCTGAAGAAGCTGAGGGTGGCTCAGGTGATGCTGCTGTAGCGGAGCTTGATGAGTTAAAAGATGAAAGACATGAGCTGTCTGGCGACGAAAAACGTAAACTTGATACTATCTTGGACATTCCAGTTACTATTTCGATGGAAGTGGGTCGTTCAAAAATCAACATTCGTAACTTATTACAGCTTAACCAAGGTTCAGTGGTAGAACTAGACCGAGTCGCTGGTGAGCCACTTGATGTATTGGTTAATGGCACCCTGATTGCGCATGGTGAGGTGGTTGTTGTCAACGATAAGTTCGGTATTCGTTTAACTGACGTTATCAGCCAAGTTGAGCGTATTAAAAAGTTACGATGAATGCTTTAGTTGCTTTAACAAGTGCGTCGAGCACTGCATTTCCTACGGCATCACCGACGGCAGATTTACTGTCTATGGTGATGTCTTTGCTTTTAGTGCTGGTGGTTATTATTGCTTTGGCTTTTTTGGTTAAAAAATTAAACCCAAACCTTGCCAACAGTGATGAATTTAAAGTAGTGCGCAGTTTGCCTTTGGGCTCTCGTGAGCGCTTGATGGTCATTGAAATCGATAACGCTCAGCACTTAATTGGTGTGACCCCGCATAGTATTAACTACCTGCATAAGCTAGAAACACCACTACAAGAAAAAGAACTGCCAGAACTTGCCAAAAAATTTGGTAAGTTGCTGAACCCACAATCACCTTCAAATAAAAAGAATTAACGCTATGATCAAGTGGATACTTATTTTAGCAAGTGTGTTGTTTTTGCCGTCGGTTAATGCTGAAGGCATAGAAGCACTGACCATTACCACCAACCCTGATGGCTCTCAAGATTACTCCGTGACGCTACAAGTGTTAGCGATCATGACGGCGCTGAGCTTTATTCCAGCGGCGGTCATTATGATGACCTCATTTACAAGGATTATTGTGGTTCTGGCGATATTACGCCAAGCAATAGGCCTACAACAAACGCCATCGAATCAAATTTTGTTAGGTATGTCGCTGTTTTTAAGTATTTTTATTATGGCGCCAATTTATCAGCAGGTGAATGAGCGCGCTATTGAGCCATACTTGAATGAACAAGTTACCTCAGTACAAGCATTAGAGCTTGCCAAAGAGCCAATGAAAGCGTTTATGCTCTCGCAAGTTCGTATAAAAGATTTAGAGACTTTTGCGAAAATAGCTGGTTATGAGCAATTAGATTCGCCAGAAGACACGCCGTTGATTGTATTGATCCCAGCGTTTGTTACCAGCGAATTGCAAACGGCCTTTATCATTGGTTTTATGTTTTTCATCCCATTTTTGATTGTGGATTTAGTCGTGGCCTCCGTATTAATGGCCATGGGTATGATGATGCTTTCGCCGATGATTGTATCTTTGCCGTTTAAGATTATGCTGTTTGTATTAGTAGACGGTTGGAGCCTTGTGATGGGCACGCTGGCGAAGAGCTTTGGGCTCGGGGTGTAACAATGCAATTCAAGACACATAATTAGGTAGGAGAGACAAAATGGAACCAGAAATTTTTGTCGATATACTCAGTGACGCGCTATTCTTAGTTATAAAGTTAGTGTCTGCAATCGTAGTACCTGGCTTATTAGTCGGTCTTGTAGTGGCAGTTTTCCAGGCGGCAACATCAATCAATGAGCAAACCTTAAGCTTTTTACCTCGTTTGCTGATTACCATAAGCGCACTTATTATCGGTGGTCACTGGTTCACGCAAGAGCTTATGGACTACTTCACTCGCTTAGTGATGTCGATACCGGAGATAGCAGGCTAAATGGAATTTCCATTTGCGGTTATTATTCAATGGCTCAGCGATTTTTTGCTGCCATTAGTGCGTATTAGCTCAATGATTATGATCATGGCAGGCCTTGGTGCGAAGAATGTACCAAGCCGAATTAAGCTTGGTTTAGCGGTAGTTGTAACCTTTGTTGCTGTGCCTATGCTGCCCCCTGCGACTTTTAATAACTTATTTTCGTTTGAGATGATCCTTGTGGTCATTCAGCAAATGCTTATTGGTGTGGCGATAGGCTTTGCTTCAGTACTATTATTAAATACCTTTGTTTTAGCAGGGCAAATACTCGCGATGCAAACTGGTCTTGGTTTTGCGTCCGTCGTTGATCCATCGAATGGTCTGAGTGTACCCGCTGTGGGTCAGTTTTACCTGATTTTGGCTACCTTACTGTTCTTTGTTTTTAATGGTCACTTAATGATGATCCAAATGGTCATTCATAGCTTTGAAGTATTACCAATTGATGGCAATTGGTGGGCGGTTGATCATTATTGGGATATCGTTACTTGGGGCGGTTGGATGTTCACCACAGCCTTGGTGCTTGCTTTAGCACCACTGACAGCTATGCTGGTTATTAACATGTCGTTTGGTGTGATGACCCGTGCGGCACCGCAGTTAAATATTTTTTCGATTGGTTTTCCGTTTACCTTAGTGGCTGGGCTCGTGATTATTTGGGCAACGCTAGGTAACTTCATGACTCAATTTGAGTTTCAGTGGTTAAAAATGGTTGAGTTAATGTGCAGCCTTGTTGGTTGTACACCTTAGGAGCACGCCATGGCTGAAGATTCAGGTCAAGAAAAAACCGAAGAACCCACGCAGAAAAAAATTGATGATGCCAAAAAGAAAGGTCAGGTTGCCCGCTCAAAAGAGCTAGGTACAATGTTTGTGCTTATCTTTTCAGCTATTTCCTTATTGTTGTATGGACCTGAAATTGGCAAAGGTCTTTATAATGTGATGGGGCGCTTATTAAGCCTTAACCGTAATGAAACCTACGACACCACTAAAATGTTTTCAGTGTGGGGAATTGTTGCGGATGCGTTGTTATTCCCTATGGCAATGTTTGTGTTGATCATCGTGATAGCCGCTTTTGTTGGGAATACTTTACTGGGGGGCTATAACTTTAGTTGGCAAGCGGCAGCACCAAAAGCAAGTAAGATGTCGCCGGCTAAAGGTATTAAGCGTATGCTTGGCCCTCAAGCAGGAGTAGAGCTAGTTAAGTCTATTTTAAAATTTGTAGTGGTTGCAGGTTTTGCGGTGTTCTTAATTAATACTTTCTTTGATGAAATACTGCACCTAAGCATTGAAAGCGCGCCGGGAAATTTTATCCATGCACTCGAAATACTATCTTGGATGTTCTTGGGGTTAACTTGTACGTTAATCATTATTGCAGCAATAGATTCTCCTTATCAAAGTCACAAACACCATAAACAGTTAAAAATGACCTTACAAGAGGTAAAAGACGAATTTAAAAACTCTGAGGGTGATCCGCAAATAAAAGCGCGTATTCGCCGTACTCAGCGTGAAATGTCGCAAAGGCGTATGATGCAAGACGTGCCTGATGCCGATGTGATTGTAACCAACCCGACGCACTACTCAGTCGCGCTTAAATACGATACAGCTAAAGCGGGTGCGCCAATTGTGCTTGCTAAAGGCGTAGACGAGCTTGCTATGCAAATTCGTAAAGTGGGTAAGGGTAATGACGTGCCAATTGTTGAGTCACCGATGCTTACACGTGCGCTGTATCACACCACCGATGTGGGCAATCAAATACCTGATCAGCTATTCACAGCCGTTGCGCAAGTGCTAGCTTATGTCTTCCAGTTAAAGCGCTTCCAAAAAGGGCGTGGAAAACGTCCTGTTCCACTTAATAAAAAGCTCCCAATACCCGATGCTTACAAATATTAGTCAGTAGTTATATAACTTGGAATAGTTATTGCAAATTCCGTGTAGTGTCAATATTTTGAAATTGTTGAATTATGGAATTTAAAGCGGTATTACAACAACTTAACAGAGATAAAAAAGAATATGCGAAGGGTATCGGCACGCCGTTAATGGTACTTGCTGCGCTGGGCATGGTGATTTTACCCCTGCCGCCATTTCTTTTAGATATTCTATTTTCGTTTAATATCGCGTTAGCACTGGTGGTGTTACTAGTTACTGTTTACACCATGAAACCACTTGAATTTGGTATGTTCCCTGCGGTTCTACTAATTGCAACCATCATGCGCTTAGCACTGAATGTCGCCAGTACCCGTGTGGTATTGCTAGAAGGTCATAATGGTGGAGATGCAGCCGGTAAAGTTATCGAGGCCTTTGGCTCGGTGGTTATCGGCGGTAACTATGCAGTTGGTTTAGTGGTCTTCCTGATTTTAATCATTATTAACTTTGTGGTTATCACCAAAGGTGCTGGCCGTATTTCTGAAGTATCAGCTCGCTTTACTCTTGACGCAATGCCAGGTAAACAAATGGCGATTGATGCTGACTTAAACGCCGGTTTCATCAGTGCAGAGCAAGCTCGTGAACGTCGTGAAGAAGTCACCCGCGAAGCCGATTTCTATGGTTCAATGGATGGTGCGAGTAAGTTCGTAAAAGGCGATGCGATAGCGGGTATCGTTATTCTAGTGATTAACATCGTTGGTGGTTTATTTGTTGGTATGATCCAACATGATTTATCGTTCAGCCGTGCGATGGAAGTGTACACCTTGCTAACCATTGGTGATGGTCTAGTTGCACAGCTACCTTCACTATTACTGTCTATCGGTACCGCAATCGTTGTTACCCGTCAAAATGAATCGCACAACATGGGCGACCAAGTTAAGACACAGCTAGGTAACGAAAAATCACTTTATATCGCATCAGGTATTTTAATCATCATGGGTATTGTGCCGGGTATGCCGCACATCGCATTTTTAAGCTTGGGTGCATTACTAGGTTACCTTGCTTATTTCACACAGCAACAAAAAGCCAAAGCAGAAGCCGAAAAAGCAGAGCAAGAGGCAAATGGTGGTGCACCAGGTACAGGTGTTGCCAATAAACAAGAACAAAAAGAGCTGGGTTGGGATGACGTTCAGCAAGTTGATGTTATTGGCTTAGAAGTGGGGTATCGATTGATTCCACTTGTTGACCAATCTCAAGGTGGTGAACTGTTAAATCGTATTAAAGGTGTTCGTAAAAAACTGTCTCAGGAGCTTGGCTTCTTAGTACCTCCTGTGCACATTCGCGATAACTTAGAGCTCGACCCTAACGCTTACAGAATTACTATGATGGGTGTTTCAAGCGGTGAGGGTGAGCTTAAGCATGGTGATGAGTTAGCGATTAATCCAGGCCAAGTATTTGGTCCAATCAAAGGGGTTGCCACTACAGACCCTGCATTTGGATTAGATGCGGTGTGGATCAAACCTGATCAAAAAGATGAAGCACAATCACTTGGCTATACCGTCGTTGATTCAGCAACTGTGGTTGCAACTCATATCAGCCAGTTACTTACTAACAGTGCTGCTTTACTACTTGGTCATGAAGAAGTACAAAACTTACTAGATATGTTAGCGAAGAGTCATCCACGTCTTGTTGAAGGACTGGTTCCTGACGTATTACCACTCACTACTATCGTAAAAGTGCTACAAAACTTACTCAATGAAGGGGTGGCAATTCGCGATATGCGCTCGATTGTTCAAACCCTTGTTGAGTATGGCCCACGTAGCCAAGACCCTGATGTACTAACGGCTGCAGTGCGAATTTCACTGCGCAGATTGATCGTTCAAGACGCTGTTGGTATGTCTTCTGAGATCCCTGTCATAACCTTGGCGCCTGAGTTGGAACAGATGTTGCATCAGTCACTTCAGAATGCAGGTGACGAAGGTGCCGGAATAGAGCCAAGCCTTGCAGAGCGACTTCAACAATCATTGAATGAAGCGCATCAAAACCAAGAAATGGCCGGTGAACCTTCGATACTGTTAACGTCAGGAATGTTAAGAACTGTGTTATCTCGCTTCGTTAAGTACACCATCCCAGGTTTAAGGGTGATGTCTTACCAAGAGGTACCAGACGAAAGACAGATTAAGATTGTCAGCTCAGTAGGCCAACAATAGGATAGTAAAGGGGTTGAACCATGAAAATTAAACGTTTTTTTGCTAAAGATATGCGCACAGCACTGAAAGAAGTGAAAGATGAACTAGGTGTTGATGCGGTTATTATGTCGAACAAAAAGCTTGCTAACGGCGTTGAAATCGTTGCAGCTGTTGATTACGACAAAGCAGCCCCGAAAGCCGAAGCTAAACCAGCAGTGGCACAATCAGCACCTGCTCCACAGCATAACTTTGTTAAACCTGAGCCAATGCGTGCTAAACCTGAGCCGCAAGCGAAAGTTGCTGATAGCCTACAAGCGTTACTTGAGCGTCAAGCCCCACGCCCTCGTTCGCCAGAGCTTGCGTCAATGTTTAGTCAATCTGGTATTGATACGAGTGAACACTATCAACCAAAAGAGCCAAGCTTTGAGCAGCAACAGCCTGAATATAAGCAAGCTCCTCGTTATCAACAGCAAGCAGCACCTCGTGTACAAACTCAAGCACATAGCTTAGGTTTTGATGACGACTTAGATTCTGGTTTTGATGATTTAGATTCACCAGCCGAGCACAAAAACTCAGCACCTGCGAATCAATCAGAAATGACGACCATGCGTGAAGAAATGAATGCGATTCGTCAATTACTTGAACACCAAGTATCTGGCTTAATGCAACAAGATATGGCACGCCGTGATCCGACTCGTGCATGTATGATTGACCGCTTAGCAGGTATGGGTATTGAACGTGATGTTGCAGAGCAAATGGCTTGTTTCATTCCTGACGACGTATCACGTCAACAAGCGTGGCAAGCACTTCTGCAAATGGTTGAAAACCAAATGCATACAACGAATAACGAAATTCTGCGTCAAGGCGGTGTATTTGCGTTAGTGGGTCCAACAGGCGTTGGTAAAACAACCACAGTTGCAAAATTAGCTGCACTGGGTGCACAAAAATATGGTGCTGATAAAGTGGCGTTGATCACCACTGATACCTACAGAATTGGTGCCTACGAACAATTGGCTACTTATGGTCGTATTATTGGCTGTGGTGTTAAGCAGGTAAAAGATGCGAATGAATTAGCTGAAGTGTTATACCATTTACGTAATAAGCGTCTAGTATTAATAGACACAGCGGGTATGAGCCAACGTGATTTACGTTTAACTGAGCAGTTAAATACCCTAATGCGTAATCAGCGTGTTGATATTCGTAGTTATTTAGTATTAAGTGCTACAGCACAGATAAATGTGTTGCAAGAAACCGTAAGACACTTTAAAAAGGTTCACCTAAGTGGCTGTATCTTCACTAAATTGGATGAATCTTTAAGTTTAGGTGAGATTATTAGCATAGCGATTCAAAATCGCCTGCCAATAGGGTATCTTACTAACGGTCAGCGCGTTCCTGAGGATATTCGCGTAGCGAATGCTGAAAAACTAGTGAAAAAAGCTGAACAATTGTATTTAAAACGAGCAAAAGCACAACATTCAAGACGTCAAGCAGTAGCGTCGAACACAGTAGGGATGTATGATTAACACAGTATTAGATCAAGCAAGCGGCCTGCGCAAAATGAATCAAAATAATAATAGTGGCGTTAAAGTTATCGCTGTTACTGGCGGTAAAGGTGGAGTGGGTAAAACCAACGTTTCACTCAATACCGCAATCGCATTAGGTCAGCAAGGAAATCGTGTATTAGTATTAGATGCCGATTTAGGTTTGGCAAACTGTGACGTAATGCTTGGCCTTCGTGTTGAACGTAATTTATCTCATGTTTTGTCAGGCGAGTGTGAGCTTGACGAAATTCTTGTTGAAGGCCCTGCGGGCATCAAAATTGTACCAGCAACGTCTGGTTCACAAAGCATGGTTGAATTAACGCCATCTGAGCATGCAGGCCTTATTCGCGCTTTTAGCGAGTTAAATACCGAGTTTGATATTTTAATTGTCGATACCGCCGCAGGTATTTCTGACATGGTATTAAGCTTTTCTCGTGCAGCCCAAGACGTTGTTGTGGTTGTATGCGATGAACCTACCTCAATTACTGATGCTTACGCACTTATTAAAGTGCTTAGCCGTGAGCATGGCGTATATAAATTTAAAATTGTTGCCAATATGGTGCGCAGTTTGCGTGAAGGGCAAGAATTATTTGCTAAACTTTCAAAAGTAACGGATCGTTTTTTAGATGTTTCAATGGAGTTGGTAGCAACCATTCCTTATGACGAGAACATGCGTAAATCTACGCGACGTCAAAAGGTGATTGTTGAATTATTCCCGAACTCACCGGCAGCGGTGGCGTTTAAAACATTAGCAACAAAAGCAGTTAAGTGGCCGATCCCTAATCAACCGTCTGGCCATTTAGAATTTTTTATTGAAAAACTAGTAAACGGCTAACTATGACAACATCGGTGAATAAAGCGATGGGATATCAATCAGCACAGAATTTAAATGCGATTGTCGAAAAACATGCCTCTTTAGTCAAAAAAGTGGCGTGCCATCTAATTGCTCGTTTACCTGCCAGTGTGCAACTCGATGATTTAATTCAATCAGGTATGATAGGCCTAATTGAAGCGTCAAAAAACTTTGATGCTAGCAAAGGTGCTAGTTTCGAAACCTTCGCTGGAATTCGTATTCGTGGTGCGATGTTAGACGAAATTCGTAGAGGTGACTGGGCGCCACGCTCAGTTCACCGAAATGCCCGCCTTGTGGCTGAAACCATTTCCGAATTAGAAAGCACTTTAAATCGTGAGCCCAAAGATACTGAAGTCGCTGAAAAACTTGATATTACGCTAGATGAGTACCATCATATTCTACATGATGTAAATTCGAGTAAAGTATTAGGTATTGAAGATTTAGGTGTAGATGAAGACGTCATCACACCAGTAGGTCAGGATTTAGGACTAGACAAACCGTTTAATAACGTTAAAAATGAGCGGTTTAACCAGTCTCTATTAACGGCTATCCAATCGTTACCAGAAAGAGATGCTCTCGTTTTGTCTTTGTACTACAACGACGAAATGAACTTAAAAGAAATAGGACACATACTCGATGTTAGCGAGTCGCGTGTGAGTCAAATACATGGTCAGGCGATGATTAAGCTCAAAGCAAAAATCAATGACTGGATTAATTAGTAGTAAGTAAATAAAGGTTCAAACCTCACCGGAGGATGTTTTGGATAAAAACATGAAAATTCTTGTTGTTGATGATTTTTCTACAATGAGACGTATCATTAAAAATCTATTAAGGGATTTAGGTTTTACCAATGTGCAGGAAGCTGACGACGGTTCAACAGCATTGCCAATGCTACAAAATCAAGAATTTGATTTTGTTGTAACAGATTGGAACATGCCTGGTATGCAAGGTATTGATTTGTTACGTGCAATTCGTGCTGATGATAGCCTTAAGCATATTCCTGTATTAATGGTGACAGCTGAAGCGAAAAAAGAACAAATTGTTGCTGCTGCTCAAGCAGGTGTTAATGGCTATATCGTTAAACCATTCACTGCTGCGACACTTAAAACCAAATTGGAAAAAGTGTTTGAACGTTTAGGTTAATCTAAGGGGAGAGGCTTATGTCAGCACTTGCTGCGCCTCAAATAAGTTTAGAGCAAGCTCGTCAACTTGTTGAGTATCTTGAAAATGGTGAACAAGAAAAAGCAGATAAGCTCATTCTTGACGCTGCATCAAAAGAACAATCAGAGTTGTTTGCTGAAGTCGGCAAATTGACGCGTCAGCTTCATGAAGCGTTAAAAAACTTTGACCTAGATACTCGTCTCACTGATTTAACTACCGACGCGATCCCAGACGCTAAGCAGCGCTTAAATTATGTTATGGAAATGACAGAAAGCGCCGCCAATAAAACCATGGATGCGGTTGAAGCAAGTTTACCAATAGCGCAACAACTTGCTGATGAAATTGCCGCAATCAAACCTACGTGGGATCGTTTAATGAACCGAGAAATTGAACTCGGTGAATTTAAATCGTTATGTCATAGCTTAGATAAGTTCATGAATAACTCGCATACCAAAACCGATGAGCTCCAAGGTTTGATGACTAATGTGCTGATGGCGCAGGATTATCAGGATTTAACCGGACAAGTTATTCGCCGTGTTATTGAGTTGGTGCGAGAGGTAGAAGACAGTTTAATTAATCTCTTAACTGTGTTTGGCAGTCAAGAAGATGGTCATCAACAACAAGAAAAACAGGCCATAGAAAAAGCACCTGCAACAAGTGACACACTAGCAGGTCCTGAAGGGCCAATTATTGATAAAGAGTCTCGCGATGATGTTGTCTCAGGACAAGATGAAGTCGATGATCTATTATCAAGTCTGGGCTTCTAAGAGGAGAGTAGCTGCATGAGCTTTGAAGTCGATGAAGATATATTACAGGATTTCCTTGTTGAAGCAGGAGAAATCTTAGAGCTTTTGTCAGAGCAATTAGTCGAGCTTGAAAACAACCCAGAAGACAAAGATCTATTAAACGCCATTTTTAGAGGCTTCCATACTGTTAAAGGTGGTGCAGGCTTCTTAAGTATGACTGAGCTTGTAGATGCGTGTCATGGTGCAGAGAATGTTTTCGATTTATTACGTCAAGGTGTACGCAGTGTAACACCAGAACTAATGGACGTAATTTTACAGGCTCTCGATACTATCAACGAAATGTTCGCTACGATTCAAAATCGCGAACAGCCAGAGCCTGCAGATCCAGCCCTATTAGAAGTCCTTCATAAATTAAGTCAGCCACCAACCGCAGAAGAGCTTGCAGGTGAAGACTTATCTGTAGCAGAGGATGTTGCAGTTGCACCTGAAGAACCCGCAGTTGAAGAGCCTGCTGTTGATACGCCTGAAGTCACAGCAGATACAGCAACAGACAATATCGATGAAGATGACCCGTTTGCGTTTGATATGTTATTTGATGGCGGCGGTCTTGCAGATAGCAGCGCTGAGCCTCAAAATATTGACGAAATCACCGAAGACGAATTTGAAAGCTTACTAGATGAACTGCATGGCAAAGGGCAAGGTCCAGCAGCGACTGCTCCTGAAGCAATTAGCAGTGATAGTGACGATATTACCGATGATGAATTTGACAGCTTATTAGACGAACTGCATGGCGTTGGTAACTTCGGTGAAGTAAAACAAGATACTTCTGCTCAGCCTGAAGCAGCAAAACCAGCACAGCCGGCTCCTCAAGCACCTGCAGCAGATACTTCAAGCAATGACTCAGACGATGAAATTAGCGATGACGAGTTTGAAGCGCTGCTTGATGAATTACACGGTAAAGGTACTGCTCCTCAGTCTTTAGAAACGGCTTCGCCAGAAAAAGCGCCTGAACCACCAAAAGCAGAACCTGCAAAACCAGCACAGCCTGCAGCATCAAAACCGGCACCTGCGCCTAAACCTGCTGCCGCAGCGCCTAAACCTGCTCCAGCTCCTGCAAAAGCACCAGAAAAATCGCCTGCAGCCTCTGCTGCACCGAAAAAAGCGCCACCACCACAGGCAGAAACAACGGTACGTGTTGATACTAAACGTCTCGATGAAATCATGAACATGGTGGGTGAGCTGGTATTGGTCCGAAACCGCTTAGTGAGCCTTGCTAATAACAGCAATAGCGAGTCAATGGGCAAAGCCATCTCTAACCTAGATGTGGTAACCGCAGACTTGCAAGGCGCGGTTATGAAAACCCGCATGCAGCCAATTAAGAAAGTATTTGGCCGTTTCCCGCGGGTTGTTCGTGACTTAGCCCGTAGCTTGAAAAAAGATATTAACCTGCAGCTAGTTGGTGAAGAAACCGATTTAGATAAAAACCTTGTTGAAGCACTTGCTGATCCATTGGTGCACTTAGTGCGTAACTCTGTTGACCATGGTATTGAAATGCCAGATGTGCGTGAAGCCGCAGGTAAACCGCGTACAGGTACCGTAACGCTTTCGGCATCACAAGAAGGTGATCACATCCTACTAACCATTCGTGATGATGGTGCAGGTATGGATGCTGAGAAACTGAAAAAAATCGCAATTAGCAAAGGGGTGATCGATCACGACCAAGCAAGTCGCTTGTCGGATACCGAAGCGTACAACTTAATCTTTGCACCAGGTTTCTCAACCAAAGAAGAGATCTCTGACATCTCAGGCCGTGGTGTGGGCATGGATGTTGTTAAAACTAAAATCACTCAGTTAAATGGCTCGGTTAATATTCAGTCTGAGCTGGGTGTAGGTACTGTACTTGAAATCAAGGTGCCATTAACACTTGCTATCTTACCGACCTTAATGGTTGTTGTGGGTGAGCAAACTTTTGCATTACCACTTGCTGGTGTTAGCGAAATTTTCCACCTTGATTTAACTAAAACTAACGTAGTTGATGGCCAACTGACAATTATTGTACGTGAAAAAGCGATCCCGCTTTTCTATTTACAACATTGGTTAGTAAAAGGTGCCAACCGCCAAGAGCGTAAAGCCGAAGGTCACGTGGTGATTGTACAAATAGGTACTAAGCAAGTGGGCTTTGTAGTTGACTCGTTAATAGGTCAAGAGGAAGTTGTTATTAAACCTTTAGATGCCTTATTACAAGGCACACCAGGTATGGCAGGTGCGACAATTACTTCTGATGGTGGCATTGCATTGATCCTCGACGTACCTAGCATGCTTAAACACTACGTTGGCTAATAATAAATAATAAAGTGCAGCATTTAGCTGCACTTTGAATGATATAAAACAAGAGAGTGCCAATGGCAGTCAAAGTATTAGTTGTTGATGATTCAAGCTTTTTTCGCCGCCGTGTAAGCGAAATTTTAGAGCAAGACAGCAATATTCAAGTGATTGGTTTTGCCGTAAACGGTCGTGAAGCGGTCGATAAAGCCCGTGAATTAAAACCTGATGTAATTACTATGGATGTTGAAATGCCGGTTCTTGATGGCATTAGTGCCGTGAAAGAAATAATGGCAGCAACACCGACTCCTATTCTAATGTTCTCATCACTCACCCGTGATGGTGCAACAGCAACCCTAGATGCACTTGATGCTGGTGCCTTAGATTTTTTACCGAAAAAATTCGAAGATATTGCGCGCAACAATGAAGATGCAATCGCGCTTTTACAAAATAAAGTAAAAGAGATTGGTCGCCGTCGCCTTTCTCGTTTTGCGCGCCCAGCACCTATTTCGCGACCAACTCCGGCACCTGTACCACGGAGCAGTAGCAGTACAAGTGCTCGCAGCGGGATTGTTCAGCCTGATCGCAGCTTTAGCCGTCCAGCTCCTGCTAGCTCGCCTGCAGCCTCGTCATCGAGTACAAGTAACATTCGCGCTTCGGGCAAGCAATATCAGTTGGTTGCTATTGGTACATCAACCGGTGGACCTGTAGCGCTACAAACAATTTTAACTCAGCTGCCAGCTAACTTTCCGCATCCAATTTTGCTTATTCAGCATATGCCAGCTGCGTTTACACCTGCTTTTGCAGCCCGCCTCAATGGCTTATGCAGAATCAATGTGAAAGAAGCGCAGAATGGTGACCGCTTGATGCCTGGTACCGCTTATTTAGCACCTGGTGGTCAACAAATGCTAATAGAAGGACGAGGCGGCTCTCGCACACTACGTGTGTTTGAAGACGACAGTCCGCGTATTACTTATAAACCGAGTGTTGATGTGACTTTTGCTAGTGCTGCAAAAACCTTTGGTGGTGATGTGCTAGCTGTCGTATTAACGGGCATGGGCGCTGATGGCCGTGATGGTGCGCGTATGCTTAAGCAAGTCGGTGCTACTATTTGGGCGCAAGATGAAAAAACCAGTGTGGTGTATGGTATGCCACAAGCTGTTGCAAATGCGGGGCTGGCGAGCGAGAGCTTAGCACTAACCGATGTTGCAGCTCGCCTAACACGTGAGACTGGTTGTGGATAAGCTATCTTTTCTTGGCTTAATTGTCGCGATAAGTGCCATCGCCTTTGGTTATGCATTAGAGGGCGGTGTTGTTTCTGCACTATTTAATGGTCCTGCGCTTATCATCGTACTCGGTGGTACGCTTGGGGCTGTGATGCTGCAAACCCCTGCAAGTGTTTTTACTAAAACACTAAAGATCAGTCATTGGGTGTTTTTTCCGCCATATCACGATATTGATGCAGCCATCGAACAAGTTAAGCGTTGGTCACACAAAGCACGCCAAGAAGGTTACTTAGCCCTTGAGTCTGAAGCGCTGTCGCATTCAGATCCTTATGCGGCAAAGGGGTTGAGTCTACTTGTTGACGGGATTGATGAGCAAAAGCTCAGAGATACCCTTGAAATTGATTTAATGCTTGAACGCGAGCGCTTACTAGAGGTAAGCCGGGTTTACGAAGCCATGGGCGGTTATAGCCCTACAATTGGTATTCTAGGTGCGGTACTCGGTTTGATTCAGGCCATGCAATTTATCACCGATCCTGAAAAACTGGGTGCCGGTGTCGCTACTGCGTTTATCGCTACTATTTATGGTGTTGGTTTAGCTAACTTATTATTCTTGCCTATGGCGAACAAACTTAAGCAGCAAGTTGAGCAAAAAATGCTGTATCATGAACTACTTGCTGAAGGCATTATTGCTATTTCGCAAGGTGAAAGCCCACTAAATATCGAACTAAAACTTGAGGCGTACCGTGTAGAGCGCCCAAGCTTAGTTGACGAGTAATTTATTATGATGCGCCGTCGTCTGCGTCATAACACGTCAAAAAACCAACATACTGAACGCTGGCTTGTCTCTTATGCCGATTACATGACCATCATGTTTGCTTTTTTTGTGGTCATGTATGCTATCGCAATTAGTAAAAATGAAGATTTTCAAATTCTCTCAGACTCACTGGAGCAGGTGTTCGAAAAATCAGCTCGTCAGCAACAACAGGTTGGCACTGGGGTTAACGGCACAGGCATACTAACTGACAGAGTCAGCCCTGAGAACGACATTCTATACGGTGAGAGCATTCGTAAAGATGAGCAAGGCCCTGAATTACTCGATGGGCAAAGCGAAACCAGCAATATTGAGAAAAAACATCTCGGCAAGCCTCTCGACAGCTTACTTACTAAATTGCAGTCTGCGCTTATTGATGAAATTCGTGATGGTGAAGCGAGTTTAGAGCTTCACCAAGATTGGCTTATTATCGAATTAAGTTCAGGTATGCTGTTTTCATCGGGCAGTGCTGTTGCACAGCAGCGTGCCAAGCAAGTTGTTGGTTTAGTGAAAGATATTATCGCACCGGTTGATAACTACATTCGCGTGCGTGGTTATACCGATAACGAAGGTATTCGTAATGAGATGTTTCGCTCAAACTGGGAGCTATCTGTAGCGCGGGCTACATCCGTACTGGTTGAGCTTGAGAGTTTAGGCATTAACCCTGCACGTATGGCTATTGAAGGCTACGGGCAGTATTCGCCCTTCGCAAGTAATGACACTGAGCAAGGCCGCGCAGAAAACCGCAAAGTGGTTGTTGCATTGTCTAAATATGGCTTACCGCCAAAAGAGCCAGAAAATACGGAACAAGAGTCACAAAACCAACCCCAACAGACGACAGAAATTGAGTTGCCAAGCGATGATAACAGCATTAAAGTGATTCAATTACCACATGGTGGCATTAGGATTACCACGCGCAATGAACAATAATAAGGTGTGATGTGAAAGTTTGGACCGTAGCGAATCAAAAAGGTGGAGTAGGGAAAACAACAACAGCCGTTAGCCTTGCTGGTATTCTCGCTTTACAAGGAAAACGCGTGTTACTTATTGACACCGATCCGCATGCATCATTGACTTATTATTTTGGTATCGACTCAGAAGACTTAGAAGTTAGCGTGTATGATATCTTTGCGCGCGGCAATAACATGGCCAGTGAAGAAATTTTACAGGCTCTATGTCCATCAACACTTGAAAACCTTGATATCTTACCTGCGACTATGGCAATCGCGACGCTTGATAGAAGCATGGGCAATAAAAATGGCATGGGCTTAATACTTAAAAAAGCACTGGCCAAAATTAGCGACCATTATGATTATGCGATTATTGATTGCCCGCCTGTTTTAGGGGTTTTGATGGTTAATGCACTTGCTGCCAGTGAGCGAATTTTAGTGCCAGTACAAACAGAATTTTTGGCCTTAAAAGGGCTTGATCGTATGATGCGTACGATGGAGTTGATGCAAACATCGCAAGCAAAACAGTACCAATATACAATTATTCCTACAATGTACGATAAACGTACTAAAGCATCACTTGAAGCTTACAAGACTCTGCAGGATAATTACAAAGATAAGGTATGGTCAGGCGTGGTGCCTGTCGATACAAAGTTTAGAGATGCTAGTTTAGCACAGCAAGTGCCGATTCAATTTTGCCCGCGTTCGCGTGGCGTTTTTGCCTATCGTGCACTGCTTGATTACTTAGTTGCACAAGGTTAAAGATGAGTAAGCATTTATTTGCCAATGAAAAAGTGATGACCCAATATTTGGGCGCTTTGTTGTGTGAAGATGAGCCTACAGACCAAAATCTTGAGCCAGTCGCAAAGCTGCTGGAGCAGGTTAAAGAGCCTGAAACTAAGACAGAAGAAAAGCTGACAGACGTTCAGCCTACTCCAGAACCTGTTTTACCACCCCCTGAACCGACTAAAGAGCTTGAGAAAACCGAGAACCAAGCTAATATCAAAGATATAGTCGCAGAACCTAAAGCTGAACTGGTTGCAAAAACCTCGTCTGATCGTCAAGAAGACTATTTTGATGGTGAATTTCAGGCATTATTCTTTGAGGTTGCAGGGTTAACGCTTGCTGTACCGTTAAAAGCATTAGGGGGAATTCATCAGCTGGCAGAGGTTAACCAATTATTTGGTAAACCTAAATGGTTTAAAGGTGTAATGCTAAACCGTGAAGAAAAACTAAATGTTGTTGATACTGCACGTTGGGTTATGCCAGAAAAGTATGATGAAAAATTAGAACAATCATTAGATTATCAGTATTTAATCACCTTAGGTGATAGCCAATGGGGATTATTGGCTGAAAAGCTCGTAAATAATATTACGCTTCGTAAAGAAGATGTAAAATGGCGAGCAAAATCAGGTAAGCGGCCTTGGCTTGCAGGTGTCATCAAAGAGAAAATGTGCGCCTTGATTGACGTTGAAAATTTAAATCAATTGCTAGAGCAGGGCTTAGACAGCCGTGAGCAGTAACTATTTTTACGGAGTAATAGCATGAGTGAAGAAAGACTACTGTCAGCAAATAAAAACGCTGATAGCAACGATGAAGTGTTACAGTGGGTAACCTTTAAACTTGAAGAAGAAACGTACGGCATTAACGTAATGCAAGTACAAGAAGTACTTCGCTATACCGAAATTGCTCCTGTACCAGGTGCGCCTTCTTATGTATTAGGTATTATTAACCTACGTGGTAATGTTGTTACTGTTATCGACACTCGTGCACGTTTTGGCTTAATGGGTGCTGAGGTCACTGATAACTCTCGTATCGTTATCATTGAAGCTGAAAAGCAAGTGATTGGTATTTTAGTCGACAGTGTCGCAGAAGTGGTTTACCTACGTAGCTCTGAAATTGACAGTGCGCCAAATATTGGCACAGAGGAAAGTGCTAAGTTTATCCAAGGTGTATCTAACCGTGATGGTGAGTTACTGATCTTGGTTGATCTTAATAAATTATTAAATGACGATGAGTGGGACGAGCTAAGCGCACTATAAGCGTTTGGAAATTATATGCTGTTATACTCTTTGTTTGGTGCCTCAATCTTACTTGTATTAGTGTGTTTGGGGCTTATTTTTGTCAATAACAATAAGCAAGCGGCGGCGATTCAAGCCAAGCAAAAACAGTTACAAGAAGCTCAACAGCAATTGAGTATTTTACGTAGCGAAGTGGCTGAGATGCGAGCCGGCATGCTGAGTATTGGCAAACGCGTTGTTGCTGTTGAAGAAAAAAGTAAAGAGCTTGAACAGCTACAAGATGCACAAAAATATGATGATCCGAATGCGAAAATTTATTCGCGAGCGGTTAAAATGGTTGAGCTAGGCGCTGATTTAGAAGAAATAATTCGTGAATGCGAATTACCCAGAGCCGAAGCTGAGCTACTCATGTCACTTCATAAACAAAAAGGCGCCCAATAAGGCGCTTTTTTATTTGAGTACATTTGAGCACTAGGCTTGAATGTTGAGCTTACCTTGAAAGTCTTGCCAACCTGGTGGAAATTTACCACGCAATACGTACGAAAAAGCAATTAACTCGGCAATGACATAATAGAGCTCTTTCGGGATTTCTTCACCTAACTCAAGATGTGATAAGGTTTGTGCTAAATCAGCATCTTGGTGTATCAAAATACCTTTTTGCTCAGCAAGTTTGACGATTTCTTCAGCCAATTCACCAAAGCCTTTACTGGTTACTCGTGGCGAGCTACCAGCTTCGTAGAGTAAGCCAATTGCTGATTTATGCACCGCTTGTTCACTCATAAGAATTATACCTTAATGTTAATAATCGCATGGGATTTATAAAAAGCTTGGTGGCTTGACGTTCCTTGTTGCAAGTTTAACTCACCTACATTTAAGCCATGGCCTGCTAATTTATGACGCAGTGTTTCTAAATGCGGATGAGCAAGCGCTGTCACTTCTTGTGAAGAAGCGAGCAACTGGCAATCAACTGCTTTATCCATCACCTCTGCGGTAATTTGTAACTTGCCAAGCTGTGCATAATCAAAGTTCAAGCGCACAAACCAGACATTTTTCGCTTCGAGTTTATTTTTACTTGGCTTTTTATACTGTCCTAAGCTGATTTCTGTTTGCCCTGTTTCAGGAGGTAATTTCATCGGCAAGAAAAATTGCGCTAAAGCACTGTTATCTTGTTGCTGATTGATAGGTGTTGTTTGCACCTGAGCCAAAGTGTTTTTTAGTTGTGAAGCTTCAGCCGCCATGGCTTGTATCGCAGGCTGCTGTAGCTGCTCGAGTAATTTATTACCGTTAACGGCTTTAAAGTTGGGCACTAACACTTGCAGTAAGGCATCAAGACCTGTTTGATTATTAAAACTAAGGTTGGTTGGTGCTTGATTAATAATTGGCGCGGCAAGTGAAGCCACAGCTAATTGTTCTAACCCTTGGCTAAAGCTCGCTTGCTGAGTCTGGCTGGGTAATGCTGTTGGCCTGAGGATACTTAAAAGCTCTCGTTCAATCGTAGTCGGGTGCATGTTTTGACTCGAGATCATGCGATTAAATGCTTGATTTACGAGTCGATTCAAATCTACCGAAGACGATGTGTTTTGCTCACTCAGAGCTACAAGTTTTTCTGTTAATTGCACTGGTATAGGTGTGCTTGCTAAAGGTTTGCTTTCAGGGAGCGGTAATAGCTTAGCAATCAGCGTGGCCTCAATCGGTCTTATCGGCAATAAGGGTTGAGCTAAGTTAGGCTCTTTTGTTGCTAAAAAGGGGGCGTGTAATTGAGTTTGCTGCTGGGCAACTTTTTGTAATCCTGCTGTTTGCTCAGCTGGTGTTCGAGTCGCTAGATTATTTTGTTTTACTTGCTCGTTAGGCTCTGCAGCTACAAGGTTTTTAACCACTGTTTTTACAGCCTGTTGTTGCAAAGGGGCAGGTGCTCCTTTTAAATCAGGCTTTACATTTAGCGCAGTAGAATTTTGGTCTGTGCTTAATGTCGCTTGTTTAGTTTGTGTAACCTGCTCACTCGGGTTTTTAACTACTGAATTAGCAAGGTTACTTTTAGCTTGGGCGAGCTGCTCTGAGGCTGGTTTGTCAGATTTCATGGCAGTAACAGCGCCGCTAACTGCTTTGTTGTCTACAGGTGCTTGTTGTAAAGCCGTATCTTTATTCAAAGCAGGAGTTTGCGCTTTACTATTGATTGCTATTTGAGTGGCAGGGCGCTGCACGCTAACAAGCGGCTCTAAGCTGACTTTTATCCGTTGCAGTAACTGTATTAAAGGTGGAGCCTTGTTATAACTCACGGGTAAGCTAACTTGCCTTGTAGACTGACTTTCGGTTAATGGCTCTGTCTGTTTAGTCGCAGGTAATGGCGTATTTGCTGAAACTGGTCCACTGGTTTTTTGCGATACTTGGGGGACGGCGTGTTGTGGCGCGCTTTGTTGAATAGCGGCAAACTTTACTATATTGATTTTATTAGCATTAAAGCCCAGTTGGCTAATTGTATTTTTGCTTTCAATCAGCTGATGCGTTGACTGGTTAACAGCCGCTTTGGTGGTAGCGGGGAGCTTTTCAAAATAGCGCACTGCATCACTAATACGCGTTTTTAAATCAGCAAAACTGTCTTTTAGCCAAGAGCTAATGGGGGATTTTGAGCTGCTCGATGGCGCTATCAACGTACTCTTAGGTTCAACAGCTTGGCTTTTTAATGCTTGATTGAATGTCTCTGACAGAGAGTTCTTTAACAGTATTTGTTGCACAGGTGCTTTATTTATAAGTTCAACAGTATTTTTAACTTGCTGGGGTATTAGTTTTAATGCATGAGGATGAAATTGCCACTGCGCTTGAATTTGCTTAGCTTGTTTTGGCGATATTGCCGGTAGCGGTAAAGTTAATTCATTACTTTGCTTGTTTGCAACGCTTAACTGTACTTGTTGCCCAGCTAATTTTAAATTCATTTCAGGGGTTAGCTTAGCCACCAACTCAGCTACTTTTTGTTGGCTAACACTTTGCTGATGGAGAGAATCCCCAAAGCGATTAATAATGTTTAAATTAAAGCTATTTTGTTGGTTGGTAGCAGGCAGCAAAATGGCTTTAAGTGGTGCTTCAGCTTTTAAAAGAGCAACCAGGCTATTGTTAAGAGCAAACTCAGCTTTTAATGCCGGTAGTTGTAGTAAAGGTTTACTTGGCGCAATCTGAGCCGGGTGCGGCATATTTGTATTTGCACTCCCTTGCGTTAGCAAGTTCAGTAGTGCTTGTAATTGCTGGCTTTTGCCAAGTGTAATCGTCAGCGGTGCTGGTGTGATAGTCAGCTGTTTACCATCACTACTTAATTGAATATTGGCCGCTAAAAAGCGCTCAGTTTTAAGGTTTTCTTGCTCTGTTGATAAGCGTAATGTTTGCCATGAGTTATTGATTAGCATGTCCATTTGCACACTGTGCTTACCAATCACGATATTACGGGCAGTTAGGCTCTGCTCAGCCAGCATTTTCAATGCATCATTAGGTGATTGCTGTGATGCACTGCTGATTGCTTTTGGGTCTAGATTAAGCTGAGTGCTGAGAGTCAACTGGCTTTGTTTATTCATTATTTTAGATCAAATATAAGTTAATCGTTTTAAAGCAATATTCGTATTACCCTATCATTATGGTAGACTAACGCCTAATTTTGGGTATAGAGAATCGTCATCTTGTTACACATTAAGGCCGTCACCTGCATCAAGCAAGATCGTTGTTTGTTTGCGGATCTTAATTTCAGCTTGAAATCGGGACAAATTATGCAGTTAGCTGGTCCGAATGGGGCTGGTAAAACATCATTATTGCGTATTATCGCGGGTTTCGCTATGGCGGATGAAGGCGATGTTTTGTTCCAAGAACGCTCGATTACGAAATACTATGATGAATATGCACAAGAGTTATTATTCATCGGCCATAAAACAGGGGTAAATACACAACTTACTGCCCTTGAGAATGTCGCATTTTGGCTAAAAATTAATGGCTACGATAGCAAACAAGACTTGTATCCGATCTTAGCAAAAATAGGCTTGGTGGGTCTTGAGGATGTGCCTGTTCGTATGTTGTCAGCAGGGCAACAGCGTCGTGTCGCCCTAGTAAGACTGTGGTTAAACAGCGCCAAACTATGGATCCTTGATGAGCCATTTACAGCCCTTGATAAAAGCGGTGTGGCATTTTTACAAGAACGCTTTGTTGAGCACCTAAATGCTGGCGGCGCGATTCTTTTAACTACCCACCAAGATTTAACGACACATTTTAGTGACTTACAAACAGTGACTTTGGAGTATCGCCACTGATGGTAAAACAGCATTCGTATTGGCAATTATTCTCTGCGGTTTTTTCTAAAGATCTTAAATTAGCGTTTCGTCAGCGTGCTGAAATCGTTAACCCTATCTTGTTTTTTCTTATTGTTATTACACTTTTTCCGTTAGCAATTGGCCCTGAACCCGGTCTACTTGCTCGTATGGCTCCGGGCATTATTTGGGTCGCTGCGTTACTGTCGACCATGTTAGGCCTAGATAAGCTATTTCGTGATGATTATCACGACGGAACACTAGAGCAATTAATTGCTTCATCATACCCATTACCGTTAACTGTCCTTGCAAAAGTGGCAGCGCATTGGGTGATCACGGGGTTGCCTTTAGTGTTAATGACTCCGGTATTTGCTTTGTTATTGAATTTAGAAAGTTCAGCGCTTTTAGCAACCGTTCTGACCTTATTGTTAGGTACGCCATTGCTTAGCTTCATTGGCGCAATTGGCGCTGGACTCACTGTGGGGCTACAAAAAGGCGGCATTTTAATGAGTTTGCTTGTTTTGCCTTTGTATATCCCTGTACTAATTTTTGCAACCTCGGCTATTGATACCAGCTCTATGGAGCTTGCCTATAGCGGACAGCTTGCAATCCTTGGTGCCATGCTAATCGTAGCGATTATAGCGGCGCCAATTGCCATATCGTCAGCATTGAAAGTGAGTGTAAGTTAATATGTGGAAGTGGTTACATCCCTACGCAAAAGCAGATCGTGCTTACCAATTGTGTAACACCTTACTGCCTTATTTCGCCGTCGTTACGGTGGTTTGTATGATTGTTGGATGGGTCTGGGGGCTTGCTTATGCTCCAGCCGATTACCAACAAAAAGACAGCTACCGAATTATTTTTATCCATGTGCCTTCAGCTATTTTATCTATGGGCGCTTACTCTTCTATGGCGATTGCAGCAGTGATCGCACTAGTATGGCAATTACGTAATGCAGAACTTGCAGTGATTGCAATTGCACCTGTCGGGGCATGTGTGACAGCGATAGCATTAATCACCGGTGCAGCATGGGGTAAACCTATGTGGGGTGCATGGTGGGTGTGGGATGCACGTCTTACCTCTGAATTAATTCTGTTATTTTTATACCTTGGTGTGTTATCGCTTTATCATGCTTTTGAAGATAAAAAAGCAGCGGGGCGTGCTGCTTGTATCTTAGCCATTGTTGGGGTTATCAACTTACCGATTATTCACTTCTCGGTGGAGTGGTGGAATACCTTGCATCAAGGTGCAACCATTACAAAGTTTGATACTAAAGCCATTGATCCAAGCATGTTTTGGCCATTAATGGTTAACATTGTTGCGTTTGCAGGTTTTGTTGGTGTGGTGACGTTAATCCGCCTTAAAAACGAAATTCTCCAACGTGAAAAGCATCGCCCTTGGGTGCGTGATATGGTTGAGCGAGGTTAATCATGCAGTTTGATTCTTTTGCAGATTTTATTGCCATGGGTGGCTATGGCTTTTATGTATGGTTGTCTTTTGGTAGCTGTGCATTAATTTTACTCGGTATTTTATTTAGTTCGTTAAACGATACAAAACGTATTTTCTCTTCAGTAAAGCAGCAAGCACAACGTGAAGAGCGCATTAAGAAAGCGAAGCAAGAGGCAGGGCAATGAATCCAAGACGTAAAAAACGTTTATTAGCAGTTGTAGCCATTATTTTTGGTGTGGGTGCAACCATTGGTTTAGTGCTGTACGCACTGCAAGAAAACATTAATTTATTCTATACCCCAAGTGAACTTGTTGAGGGGAAAGGACCAAACAAAGAAAAACCGCATATTGGCCAAAAGTTACGTATTGGTGGCATGGTTGTACCTGGTTCAGTTGTTCGTGACGAATCAAGCTTAAAGGTAAGCTTTAAACTGATTGATAAAGGCCCTATGGTGACAATTAATTATCAAGGGATTTTGCCGGATTTATTCCGTGAAGGCCAAGGGATTGTTGCGCAGGGTGTGTTAGTTAAAGCCAATGAAATTGATGCCTTTGAAGTACTTGCAAAGCATGATGAAGAATACATGCCTGCAGAAGTTGCTGAAGCTGTGAAGGGTATCAAACACGAAAAACCGACGTATAACTTAGATAACGGCAATTAATATGATCCCAGAACTCGGTTATTTTTCTTTAACACTGGCCATGGTGCTCAGTGTTCTATTGTGTATTTTTCCTTTGTGGGGCGCGCATACCGGCAATTTACGTTTAATGCGTGCAGCCCCATCACTGGCAATTGGACAATTCGTATTTGTACTTTTGTCTTTTGCTGCACTTGTTTATGCCAGTTTAACCGACGACTTTACTGTTTCGTATGTTGCTTATCACTCAAGTAGCACCTTACCTTGGTACTACAAAATAACCTCGACATGGGGTGGTCATGAAGGGGCAATTTTACTCTGGTTAGTAATGCAAGCGGGTTGGACAGCAGTTGTCGCTATGCGTTCGCAATCATTACCTTGGGTATTACGTGCTCGTGTACTGGGTGTATTAGGCTTTTTAGGTGTTGGCTTTATGCTGTACACCTTATTAATGTCGAGCCCATTTGAGCGCCTATTACCGTATTTCCCAGTTGAAGGTCGCGATTTAAATCCGTTATTGCAAGACCCAGGTATGATTATTCACCCGCCATTGCTCTATATGGGCTATGTGGGTTTATCTGTGTCGTTCTCATTTGCTATTGCAGCGTTACTTACAGGTAAGCTTGATAATACTTGGGCTAAGTGGTCTCGTCCTTGGACTATGACAGCATGGGGCTTTTTAACACTCGGTATTACCATTGGTAGTTGGTGGGCATATTCAGAACTTGGCTGGGGTGGCTGGTGGTTCTGGGATCCAGTTGAGAACGCATCATTAATGCCATGGCTTGTGGCAACCGCATTGCTGCACTCATTATCAACCACCGAAAAGCGTGGTGTATTTAAGTCGTGGACCGTATTACTGGCTATTGCAGCATTCTCGTTAAGCTTACTGGGTACCTTTATTGTTCGCTCGGGTATCATTGTATCTGTGCATGCTTTTGCCTCAGATCCTAACCGCGGTATGTTTATTTTAGCTTTCTTAGCCATTGTAGTTGGTGGTGGTTTATCGCTTTATGCACTGCGTGTTTCGCAGGTGAAAAGTGAAGGCCGTTATAAGTTTGCCTCACGTGAAGTCGCGCTTTGGCTAAATAATATTTTCTTAGTTGTGGCAACGCTGATTGTATTGCTAGGTACATTACTGCCAATGATCCACAAAGAACTTGGCTTAGGTAGCATTTCGATTGGTGAGCCGTTCTTCAATAAGATGTTTGCTATTTTACTGGTACCGTTTGCCATTTTAATGGGTATGGGTCCGCTGTTACGCTGGAAACAAAACAAGTGGTCGATGTTGCAAAATAAGTTTGCACTATCGGCTGTCGTCAGTCTCGTGGCTACGGCAGCGTGGTTATATTCAAGTTACGATGTAATTGCGCCAATTACCTTTATTGCAACTGCGCTAGCGGTATGGATTGTTGTTACTACAGTGGTTGATTTAGCGGCAAAAGTAACTATTCACAAAACCTTAGGCGAAGGCTTTAAACGTTTAGGGCTAAGCTATTGGGCGATGGTTTTAGGCCACGTTGGTTTAGCGTTCGTGATTGCAGGTGTAACGCTCACCTCTGCTTATTCAGTAGAGCGAGATGTTTCAATGAAGCCGGGTGATATTGTGGCTTTAAATGAATACCAGTACCGCTTTGATGGTGTTAAGTCTATCCGCGGCGCAAACTATAGCGGCCATGCTGGTGTTGTCACTGTTCTGAAAAACGATAAACAAGTAACCGTTTTACATGCTGAAAAACGCCGTTATGACATTGGTATGCAGTTTATGACTGAAGCGGCTGTTGATGCAGGCTTTACGCGTGACTTGTATCTAGCGCTAGGTGAGCAATTAAGCCAAGGTGCGTGGTCGTTACGTATTTACCATAAGCCTTATGTTCGTTGGATGTGGCTCGGTGGTATCTTGATTTCACTGGCAGGCTTTTTAGTACTTGGTGATAAACGCTATCGCCAAAAATCGACTAAGCAGGAGGCTTCAGCATGAACCGTAAACTACTCGCACTAGCACCTTTACTGGTTTTCGTTTTACTGTGTGTATTTTTATATCAAGGTTTGTTTGCTAACCCGCGTGAGCTGCAAACAGGGCGTATTGGGCAGGCTATGCCAGCTTTTAACCTGCCAGATTTGATGGATGAGTCAAAGCGTTGGACTGATGCAGATTTAAAAGGTGAAGTTTACTTACTTAATGTGTGGGGCACATGGTGCCCGACCTGTTTAGCTGAGTTAGGCTATTTAACCGAGCTTAGAGAGCAGGGCGTTAAGATTGTTGGCTTATACTACGAGCAAGGCTACGACCCTGACTTTGATGGCCAGTTTGATATTAACGCACTACGCGAAGATGTCACTAGCATGCTTAATCGTGCTGGCGACCCATATCAATTTAATATCTTAGATTTAAAACGCACATTAGCCCTTGATTTAGGTGTGTCTGGCGCACCAGAGACCTTTTTAGTCGATAAACAAGGCACTATTTTGCTGCACCATACCGGCGATATTAATCCGCGTGTGTGGCGAGCCAAATTCGCACCGTTAATGCAGGAGTTACAGTAATGAGACTCGTGATTTTTTTAGCAAGTTTGCTTATCACGTTTAGCGCATTTGCAGAGCAAGACAAGTATCAATTTGATGATAAAGAGCAAGCTGTTCGCTTTAGTGAACTTACCAAAGAGCTGCGTTGCCCTAAATGTCAAAACCAGAACATTGCCGATTCAGACGCCGTTGTAGCCAAAGACTTACGTGACAAAGTATTAACGCTGGTAAAAGATGGCAAAAGCAAAGATGAAGTCATCGATTATATGATTGACCGTTACGGTTACTTCGTACATTACGATCCACCAGTAACACCAGCAACCTTAGTGTTATGGGTATTGCCAGTATTAATTGTGGTACTTGGCTTTGGCTTTATTGTTTTACGCCAACGTAAGGCATCTGTAAAACAAACATGGACAGAGCAAGACGAGGCACTGCTTGCAAAGTTAATTGAACAAAATCAACGTCAGGAGCAAAGCTAGATGGCATTAATGTGGGCTTCTTTTGTTTTACTCACACTGGTTGCATTGCTATTTGTTGTCGTTCCGTTTTTTAAACGCGAACGTATTCAACGCCTTGATCACAATGCAAACTCGGAGTTAATCCGAATTTATCATCAACGTTTAGACGAGCTTAAAGCTGACTTAGATAACCAGCGTATTGATGCACAAATGTTTGATGAGTCAGTTAACGAGCAAAAGCGTCGTTTACTCAATGAGCTGTCTCCGGAAAAAGCGCTAAATAGTAAAGGTAACAACCGTATTTTTGCCCTTACTGGCGCTGGCTTTTTAATTGTTTTAACGGCTATCTTTTACGGTTACACGGGTAGTCAGCAGCAAATTAAAGGCTGGCATGACGCGATGGCAAACCTTAAGTCGTATGGTGAACGTGCCGTAATGCAAGATGGTGAGCCATTAACACCGAATGAGCTGCAAGCATTTGCTTTAGCATTGCGTACCAAGCTTGATCAAAGTGGTGATGATGAAGTAGCGTGGATGCTGCTAGGTCGTGTTGCGATGTCATTAAATGAATTTGATATGGCAATGCAGTCATTTGATAAGGTTCTTAAAATGAACCCAGATAACAAGCAAGTGCTGATCAGCTACTCGCAAGTCCTGCTAATGGAAGGCAGTGATGCGAATATGTCTCGTGCGGCGACTATGTTATCGAGAGTGTTAAAAGCAGAGCCGACCAATATTGATGCTATCTCATTGCTAGCCCTAATTGCTTATGAGCGTAAAGATTGGCTGCAAGCAAAAACTGCGTTTGAAGTACTGCTTGCAAGTATGCAGCAAAACGACCCGCGTTATAGCATGATTGCAGAGCGAATTGCTGAAATTGATGCCCATTTAAATAATGAGCAGCAAGTTACAAATACAAAACTCGCAGAAGCTTCAAACAGTGAAATTAGCATCACGGTTGATTTAGACTCTGCACTTGCAGATTCGCAGCCACAAAACGGCACGTTATTTGTTTTTGCAAAAGCTGCCAGTGGTCCACAAATGCCATTAGCTGTGGTAAAAATGACCGAATATAGCTTTCCTCTAACCGTGACGTTGAGTGATAGCAATGCCATGGTAGAAGGCTTGAACCTATCAAGTGTCGATAAAATTATTTTAACTGCGCGTTTATCAAAAGATGCAACTGTGGTAACTTCTAGCGGCGAGTTGGAAGGCAAGTCGGATGTTTTAGAGCGTGCAAACGTAAAAGAATATTCGTTGCTAATTAATGAGTTAATACCTTAAGGATAGCCGATGTTTAGGCACAGTATATTTTTTATCTTTTTTGTAGTGCTTGCAGGGTGCGCACAAATACCTGAAGAAAAAGCGGATGAGCGAGACCCATTACAGTCGTTTAACCGTCCTATGTATGATTTTAATATGGACGTGCTTGACGCTTATATTCTTCGCCCAGCAGCTGTTGGCTACGTTACTGTCACGCCAACACCGGTAAGACGTAGCATTGTTAATTTTACCGATAACATCACTGCACCAACGGATATGGTCAATGCTGGCCTGCAAGGTAAACCTGGTAATATGGGTATTAGCCTAGCGCGCTTTTTAGTGAACTCTACGGTAGGTTTACTCGGCTTTTTTGATGTCGCTTCATCGCTGGGTTTAGAAATTGTCGATGAAGACTTTGGTCAAACCTTAGGTGTATGGGGTGTAGGAGATGGCGCTTATTTGATGATCCCAGGTATGGGGCCAAGTACAGCACGAAACCTAACAGGTGATGTGGTAGATAACTTTGTGTTACCTGAAATCACGTTAACAACACCGCAGACTATTTTGGTGTTTGCGCTTAAAGCGGTTGAAGCCCGTGCTTCATTAATGCCACAAGAGAGCCTATTAAATGAGTCGTTAGACCCATATATTTTCGTGAAGGATATTTACTTCCAGCGTCAATTATATGAGCTACATGATGGTAATCCGCCAGTTGAAAAAGAAACGGATGATTTTGACGAAGACTTCTTAGAAAATCTTTAAGATTATTCAAATAAAAATGCCAGCAATTGCTGGCATTTTTTATAGCATTAATAGATTGATATTCATCAGTCTCCAAACACACTCATTTGGTCATTAGACCAACTTAATGCGTCGTGGTAAGCGTCCGGTACTTCTTCTGGCTTAAGGCCCAACTGTTGTTGGATTTCTTTCGCTTTTTCCCAATTTGCTTGCTCATAGAATTTTACAAGGTTTAGATAGGTAGCGAGTAAGCCTTCATCTTTAAGTAGAGCGTCTTTAATTTCGTTGGTCAGCGGTAACTTATTCATAACGCTTGGCATATCTTCATCTAAGATAGCATCCATTAATGACATCATGCCTGTTAAGAAAGCCATACCTGTATCGCGTAACTTACCATGACTAATTGCCAGTAATTCAGCAAACCGTGCTCGGGTTAGCGACAGGCGGATCAGTTCAGCAGGTTTATCTGCAGATACTTGAGCTGCAAATAACAGCGACAAGAAACGTTTAATTTCTTCGCTTCCTAATACGATAAGCGCTTGCTTGATTGTGCTGATTTCGGCACGGCGTTTAAATGCCGCGGAGTTTGAATAGCGTAATAGCTTATAAGATAAGTTAACGTCACGTTCAAACACCTCAGTGATTTTTCTAAGGTTTAAATCAATACTTGATGTTTCGTATAGGAGCTCGGCAAGAGCCATCTCAGAAGGTGGCAAAGTTTTACTTTGTACCATCTCCGGTTTTGAAAAGAAAAAGCCTTGAAAGTAACTAAAACCCATTTCTAGGGCAAGTTGGTATTTCTCGTAAGTTTCGACTTTTTCGGCAAGCAACTTGATGTGCGGGTGAGGTTTTATCGCTTCAATAACCGCTTCAATCGACTCTTTGTCTGTGGTTAAAAAGTCAATTTTGATCATATCGATATACGGATAAAAATGACGCCAGACAGGTTGATGAATGTAATCATCAAGGGCCAGTGTGTAACCACGCTCTTTTAAATCTTTAACCAGAGCAAGTAAACGTTTACCTGGTTGAATAGTTTCAAGAATTTCGACAACGACTTGTTCTTTACCCAGTAATAAAGGGTAGCCTTTTTGGAGTGTCTCTAAAGTGAAATTAATGTAAGCTGGTTTGTTATCCGTTAAATCTTCTAAACCAAAATTGAACTGACTACCTTCAATGAGTCGTGATGTTGCTTCATCGCCATCAATGTCTGGAAACACGTTATCTACGCCATCCCTAAAAAGGAGTTCGTAGCCGACAAGTTTCTTTTCCTTATCTAAAATAGGTTGGCGTGCAGCGTAAAAATACATAGTCCTGGCATGTCCACTTCGGTTAATTCATTTATCCATCAGCAATATATGTCATTGTGCCTGAAATAGCATTAATTAAATGCGAGTATTTGAGGATAAATACTGATTTTATTCTGATCTTAAGACTAGGATAAATTGCAATTGAATTCTATAACTTGAGATTAAATATCATATTTTTGTTATGAAAAGGTTGAAATTGTAAACCCTGTCATTGAACTGCTTGATTGGAGTTGAAGGGGGGAAGCATGTTATAGTCATGGGTGATATCGGTTTTTACCCCAATAATGTCTTAAAATTAAATAACTTGCGAGTCATTATTCGGATTAAAAGCCAACATTAAACAACTTTTGGAGGCTAATTTGGAAACAGGAATGATAATTTCGTTAGCAATGTACTTCATCGTCATGCTGGGGATTGGGCTGTATGCTTATAAGCAATCTACCGACGATGTATCAGGCTATATGCTAGGTGGTCGTAATTTATCACCAAGTGTTGCTGCGCTTTCAGCTGGCGCATCAGACATGAGTGGTTGGCTGCTAATGGGTCTACCGGGTGCAATGTATTTGTTTGGTTTAAGCAAGGTTTGGATTGCCATAGGTTTAGTACTCGGTGCTTGGGCTAACTACTTCCTAGTCGCGCCTCGTTTACGTGTTTACACAGAAAAGGCGAATGACTCAATCACCATTCCAGATTACTTCGCGAACCGCTTTGATGATAATAAAAATATTCTGCGTGTGATCTCTGCGATTGTAATCATTGTTTTCTTCACCTTGTATACCTCGTCAGGTGTTGTTGCAGGCGGCAAGTTGTTCGAAAACTCATTTAATATGAGCTACGAAATGGGTCTGTACATCACAACCGGTGTCGTCGTGTTATATACCTTGTTTGGTGGCTTCTTAGCAGTGAGCCTGACTGACTTTGTACAAGGCTGTATCATGTTTATCTCGTTGCTGGCTGTGCCAATTGCAACGTTTACCATGCTTGATCAGCCAGTTATGGATACACTTGCAAATGCACGCTATGACTTATTATTAAGCTCACCAAAAGAATCAGAAATTCATGCACTTAATATGATGGATTGGTTTGCAGGTGGTTCAACGATAGCGATTATTTCTGCAATGGCATGGGGCCTTGGTTATTTTGGTCAACCACATATTATTGTGCGTTTTATGTCTGTGCGCTCTGTGAAAGATATGCCGACTATGCGCCGTGTGGGTATGTCGTGGATGACGCTTTCAGCTATTGGTGCTGTGCTAACAGGTCTATTTGGTGCTGCTTATATGCTTGAAAACCAAATGCCAATTGATGATAAAGAAACGATTTTCCTAGTGTTGTCTGAGCTTATCTTCCATCCTTTAATTGCTGGCTTCTTATTGGCAGCTATTTTAGCGGCGATTATGAGTACTATTTCATCACAGTTATTAGTGTGTTCAAGCTCACTAACCGAAGATTTTTATAAGATTTACTTAAACCGTAGTGCATCTCAAAAAGAGCTGGTTTTAGTAGGTCGTATTAGTGTTATTTTGGTGGCTCTATTTGCTATTTACTTAGCCTATGACCGCGATAGCTCTATCTTAGATTTAGTGAGTAATGCATGGGCAGGTTTTGGTGCTGCATTTGGTCCACTCGTATTACTGAGCCTTTACTGGAAGCGCATGAACTTACAAGGCGCTATTAGTGGTATGGTTGTTGGTGCTGCAACAGTACTATTTTGGATTTACGCGCCAATTACAATTGATGGCCAAGCATTAAGTGCAATCATTTATGAGATTGTCCCAGGCTTTATTTTATCAACAATTGCTATTGTTGTTGTTAGCCTTACAACTGCTGAGCCGAAAAAAGAAATTACAGACTTATTTGATGAAGTTGAGTCGTCACTGTAGTTTTTGATTAAACACAAAAAAGGGCAACATCTGTTGCCCTTTTTTATGATCTAAATTTGCGTTTAGCTTGCCGCTTTTTCTTTTATATCAGCAACGTTGTCGTCTGACTTTGCTTTTTTAGGCTTAGCTGGGGCGTCTTTTGCACCTTTAAGTACCGCCATAAATTGGTCTTTTTCTTTTGCCATTTCAAGCGCCAGTGACTCAATTTGTTGCTCGCTTAATGGTACATCAACTTTTTCAAGCATTAGTTCTAATGACTCAGCAATGTCGAGCATTTTGTCATACGCATCAGCTTCTTTCTTAGTAGTAAACGTCATGCGCTCGACTCCGTTTCTTTCTACAACATATTTAACAACAACAGCCATGATTTCTCCTGCATTTAAGCGTGGCATTTGCAGCGTAATACCGCTACTTTGATTACTGTTTTTATATACAGTAATGCTTCGGGGCTTACTTTGCAAGTAACTTGAGAAAAATTTTATTCAGCAAATTTGACAATAATAGGGACATTAGCTTTATTTAAATTGTTACCCAAAGTTAAACACAAGCGATGGAGTGAGTGTTGGGTAATAGCTAACTACCTGTCCAAGATGGACATCATGGAGGAAATTATGAAATTACTATCAAGTATTTTACTTGCCACAAGCATTGCGTTACTACCTGCTACATCGGCATTCGCCGTTAAACCAACCGAAGCAACACAAGTTAAAATGCAAAAGCTCAGTATAAACAAAGCTAGCATAGATCAACTTACTCAATTACCGGGTATTGGAGAGTCAAAAGCCAAAGCGATTGTTGAGCACCGTAAAAAGCAAGGTCCGTTTAAGTCGGTAGAGCAATTAAAAGAAGTAAAAGGAATTGGCGATAAGCTATTTGCTAAACTTGAGGGGAAAATTACATTATAAATAGCGGGCTATATACCTAAACAGGGCGTTATTCGCCCTGTTTAAATTCATCGATAGCTTTGTCTAAATGCGCTAATGCGAACATGTTTTCGATAGGTGTTGTGATGAGTGGGTAACTTAAGCCCGCTAACAATAACCAAGGAATAAGCATCCAGCCTTCAAAGTAGGCCAAGCCTAAAAATAAGGGTGCTAAAAAGGCAAGCTTACATACTGATAAAATGATCTTTTTGCTTGGGCTTAAATGAGCCAAAGCAAGGGCAATAATTTGCTGGCGTTGCCTTACTTTAAAGCTTTTTAAAGCAGGGATTTGGCTAGTAAAAAAATAAATCATTATAGCGACTTTTTGCTCACTAATCGGCTAACTAAAACAGCCACAAATACCACTGAAAATGCTGCAAAAATCACTTCCATCCATGCTGGCATACTCATAGAAGCAAACTGCCAATCGATATTTCCGCAATCACCAGTAGCGGCAAAGAAGCTAGGGATCCATTCATGCAAAGGCATAAAACTTGGGAAGTTAGGTTCAAATGCACAGCTAAATGCAAAAGGGTCAGTATTGTTTTGCATTGCAATGTGTTCTTTGGCAATAAAGTAACCCCAAATTGCAGAGACACCCCAAGTGGCAAATGCGACTAAGCGAACAACCATATTTTGTGGGTTAATTGCACCAATCACACCCGCTGCAAGTAAGCCTAAAACAGCAGTACGTTGATATATACACATGATGCATGGCTCAAGGCCCATGTTGTATTGAAAAAATAACGCAGTGATTTCAAAGGCGAGTGAAATAACGGCTAATAATAACCAAGGTGTTCTTTTAGTTGCTAATTCTGCTAACCAATTCATGAAAGTTCCAATTTCAAATTGTTTTCAAGATTATGCTTAGACAGGGCAGTAGGTGCAAGTATCTAAGATGAAATTATACGAAAAAGGAGCCGACTGACTCCTTTTTATTAATCATATCTAGGCTGGCTGTTACACACTAACAGCTTGCAAAGACTCACTTTGATAGCAGCCTAATACACGGGTGTATTGGGTGTGTTCTTTTAGCTCTTCAAGCGCTTGCTTAACATGTAAGTCATCAAGGTTTGCTTCAAGGTCAACATAAAACACCTCTTCCCATGGGTTTCCAGGTACTGGACGAGATTCCAATTTTACTAGGTTAATTTGATGTTGTTTAAAAATCATCAAGGCATCAGCCAATGAACCCGCTTGTTGTTTGGTCGCCATAATCAAACTGGTTTTTGTTGGAATTTGCTTAGATACTTGCAACGGGTTACGCGCGACGACAATGAAGCGGCTATGGTTTTCGCTTTGGTTTGCAAGGCCTGATTTAACGACTTCTAACCCTACATTTTTACCTGCTTGTGCTGAGCCGATAGCGGCGCTGTTTGTAGTTTCAACCGCTGATTGTAATGCATGGAAGGTTGAGTCACAGGTTTCATGTTGAATATCACCTAAACCCTGAATGAAGCGGCTACATTGAGCAAAAGGCTGTGGGTGAGCAAAGATTTTATTAATGTGAGAAAGCTCAGTACCTGGCATTGCTAATAAACAGTGCTCAACGCTGTGAGTGACCTCACCGACAATTGATACTTGTGCATGTTGTAATAAATCGAACACTTCATTGATACTACCTGAGCTGGTGTTTTCAATTGGCAGTAAGCCGAAATCAGCTTGGCCACTTTCAACTTTGCCAGTGATTTGATCAAAGCTCGAACAGCCCATCTCAATCAGCTTACCTGGGCGACGGCTAAAATATTTATGGCAGGCTAATTGGCTATAAGAGCCTTGACCACCTAAGTAAGCAACACGATGACTTTCGCTCATTGCTTCAGGGTTTAGATTCTTTTGTAGCATTGCTTGTTGATTCAAAACAGAATCTTCAAGAATAGTTTGGAACACATTATTGATGTAGTACGCATCTAGACCTAGCGACTTACCATAATTAATAAGCTTTTCGAGTAATGCTTGTTCGCGGGCTTCATCGCGAATTGGTTTGTTATTGGCAATTTTATATTCAACTACGCTGTGGCTAATACGGCGTCTTTTAGCCAGTAACACCAATAAGTCGGAATCTATTTCATTAATATCGTGTCGTAACGCATTTAATGTATCAATGCTCATGTTGGTTTCCTCATTCCAAAACAGTGCACAAACAAAAAAGCCTCCCAAGTGGGAGGCTTTAGCTATTCGGTGAATTTATCTCGCAAACAGTTAAGCCTCCTCTATCTAAAGAAGCTAAAAAAAGAAAAAAAAGTGCGAGAGATAATTTGTTTCATTGGACTAATGTAAAAACACTTGTATGTAAAGTCAACTGCCTATCGCAGCTAATTTAGAAAACATCGGTGTTTACTCAGAAAATTCATTTATATTTATAAAAAATTTATAAATATAAAAATGAATCTGGTATATTTGTTTTTGCACAATAAATAATAACAATTATTAATAAGGTAGTCCTGTGGTGTATCGACGACCGCCATCACGTTTTGGTGTGAATTCATTAAGTATGAAATTGTCGCTGCTGATCTCTGCGATTTGTTTGATTGCAGGTATATGTGCTGCGGCTTTGATGCTTAAATCTGAAGAAAAACAGCTTGTGTTTGAAGAGCACGAACTTTTAAAACACTCTAGTGAACGCTTGAGTCGTCAATTTAACCGCTTGATCAAAACCAAAATCAATATTGCTGAGCAGGCGAATAACGTCGTAAGCAGCCAACTCCTTCACAACGAATCGCATTTACAAAGTAAACGCAGCGCAGAACTCAAATTTGCCCTCGATGGCAGTATCCGTAGTACCTCAGAAGATGGCTTATCGGCTGCGTTTCTCCCTCAAGATAAATATTCTGAATTTTATAAACAGCTTATAAACGATTCTGAATCGCTATGGAAAATCGTTTCACCGACCTTAATTCAAGATTTCTTTAATTTTTACCTTGTCACCAAAGATAACTTTATTCGAATCGCGCCACCAAACTGGGCACTCAATGTACCTGGTGACTTTGATTTTACTAAAGGCGAAACCTTCAATTACGCTCAGGCTGCAACTAACCCAAGCCGAGAAGCGGTGTGGTCAAAAGTGTATTACGATACTATTTGGCATAAGTGGGTGGTGAGTGTGCTTGTGCCAATCTACCTTGATAACGATTTTTTTGGTGTCACGGGCAGTGATATCGCGCTTGAAACCTTATTGGCACAGTTGCCTATCGGTGACCGTGAGCAGCATCTGTTAGTGTTTGATGCAAAAGGTCAGCTGTTAGCTCACCCTGATTTAGATAAAACCACGCTTGAGCAATATGGTCGTGAAGGTAAAAAATTACTCACCGAAGATTTTGTAAACCCTGATCTGCAAAAACTAGTGTCTGAAACCATTCGTTTAAAGTTACCTGAGTCGGCAAACTCATTCGTACAAGATGGTGAAACACATATTATCAATATTCGTAAAGTCGAGAACCTAAACTGGTATATTGGAATTTATAAAAAGCGCTCGTCTGCACTTTCTGCGCTTGAAGAGTTAAAAGTAAAATTCTTCGGCTTGTTTATCTTGTACGCTATTTTAGTTGCCTTATTATTGCATCAAGCACTTTATCAACTAGTACTGCGTCGCATTCACTCGTTAGTTAATGCGGTAGTTAGTTTTGGCAAAGGGCAATTACAAACTGAGTTTCCAAAGGCTAATAAAGATGAAATTGGCACGCTAAATGGCTCGTTTAGAGACATGGCTATTGAAATTCGTAAGTTGATCGATGGTTTAAACCAGCGCATTAGTGAAAAAGAAATAGCTGAAAAAGCGGCGAATCGTTTATCTAAAGCTGTGGCTTTCTCTGGTACCGGTGTGGTGATCACCAATCAAGACTTTGAGATCAAATACGTGAATCCGAAAATGGTTGAAATGACCGGTTTTGAGGAGCGTCACTTTATTGGCTCGCCGCTGCTGAATATCATTTCACAAGAAATGGCGATTTTAGTCGATGATATTGATATCGATTTGCGTAGCCGTAATTATTGGCGCGGGGATACCTTATTACAAGGGAATGAACGCCAATCAGTTTGGGTTTCGTTAAGTATTTCACCAATTCGTGAAGATGGTGGTGAGATCACCAGTTACGTGGCATCAGCTCAAGATATTTCGTTTGTAAAAGAAAGCCAGCGTAAGATGGAGCAATTGGCTTACTTTGATACCTTAACGGGGCTTGCTAACCGTACTTTCTTCAGAATGCAGCTGCGTAAATCAATGGCACTGGCTGAACGTGGTCATTATGCATTTGCCTTATTCTATTTTGACTTAGATGAATTTAAACGTATCAACGATACACTAGGGCATGATGCTGGGGATCAGTTATTAGTAGAAGTGGCTAACCGTTTGAAAAAGCGTTTGCGTACGGAAGATACAATAGCGCGTTTAGGTGGTGATGAATTCGCGGTATTATTAAGTGGTATTGAGCACCAAACACATGCCATGGAAGTGGCCAATACGATTCAGCGCACGCTTAATGAGCCAATCAAATTAGGTAACAATGAAGTGATCATCAGTGCCAGTATTGGTATCACAATGGCACCATTTGATAGCCAAGAAGAAGATCAGTTACTTAAACATGCCGACCTTGCGATGTATGAAGCAAAAGCGAAAGGACGTAATACTTTCCACTTCTATAGCCAAGAGCTTAATGCGGCAGCAAACGAACGCTTATTTATTGAAAATGAGCTTCGTACTGGTATTCGCGAAGGGCAGTTTAGAGTTTATTATCAACCACAAGTTGATTGTAGAAATAACCAAGTGGTTGGCTACGAAGCACTTATTCGCTGGTTCCACCCTAGAGAAGGGATGATCCCACCGACCAAGTTTATTCCTATTGCTGAGGCAACGGGCTTAATTGTTGAGTTAGGTGCGTGGATACTGCAAGAGGCGTGTGAATTTGCAGCGCGTTTAGCTAGCCAAGATTTAAAGAATAATATTTCAATTAATTTATCGGCACGTCAGTTTAAAGATGCGAATTTAGTGTCGACACTGGATAAGATCATCAAACAAACAGGAGTTGAGCCTAAACGCTTACACCTTGAGCTAACAGAAAGTATGCTGATGGGGCATGTTGAAGCAGCTATTCTACAACTGCATCAGCTAAAAGCTTTGGGCGTGTCAATTTCAATCGATGACTTTGGTACAGGCTACTCTTCACTGAGTTACCTTAAACGTTTCCCTGTCGATATTTTGAAGGTTGATCGCTCGTTTGTGAAAGATATTCCACAAGATAGTAATGATATGGAAATTACCGCTGCGATTATTGCTATGGCACAAAAGCTGAAGCTTAACGTTGTTGCCGAAGGGGTAGAAACCATCGAGCAGATTGAGTTTTTACAAAACAACAACTGTTATATTGTGCAAGGTTACTACTATAGTAAGCCTATCCCAGAAGAAGAGTTGCCAACACTTTATGAACAGCTCAACTCATTGAATTCATAAAATACAGAAATCAAAAAATAAGGGGGGTGATTAGCCCCCTGCAATTTTAACTTTAAATTTTAGTCCTTCGAGAATCGCTTTTAGCTTATCTCTGTCATCACCTTGTACTTCGATGATACCGTCTTTTACTGCACCGCCTTGGCCCATTTTACTTTTAATGGTTTTGGCTAATTTTTTTAAGTCATGCTGCTCGCTGTCGATACCAACAACTAACATCACGCCCTTACCTTTGCGTCCTTTGGTTTGACGTTCAATGCGTAAAAAGCCGTCTTTAAAAATTTTACCTTGGCTTGGTTTACTTTCTTTAGGTTGCTCAATGCGACCCGTAGCAGTTGAATAAACTAGATTATTTTCGCTCATGGTAGATCTCTTTATAAAAGCTTGGCTAAATGATAACAAATTTCATCCTAAGTGTTTTAATTTTTGGCTTATTTGTTTTAAGCGGTTATATTTAGTTAAGTATCAGGAAAGATTTGTTTATTAGGAGTTTATTATGAGTTTAACGCGCAGCACTTCTGCTGATGGCGCTATATTAACCGTACAAATCAAAGGAAAATTTGATTTTAATTTGGTGCAATCTTTTCGTCAGGCGTACGCCGATCTCAACGACAATATCGATAAAGTGGTTATAGATCTCAGAGAAACAGATTACATGGACAGCTCAGCGTTAGGTATGTTGCTGAACATGAAAAAAAACCTAACAGGCAAAGTTGAAACAATTCAAATTAGTAACTGCCAACCGCAACTGAAAAAAATCCTGCAAATATCACGTTTTGATAAAAAGTTCGATATTGATTGATGCTTAATATTCTGGTTGTAGACGATCTTGCCTTAAATCGTCGCTTATTAACCGTGATGTTAGAGCAGCAGGGCTACCGTGTTTATAGCGCTGAAAACGGTCTTGTTGCTTTAAACCTGCTCGAAGAACACACCATTGATATTGTGTTACTCGATGTCATTATGCCTGTGATGGACGGCTTTGAAACCGCTGCTATTATCAAAGAGCGCTTTAGCCAAGTTTACTTACCGATTATTTTTATTACCTCTTTAGAAGACGAAGCGAGTTTTGAGCGTTGCTTAGCGGTTGGCGGCGATGACTTTTTACATAAGCCGTTTCAAGAAGTGATTCTTAACGCGAAAATTAAAGCGCATAGCCGGATCCGTAATTTAAGCCAAAAGGCAAGAGAGCAAAATCTACAACTTGAATATCATCAAAATCAAGTTGAGCGTGAACATGAAATTGTCGAACATATTTTTAATAATGCTCTTGAGAACCAACAATCTTTTCCTAAGCATTTAGATTTTCATTTATCGCCTGCGGCTATGTTTAATGGCGATATGTTTTTGGTCGCACAAAGCCCATTAGGTAGCTTATATTGCATGCTTGGTGATTTTACTGGTCATGGTTTAGCCGCTGCAGTCGGAGCTCTCCCTGCTTCAAGAGTATTTTATACCATGGTGAGTAAGGGCATGTCTGTGAGTGATATTGCCGCAGAAATCAATTCAGTATTAGGTAAGTTATTACCAGGCCACATGTTTTGTGCTGCAACCATCATAGAGCTTAGCAGTACCGGAAAAAGTATCTCGGCATGGCTAGGGGGCTTACCCGATACCTATATCATCAATCAAAGCGGTGAAGTTATTCGTACCCTTGAATCTCAACACATGGCACTGGGTATTTTAGAAGAAGATGAATTCGAGCGTGCACTTATTCACATTGAAGTAGAAGACACATGCCGTATTGTCATGGCAACCGATGGTATCATTGAAACGACTAGTCCACATGACGAGTACTTTGGTGAGCATCGCTTTAAAAAAGTGCTAGCCTCAAAACCTGCTATTTCTACTGAGCAAGTACTTGAACGAGTCAATAAATTTGCCCGTGGTAGTAAACAACAAGACGACTTGAGCCTCGTATTATTAAATTGCTTACCAATGCGCGAGCCTGAGCAAAAATCAGAGCCGCTATCCGCATTACCTTTTAATTTTTCATTGAGCTTGAACTCAAAGCAAATCAAAAGTACCGATCCGGTGCTGGAAGTTGTTGATGTAATAAGCAAAGTAGCGGGGTTAAATGCACATCGCGCTAATATCTTTTTGATACTCTCAGAAGCGTATAACAACGCTTTAGATCATGGGGTGTTAGGTCTCGACTCAGAGGTCAAAAATCAGGAAGATGGCTTTTTAATTTATTATCAACAACGTGAAGAGGCCCTCGCAAATTTAACCGATGCCTTAATCATTATTGATATTCGTTATTGCCCAGAAGAACTTGCTTTATATTTTACTGTTTGCGACTCAGGAAATGGTTTTAGTAAAGAACAGGCAAATCAACAAAGCCTTGCAAGAGAGCATGGTAGAGGCTTGTGCTTGCTTGGGGAAGTAGCTTCAAAAGTGACCTTCAATAGTGCAGGCAACCAAGTCGAAATTTATTATCAATTAACAGCAAGCAGTACTAGCTCACACTAAAATCGCATGTTATCATTCTGGCATTATAGATGTTTGGATGGCTAAATGATTTCTAACTACTTATCGACAGCTCAGCTTAAATTACCAGAAAATTTGGTTGCTGAGCAATTATCAAACCTTGAACATTATCTTGCAGAGTCAGCTTTACCAGCAGTGCGTTGGGAGTATCAAATTCCTGAGCTAGGCGAGGGTGGTGCGTGTAGCTTGTTTGGCTACTTACAAGATGAACCATTCAAATTAAATGATTATGTTGCCGATGATGCTACCAATACTGAAAAACTGGCTAAGCTTCAACAAATTATCGATTTTGTTGTTGCCCAAACTCAAGTTGATTGGTTTGGTATTTATCAAGCGACAGAGACTAATGAAGGTTCTCAGTTATTAAAGCTGGTTTATCATGGTGCACCGAGCCGTCCATTATTCCCGCTAACAGAAGCATTTGCTAAAGGTAGTAACAATGTTCAAGTTGCACTTTCTAAGCAAGGGCGTGTGATCAATAACGTAGCCGATTACCTCGCACAAGGTGGTGAGTATTATACTTGCGACCCGAAGGTGAAAGCTGAGACTTGTTTACCATTATTATCAGACAAAAATGAATGCTTAGGTATTATAGATGCAGAAGCATTTAATAATGATTTCTTTGATCAGCAAACCCTTGCATTACTTGTGGCTTGTTGTATTAAAATTCCTCAACTCTTGGTCTAATTTAACTAGTAATCAGGCTGGGTTTTTATGTTAAGCTAGTGGCAACGCTAACCCCTATAAAAAGAGATAGTCAATGTTCTCAGAATTAAAACCATTACCAACAGATCCTATTCTTGGCCTAATGGCGGCCTTTAAACAAGATACAAACCCAAAGAAAATCGATTTGGGTGTAGGTGTTTATAAGGATGAGCAGGGCAATACGCCTGTATTAAAAGCGGTTAAAAAAGCGGAAGCGTTTCGTTTAGAAAACGAAACCAGTAAATCGTACATTGGCTTGGCAGGTAACCTAGATTACTGTCAAAAAATGGAAAACTTATTACTGGGTGAGCATCCAGCACTTTTAGCTAACCGTGTTCGCACTGCACAAGCACCAGGTGGTACAGGTGCATTACGTGTTGCAGCTGAATTCATCAAGCGTTGCAACAAAGATGCGACTGTATGGGTAACTACGCCAACGTGGGCAAACCACATCAGCTTATTTGAAGCGGCGGGCTTAACAGTAAAAGAATACCCTTACTACGATTACGAAAATAAAGACCTTTTATTTGATGACATGATTAATACCCTTAAGCAAGTGCCTAAAGGTGATGTTGTGTTATTCCACGCATGTTGTCACAACCCAAGCGGTATGGATTTAAATGCTGAGCAATGGAGCACCGTTGCTGATCTTGCTGTTGAAGTTGGTTTCACGCCACTGGTTGATATTGCTTACCAAGGTTTTGGTTCAAGCCTTGAAGAAGACGCAGCGGGTCTTCGTAAATTAGCTGCAGCGGTAGATGAGTTAATCATCTGTTCTTCTTGTTCGAAAAACTTCGGCTTATACCGCGAGCGTATCGGTGCATGTTCAATCATTGCTAAAGATGCAGCAACTGCTGATATCTCTAACTCTGTATTATTAAGTGTTGTACGTAGCATCTATTCAATGCCGCCTGCACATGGTGCTGATATTGTTAGCACGATTTTAGGCAGCACTGAGCTGACGCAAATGTGGCATGACGAGCTTGATGAAATGCGTAATCGCATTAATGGTTTGCGTACTTTAATTAAAGAAAGCTTAGCTGCGAAAGGCATTGAGCAAGACTTCTCATTTATTGACCGTCAAAATGGTATGTTCTCATTCCTAGGTATTAATAAAGAGCAAATCGAGCGCTTACAAAAAGAGTACTCTATCTACATTGTGGGTTCTAGCCGTGTAAACGTTGCTGGTATCAGTGATGCAAACATTGATTACTTTGCAAATGCAGTAGCAGACGTTTGTAAGTAACCTGCTTTATAGCGATAAAAAAACCGCAGTGACTGCGGTTTTTTTATGCCTGTAATATGTGTTACTACGAGTAGGTATTAATGCAGCCAGCGAATGGCGTCATTGATCATACTGTTGTAGCTATCAAGTGGAGCGCCAATACTCGCTATTAAGATAGTATCCGCTCGCTCACCACGGTTGATGTGGCCAGCGAAACGCTCATCATTGAAATCGTCAGAGCCAGTGCCAAATGGTTGCTCGTCAGAAGGCACGATGAATACCGTCATCGGGCCAAAATCAGACTCAAATACCAAGTGCAGACCTTTTTTGCCTTGAAAGTCACAAAACATTAAATAGGTTACTTTACCTGGTAGCTCATCTAAGTGCCCACCAATGGTGGCAAACTTTTCGTTCACATAGGCAAGATCTATCGCTTCATGTTTATCTAGCGAGCCTATCTCATGGTATAGGTGCGCAAAGGCATGCTCACCCACGCTGTATAACGTATGTTGTTTGTTAGTGACAAAGAACACACTAATTGCTACTAAAAACGATGCTGCAGCGGCTAAATACAAGCGATTAAAGGCAAAGCGCGACTTAGCCTCAATAATGGTGTCTAGCGGCTGCTCTGAAGGCGCTTCTTCTGCGGCATAGGTATTATCAATAATTCGCTTTGCTAAATTTTCAGGCACGGGGATGTTAAGCGCATTACTTAGTTCATCATCTAAAGCGCGCACATCATCAATAAACGCCTGTTTATCTGTGTCCTGCTCGGCAAACGCTTCAAGTTCCTTATCAATAGTGCTTGGCTCGGCGAGGATGCGGCGGCGAAACTCGAGTTCATCCATTAATTTGATGCTCCTCTAAGTTGATCATCATCACTGCTTAAAGCCTCTTTAAGCTGGTTTCTGGCACGGAAAAGTCGTGTCATGACAGTATTTTTATTTAAATCGAGGATCTGGGCGATTTCATCGCCAGAGCAACCCATTACTACTTGTAATAGCAATGGCTCTCGATACTCTTGTGATAACTTTCCTATTTGTCGTTGAATCACTGTTTGTTCCATTTCAGCATCAAGGGTTGTACTTTGTTCATCTACAAGGGTGTCGTTTTCAACATCGGCGTAATCAAATTGTTTACGTTCAAAGCGGCGTGCGTTCTCGCGGCGCAAAATAGTTAACAGCCAAGGTTTGACTGCTTGTTGATCTTGCAGTGAATCCAAGGCACGCCAAGACCTCAGGAAGGTTTCCTGCACTAAGTCTTCAGCAATGTTCTGATCACGACACAACCAATACGCAAAGCGAAAAAGCTCACTGTGGTAGACATGAACCAGCGCTTCATATCGCTTTTGTTTTTCTGTCATAGTAACTAAGACCTGCCTATCAGAAAAAAACTTTCTGAGATTATTATTTTTTTCTTAAAAAAACGGCTAATTCAAGATTAGCCGTTTATTTTCTAATAGTTAATCGTAAAGATTTTTTAATTCAGTATCATTACTTGTCGATCTAGTGTGCTTTGTTGCTTGGCTTAGCAAACTGACGATTAAGCTTAAATCAACCTGTTCATCTGCTGAACTATAAAGTTTAGTGCGTAATTTAGCAATTTCATCATTAAGTTGTGTGTTTTTCAGCGATGCTAGTAAACACTCGATGGCGGCTGCATTTTTACCTGTTTGCTGTTTTGCATAAAGGTTCAATGCGTTATAAAACCCTGAGCTATTGTTTTGCTTTGCAAACTGCTTAAGCTCATTTAACGATACTGATGAACCACTGGTAGGTAATGGCTCCGCTGTCGACTGTTGAGGGCGCTTTTTAATGTAAAGCACTAAGGTGATTAACCAAAGTCCATAGCCGACAATTGCCACGATAATAAGCCACACAGGGGTCGTAACTTGCGTAACGGTTTCTACATTAGTTGGCGTATCACTCAGCTCATTAGAGCTTGCGGTTTGCGGCTCTGCGATAGCTGGAGCTGTTGGTGTGAGTGGATTTGTACTTGGCACAACGGTTAGTGTGCGTGAAGGTATGGTCGCATAGCTAATACGATTGATTTTAGTATTAAACCAAGGCAGCTTTATTTCAGGCAATGTGTAAGTGCCCGGTGTTTGCGGTAATAAAGCATAAGAAGCAGTTTGCTGTGAAATAACGCGGCCATCACGTACCAGGTGGTTACTCTCTTTTTCATCAGGGTAACTTCTAAAACCTTGCACCTGCGGCATATCGATATCAGGAAGTTGCTCTTTAGTAACCCCCAATGCGGTTAAGGTGATAGTTCGAGTGATTGGCGTGCCAACTTCAACGGTGTCGTCTTTTGGTTGCCATTGCTCATCAAGGTTAACCAGTTCACTTGGTAGCCATGCACCTGTGTAGTTATCTGGAATTGGCTTGATTTCAACATCAACATCTTCGCCCATCGCTGACACAGCCATTTGGCGATAGTTTTGACGAATACGGCCGTTGAACACAGGTGCCGTAATAGTATTTACGCCACTTTTTTGTGGCTGCACTAAGTACTCACGGGTGATAACTAAATAGCGTTTGCCATCAATTAACTCATAGTCTTCAGATTGCTTGTTAATTGGGGTTAGCTCAGCGTTTTCCATTTCTGGCGTAGTTAAGTTGCCATCAAGCAATTCTTTGTTGTTGTCTAAATACAATTTAACTGTATAAACACCGGCTTCTTGCACGTATAAGCTAGTTGGCTTGATGCTTGTTTTAATGAAGGCTTCTTTATTTTGCTCTGAGGTTTGACTGCGCTTAGCTACCGTTAGCTCAATGGGTTTTGAACTGACACCAGCTACAGTAATTGCAGGGATGGTATAAGTGCCTTCTTTGCGGGTCATCAGCTTTACAGACCAGTTAGTTTGCTTACTGATTTCACCATTAATAATATTAGTGCGCGAGCTAACACTGGTCGGCCCAACAACAAAGTCTTTTAATAGCACCGAAGTGTCTGGTTGTTCGCTGTTAATAGAGTCGTCTGCTGAGATGGTTAAAACAAAAAACTCACCGGCAAGGACAGGGTTTTTATCAACACTTGCCTGTAGCTGGGTGGCAGCCCAAAGCGGCGCTGCCGCGATTAGCAATAAACAACATAATAATCGCATTACCATGATTTTTCGGCTCCTCGTGGACGACGTTGATAGTTTCGTTTTTGTGCTTCTAATTGCATTTTATTTCTTAATAAGATCGCAGGATCATCGGGAACTTTGCGCAGCAGCTGGTTAAGTTGCTGGGCTTTCTCTTTCTCTTCATTAGTCAGTTCAGCAGCTTGTGCCTGCATGGCTTGTTGCTCTGCTTGCTGTTTAGCTTGTTCGTCGTTTTGCGATGGCTGTGGCTGGGCCTCTTGTTGCTCAGGAGCTTGTTCTGGCTGTTGTTCTCCTGATTGTGACGACGTGTCTTTTTCAGATTGCATTTCAGGTTTGTTTTGCTGGTCACTTTCAGACTCGCTTTGTTCACCTTTTTGATCTGATTGCTCACCTTGGTCTGAAGGTTGTTGGCCATCTTGCTGCTCACTCTGCTCAGAGTTTTCGCCTTGCTGTGAATTTTCACCCTGTTGCTTTTGCTGGTTATCTTGCTGGCCATCAGAGTTTTGTTGATCATTGTTTTGCTGTTGATCTTGTTGCTGCTGCTGTTGCTCTTGCTGCTGCAATAACTGTTCTACGAGGGCTTGGTTTTCTTTTGCCTCAGTGAAGTCATTTTTAAGCTGTTGGGCTTGCTTATACGCTTCTATGGCTTGTTCTAGCTCTCCTGCCTTAGCAAGGGCATTACCGTAGTTGTACAAACCCGTTGCAGATTTATCTTCACTAAACGCATCCATGGCCGCTTGGTAATTACCTTGCTGATAAAGAGCTGCGCCTTTAAGTTGTGTATTTTGTGCTTTTGCGGCTTGTTCAAATTGATTTTGCTGATAGGCATCAAGAGCACGTTGGTCTTGGTTTTTAAACACCTCAGGTAATTCTGCGGCGTTAACCTGTTGTTGAGGTAACAGCATAACAAACAAAAAGCCAACTACTAGGCTACTACGGCGAATTAAAAAGAGCGCTAACGGCAATAAAATAATCAGGCCGTAAATACCAGCATCAACACGCCATAACGCTTGGCTTTGTTTCTCATCTTTGAGTACTTCAGCATTGGCTGTTGGGGCAAATGTTTGGATATCTTGATTACTGGTTTGATACAGTGCAAATTTGCCACCGCTGTTGCGCGCAAGCGAGCTTAAACGGCTAACATTAAGCGTTGGAATCACAATCTGCCCTTGTATGTCTTTTAAAAAGCCTCCTTCAGGTAGCTTAATCGGTGCACCTTGCTCTGTGCCAACTCCGTAGACATTTAAACGATAATTAGACTGAGCGGTAAAGCGGCTAATATCTTCTTGATCTAGGCTATCAACTCCATCGGTGACTAAAATAATATCACCATCTAAATAGCCAGCTTGTTTAAGTAAATCGTCTGCTTTTTCCAGGCCTTCAATAACATTTGAACCTTTGCTGGGCATGATATCAGGGCTTAGGCTTGGGATAAGGTTAGCCAAAGTGCTAGCGTCATTGGTCAGCGGCGAAATAGTAAATGCAGAGCCTGCATAAGCCACTAATGCCGTATCACCTTCTTTGAAAAGCTCAATCATATCAAGTGCTTTAAAGCGAGCCTGCACTAATCGGCTTGGTGCGATGTCGGTACTGAACATGGAGTACGACATATCCATCACAATGACCCGCGCATTTTTTGCTTGAAACACGGGAACTTGTTTTTTCTCAAAGCTTGGACCTGCTGAAAAAACGATGGCTAACAGGATAAACACCGCAACTAACCAAAGCGGTTGGCTTTGTTTTTTATGGTTATCGCTCATTACAAATTGTGCCAAATGGGGGGCAATTAAATCAGCGGGGGCGCTTTTTTTGTTGCGTACCAACAGCACACTAAAAATAATTAGCGCGGGGATTAATAACCAAAGTAGGGCAGGGCGAATAAATTCAAAATCCATACTAGCTCTCCTGCTTAAATTGGCGAATAACACTCACGAGCATTGCTAAGCTTATTGAGCCTAGCGCCACAAGCAGTGGAATATAAAACAAGGATATTTGTGGGCGGAACGTTTGTTCATCGCTACTAATTGGCTCAAGCTTATCGAGCTCTTGATAAATTTGCTGTAAACCAGCCACATCTTTTGCTCTAAAGTATAAGCCGCCAGTTTGCTCGGCAATGCGCTTGAGTAGGTTTTCATCTAAGTTACCGCCACTCATACCCCCCATATTAAATAGGCTGAAACCACGAGGGTTATCAGAGCCAACACCTATGGTATATACCTTAATGCCTTCTTCGCGGGCTAACAGCAGGGCATCTTCTGGATCAAGGTTACCGGCGGTGTTTTGGCCATCGGTTAATAGTACAACGATACGGTTACTTTCATCCTTATTAGCGAAACGCTTTACAGATAAACCTAATGCATCACCAATGGCTGTTGCTCTACCTACTAGACCAATTTGCGCTTCGCTGAGCATTTGGCTTACGGTTTTAACATCACGAGTAAGAGGTGTTTGTAAAAATGCGGTATCACCAAATAAGATAAGACCAAGGCGGTCACCTTGACGCTGTTCAATAAAGTCACTGAGTACGGCTTTTACCATGGTAAGCCTATCAACATACTGATTCTGGTAGGCCATATCTTGCTCTGTCATCGAGCCAGATAAATCCACCGCCAGCATAATATCGCGGCCTTCATTAGGCAGTGTGATAGGTTCATCAAGCCAAGTTGGATTTGCAATAGCGACAACTAAAGAGATCCAAACAGCCCATTCAAGCAATGAAACTTTTCGGCTGTGTTGCTGTACTGCTTGATTATTTAAGCCAAGCTTAGCAAAGCCAGGAATACGTATACGTAACTGCCCTTGTTGCTTTAACGGCATAAAGCGGCTTAATAACCAAGGTAAGGGTAAAAGCACAAAACACCATGGCCAACTAAACTCAAACATTAATTGGCTCCTTGAGTTTAAAGTTGCTAATAGCACTGCGTAATTTAGCCCCGAGCTCAGCATTATTACTTTGTTGTTGATAAAGCGGCATCAACTCGTCGTAACTAAAGTTGTCGCCACTGAGTTTAGATAAACTTTCTGACCACTTAGCCAAAGGCTGAGAAGCAAGCTGACTGCTGTAATAATGACGAGTTAAGCGTTTTAAAATAATGTGCAGCTCTTGCGCGTCATTATCACTAAGGGTTTTACTTATCTTAATGGCTTGTTTTTTGGCTTTTTTAAATTGCTGGTTTTTATATAAAAGCACTAAGCCGAAAATTATTAACGAACCAACTAAGGCGATAATTAGCCACCAAATTGGAGCAAGTGGCCACCATGCAACCTCGGTCGGTGCAATGACATCATGTAAGCCATCTAGCGGATTTTTTTGCATTGTTACTTTCTCACTAATTGCAGCTCAAGAGGAGTGGCTGCACTGAATGAAATTAAACTAAGCCCAGATTTTTGTAAGCGTTTTAATCTGTTAGAAAACGACTCTTCGGCCGACTTAGCAAAGCGGTCGCGAAATTGCTTATCCATTAGTGGTAAAGCAAGCTCTTGGCCATTTGCTGATACAGTCACCGTTTGTTTAAAAGCAGGTAGCTGGTGCTCGAACGGATCGCTTATATGGCAGCCAATCAATTCACAGTGCCTGCTCAGCATTTCAAGTTGTTTGAAACTTGCTTCATCAAGGGCGCTAAAATCAGAGACGATATAAACCAAGCTCCCTGGTTTTGCTAAATGATTAAGACGTTTAAGGTTTTCGCTGAATAAGCTGGTGGCTGTTTGATCGATATTAGTCAGAGCTTGGCTGTGAATATCACATAAGTTGTGACAAAGCTTTAACACTGCTTTCTCTCGTGAGGTCGGTTTTAATTCGTGATGACCTTGCTGATTAAACACCAAGCCACCAATGCGATCACCTCGTTGACACGCCGACCAAGCAACCAGTGCGCTAATGTGCGCTGCTTGCACCGACTTTAACAGTAACTTTGAGCCAAACAGCATCGAGTTAGAAAAGTCGGTAAAGACAAAAACAGGGCGTTCTTTTTCTTCTTGAAACAGCTTAGTGTGGGTTTCGCCAGTGCGTGCGGTAACACGCCAGTCGATAGAACGTATGTCATCACCGGCTTGGTAATGGCGCACCTCGGCAAACTCCATACCGCGCCCTTTATGAGGTGCAAGGTATTGCCCAGCTAAGCTGTTTTTGATTTTTACTTTGGGCGCAAGTTCTAGCAAACGAGCTTTGGCTTTGTAATACATCAACTCTTTGAGTGATAAATTAACGCCTTGACTATGACTCGATGCTAACCACGCCGCTGTATCAAATTGGCTCGACATAGCTTATGGCACTGCCACCAATTCTAAAATACGGCTGATCACATCGTCTTTACTGATGCCATCGGCCTGTGCTTCGTAACTTAAGATAATACGGTGACGCAATACATTATGCAGCACTGCTTGAATATCATCTGGGGCAACAAAGTCACGGCCTTCTAGCCAAGCATGCGCGCGGGCACACTTATCAAGGGCAATCGTTGCACGTGGGCTTGCGCCATATTCAATCCAGCGTCCAAGTTGTTCATCAAGCTCTGCTGCTTCACGAGTGGCAACAATTAACTGTACTAGGTATTTCTCAAGCGGCTCAGCTAAATACAAACCTAATATCGCTTTACGGGCAGCAAATAGCTCACTTTGACTAATTTGCTGTGTCGTTGCTTGATTGTCAGAGATAGCCTCGCCACGGGTTAGTCGTAGGATATCTAATTCGTGTTCAGCACCCGGGTAATCAATGCTCAAATGCAATAAGAAGCGGTCAAGCTGAGCTTCTGGAAGTGGGTAAGTGCCTTCTTGTTCTAGCGGGTTTTGGGTTGCCATAACCATAAATAGATCAGACAGTGGATAGGTGTTTTTACCTACCGTTACTTGGCGTTCAGCCATGGCTTCTAGTAGGGCTGATTGCACTTTAGCAGGAGCACGGTTTATTTCATCTGCCAAAATTAGGTTATGAAATAATGGGCCTTTTTCAAATACGAACTCACTGGTTTGCTGGCGATAAATATCGGTACCAGTTACATCTGCAGGTAATAAGTCTGGGGTGAATTGTACACGTTGGAAACTGCCTTCAACGCCTTTCGCTAAGGCATTGACTGCACGCGTTTTCGCAAGACCCGGAGGGCCTTCAACTAATAAGTGGCCATCTGCCAAAATTGCGATTAACAGTGCTTGAGTTAATTGTGGTTGGCCGATAATTTGCGTGTCTAGATATGATTTTAATTGTGAAAATGCGTTAACTGCCATAATAAAAAGACTGTCCTAAAAGCGTGAGTCAAAAATTGTTTTTGTTATGCGCCAATGCGTTATATTCAGTACCGATAAATTATTTGCGCGGTACCGTGGTGGGGCGCTATTAACAAGTTATAAGGATTCAAAAGTTATAACACAAGTGTTAGACACAAAATCCTCAAATAGTTCGTTATTTTTTAAGGATTTTTAGCCTACCATATAAATACGGTGTTTTTTTGTAAATAGGCCGAAAAAAGCCTATGGTTGAAAACTTACTATTGGCATTCGTACACGGGTTGTTTTAGAATCAGGAAAAACAAACAGGTCAGACCTGTCAGCGGGAGAGCATAAATGTCTGAGCAAAATATACTTAAAACAGCAAAAGGCGATCGTATCGCTATCGTTAGCGGCCTGCGAACGCCATTCGCAAAGCAAGCCACAGCATTCCATCATGTACCAGCCCTTGATATGGGTAAGTTAGTTGTCAACGAAATGCTTGAACGACTTAACTTTGATAAATCTGAAATTGACCAACTTGTATTTGGACAAGTAGTGCAAATGCCAGAAGCGCCAAACATTGCCCGTGAAATCGTATTAGGTACGGGTATGCCTGTTTCTGTTGATGCATATTCTGTTTCGCGTGCGTGTGCAACAAGTTTCCAAGCCATTGCTAACGTAGCCGAGTCAATTATGGCAGGCTCAGTGCAAGTAGGTATTGCCGGTGGTGCTGACTCATCGTCTGTATTACCTATTGGTGTTAGTAAAAAATTAGCGGGTAGCCTTGTTGATTTAAACAAAGCACGTACGCTTGGTCAGCGATTAAAGATTTTCTCTAAACTACGTCTAAAAGATTTACTTCCTGTTCCGCCTGCGGTCGCTGAGTACTCTACTGGTTTATCTATGGGTCAAACAGCAGAGCAAATGGCGAAAACACATAGCATCAGCCGTGAAGATCAAGATGCCTTAGCACATCGTTCGCACACCCTTGCAAGTCAGGCGTGGGCTGATGGTAAACTTAAAGATGAAGTAATGACTGCACATGTTGCACCTTATAAGAGCTTTATTGAGCAAGACAATAACATTCGTCATAACTCAACGGTTGAAGGCTACGCGAAATTAAAACCAGTTTTTGACCGTCAGCACGGATCAGTGACTGCAGCTAACGCAACGCCATTAACTGATGGGGCGGCTGCAGTATTAATGATGAGTGAGAGTAAAGCCAAAGCATTGGGTTACGACATTCTAGGTTATGTACGCAGTTTTGCTTTCTCAGCAATTGGTGTACATGAAGATATGCTAATGGGTCCGGCGCACTCAACGCCAATTGCCCTAGATAGAGCAGGTATCACATTAGCTGATTTAGATTTAATCGAAATGCATGAAGCATTTGCAGCGCAAACACTGGCTAATATGAAGATGTTTGCGTCAGATAAATTTGCACAAGAAAAGCTAGGTCGCAGCAAAGCGATCGGCGAAATTAACATGGACAAGTTCAATGTATTAGGTGGCTCACTTGCATACGGTCACCCATTTGCGGCAACAGGTGCGCGCCTGATTACGCAAAGCTTACATGAACTTAATCGTCGCGGTGGCGGCTTAGCGCTTACGACTGCGTGTGCAGCGGGTGGCTTAGGCGCAGCCTTTGTATTGGAGAGTGCGTAATGACAGATTCAGTATTTAGTTTATCAGTGGCTGATGACGGCGTAGCCGTTGTAACCATTGATGTGCCGGGTGAGAAAATGAACACCCTGCGCAGTAGTTTTGCAGAAGATTTAAAAACCTTACTCAAAGACGCACAAGCGCAAGCGGTAAAAGGTATGGTATTTATTAGTGGTAAAAGCGATAACTTTATCGCCGGTGCTGATATTAAAATGCTTGATAGCGCCAATAGCCGTGAAGATGCATTAGCGTTAAGCGAAATGTGTCAGCAAGCATTTTTCGATATGAAAAAGCTGCCTTTCCCAACAGTAAGTGCTATTCATGGTGCTGCATTGGGTGGCGGTTTAGAGTTTGCTTTAGCGTGTGATTATCGCGTGTGTTCAGACAGCGATATCACTAAGCTTGGTTTGCCAGAAGTACAGTTAGGCTTATTACCTGGTGGTGGCGGTACTCAACGTTTACCAAAATTAGTTGGCTTGCAAAAATCACTTGAGTGGATGCTTACAGGTAAGCAAGTGCGTGCTAAGCAAGCGAAGAAAACAGGCTTAGTAAATGACTGTGTACCACACAGTGTATTACTTGACGTTGCTAAAGAGTTTGCTCTGAAAGGTAAGGCGAAGGCTACTAAACCTAAGCTAGACCGTTTAAGTCAATTACTTGAGTCAAACCCATTTGGTCGCAATATTATTTTCAAAAAAGCACAAGAAAACGTGCTGAAGAAAACAGGCGGTCACTACCCGGCACCTTTAGCCATTATTAAAGCTGTTCGTGCAAGTGTTGAACTTGATCAGTTAAAAGCATACAAAACTGAAGCTGAAGGCTTTGCCACGCTGGTAATGAGTGATGAGTCAAAAGCATTACGCGGTATTTTCTTTGCAACCACTGAAATGAAAAAAGAGTGGCGTAATGATGATGCGCCAGCAATCGCTAAAGCGGCAGTATTAGGCGGTGGCCTCATGGGCGCGGGTATTGCCCATGTTAGTGCTGTAAAAGCGGGTGTTCCAGTGCGCATTAAAGATGTGGCTGAAAAGGGCATCAGCAATGCAATGAACTACAGCTATAAGATTTTAGATAAAAAGCAAAAGCGTCGTATTTTATCTAAAGCTGATCTACAACAAACCATGAACCGCATTACCGGTACCACCGATTACAGCGGCTTTAAACACATTGATATCGTTATCGAAGCCGTGTTTGAAGATCTTGCTTTAAAGCAAGGTATGGTGGCTGATGTAGAACGTGAGTGCCAAGACAACACGATTTTTGCAAGTAATACCTCATCATTACCAATTGCACAAATTGCTGCTGATGCAGCACGCCCAGAAAATGTAATTGGTCTGCATTACTTCTCACCTGTTGAGAAAATGCCACTTGTTGAGATCATTCCACATGAAGGTACGTCTGAAGAGACTATCGCACGCGTTGTTAACTTCGCCCGTAAGCAAGGTAAAACACCAATTGTGGTTAAAGATATGGCTGGTTTCTATGTAAACCGTATCTTAGCGCCTTATGTCAATGAAGCGGCTAATTTACTGCTAGCAGGTGAGCCAATTGAAAAGATTGACCAAGCATTGGTTGAGTTTGGATTCCCGGTAGGGCCTTTAGCGCTTCTTGATGAAGTAGGGATTGATATCGGTTCTAAAATTGCGCCAATCCTTGAAAAAGAATTGGGCGAGCGCTTTAAAGCCCCGGATGCCTTTAATCGCTTAATCGATTCTAAGCGTTTAGGTCGTAAGACTGGCCGTGGTTTTTATCTTTACGACAAGAAAGATAAAAAAGTGGATGAGTCAGTTTACGAGCTACTGGGTGTTACGCCATCACCTCGTTTAAACAAGAGCGAAATTGCTAAGCGTTGTGTTGCGCAAATGCTAAATGAAGCGGTGCGCTGTTTAGATGATGGTATTATTGCAAGCCCACGTGACGGTGATATTGGTGCTATTTTTGGTATCGGTTTCCCACCATTCTTAGGCGGTCCATTTAGCTATATGGATAAACTGGGTGCAGCACAAGTGAGCTCTGAAATGGCGACTTTTGCTAACTACAACCCAATTTTCACACCTTGCGATACGTTAAAAGCAATGGCTGAAAAAGGTGGTCGTTTTTACCAAGCAGAAAGCGAAGAGCCGGCAGTAGTTGAAGCTACGCCTGTCGATCCGGTTGAAGTAACCAAAGAAGTGGTTGAAGACGAGCAAGCGTCAGAAGATGCTGATACAGAAACGACTAAGAGCTAATTCTTTAAATTAGTTAATTTTAAAAGCCCTGCTCATTGAGCGGGGCTTTTTTCTTCTATATTGGCCATAAGTGGTATTTAACTCACGAAATCAGTTTGTTATAACTAGGTTTATTTACAAAGCGATTAATCACCATGACTCTCACCACTGCGCGATTAACATTACGGCTGTTAAATGCCGATGATTGGCCATTGTTTTATACTTTGCATAATGATGCTGAAGTGATAGCTAAATGCTTCGATAAGCCCTCAGAGGCGCAGCTGCGAGCTAAGTTTAATGAACGCTTAAAGCCTTGGCAGCCAAATTCGAATTCACCACTTTGTTTAGTTATTGTTGAAACCAGTACTGGTAAAGAGGTGGGGGTAACTGGATTTACGTCATCAACAGTGCCAGATAGTCAAGAAGTCGGTTATTTGTTGCTGCCTAATTTTCATGGTCGTGGCTATGCCACAGAGTCTTTGCAAGCAGTGCTTGATTACGCCAAATCAGAACATGCTGTACGTGAATTTAAAGCGGTTGTCACCGAGGGTAATATCGGTTCAGAAAAAGTACTTGAGAAATGTGGTTTTCAGTTAGTCGATAGGCAGCTAGATGCGTATGCTATTGGCGGTGTTTTGTATACCGATCATCATTTTCATTTAAGTTGCACTGATCACAGAGCGTGATCAGTGCGCAATTTTACAGATGAAGCTCAATCGCTTTTCTGTCTTTTTCTGGCATATTCGCAACCACTAAATCAAACGAATTATCAATCATTCGTTCAATCTCTCCTTGTGGTACGGTGCCGTCTAAAATAACCGTATTCCATAAACGTTTGTTCATGTGATAACCCGGGATCACCGACGGGAAAATATCACGCAGTGCTTGGGCTTCATCTGGATCGCATTTCAGATTTAGCCACCATACAAGGTTTCCCTCATCGTCTGTTTGGCCTTCTTTGCCCTCGGCAAGGGTGGCAAACATTTTATGATTCACCTTGTAAACGTCGACATCTTGGCCAAATGGTTGGGTGATCATCACCAATGGCTTTTTCATTAAATACTCGTGTACTGTGTGTTGATTCATGATCCAATCCTTGAAGTCATTTTTCGTAGTTATAAACATAGCAGCTTTTTCGTAGTTTTGAGACAACTATTGTCATAATTTGCTGAAAAATCGAATAAATAACGGCTGCGAGTCAAAACTGTAAATTTTTATTGAACAAAAGCCATTACGTGGTAAATTTCTGTCATCAAAAAACGATAGGAATACACCCATGCCTAAGGCAAGTGAAGTTAAAAAAGGCGCCGCTATCGAGCATAACGGCCGTGTTTTAGTAGTTAAAGATATTCAACGTTCAGTACCACAAGGTCGTGCTGGTGGCAGTTTATACCGTATGCGTTTATACGATGTGGTAACAGGCGGTAAAGTTGATGAAACATTTAAAGATAGCGACATGCTAAAGCTTGCTGATCTCATTCGTCGTGAAGCTATGTTCTCTTACATTGACGGTGAAGAGTATGTTTTCATGGATAACGAAGACTACACGCCATATAACCTAAATAAAGAAGCAATCAGCGAAGAGATTTTATTCGTTAATGAAGAAACTCAAGGTCTTCACGTTATTGTGATTGATGGCTCGCCAGTTGGCTTAGATTTACCATCGAGTGTTGAGCTTGTAGTTGAAGAAACTGACCCTTCAATCAAGGGCGCTTCAGCAAGTGCACGTTCAAAGCCTGCACGTTTAACAACGGGTTTAACGATTCAAGTTCCTGAGCATATTTCAACAGGCGACCGTATTCGTATTAATACCGTTGAGCATAAATTTATGGGTCGCGCAGAAAAATAATTCTGTACCCCCTTTGAAAGCCGGCTTATAGCCGGTTTTTTTGTTTTATTTGTAACGCGCTCATAACAAAATTCATTGAAAAAGGAACGAAAAACGCGCATTATTATTGGCTTACGAAAACAATAATAAATACCAGTAGTAGATTAATGTTGAACCACGGATTGGAAAACAGAGAATACATCAAACTCCCCGAAGGCGTTGATATCGCCATAACTCCCGCTGGCGTTGTTGCCCGAAGCTATGCCTACATTATCGATTTTATTATCCGTAGTTTGGTTTTACTTGCTGTAGGTACTGTATTTGCCTTTTTTGGCGATGCTGGGCAGGGACTTATATTAATTGCTTACTTTTTAATTTCATGGGGCTATAACATCCTGTTTGAAATGGAAAGTGGCCAAACGCCGGGTAAAAAACGCCTTAAAATCCGTGTTGTGCAAGACAATGGTTTACCGGCAAGCTTTTCGCAAATTGTAGTGCGTAACTTACTACGCCCAGCCGATATGCTACCTATAGGCTATTTCTTAGGCCTTGTGGTTATGTTGTTTAACAACCGTTTTAAACGCATTGGTGATTGGGCTGCAGGCACCATGGTTATTTACGACGATGAGTTAGCTACGCGCCCTGAATTATCTCAAGGTGAAGTGCATATTCCTACCATTAGCTTAACCACCGAAGAGCAATTAGCGGTGCTTGCTTTTGCAGAGCGTCATGATGAATTATCTGATGCAAGGCGCCGTGAGTTGGCAGCTATTTTAGCCACACCGTTTTTTGCTGAAGAGTATGAGATTGAGGCGCAGCTCGTTAGCTATGCACGCCACTTTGCAGGTCAAGTTCAACACGATAGCGATTACCCGCAGCAGGAGGGTAAGCAATGAAGCAAACTCAATTTGTAAAATCAAATAGCGTCAGTTGGGATGAGTTTAAAGCGCTTTGCGAGCAAAGTAGTGCGGAGTCTTTACCTGTTAATTTCCCTAACTTGTATCGCAAAGTCTGTAATGATTTAGCCATTGCGCAAAGTCGTCAATACAGCCCGGTGTTGATTGAGCAAATAAACAGGTTGGTACAGTTAGGACAAAAGCGCCTTTATTTATCTCGAAGCAATCAATTTTCTGAAATATGGCATGTGGCCCGCACGGCATTTCCGCGTGCACTGTATGAAAATCGTTTAATGCTTGGTATTAACTTATTGGCATTTTGGGGATTGGCCTTAATTGCTTTTATTTGGGTAACTATCGACCCTGATGCTGCGTATACATTTTTAGGGCAAGGCACTGTCCTTAATATCGAACAAATGTATAACCCTAGTGGTAGCGTTCAATCGGCGGAGCGCGGCGCACCGCAAGATCTGATGATGTTCGGGGTCTATATCTACAATAACATTGGTATCGCATTTCAGATGTTTGCAGGTGGCGTATTGTTCTGTGTTGGCGCTGCTTTTTTTCTATTGTTCAATAGTTTTTATTTTGGTGCTGTTGCAGCTCACATTGTGAATGTTGGATTTGAAGGGCCGTTTTTTTCGTTTGTAATAACCCATGGCTCATTTGAGTTAACCGCTATCATCATTGCCTCAGCGGCCGGGTGTCAAATAGGTTATGGCTTGTTAAATCCTGGGCAGTATACTCGCGCATATGCGATGAAACAGGCTGCACAAAAAGCGCTTCCACTGATTGTTGGCGCATTTTTAATGTTAGTCATTGCCGCTTTTATCGAAGCATTTTGGTCACCCCGTGATATTGCTAACGAAGTTAAATATTTAGTTGGCAGCGGTTGTTGGGCTTATGTCGTTTTTCGCTTATACAGGGGAATGCGTTATGGAGCTTAATCGACTTAGCTTCAATCCTCGCAAGCGCAGTGCTTATGAAACCTTTGATTTAACAGTGTTGCTAGTTAAGCAGCATGCTCTAGCGTTGGTTTCTTTGTATTTGATGGTGGCAGTACCCGTATTTTTGATTGTCGGCTTTTTATTAAGCTGGGGCATAGGTGGCTTTGTTGTTTGGTGGCTTAAACCTGTATTTGAGCGACCTTTACTCGATTACATGTCAAAAGCGGTTTTCAATCAGCCAGTCAACATAATGAGTAGCTTAAAGTCACTCAAGCAGTTAAAAATCGCTGATATATTAGCGCATTTAACCGTTTTTAGGCTCAGCCCAAACAGAGCATTTTTAGCCCCTGTAGAACAACTTGAACGACTATCAGGTGAGCGCAAAACTAAGCGTAAGCAGGTGTTGTTTGCTTCAACTAAGCCTAAGCAGACATTGTGGATGCTGTTCTGTGTACATTTTGAGTTTATCTTATTGATGGGAATATCGGCACTGACAATTGCACTTGTGCCCCATTCATTCTCTGCACAAGAAGCCATGTACCAAATATTCGAAGCGCCAATCTGGGGTGAGATAGCGTTTAACTTTATTTATATCATCAGTATCTCGTTAGTCGCACCGTTATTTGTAACAGGTGGTTTCCTTGCTTATTTACACCGTCGAGTTGAACTAGAAGGCTGGGATATCGAGCTGGCTTTTAAAAATATTCGCACCCGTCTTGCAGGCGTAGTCAGTGCTGTAGCACTACTTATATTTACAACGTTTACGCTGCAACCATCAACAAGCTATGCAGAGCAAATCGATAAGCAAGCGGTAAAAGAGCAAGTTACTGCTCTTTATAATGAGCCTAATGTCATTGAAACTGAGACCACATGGGTGCCAAATATCGAAGCAAAAGCGAGTTCATCAGAGAGTGACTGGTCATGGCTTATCGATGTGTTTACTGCCATTGGCGAAGTGTTTGGCGTGTTAGTTTGGGTATTGGTCGGTTTATTAGTTATTTGGTTGGTTTATTACCTAATGCAAAAACGCGGTTTTTTTGCCAACTTAAGCTTACCAGAACGTACAAAAGTAAATGAAGAGCCAGTTATCCCAACCTTATTTGCAGAAATTAAAAGTAAGGATTTACCAGCAGATTTAATTGCCGCTGCAAAGCAATGTTTTGAGCAAGGTGAGCACCGCTTAGCGCTGGCGTATTTACTTCATCATGCGCTGAGTTGGGCGCAGCAACAACATGAAGTGCGCTTGCACCGCTCGATGACTGAGCGCGAATGTAAACGTGCAATCGATGCTAGGGTGCCAAATCAAGGACAAGCAATTTTTGCCCGCTTATTTTCTGCGTGGGTCACGGTTGCTTGGGGCCATAAAACCCCTGATATCGACTTTATCGAGCTGACAGAGCAAATTACGGCAATGACAACAGAGACTAAGGAGCAAGCCCATGAAGCTTAAGGTTGTGCTCATAGCGGTGCTAGTGGTGTTTAGCTTATTTGTTATTGCTGGTATTGCTTCTTTAGATTGGCAGAAAAAAGAAATAGAAATTGGCTTTCATAGTGATGTGGCAAAAGATAACTTCACGATGGCTAAGCGGCTACTTAAAGCCAATGGTATCGATTGGAATAAAAACAAACGCTTGGCAGAGCAAGCACAAAGTGATGAGTTAAACATAGACCCACAAAGTATCTTAATTTTGGATGAGGCGGTGCTTGCTGACTCCTACCAATTAGATGTACAGCTTGCTGATTGGGTCGCTGATGGCGGACGTTTAATTTATGTATTAAACAGGCAACGTGATGAGCTGGCGATTGATAGCACCGTATTTTTTAGTCAGCTTGGCATCAATGTACAAAGCCAAGAAGATGTTTTTGAATATGATTTTGCGATGCTCAAAGAAGGGAATAAAAATAGTAATTTATTAATTGATGAAAACACTCAGCTTGACCTTGAGCTAAGCCGTGCCTTTTTTATTGAAAACTGCCCCGGTGTGAGTACAAATAATGATAACGGCGATACCTTGATGTGTGACTTTGCATTTGGTCAAGGTAGGGTCATTGTGATGCCATCGCTGTTACCTTTTACCAATTACCGACTTCGCCATCTGGATCATGGCAGTTTATTGCTTTGGTTAAGTAAAGGGGCTGAAAAAGTAACGTATGTACCTTATCTGACTTACCCAAACTGGTTTGCTAAATTATGGCACTGGAGCTGGCAATTTGTGGTGACGTTGCTGTTATTAATTGTGCTTGCAGTGTGGCATATCAGTAGTCGTATCGGCCGCTCTTATGCTCCTGACTTCGATATAAAAACCAGCTTTAATCAGCATATTCGAGCAGTAGCAAACTTTTATTCAGAGCATGGTCACGAAGCCGTGTTATTTACAGCACTCAAGAAAGATTTTTACGCCAAAGTAGAGTCGCGAGTGCCTAACTTTAAGATGCTTAGTGCTGAAAAGCAGGCGCAGATCATCGCTAATTTAACTCATTTTGAAAAACAACAGGTGGCTGAGTTGCTTGCTAGCAAGTTGCCTGAGTCCAAAGAACAACGAACAGAATATATAAAACGATTTAAACAATTAAGGAATGCCTTATGAGCACGGAATTAGACACTAATCGCATGAGCTTAGTTGAGGCAGCTGATGCAGTAAAACAAGTAAAGCATAACATTTCGCGTGTGTTAGTTGGTCAAGATGCTATTGTTGAAGATGTGCTTACGGTGCTCTTTGCGGGTGGTCATGTGTTACTTGAAGGGGTTCCAGGGCTTGGTAAAACGCTACTGGTTAGAGCCTTAGCAAAAAGCTTAAATGTAGACTTTTCGCGAGTGCAGTTTACACCGGATTTAATGCCTTCAGATGTTGTTGGTCATAGTTTGTATGATATGAAATCAGGTGAATTTAATATCAAAAAAGGCCCAGCATTTACTAATATTTTGCTGGCTGATGAAATCAACCGTGCACCAGCTAAAACGCAATCAGCTCTTCTTGAGGTGATGCAAGAGCAACAAATCACCATTGATGGCGAGTCATTATCTATTGATTCACCGTTTATGGTATTAGCCACTCAAAACCCATTAGATCAAGAAGGGACGTACCCACTGCCTGAGGCTGAATTAGACCGTTTTATGATGAAAGTGGAGCTTGGTTTTCCTTCTCATGAATCGGAAGTTGAGCTTTTAAAACTGAATACACAAATTGTCTCTAATGAAACCAAAGTAGAGCAGCTCCCTGCGGTATTGGATGCTAAGCGAATTGCTGAAATTAAACAGCTTTGTGCAGATATTTTAGTAGACGAACAAATACTGAATTATGCCGTCGATATCGTGCGTAGTTCACGAACTTGGCAAGGCGTATTGCACGGCGCAGGGTTACGTGCCTCAATTAATATCATTAAAGCGGCAAAAGTAATGGCATTAATGAATGGCCGTGACTTTGTAACTCCTGATGATGTGAAGTCAGTGTCTGTGAATATTTTAAGACACCGATTAATTTTATCGGCTGATTTGGAGCTGGAAGGGGTGTCATTTGATGAAGTGATCAATGCCATTTTAGCCAGTGTTGAAGCACCACGCTCATGAATCGCATTAAGCATAGACCTGCAAAACGCTTAGTACAATTAACAGCTTTGTTGTTGTTATTGTTGCTTGTCTGTGCCATTGCATCAGTTGACAGCTTAGTGCTAACGGCCTTGCTCTTAGTGCCTTTATTGCTCGCATTTGTAGATTACATAGCATCGAAGTCAGAGCCTTTACTTGAAGTAAGTGCACAAACGAGTCTCAACATGGCTTTGTATCGCCGCCAAGCATTGCAGCTAGTGATTAAAAATAAAGCGAAGCATGCGACCATGCTAGATGTCAGTGTTCATTTAAGTAATGCAATTGAGCTACAAAAGCCACAGCAAACGGTGTTTATAGATGCAATGCAACAAGCAAAGCAGAGCTTTAGCTTACGCGCTCACAAACGAGGTGATGCGCAGATCAGTGCCATTGAACTTAGGGTAGGGTCGCCATTTGGCCTTTGGCAAACAAACTGGTTAGCTGAGCAAGCAATTCAATTAAAAGTGTATCCCGATTTTAGCCGGGTTACTTCAAAGCAGCATTTAAATGGCGTAGTGAATAAGCCTATTTCAGGCTTAAAGCTCACTAAAAAGCGCGGTGATGGTATCGAATTTCAGCAACTACGCGAATACCGCCAAGGTGATAGTGTTAGGCAAATAGACTGGCAGGCGACCAGTAAGCGTCGAAAACTCATTTCTCGTGAGTATCAAGAAGAGCAAAACCAACATGTCATAGTGATGCTAGACGCTTCTAAAAAAATGGCCATAGAAGCCAATGAAGGCAGCCACTTTGATCATGCTTTAAATGCATTGCTACTGCTGTCACACACAGTTTTAAAGCAAGGTGATTGGTTTAGCATGCAAAGCTTTAACCAAAATCTGCGTTGGTTACCTGATGTAAAAGGTGCGCAGAATGTATCACGGGTAATGAATCACTTTTATGATCTATACCCAGATAAGAGCAGCAGTGACTATTTAGTGGCTGTGAACCAATTAATCGCTAAACGCAGTAAACGTTCTTTAGTGTTATTAGTTACCACCCTTGATGAGCAAAGCATTGATGAGTTAATGCCTGCAATTAAGCTATTACAAAAACACCACTTAGTGGCACTTATTAATATTAATAACCGTGCTGTAAATGAGGTGCTCGATGAGCCTATTGAAAAGTACGAAGATGCAACCAGTTACTGTGCAGCATTAGCACTACTAAATTCACATAAAGCCAATATGGCGAAGCTGAAAAAACAAGGTGTAATAGCCATTGACTGTAACCCTGAGCAGCTGCTACCGCATGTGCTTAACACCTATTTAAATGTGAAGCACTCCGGGGCATTGTAAGACCAGCTAGCAATAAAAAAGGCATTGAATTCAATGCCTTTTTTATTAAATAACGAAACGATTATTTTTGATTATCAATAGCTTCGTTAATTTTGTATTGGAAATAAATAACGTTAAAGAAAAACGTTAAAATACCACCTAAATGAACTGGTTCATTACTGCCTTCATTAATCAACTCTTTAATCGATGTACGAAGAGAGAAAATTAATACAATGGCAACAACAAACGAAATCAGTGACACAATACCACCAATTTCAGGTGAAACTCCTGTAAAAGACAACGCAATATTCACAATGTACAAAGCAACATAGCCATAAACTAAGCCTTGGCTTACCTGGTTTTTTGCTAATGCATTGGCTTTATTGGTTCGGCTTACTAGCCAGTATACGGCGTAGATACCAAATGTGAAAAGACATAAAAAGAACACGCCCCAAGCAGAAAAGCGGTCAAAGTTTAAAATAGGTTTATTACCGCTGGTATTTTGCTGTGTAAGCTCAGCTTCTGGCGCTTCATAGATGTTAGCTGATTCTTCAGACATAACGATTCCTCATAATTATTTTTGTATATTCCTTTGTGCAAATTGCACGTACCGATAATAGCAGTGAGGCTGGTTTTTGTACATCATTTCAACAGCCTAGAAAGTAAGGTTAACTACCATAAAGGTCAGTATAAATAAGCCTTATAGAGGGTATAGCATGAGTGAAGTTTTAAAGGTTGCTGAATTTATGTACACTGCCGCAGATTTTAATGAGGTGCTGTGTGTTATTTGTATTTTTGAGCTGTGTATTTATTTTGGTGATGTATTTAGAGTCTTTGTCTAAAGGGATGCCGGTAAAGCGTTGGATGCTGCTAGGTGGAATGCTTGGGCCTATCGCTTGGTGTTTATTTAACGTGCATTATCGCCGCGCATTTGTGCGCCATGTTGGCCGCCAATCTTGTGGCTGGCGCCCTTAAACTTTTGCTGTTTTTAACAGGCTCGGCGCAGATTTATCGAGTTGTTTTTGTAGGAAGGCGGTAAATTCAGGCTGAGACAGTGGCTTAGAGTAGTAGTAGCCTTGAACCGTCTGGCACTTTAACTGCTCTAACATCACAACCTGTTCGGCTTGTTCAACCCCTTCTGCAACCACATGCAAATCAAGGTTATGGGCAATAGTCACAATTGAGTCAACCATATTGCGGCCACGCTCTGATTGCATGTCGTCAATAAAGGCTTTATCAACTTTCAAGGTATTAAGCGGGAACTGTTTAAGATAGGCTAAAGATGAGTAACCCGTGCCAAAGTCATCCATCGCAAGGTGAATACCCCGAGCACTGAGTGAACGCATTACTGCAATTGCTTCGTTAGGGTCGTCCATAACCGTACCTTCGGTGATCTCCAGTTCAAGGAAGTAAGAGGGCAATTCATTCTTTTGCAAAATCACATCAATACGAGTGGTTAAATCAGGTAAGCTAAACTGCTTAGCCGATAAGTTCACAGCAACACGACCGTTGAATAAGCCTTGATCTATCCATGCTTTTACATCGCGGCATGCTTTATTTAAAACAACTTCACCAATTTCGATAATTTGCCCAGTTTCTTCAGCGATAGGAATAAACACTCCTGGGCTGATCACACCTTTTTTCGGGGTAATAAAGCGCACAAGAGCTTCCATACCATCGAGTTTACCTGTACGAATATTCATTTTCGGTTGGTAATACACTTCAAAGTGATCTTCTTTTAAGCCGTAACGCATTAAGTTTTCGATTTGTAAGCGTTTAACTGCTTCACGGTTCATAGTGTCGTTGAAGAACAGATAGCTATTGCCTTTTTTCTTAGCGTGATACATGGCTGTATCCGCATTTTTAAGTAATAGTTCTGGGGTATTGCCATCTTCAGGGAACAGCACGATACCGACACTTGAGGTGATCACTAGTTCGTGACCCGCCATATTAAAAGGTGTGGCAATGGCGGCTAAAAAGAGTTTTGCCATGCGAGTAATGGTATGAATATCGTTGGTACCCGACATGACCAGTGCAAACTCATCACCGCCCAGGCGATAAAACACATCTTTTTCACGGGTTAACTTATTCAAGCGCATCGCAAGCTTAGATAGCAAGCTATCCCCAAGTTGGTGACCCAGAGAGTCGTTAATTTTTTTAAAGTTATCTAGGTCAAACACTAATAAAGCGTGATGGTTATCTTGCTTAGCGAGCTTTTTCAGGTTGGTGAAAAATAAGTTTCGGTTAGGTAAGCCCGTTGTGCGGTCTCGGTTCGATAAGTTATGTAATTGTGATTCGGCTTTTTTACGCTCAGTTTGATCAGAAAAAACAACGACATAGTTACATATTTGGTTATGCTCATTTTTGATTTCATCAATTGAAATTTCAATCGGTAACAGCTGCCTTTTCGCATTGCGAAGTTTAACCTCTTGCTGCCAATGCTCTGTGGCTTTTACGGTGGCTTTAATTTCATCCACATAGCTTTGGTCATAGCCATTTAAGGTAAAATCTTTCTTTAAATATTGCTCTCGGGTACCACCAAATAGCGTTAAGAAGCTTGGGTTTAAGTCAACCAGCTTAAAGTTTTTATCGAAAATGGCGATGGCGTCAGTTAGCGACTCAACGCATTTAGCGAATAGGTTTAAACGGGCTTCTGTTGATTTAAGCTGAGAAATATCTCTTACAGTGCCTGTCATACGCAAAGGGTTGAGGTTTGCGTCTTTTTCGATGATTTTGCCGCGATCTAGTACCCAATGCCAACGACCGAGGCTGTCTTTAATCCGGTAACTTGCTTCAAAAAAGGCGGTGTGTTCGGCAAAGTGTTTTTTTAGTGCTGTTTCAACGTGTTGTAAGTCGTGTGGGTGAATCAATTCGCGGTTAGGGGGAAAGCCGCTGCTACTGTTTGTATCTGAGGTGTATTTATCGTTAATTCGCAGCACTTCTCCGGTTTTAATATTCCAATCCCAGAGGGTATCGCCACTGCCTTCTACGGTACTTTTTAAGCGATGTTCTGAAATACGCAGTTGTTTTCGAGAGCGCTTTAATTTGAAAATTATAAATAATAGGTACGGCAATAACAGCATCATAATAGCACTTGGAATAAGCAGCAATGTGCTCTGTTCAAGCTCTATGGGGCTGGCGGATGCTGAAAAAATCCCAGCCATACTTATTGTTAAAAAAGCAGAAATCATTTTTATTATTTTTATCATTAATGCATTACCGTAATTCGCACCAATTAATCTAATCTAAGCTCGCGTTCGAGTCAAAGAGAATGCGAAGAAAGGCTTGCTTTTGGCTGTTTTTTAGCCTTTGGCTCACTTAAAAGTTCTATTCTTGGCCTGTTTTCACTGAACGTTTCGGTAATATACTGCTGCATTTGAGTAAGGCTTAACTTATCAAGTGCCTCTAAAAGCTGTTGTTGCATATTAAATTCAGTATCGCGATTACCAATAGCTAACCATAGGCGCTGTGAGCGTAAGCGCAAATTTTTATCTTTTTCAGCAATGTGTGTAACAAGACCTGCTTTGGTATCGAGCCATTGCTGCTCAGAAATGTTGTTTACTTGTGCCACATAATTATTAATAAATTGCTGGTGACGCTGAAGTATCTCATCAGCACTATGCATAGGTGACTGCACGTAAAAAGCAATACCAGCACGGGTATTAAAAGGAGCATAGCCCGCACCAACTAAGTAGCCGAGCTGTTGCTTGGTTCTTAACTCATTAAAATAATCTTGGTTTATTAAATGATTAAGTACCATCATTTGCACCTTTTCGGTAGTGTCATCCGTTTGTGCTTGATAGTACAGCACCATCGCATGATCGCTACAATTTAACGTGAAGCGCTGTTGATCTACTTCGGTTATATCGTTAAGTGGTCGCGTTAAATCAATAATTGTGGTGCTGTCAGCTAGGTGTTTAGTCACTTGCTTTTGGAACTTAAGCGCATCACTACGTTGCCAGTTACCATGTAAAAAAGACTCAACGTGCAAGGCTTTAAAAAACTCATTTCTAAAGCAATTAAATTGATGGAAGCTAGTATCCTTTAAAGCTTGTGCTAAGGCATTAGGCTCTGGGTTCCATGGCATGATTTGCGCACCCAAAATACTAAATAGCTCACTAACAGGTTTGTTTTGATTGCTGTTTCGCCAGTGTCTAACGAGCTGCTTTTTATATTCAGCAAAGCGTTTTGCGCAGATTTCAACATTAAAGAGTGCTTCAAGTAACTCATTAACCAGCTCTAACTGACTCGATGAAAGACCCGCAGTATGTAGGGTTAAGCCACCTTGGTGAGAGGTTAAGTGATAACTAAGACCAGCCAATTCTGCTGGATAAAATTGCTCAGCAACACTGTCCATAAACAGGTCTGCAAATAAGCGGGTAAGGGCCATGTGTTTAACATCTTTAATTGCAAAGGTTGAGTCCATTGCTAAGTAAAAATGCCCTTTAGCTACTCTGAAAGTTGCGTCTTGTTTAAACCAAAAATCAAAGCCGTCTCGTGTGACTAAAAGCTCAGGTGATTTATTTGGCTCGTCTAATGGTAATAGTTCAACATCTTTTGTGAGGTATGGGTTAGCACTTGGTAAGCACATCTGTGGTAATGGCGTGTTTATTTCACTAAGCGCTTCTAACCAACTTGCTGAGATGTCTTCTACTTTATATGGGGTGTTGTACCAAGCAGTGGTGTGCTCAGGCTCAACACCTGGATGAATGAGTACTAAGCGCATGTTATCAGGTGTTAGCCATTGCATAGCAATTTCATGGGCACAACGGTTAAAGCCTTCCATTAAATAATCGCCTTGCACATAGTTGGCTTCATCGTAATGCTGCATATTAATGCTTAAGTTACTTACCCAATCAATTAAGCGCGCTTTTTCTTGGTTATCAAAGGCAATTTGCAAGAGGTTCTTTTTGTCTTGATAAAGACGCGGCAATTTATCGCAGTTTTGGTTAATTAAGCAGATATACTCAAACACCATTTCAACGATATCTTCATAGTATTCAATACCTTCATCAGTTAACGCCATACTGATGTTAAAATCTTTGAAATTACTGCCATTAATGCCACCACCCGCTGAAAGGGCATTGATCCAGCCTTGCTCTTTTAGAATAGAGTACAGCGACCCTTTGCCTTCGTAGCCGAGTAAGTGGGCAATAAAACTAACGGTTTTGTGACGATAAAAGTCATCTATATTTGGCATCGCAAAGCTAATAATGAGCTTTTGCATATGTTTATGTGGCTCAATGTGTAACACCTTACCTAAGTCTTGTTTACGGTAAAGTGGCTGCTCTATGATCTCTTTACTTTTTGGCTGACCTTTAATTTCGCTAAATAACCGTTTTACCCAGGTGGTCATGGTCGCAATATCTTCATTGCTACATATCACCAGTGTCATCCACTGAGCCTGATAGTGGCTATCGAAAAAAGCACGTAGCTCATCACTGATACAGCCCTCACGATCCGCGAGGGTTTGCTGGTTACCGACCGAAAACTTTGCAAAAGGGTGCGCTGGGTTAACCGTTTCTTTATGAGCCTGATAAATACGGCGGCCGTCATCTTTTATTTTTAGTTTAAATTCTGCGTCTATAGCATTACGTTCTTTAGTTGTCTCTTTAGGATTTAAGAGTGGGGCAATAAAAAAACGACTGAATTGTGCTAGTGCCTCAGCAAACTGTTGGTTATTAATATCAAAGAAGTAGCAAGTGTGCTCAGTGCCAGTCCAGGCATTGGTGTTGCCACCAGATTGCGATACAAAATTAGAAAACCCGCCCGATTCTGGGTACAGGTCAGTGCCTAAAAAAAGCATATGCTCTAAAAAGTGCGCGAGACCTTGCCTATCAAGGGGGTCATCGAAATGGCCTGCGTTAATAGCCATTGAAGCCGCTGATTTTGTTGACTCTAAGTCTTGCACTAAAAGTACTTTTAGACCATTGTCCAGTGTTAGGGGTTGATATGTTCTGTTATCATTGCGGCTGATATTCAAAAGATGCTCCTGAAAGAGTGCGTTAATGTCCTAACAACAGATGATATTTTCAGGAAAGCTAAAAAAGACAGAGCTACGAAAATCTACCTGAATATCATAAGCGGATGTTTAATGTATCTAGTGATGATATTCTAATATAGCGAACAATCAAGCAAACTGGCTACTGTTTTATATTCTTTAATCGGTTGATTTTTTATGAAAACAATCTTAATCATGCGCCATGGCGAAGCTACGCCAATGCAAGCAGATGATGCAGCAAGACAACTGACCGAGACGGGTCACCAAGAAGCCAGTCGAATGGGGCAGTGGTTAGCAACACACCATAAACCTGATGCTCTGTTGGTAAGTCCTTACATTCGCGCACAACAAACTGCTATGGATGCGACGCAACATATTTCGTTACAATTTAACGAAACCTGCAGTGATATTACCCCCGATGGTGTACCGCAAATTGCTGCTGATTACCTAGAAACCTTGATTGCTATGCATCCAGACTGCAATACCTGGTTGGTCGTTGCCCATATGCCAATTGTTAGCTACTTAGTTGATCAGTTAAGCCCTGGTCATATGCCAATCTTCAATACAGGGGCGGTTGCTGTTATCGAATATGATGAACACAAACAGCGCAGTCAGTACCTCAGTATTCACTCGCCAAATAACGTCGAAATCTAACAGTGGATTTGCTAAATTAGCGCCACTGTTAATTTTTTAAGTTCTTACTATGACAATCGAACGTTTACAAACCGGTGCGCGTATGAGCCGCATCGTTAAGCATAACGGCACAGTATACCTATGCGGCCAAGTTTGTGCTGATGCCGAAAAAGATATCACCGAACAAACTCAAACCATGCTAGATAAGGTCGAAGCGCTACTTATTGAAGCAGGTAGTAGCAAAGAGCACATGCTAAGTGCCACAATTTACCTGAAGAGCATGGAATACTTTGCACAAATGAACGCTGTTTGGGATGCATGGGTGCCACAGGGTCATGCACCAGCTCGCGCTTGTGTTGAGGCAAAAATGGCGCGCGATGCATTATTAGTTGAGATTTCTGTCGTTGCAGCCGTTAAGTAACGAGCAGCGTATCGCGCAGATGATTGCTCGCTTTAATGAGCAATCAGGGCGCGAACTGATTGAACTGCCACATTGGCATTTTTGCGACAATGAGCAAGATGCCAATGACTGCGCATTGCTGGTTTTAAATGGCGTAAAACAAGCAACAACCCCTTCACTTTATTGGTTTAAAGCCCATAATGAAGCCCTTCCTGAAGTTGGTGATTTAGCCATTTTTACCAATTGGCAGGGACAGCCACTCGGCATAATTGAAACCGTCTCTGTAACTATTACCCCATATAATCAAATAAGCGCCGATTACGCCGCATTAGAAGGCGAGGGCGACAAGAGTCTTGAGTACTGGCAGCGTGTGCATTGGGATTATTATCAGCGAGAGCTCGCGGACACAGAGTATCAATGTCACCCTGAGATGCCGTTGGTGTGTGAGCAGTTTAAGTTAGTTTTCAAGGAGTCAGAATGAGCACGAATCCTGTGGTTCTTATTACCGGAGGCGGCCGCGGTATAGGTGCAGCAACAGCAAAACTATTTGCTAAACATGGCTATGATGTGTGTATTAATTATAAGTCAGATCACGCAAGTGCAGAGCAGGTCGCTGATGAGATAAATGCGCTTGGCGTGAATGCTTATTTGTTGCAAGCCGATATTGCCGATGAGCAGCAAGTACTCGCCATGTTCGCCAAATTAGATGCTCAGGTTTCGCGGTTAGATGTGTTAGTTAATAACGCAGCGATGATGATGCCGCAAATGCCGTTATTAGAGATGGATGCTAAGCGTATCAACGCTATTTTAAGTTGTAATGTTACAGGGGCATTTTTGTGCGCGCGAGAAGCAATAAAGCGTATGGACAAAGGCAGTATTGTCAATGTTTCATCGGGTGCGTCGCGAACAGGCTCGCCAAATGAATATTTAGATTATGCTGCATCTAAAGGAGCGCTTGATACTTTCACGATTGGCCTTGCCAAAGAAGTTGCGAGTAAAGGTATTCGGGTAAACGCGGTAAGGCCAGGCCTTATTTATACCGATATGCACCGTGATGGCGGTGAAGCAAACCGAGTTGATAGGTTAAAATCTAAGTTACCGCTAGGGCGAGGTGGTGAAGCTGACGAGGTTGCCTCAGCGATTTACTTTTTGGCAAGTGAGCAAGCCTCATTCACAACGGGCAGTTTTATAGACGTATCGGGTGGGCTTTAGTAAGCCTTGCTGGTGGTAACTGCTTTGAGGGGTTATTATTTCCTAATATAAACCATAAAAATAACCCAAGGTAGCCCATGGATTCACAAAAGAAATCGACTTTATTTCTGTTCGGCTTATTTATGTTCATTATGTTGGTGGGGCTGTTTGGTGTATCGCAAACAACACGCTGGAGTGAACCTTTAGCTAACAATATATATGCAATTGCGGGCCTGTTTGCTTTTAGTGGTGATTGGACACAAGAGCTTTATAAAACCAATCAAATGAACCCTTTCATTGAATTTGCTCGATTTGCAGCCCCCTTAACGACAGCATTAATTTTCTTTTATCTAATTTTTGATGGTGCAAAGCAGCTCATTGTATATTTACTGAGGCCTCGCTCTGACTTTCAGCTTGTTGTGGGTTTGGGAAATAAAGGTTCTGCCATTGCTCTATCTGCATTGGCTGCGAATAAATCAGTTATAGCAATCGAAAGTAACCCTGAAAATAGTCATATTGCCTTACTGAAACAAAAAGGTGCGATTGTGCATGTTGGTGATATTAATCAATCAGTTGCTGATAAGCTTCACTTACAGCATGCTGAGGCGGTATTTTTCTGTTGTGGCGATGATAGCCATAACATTACTATTGCTCAGCAAGTACTTACTAACTTACCCAACTTGAAAGCGCCCGTTTTTGTACATCTGCATAGTCGGGTATTAGCGGATCAACTTAAACAACTCCCTCGATTTATTGAAAATACCAGCACCGAACTACGCTTTTGGCGTAAAAGCCAGTTACTAGCAGAGCAGCTTTTTGCCAAGCATTCGCCGTTACCACTGCTTAATATTCAAGGAAAAGACCAAGTTCATTTGGTTATTTTTGGTAGTAATGACGCGGCGTTAGATTTAGCAAGAACTTATGCGAAAAGTGCTATCTACAGTAGTTTAAAGCCGGTAAAAATTACTTTAATCACTACCGAATCTAACGCAGAGTTGAGTGCAGAGCTTACAGCTATTGACGCTGCCGCTGAGCTTAACGTTATTAATAAGCAAGTTCATGAGTTACTCGCAGATAATAAATTGCTGCTCGATATCATTTCTAATGCAACGCAAATTTATATTTTCGATACACAGCAATTAAACTGTTTCTCAATCGCTTTGACACTTCGCAATAAGATGCTAGTTGAATGCTTATTTATGGCACCCATTTACTACGCGACTAGCTACACCGAATTTAGTGAACAACAACAAGCTAAAACAAGGCAAATACCTGATAACTTGGTGGCTTTTAATGATAACAGTAAAGATATCAATATTAGCGCAGTGACTCAGCCTCGTGGCTCAGTGTTAGCTAAGCGAGCTCACGAACAAAGCTATCAAGCAAATCAAGATAATGTTACTTCATGGCAAGACCTACCTTATAGTTTAAAGGAAGCCAATAGAGCTTTTGCGCTGAGTTGGCGTGAAAAACTGGCGATGGTAAATGCACGTTTTAGCAGCCACTCAAACAGCATTGAATTATCAGATAACGAGCTCAATATGATGTCGTCGATGGAACATGCTCGCTGGTGCGCTGAGCGTAAAATTGATGGCTGGCAGTTTTCTAGTACTCGCTCAAATATTGCAAAACGACATACACTGATAAAACCTTGGCATGATTTAACACAACAACAGCAGCAAGGTAATAGTGATTTTTTTGCCGCAGCTGTTAACGATTTACTGTTACTGGCAAAAGATACAACGCAACCTTTTGGCATTGAAAAAGTGGTCACCGTGGCAGTCACAGGCCATCGCTTCACAAACCTTGAAAGCCAGCAACATGACACTTTGGTTCGAGATATTGATCAGCAGTTAGATGCGCTTAAGCAGGCTCATCCAAATTGTCATTTTCAGTTTGTTTCTGGTCTTGCTGAAGGAGCTGATAGATTAGTGATAGAGCGAGCGCTAACCCGTTTAGACGCTAGTTTTATTGCTCTACTGCCCATGCCTTACGAACTGTATAAATTGGATTTTAGTAAACAAGATAGTGAGTTTGAACAGTTGCTCGCCAAAGCACAGTGGTTTGCAGAAATTCCCCCTGTTTATCGAAGTTTAGCCGAGATGGAAGATACAGCTAATGAGTCTCGTGCTTTGCAATATGCCTCTTTAGCAGCGCACTTGGTTGCTATGGCCGACGAGCTGATAGCTGTCTGGGATTCTCAACCTAGTAGAGGAATTGGCGGTACAGCTGATGTTGTAAACTGGTGGCAGCATGGTGTGCCAGAACAGTTTAAGTGCCGTTCCCCGTTTACTAGTCAGCGCGCTAATGGTGAAGTGCGTATTGTAGACTTTAAGAGAGATTAGCTAATGAGTGAGAAGTTAGTTAAGCATCAATACTTGGCGTTTATTTCATATCGTCACGCTGATAATAAGCAAACTGGACGGCAGTGGGCAACCTGGTTGCATCAAGCAATCGAAACCTATGAAATCCCAAAAGATTTAGTGGGTCAAAAAAACGCCCGTGGCGAGTTGATCCCTGAGCGTATTTTCCCCATTTTTCGCGATGAAGAAGAGCTCCCAGCCGATGCTGATCTTGGCAATGCAATTACACGTGCACTAGATAATACTCAACTGCTTATTGTGTTATGTTCACCTAACGCAGTGGCATCTACTTATGTTGCAGATGAAATCGATTACTTCAAAAAGTTAGGCCGAAGCGATCAAATTATTGCCGCGATGATCGACGGGGAACCAAATGCAAGCTGGGATAAAACAAAGCAATCGCAAGGGGTTGCGCCAGAGGATGAATGTTTTCCAAAGCCCTTACAATATGCTTACGACGCACAGGGCAACCCAACAACACAATTAGCTGAGCCTCTAGCGGCTGATTTTCGGGTTAATCATGATGGCAAGCTTGAACAAGGCTGGACCTCAATTGAAGCATATAAACAGTATTTAAAATCGCGCACTGAATTTTCAAGCCAAGATTTAGCTCGATATGTTGAGCAATACCAAGCTCAACAAAAATTGATGCTGTTAAAAATTATCGCAGGCATTTTAGGTGTGCCACTTGGGGCATTAACTAAGCGCGACCAAGCTTATCAATTAGAACTTGCTAAGCAAAAGGCAAAGCGTTTGCGCCAATGGTTAAGCGCCGTCGCTATGCTGGCTGTTATTGCAGTGGTAGCGGGTGTTTTTGCTTATATTAAACAGCAACAAGCCATTAAAAATGAACAGCTTGCGCAACAGCAAACTAAAATAGCAACTGAGCAGCGTGATGCTTCATTGTTAAATCAAAGTCGCTTTTTGCTTGATAGGGCCCGTCAAGCTAACGATGATGGAGAGCATGATACTGCGTTGCTATTAGGCCTCAATGCACTACCCGGTTTATATGGCGGAGAGCGTCCAATGCCCGGTGGAATAGGGCAATTGCGTCGGGCGATTTATGCCAATAACAAACACTTTTATTATCAAGCACAAGAAAAAATTGAACAGTACCAATATTTTGAAAATGAACAGCTGTTTGTACTTTCAAATGGCAAAGTTAAGCGTTTATCAATAACAGACAGTGACGAAGATAAACTGCTTAAAACTGAACAGTTTGTTCAAGGCTTTAGTCTGAGCCGTGATAACAAACAACTTGCTATAGCGACTCGAGAGGGCGAAGTCAGTGTTTGGGATAGTGATACCTTAACCAAACAACAAAGCACCGAAATTAAAGCCGAGATAAAAAACCTAGTATTTAGTCCTGATAACAAAACCCTTTATATGAGCAGTCATTTTGACCGGCTCATTGCTTGGGATGTCACTAATAATGCGCTTTTATACGATGTTAAACATTCTCAACAATACGGCTTGGCAGACATTCAAATTAGCCCAAATGGTCACTATATTTTAACGACTCCTGAGCTCGTGGGGCCACTTAAACTCTTCAACGCTCAAAATGGAAATGAAATACGCTCATTGGATTTAGCTTATGACTTTACAGCTAAAAATAGCTTAGCTCGACAAACAGGCTTTACCAATGATAGCCAAGGCTTAGTTATTTACGATCTAAATGGTACCCGTGTTGAAGCAGTTGAAAGTGGCGAGCAACAAGGAGTTACTCCGCATATTCATACCTTGATGAGTAAAAATGGAGAATACGTTTATGCAATGGCCACTGTTAACCAAGTGCAATCGACAACCGAAAATGCTGATTTTATTCGTAGTTTAGAAAAGGCACCGACACTTTGGAATATCAAAACAAATCAAGGTAGTCAGCTTAGCCATTTTTCAAATGTTGAAGATGGCGCATTTACACCAGACGGTAAGCTTTTGATCACATTAGCGTATAAAAATGTGCGTGTGTGGGATGTCGCAACTGGTATTGAAGTTAATAACTTTAAAATTAATCAGCGCACAAAGCTTGTTTTAACAAACAGTGAGTTGGTTAACGCCTCGAGTGATGACAAAAGTATTTCAATTTGGTCATTACTGAAAAATAGCCCTAGCATAGCACTTAGCGAAAAAATTAATTTATGGGGCGCTGAATTTAGCACTGACGGGCACACTCTAACAGCACAGAGCCTTGATAATAAAAACCAGCTTTATATGTTTAGTAGCTTGAGTGGTGAGCTTGTTCGACGCATAGATTTGTGTGAACGACATCGTGTTAATATCGCCGATGTAGCCAATGCAAAACGCTTTATAAGTGTGGAATGTGGTTATGGCAATCACCAAGTATTTGATCTAGAAAAGAACAGCTTAATTGAGTTTGGTGACAAATATGATTCGTCTTCGGTGGTGTTATTAAATGAAGCACAGCATTTTGTTTTATTTATTGAAGATTCTTGGAACAAAAAAGCGCTTTACTTAGTTGACTTGATGAGCGAACAAAGCATCGCCGAAATCCCCCTTAGTGAAGATACCATAATGACCGAGCCTAGGCTGAGTGCTGATGGGCGTTATTTATTGCTAGGTAATAATAAAAAAGGGGTGATGCTTTATGATTTACAAGCGAAAAAGCCGCAGTTTAATACAACTAAAATAGCCCGAGTTCTTGATGCCTACTTTGTGTCACAAGCAAACCGTTTGGTAATAAAAGCAGCCAAGCGTAAAGTGGGTATCTTGGATTTGCAAACCGGTGAGGTTTTAAAACAACTGACCTTCCAGTCTGATATTGCAGACCTACTTGTTAAGGGGAGTGAGCTGGTTATTGGATTAAAAGACAAAGCTGTTGTGGTTGTTGACACTGTTAGCTTGCAAGAACTTTATCGATTTAACACCACTGAAGAAGCTGGGGATTTAAGCTTATCAGCATCAGCAGAATATTTAATAATTAATCAAGGCAAGCCTAGTATTTATCATCTTGACACGGGTCAGCTGTTTTATCAGGTTGATGATTATCAACAGCAAAAAATAGCGTTTGATGAGCATGCTGACCGCTTAATTATATTAGCTAATCAAGGCAAGTTGTTTAGCTTACCCGCATTGAGTCGTGAAATTAATGATGCTGCGAAAAATGCATTGCCAAAAAGACGCAACTGCTTAACGCAAAAACAGCGTGAAGATAACTTTATTTCGCCATTAAATGTTCAGCAAAAACAAGTGCGAGGATGTTTAAAGTAAAATACTTAACCAGATGCTCAAGCTCACCACACTCAATACTGTTGAAAGCACGACGCTACTTGCCAGTGTCGCTTGGTGTTGCTTAATTTGATTGGCGATTAGATAAGCGTTGACCCCTAAAGGAGAGGCGCTTAAAAGTACTAACACGTTCAGTAATGATTGCTCTAGATTGAATACGCTGCCTGCAAAAAAGTAGACCCCGCACGGTAATACAACTAGCTTGATGATGGTTGCGATGATTGAGGCTTGTAAGTTGTCGGCCACTTTATAAAACGCAAGGTTCGCCCCTAATACAAACAACGCACAGGCAATGGCAGGTTTGGCAAGTAGACTCAGGCCATTTGCTAAATTATCAAAAAGTGTAAAGCCAAGTAAGTTAACAGCCAAGCCGGTACTGATGCTTAACACGACTGGATTCAGCAGCATGTTTTTAGCAAATGCTCGCCAAGAGAATGTTTGCTGCGACTTAGCACTGAGCAAAAAGGTAAGGGTAAACAAAAGTGCGCTATGAAAAGTGATGATCATAAACACAATGCCGACCATCTGTTGCCCAAGTGCAGCAATAATTATAGGTAAACCTACCAGTACCGTATTTGAGTAACTACTGCCAAGGGCAAAGACAGCATGACGTGACGGCGCAGACTGCTTGCTAATAAGGTAGCGGTCAAGAACATAGCCAAGTGCGTAAATGGCCAATACCGGGATGTAAAAGCTCAAAAACCCCGCAATGGACACACTATTTTGTAAATCGGCTTGGGCCATATTTAAAAATAGAAAAGCAGGCACACTGATATAAAAAGTAAACTTACTTAAACCTGCTATATGCTCTTTCGATAAAAACTTGCTTCGCGAGCTGATGTAACCACTTAACACGATAAAAATCAGTGGAAAGATAATCGAAAAAATATGCACTTTAGGCCTTATGATAAGAAGACGTTATCGTCTGAACTCATCACTTTGTGGAAGATTAATTAAAATAAGTACTGCACCTTTACCACCAAATTCAAGAGGCGCTTGGTGCATAGCAATCACATCAGGGTGTTGAACTAAATATTGCGGTACCTTGTGTTTAAGTATGCGCTCACCAATGCCATGCACAACACAAGCGCAATAGTAATGCTGTTTTTTACACTCATGAATTAAACCTGCCAACTCATCTTTGGCTAATTCTTTATTTAAGCCATGTAAATCAAGGGTTAAATCTGGTGGGTAATCTCCACGGCGAAGTTGTTTTGCTAAAAAGCTATCGTGACCTGGTTTGACATAACTTACGGTGCCATGAGTGTCGATGTCTGGTACATATTCATCAGAAAAGAAAAATTCTGCCTGATGTTGCTTTTTTTGCTGGGAAAATTGCTTCGCTTGTGACACTTTAGGCTTATTGGTGAATCGAATAGTGTCTTGTTTAAATGCTTTGGCACCACTGATACTCTGACGAAATAAGTCAATATCGTCAGTGCTAATGTGGTTGTTGGCGTGGGGATCTTTTTTCATGGCGGCAGTCTAAACAAAAAAACGCTAAAAATCGAGTAAAAACCAACTGAAAAGACGGTACAATACGCGTCAGAACAGACTTTGAAAGTTAAGGAACATACATGAACCATTTCCAGATAGAAGACGCAATTTTAGACGAGGCAATTGCAGAACTTTCAACGTTGCATGATTGGTTACGTTGGACAACCAGTCAATTTGCCAGCAGTGGTATTTTCTTTGGGCACGGCACAGATAATGCGTGGGATGAAGCAGTTAGCTTACTATTACCTGCATTAAGTTTGCCAATAGATGCGCCAAAAGAGTTAATGCATGCGCGTTTAACCAGCACCGAGAAAAACCGTTTAGCTGAACTAATTGCAGAGCGTATTAATGATTGTACGCCAGTACCGTACCTGACCAACACAGCGTGGTTTGCAGGTATGCCGTTTTATGTTGATGAGCGTGTGTTAATTCCACGTTCGCCATTTGCTGAGTTAATTAACAATCGCTTTGCGCCTTGGTTAGAAGAGCCAAGCTCAGTAACGCGCATTCTTGATTTATGTACCGGTTCTGCATGTATCGCTATTGCACTTGCACAAGCATTTGAAGATGCACAGGTTGATGCGGTTGATATTTCATATGAAGCACTCGAAGTTGCTGATATTAATATTAGCGATTACATGCTAAATGACCGTGTACTGCCAATTCAGTCAGATGTGTTTAGTGGTGTTCCAGGTCAAAAATATGACCTGATCGTAGCTAATCCACCGTATGTTGATGCTGAAGATATGGCTGATTTACCACGTGAATTCCATCACGAGCCTGAGCTTGGTTTAGCATCGGGTCATGATGGTCTTGATGTTACTCGCACCATCCTAGCTGAAGCTGCAGAGCATCTAACTGATAACGGTTTGTTATTTGTCGAAGTTGGTAACTCTATGGTACATATGGAAGAGCTGTACCCAGGCGCACCATTTGAGTGGGTTGAATTTGAACAAGGTGGTCTTGGCGTGTTTGTGATCAGCAAACAGCAACTTGTTAACTATTTCGAAGATTAACAGCAGGTTTTAAAAGCCGAGCCTGAGGGCTCGGTCTCAGTAGTCATTAGGAATGAGGAAAATTAATGGCAGGTAATAGCATCGGGCAACTATTTAAAGTGTCCACCTTTGGTGAAAGCCACGGCGTTGCATTAGGCGGCGTTGTTGATGGCACACCAGCAGGTCTTGAAATTAGCGAGGCCGATTTACAAATTGATTTAGACCGTCGCAAGCCGGGGCAAAGTCGTTATACAACACAGCGCCGCGAAAGTGACGAAGTAAAAATTCTTTCTGGTGTATTCGAAGGTAAAACCACAGGTACTAGCATTGGTTTACTGATTGAAAACACCGATCAACGTTCAAAAGATTACGGCAAAATTGCCGAGGTATTTCGCCCAGGTCATGGTGATTATACCTATTGGCATAAATACGGTATTCGTGATTACCGAGGGGGTGGTCGCTCTTCTGCCCGTGAAACGGCGATTCGTGTAGCGGCAGGTGCAATTGCAAAAAAATACCTTAAACAATTTCATGGTATTGAAGTGCGGGCATGTTTGAGCCAGCTTGGGCCAATTAAAGCTGAAGATTACAACTGGGATGAAGTAGAAAACAATGCATTTTTCTTCCCTGATCCGAGTAAATTAGGCGCGCTTGATGAATATATGCGCGACCTAAAAAAACAAGGTGATTCGGTAGGCGCTAAAGTTAAAGTGGTTGCTAAAAATGTGCCTGTTGGTCTTGGTGAGCCAGTATTTGATCGCCTAGATGCAGAGCTTGCACACTCATTAATGAGCATTAATGCGGTAAAAGGCGTTGAGATTGGTGACGGCTTTGATGTGGTTGAGCAAAAAGGCTCTGAGCACCGTGATGAGTTAACTCCAGATGGTTTCACATCAAATCACGCGGGTGGTGTACTTGCAGGTATCTCGACAGGGCAAGACATCATTGCCTCTATCGCACTTAAGCCAACCTCAAGCATTACCATACCGGGTAACAGCATTAATACCAGCAACGAAGCGGTAGAGATGATCACCAAAGGACGTCATGACCCATGTGTGGGCATTCGTGCAATTCCTATTGCTGAGGCGATGATGGCGATTACTTTAATGGATCACTTATTGCGCCAACGTGGTCAAAACCCACATGTGAGCCACGAACATGGACCAATCAAAGGTTCGATTTAAGCGCAGTCTTAAATAAAGTAAACGCAGTTAATGAGCGCGATGATTATCATCGCGCTTTTTTATGCCTGTTAGAATTTTAATAAGGGAAGTAGGCTGTGTTTGCTATCAGTCCACATGGTCAGTTCGCTAAATGGGTAGCGTTTAATGGGCGACAAATCACTGATAGATACACGATTTAAAAAAGCCTGATTATCAGTTAGCACTACCCAGTCTGAGCCTATGTCTGATGGGCTATGGCCTTGATAGCTAAACTTTAACATTGCTTTATTAAAATGTTGGCTATGTGCCTGTAATACAGGCAGTAAGTCGATATGATTATTTGAAATATGCACAATCAATACGCCATTTTCATTGAGCCTTTGCCAATAAAGTGACATTGCTTCTTGGGTTAGCAAATGCGCAGGAATTACATCACTTGAAAATGCATCAATAATCAAGACGTCAAATACTTCGTCCGCATTATTTTTTAGCGCAATACGACCATCCCCTAAGCTGACTGTGAGCTTGGCTTTACTGTTTTCTAAATATGAGAAATAGCGCTTTGCCATCTCGACCACAGCAGGGTTTAACTCAAAAAAGTGAATACTATCCTGTTGGTCTGCAAACCGCGCTAAAACGCCTGCACCCAAACCAATGACGCCAATGTTTAGTGCGCTGTGTTGCTTTAGTATGGCAAGTGATTTAGCGACACCAGTATGCTGATGGTAATAACTTTGCTCAAACTATTGGTTTGGATTTAGTGGCTCTGAGCCATGAATCGTGGTGCCGTCAATTAAGCGCCTTTCTTTTATTGATTGAGTGTTTATATCTTTTACCGCTAAATAGCCATAAAAGTTGCGGCTAGTGGCAACGTTATATTGGTTAAAGTTTACTGCTAAAAAGCAATAGCATGCTAACCAAGCGATGGAGCTGGTTGCGAGAGTGAATTTGAGCTGTTTTGTCGTTGTTTTAGCATTTAATTGGAAGTAGCACACAAAACTAAAAATAACCGCTAATGTAAGTAAATACTCGTCAATCTGGACAAATAGCAATGGGGCAATGAGCGTACTGAAAAGCGACCCTAACACACCACCAAGGGCGATATAAAAATAAAAAATGGTAAATTGCTCGTTTTCAGGGGCTTTGTTTCTCAGCTCACCATGACAAACCATACCGGCGGTTAATAGAATCAGGCTGTAAATTATAAGCTGGGCTAGGGCATTGAATAAGCTGCCAAAATAAAACATCAGCAGACCTGCAAAAGCCGAGAATATAAACACATATGCCCACACATGACGCTGATAATTAGCTCTTTTGGCAAACGTATAACTAAAGGTGAGCAAGTAAATTACAAGAGGTAACGACCAAAGTAATGGCATGGGTGGAATATTAGTGCTGATCATATGCGTGGTAGATACCAACATGGCTGAGCTTAAGGCACTTAATAACAGCCATTGACCTTTACCTTTTAAAAGCGTGAAAGGCCTAGTTTGAATAGATGCTTTTGATAAATCGGGTGCTTTTTTGAGTAAAAATATTACTAGAAGTGCTAATAACAAGCAGTAGCTGATAAGTCCAAATAGCCAATATGTAGTTTGCTGCTCTAAAGAAAATAGTAATTCATAAACGAGTGGGTAGCTCATTAACGCCAGTAAAGAGCCCAAGTTTGAGATGGAATACCAATGGTAAGGCACCTGTGCTGAAGCAGTTTGCACATACCATCTTTGTAAAAGTACGCTGGTAGCGCTCAGTAGAATAAATATTGGACCAATTTCTATAAATAAATTAACAAACACCGCAAGCGCAGGTGGCCAATTTGTGAGATTTGGGGCTGCAAATTCTGTCACAACAATGAGTGTGGCAAAGGTGACTAAAACTATATGGGTGACTACCTGCAACTTAATATGAAAGCGCCCTATGTTATGCGCATAGAAATAGCCAATAAGTAACATGACTTGATAAAACACTAAACTCGCAGACCAGATAGAGGCACCACCACCAAATTGCGGTAGAAGTTGCTTTGAAAGCATCGGCTGAATTTGAAAAATTAAAAAAGCACTGATGAAAATAGTGAGCGTTGATAAATATTTATACATTGTTTTTATTACCTATTTTGAGATAGCAAAAACAATCTATTAGCCAGATTAAAGTGACAATGGAGTAACGCTTGAGTTTCTCTTAAGAAAACCTTAATCTTTGATTCGTAAATATTTATTGGAGAAGTCAGTGGCGCGTTATCGAATCGGCAAATTTGCAATTGATGAGAGTCGATGTTTAATTTCATCGCAAGATTATGAGCAAATAGTCGAGCCAAAGGTCATGGATGTATTACATACCCTTTATTTAAATAAAGGTGAAGTTGTAAGCCAAGAAGTAATCTTTGCAAATGTGTGGCCTAATGCTACCTACAACCCAAGTTCGGTACAGCGTTGTATCGCATTACTACGAAAAGCACTCCAAGAAGATGCCAAAAATCCGCAGTATATAATTACACACCCTAAGCGCGGTTATAGCCTTGAAAAAGTAACACAGGGGCAGAGCAAAAAACTAAAAGCGCAAAATCTTGGGTTGCTGTTTTTTTTACTAGTAAGCCTTATCGCTACTGCGTGGCAACTAATCCCTAAACAGCAAGATACTGCTCACTTTACCCAGCTGATGCCACTCACTTCGAGTGAACTAAATGAAGCTAATTTGTCACTTTCACATAGTGGTAAGTACCTTGCTTTTGTTAGAGGTGATAAAGGAAGTCAGCAAATTTGGCTTAAAGAGCTTGCGACAGAGCGAGAAGTGAGGCTGACTGAAGATGCTGCAAGCTACTATGCTTTGGGGTGGTCGACCTCCGATAATGCGATTGCGTTTGTGAAAAGTACAGAGCAGAAACAACATCTAAACACTATAAGCATTGATTTATCTAAATTTCAGCCATTAGAACAAGCGACGGTGAGTGTTTTTGATGACACCGTTGTAACCAGTCACCACATCGATTGGCATGCTGATAAGCTTTATTACATAGAAAAGGATAAACTACACAACGATACTCGACTCGTTTCACTTAACTTAGAATCTAAACAAAAGGCACATTTACTAGCTGCCACACAGCAAGATTGGTTACTTGTTAATGCGTTATCGAAAGACGGCCGTATAGTCGCAATGGGGATTGAAGCGGGGCAAAACAAATACCGTATTGATGTACTCGACCTAGCCAGTAAAAAAATACAAACTATTGCCATTATAGAAAACGGTATTCAAGGATTAAGTTGGCACCCGAATAATCAAGCACTATTGATTAGCCAACGAAATCAGCTTATTAATTTAGAGCTTGATGGTGAGCAGCAGTTAATTTCATTTAATAATTATCAAATAATTCGTGATGCCCAGTACACACCAGACGCTGAAGCCATTTTGATGGAGCTAGTGAATGTTGATGTAGATATTGTTAGCCAAACACGTGCCACCCCTGACAAATTGACCAAACTCGTAGATACCTCATCGATCGACTTTCTACCCGTGTTTTCGCCAGACTCAACTAAATTTGTTTTTGAGTCTCATCGTTTTGGATTAAAGCAATTATTTTTATACGATAATGGTAAGCAAACGCGCATTTTTGCTAACCCTGATAACCATGAGTTATTTGGTATTGTTTGGAGCCAAGACGCACGGCAGGTTTACACCGCAAGTAAAGATACATTGTTTAAAATTGATTTAAGCAGTGGCACTTATGAAACAATTCCCCATGGAAATCACTCTTTTTACTTGCGAGAAATGTATCACAATCAAGACGCGATTTTAGTTTCATATCGAGCGGAGGATGGACAGACGTTTCATCCGGCAAAATTCGATTTAACAAGCCTAAATTTGACACCTTTCACAGGCTCAGGGAAACGTTTAAGCTGCTATGGCATGGATTTAGATGAGCAAGATCAGATCTATTTTTCAAATAGCAACGAAGTGTTTCGAGTTAATAGCCGAGGAGATACTGAGACTGTTTGGCAAGCTGCTAACAATGACATCATTGGTATATCTGTAAGTAACCAGCAATTAGCGGTCACTATGGAGTATGCTGATACCATTAATTTCCAACGTATTGATTTGGCAACCGCTGCAACAGAAAGTTGGCAATTAACTCAACCTAAGCAACATATGCTGATCAACAGTGCCCATGATTTAACAGAGTTTTTATACCTTACAGAGCCTAATAGAACTCGTAAGTTAGTAAAGCTTCTTTAGCTTGATATGTTTTTTACGTATTAATCAAATCCACAAGCTGCTTAAGTTGCTCATGACTTAGTGGGTTGTGGGCATGATTACCGTAAAGCAGCACGATATCAATGACAGGCAGTACCGGAAGTGAGGTATCGCTGATCTCTTCCACACCCGATTGCATGCTTATTCGCGCCATACTGCCAATTGCCAGTCCCTGTTTAATCAAACCATGTAACGCTCCAGCTGAGCCACAACAGGCAATAATATTAAAACGACGCTCGGCTTTTAATAGACCCTCAATACTGGCTTGGTGAAACTTACAGTCTCGTTGAAATAAGGCGATAGGAAGTGGGGTTGAATCGATAATCTCAAAAGCAGGGCTTTTCACCCACACGCCTTGGCTTGATTGCAATAAGTAGCCTTCTTCGCTGTCTGGCGAGCGAGTGGCAATCACCAAATCGAGCATACCTTGGTCTAGTTTGGCTCTAAGCTCAGTACTAGGGGCGCAGCTTATTTGTAAATCCAGTGCATTAAACTGTTGGTGTAAAGCATCAACAAGCTCTGGTAGTAAAGAGTGGGCATAGTCATCAGGACAACCAATGCGCACACGTATATTGCCAGTGCCTGCTTTTAATTGCTTAAAGGCTTCATCATGAAGCGCTATCAATTGCTTTGCATAGCTTGCTAGCTGGTGGCCTTGATGGCTTAGCACCAACTGACGGCCTTGCTTTTCAAATAGCGGACTTGCGAGGTCTTGTTCAAGCTTTTTCATTTGCATACTTACCGCAGATTGGGTTCTGCAAATTTGTGCTGCAGCGCGGGTGAAGCTGCCTGTATCAACAAAGGCACAAAAAGTTCTGAGGGCATCAATATCCATAATGTATCAGCTTTTCTTATAGGTAGCATAAAAACAATTGGCGAGTAATTACCCAATTGCTGTTTTATAGTGAGCCTAATCTAAACGTTAAAGGAAGCACAATGCAATTATTTATTGGCAATAAAAACTACTCAACTTGGTCATTGCGGGCGTGGTATTTGCTGAGTAAATTCAATATCTCTTTTACAGAGCTGCAATTAGTTTTAGATACGTCTGAGTTTTATGAAGCATTAAAAAGTAAGTTTCCCGTGCAAAAAGTGCCGGCCCTTATTGATGCTGAATTAATCGTGTGGGATTCACTCGCTATTTGTGAATACATCAATGATGCTTATCTAAATGGTGCTGCTTGGCCTAGTGAAATAGCCCAAAGAGCAAAAGCGCGCAGTCTAGCGGCTGAGATGCACTCTGGTTTTGCTGCACTTCGCAGTGAAATGCCAATGAATATTCGCGCTAACAGGCATGTTGAATTATCAGAGCAAGCTAAAAAAGACATTGCGCGTATCGATGAGATATTTTCTGCTCAGCAGCAAAGTTACCCTAATGCATGGTTATTTGGTGAGTTCTCTATTGTTGATGCGATGTTTGCACCTGTGGTGCTGCGCTTCAAAACGTATCAGGTGGAGCTTTCGCATGCTGCACAAGCTTATTGCCAGCACGTACTTAGTTGCCCGGTAATGCAAAGCTGGATCAGCGAAGCCCTTAAAGAAACCGATATTGTAGACTGTGATGAAGCGGGTGAAGAAATCAACTAACTGAAATTTAGAATATTTTCCTATTTAATTTATTGTCTACTATACTTTTATTTAGGGTTTTTTGTAGTATTTTTATACAAAAATACTAGTTTAATTAGTGAATATACACTCTATACTAGAGTAGTTGCTCTTTAATCGAACACCCCCCTTTCGTAGTAGGCATTTATTTATGGGCGCTTTTGCAGCAAAATTATTTAATCAAGATATGACGATAGATCGCTATGCCTGTCAATTTAAGTCGCTGCAGGTAGAGCAAATATTTTTACAAAGTAAATTTGCACAAGATAAAAAAATAGCGCAATTTTTTTGCTGCATAATTGCTTTAGTTACCACGCTTGTAACCTTCTTCGATAAGATGATTATTCAAGCTTCATTTTGGCCTGATATTGCTCTAACTGGCCGAATTATTATGGTTTCAGTATGCGTACTTAGTGCTTTTGGTCTGAGTTATATCAAAACTATCCAGTTATTTCGTTTGGTGATATCTGTATTTATGCTGTTCTTATTTTTGAATATGCAGTTTATGGCTATTACTTATGAACGTTTTTACATTCTGCATATGTTTTTTGATTTAATCATTTTGATTACATTTTACTTTTCGACCTTAGTATCAATTAAGTTATCTGTATTTTTAAGTACTTTATATAGTGCACTTGCTATCTCTGTTATCTATTTTAATAAAGAAATTTCTAACCACTCTCTTTATATGGTCATTTTAGCGCATCTGGCGGCTAACTTAGCAGGCATGATCATGGCTGCTCACGAACATATTATCCGTAGGGAGCTATTTGTCAGAAATGCTCAGCTTGCGCAACTTGCTCACGAAATGAAAACCCAAGCACTTAGAGACTCACTCACTCAACTGCCAAACAGACGCGCTTTTGATAATGCTTACCCAGAGTACCAAAGGCTCACTCAGCAGCAACAGGGTGAGTCAAAACAGGTGTGCGTCATTTTGGCAGATATTGATTATTTTAAACGTGTTAACGATACCCACGGTCATGAGGTAGGAGATGTGGTATTACAATATTTTTCTGCATTTTTAACGCAGTCGTTGCGTACCTCAGATGATGTATATCGCTTCGGTGGTGAAGAGTTTGTTATTGTGTTGCCATTATGTTCAGTGCCAGATGCTACTGTCATTATTAATAGTATGATCTCACGGCTGAATGCTGAGATGTTCCAAGTTGAGGGGTTATCTCTACCGATCCGAGCAAGTTTTGGTTTGACTGTGATGCGAGAAGAAGAACAAAAGTTAGTAATTGCAAGGGCTGATGCTGCGCTATATCAGGCTAAAGATGCTGGGCGTAATCAATTAGTTATTAAACTTTAACAGCTTTAATATGAGTTAAAACATGTACCTTATAGTCATTTCGGTATAATCTTTAATCAGATTATTTTCTTAGATTAGCAAGCAAGGAGTCGCGAATGCTAACACGCCACGATAAAGGGTATAAAATTTCAATTAGGGCCAGTGTTCTGCTGGTATTTGTCCTTGCAAGCTTACTCACAGCCGTGGTGGCGATTAGTTTGCATTATTACTTTAGTGAAAAGCTGATACTGCAAACTAAATCTGAGCAATTTAAACAAACTAGCCAACAAATAGCCGATCACATCACCCGAATCAATGAGCGTGCCGATAATACCTTGAGCGTGATGATCCACGACACGCGATTATTTTCGAATAGCCAAGATAATAAAGAGATTTTACAGCATGTATTGCTCGAAATTTTAACGCGCCATCCAGACTTTTATTCGCTTTTTCTTGGTCATGCTAATGGCGACTTATTACAGGTTATTAATTTAAAAGGCTATGCCAAGCTTCCTTCATCGTTTCAACTTGATGAAGACGATCATTGGCTGGTGTATCAAATTACAGGGCAGGGTAGCGATCGTAAGCAAGTAACCACGTATTTAGACGAGTCGCTCAACGTTCGTAAAAGAGAAATTAAAGCGACAGATTACGACCCGCGCACCCGTGTTTGGTTTCAGGATGCAATCAGTACTTCGGTGACGAAAACTGAGCAGTACGTGTTTAACGTATTTGATGTACCAGGTTATACCTATGCAATTAAATCAGCGCAAACAGGCGATGTATTAGCGATTGATATTGCCAGTGCAAGTTTGAATCACTTCTTAACCGCACAACAAACTAAAATGAAGCACTTAGTTGAAAGTGAAATGTATGTTTATCGGGGTGATGGCGAGATTATTGCGAGCAGTAAAAATCAAAGCCATCAGCATAGTTTTGCTGATTTATCCCAGTTAGTTAAATTAGATGAGCAGCAATCAGGGCTTGCCAATAAAGCGCATCAATTTGGTAAAATGCTGAGCGTCCATGAAAAGGGGATAGAAAAGTACATGTTTGTGCTGCCTCTGCCGCTCAGTAGCGATATGCAATCTGATGAAGTGGATTATTTTACAGTACTGGTATCTAAAGATGATGTGTTAGCGGTAATTAAAGAAAAAATACGAATTTCAATTTTAGTCACGGGTTTATTTTTACTCTTGCTGCTGCCCGTTTCTTGGTTTTTTGCCTCTTCAATCGTTAATCCAATACTTAAACTAGTGGGTGAGAATAAAAAAATTCAACAGCGCGATTACAATGAGGTATCAACGCTTTCGAGCCATATTTTAGAAATTCATTATTTAGCTAGTTCGATGGTCGATATGAGTCGCTCCATTGAGCAACATGAAGATTCTCAAAAAGCGCTGATGGAGTCCTTTGTTGAGCTTATTGCGCAAGCCATTGATGATAAATCTCCCTATACGGCAGGGCATTGTGAGCGGGTGCCAGAGCTGGGTATTTGGCTTGCTGATGCAGCATCTGGTTCAACAGATGAGGCGTTTTCTGAGTTCAGCTTTAAAACCCCTGATGAGCGACGCGAGTTTCGTTTAGCAGCGTGGTTGCACGATTGCGGTAAAATCACCACACCAGAGCATATTGTTGATAAAGGCACTAAGCTCGAAACCATTTATAACCGTATTCATGAAGTACGCACCCGGTTTGAAGTGCTGCTGCGTGATGCAAAAATTGCTTACTATGAGCAACTATTAGCGCACCCAGAGCAGCAATCTGTGCTTGAGCAAAAGCTTGAGCAACAAACTGAAAAGTTACACGCAGACTTTAGCTTTATTGCTGCCTGTAATATTGGTGGTGAGTTTATGGATGAAGAGCAGCTGTCTCGTTTACATGAGGTTGCTAGCATTAAGTGGCAGCGTCATTTTGACGCTAGTTTAGGTTTATCGCCCCTTGAAGAAATGCGTATGGCTGATTTGAAGAATCAGCATTTACCTGTCGAAGAGTCACTGCTAAGCGATAAGCCAAGTGATTTAATTCCACACGAAAAAGCCGTTGAGTACCCAGAGAGTTTGGGCATTAATATGGTCATTCCTGAGTATAAATATAACCTTGGCGAAGTGTATAACTTGTCGGTTGCACGGGGCACGTTAACAGCGGAAGACCGATTTAAGATCAATGAGCATGTGATCAGCACAATTCGTATGCTTGGAAGTGTGCCATTCCCTAAAGAATTAGCGAGAGTTCCGCGTTATGCGTCAACCCACCACGAAACCTTAAAAGGCACCGGTTATCCACGAAAATTAACCGCTGAGCAGTTATCAATACCTGAACGTGTGTTAGTACTTGCTGACATCTTCGAAGCATTAACCGCAGCAGATAGACCTTATAAAAAAGCGAAACCTCTGAGTGTTGCTATTGATATTTTAGCGAAAATGGTCGATGACGATCACATTGACCGTGACGTATTTGAGCTCTTTTTAACTTCAGGCATATACCTAAAATATGCAAAACAGTTTTTACATGAGTCGCAAATCGATTCGGTCGATATTCAAAAATATCTAAGATAATTATTTGCTTATGCTTTAGGCTAATATTGCAGTGTTTTTGTTTGTAATACAAAGTTATTGGTGTATAAAGATTATACAAGCTAATATTATTTACGAACAAAGCATTGCAAGGAGATGCATAAGTGCTGGTATCTGCTTTTCAAAAACTTAAACAAAAAATTCGTTTCTCGATTCGTCTTACCGTTGTCGCGGTGTTCGTATTAGCCACCTCATTAACAGCCCTGATTGCAATTAGCCTGCAATATTATTTCAGTGAAAAAATGGCTTTAGAAGCCAGTGTTAAAAACTTTAATTTAGCCACCGGCTCCGTTGCTGATTACCTTACTGGGGTGAATGAAAAGTCAGAAAACACATTAAGTGTGATGGTACAAAACAGCAGCCTTATCAGCGCCGACAGCGAAGATAAAAGTGAACTGAGAGATGTCATGAGCGAAATCATGCAGCTCAATCCATTGTTTTATGCCTTATATGTCGGCTATGAAAATGGTGACTTTTATGAATTAATTAATTTAGAAAGTAGTGAAATTGTTCGCCAGCAGTTGCAAGCCATCGAAGCAGATCGCTGGGTCGTGATCCACATTACCGGCGAAGGGGCTGAGCGTGTTCAGCATACTCATTACTTTGATCAGCAATTTAATTTGCGTATCTCTCAAACAAAGAGTACCAGCTATGATCCGCGAGAGCGTTTGTGGTTTAAGCAAGCAAACTCGACCCGAGTCAATAAAACCAAGCCGTATTTTTTCACCCACCTACAAGCTCCCGGGCAAACCTATTCGATAAAGTCGGCAAGAGAAAACAGTGTATTGGCGTTAGACGTGAGCTTATCGAGCATCTCTGAGTATTTAAGTAAACAGCAAAGTAAAATGAGCAGTCAGTATTTAAGTGAGCTGTATATTTACAATAAAGAAGGTGAAATTGTTGCCTCTAACCAACAAAAAAATGGCTTACTATTGCCAAGGCTTGAAAAACTGCCTCTTACTGAAGATCAGCAAAGTGTATTGGCGAAGTACCCTTATTTAAGTGTTTCTAACGAAACCAATTGGCCACCAATGGACTTTAGTGTTGGCGGAAACCCAAAAGGCTATAGCATTGATTATATTAATGGTTTGGCTGAGTTACTTGGAATTAAGGTGACTTTTATTAATGGCTTTACCTGGGCTGAGTTTTTAAGCCAATTTGCAAAAGATGAAATAGACATTATTCAGCCTATTTTTAAAACGCCTGCCAATGAGCCGCTTGGTCTTATGAGCCAAACTATGGCGACCTTACCGTTCAGTATCATTACAGCAAAAGGGTCCACACCAATTGTTACTATGAAGCAGTTAGCAGGCAAACAGTTGGCTATAGGCGAGGGCTGGTCGGTGATTAAAGTGATCAAAGAGCACTTTCCCGACATCGATATTGTTGAGCTACCGAGTACTAAAGCGGTGCTTGATGCAGTAAGCCAAGGGCGCGTCTATGCTGGTTTAGATAACGAGGCGGTATTCAAGTACACCCAAAAGCAGTTTTTTATTGATGGTATTCAGTACAATCAGCTTGATAGTTATAGCCACGATCTACTACCCGATACCCTGCATTTATTGTTTCATCCAGAGGATGCAGCGCTTAAAGACTTAATTGATATGGCAATTACTCAGTTGCCAAATTCGTACATTGCGGCACTCGAGCGAAAATGGTTAGGGAGCGATGCCAGTCAGCAAACACAAGTTATTGGCACTGTGCCATATCCTGAGTTTTTAACTTTAATTACAGATGAAACAAACTTTGCCCATTTACGTTTGATGACCCTAAATGGCATTGAAAAGTACGTGTATATCACTCCGCTTTCAGAAGGGGGCATTAATAGCGATTACTTAGCGATAGTAGTGCCGAAAGAGGGGGTACTAAGCTCTACCCGTGAGAAAATTAAGCTCTCTATTTTTATCACTGCCGCATGCTTAATTATGGTATTGCCGGTGTCGTGGTTTTTTGCCTCACCCATTGTTGCACCTATTAAGACCTTAGAGGGCGAAAACTTAAAGATAAAGCGGCGTCAGTTTGACCAAGTTTCAACGTTAAAAAGCAGTATTAAAGAAATCAATAACCTGGCCACCTCTATGGTGCAAATGAGTCAATCTATTCAGCAGCATGAGCAAAATCAAAAAGCCTTAATGGAATCATTTATTGAGCTTATTGCGCAGGCCATCGATGATAAATCGCCCTACACAGCAGGGCACTGCGAACGAGTACCAGAACTGGGCATTATGTTGGCCCAAGCGGCTTCAAGTTCCAATGAACACGCTTTTAAAGAGTTTGCCTTTAAAAATAAAGACGAGTTAAGAGAGTTTAGCCTCGCGGCTTGGCTACATGACTGCGGTAAAATCACCACCCCAGAGCATATCGTCGACAAAGGCACTAAGTTAGAAACCATTTATAACCGTATTCATGAAGTGCGCACACGTTTTGAAGTGCTATGGCGAGATGCAGAAATCGCTTATTTAAAAGCGTTGCAAAGCTCACCAGAAAAGCAACCTGAGCTTGAGGCCGAGCTTGGCAAACGCCAAGCACAATTACGCAGTGATTTTTCGTTTATCGCTGCGTGCAATGTGGGTGGCGAGTTTATGGATGAAGCAAGCCTTAAGCGTTTAGAGGCGCTCAGTAACATAACTTGGCAGCGACATTTTGACGATAAAATAGGCCTTTCGCCAGTTGAAGAACTACGCGTTCATAGTAATGATGAGCAGTTGCCTGTTACTGAAAAGCTACTTTCAGATAAGCCAGAACATCTGATCACCCATGATAAACCTATTGAGTATGACGAGCGCTTAGGCATTAAAGTAAGCATTCCTGAATACAAGTATAATCTAGGTGAGCTGTATAACTTGCAAATTCAGCGCGGTACGTTAACAAATGAAGATCGCTTTAAAATTAATGAGCATATTATCAGTACCATTCGAATGCTCGATAATGTGCCGTTCCCTGAAGAGTTAGCACGGGTGCCACGTTATGCCTCGACCCATCACGAAACTCTAAAAGGCACGGGGTATCCGCGTAAGTTATCTGCAGATGATTTATCGATACCTGAGCGTGTGCTAGTGCTGGCTGATATCTTCGAAGCATTAACCGCTGCCGATAGACCTTATAAAAAAGCCAAGCCACTCAGTGTTGCCATTGATATTTTAGCCAAGATGGTAGCCGATCAGCATGTTGATCAAGATGTGTTCAAATTATTTTTAACATCAGGTATTTACCTTGAATATGCAAAACGCTATTTAAACCCAGAGCAAATCGATGATGTTGATATCGCAAAATACCTGTAACTGAGGGCGGTTGCTTTTACTTTAGAGTGAAAAGTCCGTACAATTCGCCTCGTTTTTAGTGACGCTTTTAACGAGATGAATTCAAGCCGTATGCATCAAATTGCTGACTTAATCGCTATTTTTGAAAGCACCTTTTATCAAAGCCATAACACGCGTTTGATAAAGGGTGATGATGAACCTATTTACCTGCCTGCTGATGAGCAAACGCCTTATCACCAAATTGTGTTTGCCCACGGTTTTTATGCCAGTGCTTTACACGAAATTGCCCATTGGCTGGTGGCTGGTGAGGCACGTCGGTTAAAAGAAGATTATGGCTATTGGTATTGCCCAGATGGTCGTGATAAGCACCAGCAAGCTGAATTTGAAGCAGTTGAAGTAAAGCCCCAAGCTATAGAGTGGGCGCTCAGTACTGCAGCAGGTTTTGATTTTAATGTATCGGTTGATAATTTAAATGGCGAGCAAACCTGTCGATTCGATTTTCAAGCGCGAGTTCACCAGCAAGTGTTGAGCTTTTTAGCATCTGGCTTTAATCAGCGCACGACAGCACTTCTTAAAGCATTGAGTGATTTCTATAAAACCCCATGGCCACTATCGGCTGCTCAGTTTACGTGGCAGCGCGATTTTCATGGCAACCCAGGAGCTTTATCTGATGCAGTTTAAATTAGGTTTGATTGTAAATCCGGTTGCCGGCTTAGGTGGCAGTGTCGCACTAAAGGGCAGTGATGGCGCAGATACCGCCGCAAAAGCAATGCAACTTGGTGCTGAGCCAAAAGCAAACTTACGCACCCGAGCGGCACTTGAAGTGCTGCTTGCCCATCAAGATGACTTAATCATTTACACTGTAAACGGTGAAATGGGCGAGCAAACGGCAAAGCAACTAGGCTTTCAAAGCCAAGTTATTTACCAAACAAACGATATCACCACCCCAGATGACACAGAGCAGGCTGCCAAGCTACTAGTTGAGCAAGGTGTCGACCTTATTTTATTTGCGGGTGGCGATGGTACTGCCCGCAATATATGCCATGCGGTTGGCGATAGCACTCCTGTATTAGGTATTCCTGCAGGCTGTAAAATTCATTCTGGGGTTTATGCTATTACCCCAAAAGCAGCTGGGCGTGTTGTTGAGATGCTAGTTAAAGGTGAACTTGTAAGCCTTGGTGATGCTGATGTGATGGATATCGACGAAGAGGCATTTCGCGAGGGCACGGTAAAAGCTAAGCGCTATGGTGAAATGCAAGTGCCTAGTGAAGTACGATATGTACAGGCAGTGAAAAATGGCGGTAAAGAAACCGATGAATTAGTGCTTGCCGATATAGCTGCCTATGTTGTTAGTGAAATGGATGAAGACTGCTTATATGTGATGGGCAGTGGTTCTACAGTCGCGGCAATTATGGAAGAAATGGGTCTTGAAAATACCTTGCTGGGTGTAGACTTAGTGGCAGACCAAGAGCTTATCGCGCAGGATTTAACTGCTCAGCAATTACTTGAACTCACACAAGGTAAAGAAACCAAATTGGTGATCACCTTAATTGGTGGCCAAGGCCATATCTTCGGCCGAGGTAATCAGCAATTAAGCCCTGCACTTATTCGTGCTATTGGCCGTGATAATATTATTGTTGTAGCCACTAAAACTAAATTACAGGCCTTGAATGGCCGACCACTGATTGCCGATACGGGTGATAGTGAGTTAGACGATGAATTAAGTGGTTATATTCGCGTAACCACAGGTTTCAATGACCATATTATGTATGCAGTGGGTCATCAAGATGGGCTGCACCCAGAGGAGAAGTAACAATGAGTTTAGTAAGTTATATTGATGCAGCGCAGCAATATTTTGATGATTTAGTTGATAAAGCAACTGACGACGAGCTATTTGCTGGTGGTTATTTGCGTGGTCACTTTGACTTAGCTGTAGGCTATGCACAAGTAGAAGAATTAAACTTATCGATTGATGAGTTAAATAATCAAGTTGAATCTAGCCTAGTTAAAGCTTATCGCAACGGTGAGCTAAACGAAGAAGATAAAGAGCTTGTTGTGCGCCTATGGGATGAAGTTAAAGCTCTTGCAGCTTAATCTAATTAAATAAAATTCTGTAAAGCGACCTGTGTCGCTTTTTTTACATTATCACTTTACCTTTATCAGGTAATTCCATTAACTTAAAATTTACCTTAGTAGTTAGATACGTTAAGGTTAACGAGATATTTTTCCAGGGAATTTGAAAATGAATAACAATAATGATGTGCAGGCACCAAGTGGTGCAATCGCACGTTTTCTAAATACCATAGAAAGGGTAGGTAACAAGCTACCTGATCCGGCGATTATATTCTTAGTCGCCATGCTACTTATTTGGTTTTTATCTTGGCTTTTCTCGGGCACTACATTTGATGCAATCGACCCGCGCACTGGCGAAGCCATCGTTGTAAATAACCTATTAGCAGGGGACTCCCTTGCTACCTTCTTATCTTCGATGGTGAAAACCTTCACTGGCTTTGCGCCGCTTGGTGTAGTGCTGGTTGCTATGTTAGGTGTTGGTGTTGCTGAACATTCTGGCTTTATCAATACCGGCCTTAAATTAATGTTAAAAGTAACGCCTAAGCAGCTTTTAACACCGTCTATTATTTTAGTGGCGATTGTTAGCCATACCGCAACTGATGCCGGTTACGTACTAGTTATCCCACTTGCTGGAGTTATCTTCTATGCGATGGGGCGTCATCCGCTAGCTGGTATTGCAGCTGCGTTTGCTGGGGTAAGTGGTGGCTTTAGCGCAAACTTTATTCCGTCAGGGATTGATCCGTTACTGCAAAGCTTTACCCAAAGTGCAGCACAAATTATTAATCCTGATATGGCGATTAATCCGCTTAATAACTGGTTTTTCACCTCTGCTTCAAGCTTATTTATTATCTTATTAGGCTGGTATATCACAGATAAAATCATCGAGCCGCGTTTACAGAACACACCACTTGATGGTGATACAGAAGACCTACCTGCATTTGATGAAGCGCGCAGTGATGAAAAACGTGCGTTTTATATTGCAAGCACAGTGATGATTGCAGGCCTTGCTTTACTTTGGTTTGTTTCGGCCCCGGCAGACTCTGCAATGCGAAGCGGTGATGGCTCGCTAACTAATTTCCGCTCGCCGTTAATGCAATCAATTGTGCCTCTTATCTTCTTACTGTTTTGGATCCCTGGTGCAGTTTACGGTTTTGCAGTGGGTACCTTCAAAAGCTCTAAAGATATGATAGATGCAATGAGTAAAGCGATGAGTGGTATGGCTTACTATATTGTTATGGCGTTCTTCTGTGCGTTATTTATTGCTGCATTTAGTAAATCAAACCTAGGTGCATTACTTGCGATTGAAGGTGCAGAGCTGTTAAAAGCAATGGCACTGCCAAGCTCAGTCACTGTGGTAGGTATTATCTTTTTAACCGCGTTTGTGAATCTATTTGTTGGCTCAAGCTCAGCAAAATGGGCGCTATTAGGGCCAATCTTTGTACCTATGCTTATGCAACTGGGTATTTCACCTGATTTAACGCAAGCAGCCTACCGTGTAGGTGACTCAAGCTCAAATATCATCACGCCACTAATGCCATACTTCCCACTGGTTGTTGTGTACTGTCAAAAGTATGTAAAAGGCACCGGTATCGGCACTTTAATTGCGATGATGTTACCTTACTCAATCGCCTTCTTAATCGGTTGGAGTATCTTCTTACTTGCGTACTGGGGCTTAGGCATTCCACTAGGTCTTCAATCAAGCTACGCATACCCAGCCATCGGCTCATAACTTTTATAATTTAAACAACCTCATTGAAAAAATTTAATGAGGTTGTTTAAGAGTTATTCCATCCAACAGTATGTTGGGTGACCTTGTTGTACAAAACACCATTCAGTTCCACTAGAAATCACTATTGTTGAAGTACCGTTTGAACCTGAAGTATTTGATGAGCCCCCACTACTTGATGAACCACCTGATATACTCAATACATTGCCGTTACCATCAAGTATTGTCCCCCCAAAAACTTCCCACTTTATTGTAGACCATGGCTTAGGTATAAATAACATTACTGAGCCATCTTCAAAAAAAGTGATGGTGTAAGTTAATGTTAAAGTAACAATTAAATCTTTAAGGTTGCTAGGGACACCTATTTGATCATCAAGATACTGGCTGACAGCAATATGATGAATATTCCCTAAAGCAATTTCTCTTGCGCTGCTCACTACAGTTACAGGTATTTTTTCTAAATTTAATCGGGCATAGGATGGGAAGTCATAAAGCCTTCTTGCTTTTGTCACTAAATCTGGATTAGCATTTGTCTTTTCTTTAATACTATCGAGTTCAGCTTTAGCTTCGATCGCAGCTACCAAAACTTCATTTCTGATTTGAGCAGGAAAAATATCTACAGTTTCAAATCCAGGCTCAGAAATTGATTTAACTCTAAACGCACTAACATTTCCATTTTCAGGGTTTACAACTTGAACTTCTACTGTTTTATTTAATGCCCTATGCTGAAAGGCTTGGTTTTGCATTTCATAACTACTGCAATTATCGCAAATTTCTAATACATATTCATTAGCAGCTATCGCCGGAGAAAGAAAAGCTAATAAGAGTAGAGAAGATATATAATTTTTCATTTTTTTATTCCTTTATTTTATAATTGTTTACATTTCCTGATTTGTTGGTTATTTTGTAAACAACCTTAATAAAGCTGAAAGGGGTGCACATGTCAAATATTATTAATGGATCAATCTCACTGTTTATAGGAATTTTATTAGTTTGGGGTTTGAGTCTGTCTTTTGATGTGATAAGTACACTTGAATATGTGGATAATATCATTATTGCCGAAGATGGAGGGGTTAATTACATCGTTTTGTTTTTTCATGATTTAGCCATGATTTTTTCTTTATATTTTTTTATCGTATTACTCTTTTTATTTTTAAAAAGAAAAAAGATATATTCCGTAAACATATTTATAGTTCAACTTCCAATTGCTTTAATCTCAATATTATCCATATACAGGTTAGTGGCGGGAAATGGTTTTAGCGCCGCATCTTATTTAGAATACTCGGTGTTAAAAGATTTACTAGCAGCGGTCGGGCTTGTTATAACTTTTTATGGTCTTAGTTATTTTACTTCCACTGATAGAGCTTTGAGTTCTGATTAGCAGAACATAGATTAAATAACAGTGGCAGTTATGACATTATTAATGTTGACAGCTTTACAACAGACACAAAAAAACCTTGTCACTCTCATGACAAGGTTTTTTATTGCTTACAGCTTACAGCTTACTGCTTACAGCTTACAGCTTACTGCTTACAGCTTACTGCTTCGATTAGTTCGCAGTGAAGCTCACTGGACGACGCTCTTTACGAGGGCCACCACGTTTTTCACCACGGTCTTTGAAGTTACGCTTTTTGTCGCCACGATCACCACTTGGGCGCTCAGAGCGAGGAGCCGCAGGACCTTGGTCTTGCGTTAGCGTCATATTCATCGGACGTTTACAGATAAATACCTTTTGGAAGTGATCAAGCACATCTTTTGGCATGTTCTGTGGTAACTGTACCGTACTGTGATTGTCATGTAAGCGGATATCACCAATGAATTTGCTTGAGATATCAGCTTCGTTAGCAATCGCACCAACGATATTTTTAACTTGTACACCGTGCTCACGACCTACTTCGATACGGTAAGTATCCATAGGACCCATGCTGCGGCTATTGCGCTCACGCGGCTCACGAGGTTTACGCTCGCGTCCTTGACGGTCGCCACGATCAGCTCGATCACCACGTTCGTTGCGACGACGCTCATTGCGTTCGCCACGTGGTTGAACTTTAACTTCTTCAACCTTGATTGGTGATTGTTGCTGCGCTAAACAAAGTAATGCACCTGCTAAATCTTCAGTACTTAGCTCAAGTTTCTCTGCCATGTTAGCAGCAACTTGATTAAAGAAAGTGATGTCTTTGTTTTCAAGAGCAATCGTTAGTTTGTCTTGAAGCGCTTTAATACGCTTTTCTTCAACTACTTTTGCAGTTGGCAAATCAACTTGTGCGATATCAGATTTCGTATGACGAATGATATTTTTAAGTAAATAACGCTCGTTATGTTTTACGAAAAGAATCGCTTTACCAGTACGACCCGCTCGACCAGTACGACCAATACGGTGAACGTAGGCTTCTGAATCTTGTGGGATATCGTAGTTAATTACTAAGCTTAAACGGTCTACATCAAGGCCACGTGCAGCAACGTCTGTTGCAATAACGATATCAACTAGGCCGTTTTTCAAACGATCTACTGTGCGTTCACGTGCTTGTTGGTTCATGTCACCATTAAGTGGTGCCGCAGAGAAACCTTCGCGCTCAAGTAATTCAGCTAACTGTACCGTGTCGTTACGTGTACGTACGAAAACAATTGCACCATCGTATTGTTCTGCTTCTAAGAAGCGAACGATTGCTTTGTTTTTGTGTACGTGTGCATTCCAAAATACTTGCTCAACCGTTGATACAGTTGAGTTACGCGCAGAAATATGAACTTGCTCAGGCTCATTCATGTACTTGCTGCTGATATTTTGAATTTGCTTAGGCATGGTCGCAGAGAAAAGACATGTTTGCTTTTCACGTGGCGTTTTCTCCATGATGCTTTCTACATCATCAATGAAGCCCATGCGTAACATTTCGTCTGCTTCATCAAGAACAAGGGCTTGTAAGCTCTCAAACTTGATTGTGCCACGGTTAATGTGGTCAATTAAGCGACCTGGCGTTGCAACAATGATTTGCGCGCCACGACGAAGTGCACTTAGTTGGATGCTATAGCTTTGGCCACCATAAAGGGCTAAAACTTCAACACCACGAGTATGCTTAGCATATTGTTCGAATGCCTCAGCTACTTGGATCGCAAGTTCACGCGTAGGCGTTAAAACAAGGATCTGTGGCTGCTTCACAGACGGGTCAATATTATTTAGTAACGGCAGTGCAAATGCTGCTGTTTTACCTGTACCCGTTTGCGCTAGTCCCAGTACGTCCTTTCTTTCTAGCAATAACGGTATACATTGAGCTTGGATTTCAGATGGAGTCTTGTAACCCAACTCTTCAACTGCTTTAAGGATTGCAGGAGAAAGATTTAGAGATTCAAACGTGACTGGTTCTGACATTAATACGCCTCAACGAATTTAAAGAGGCGCGCATTGTATAGGAAATACAATGCAATTGCTTGTATAAATTACAACTAATTTGTATGTGGTTGATGTTGGTCATAATTTAATCAGTTTAAAGTTACCAAAATCAACCACGTTTACAATTTATTGATATAACCCTAAATTTTCTTTAGCGTATGCTTCGAATTCAGTGAAGCCACCAATGTGGGCTTGGTCAATAAAAATCTGTGGTACGGTTGGGCAAGGTTTGCCTGCAGACTGTTCTAAATCTGCTTTGCTGATGCCTTCTTTAATGATGTCGATATAACGGTATTTAAAATCGTCACGCTCATTTGCTAGTTTTTCAGCAACGTCTTTTGCACGAACACAGTATGGGCAGCCTTCACGGCCAAAAATTACAGTTAACATATCGCTCTCCTCGATTTGAATGTGTTTATCATCTTAACGGATTAAATGAATAAAAACAGCGCATAAAATCGATTGCACTATTCTGTTTTTTCTCACTAAAAGCGATTGAGCTAATCAAGTGTGCGCATCCTAAGGCCAAGTTCTGTTGAGTAACCCATAGAATGCGCAGTAATGGCCAATTGCTCATCAATAACATAATAAGTTGGGTAGGCACTGATTTTATAATCTTGACCTGTACTTTTACTGCCAAGTAACACCGGCATTGTTAATTCGAGTGAATCGGTAAACTGTTTAACTTCAGTAATGTTTTGGTAATCAAGGGCAATTGCTATGGCATTTAACTTACCTTGCTGATGAGCCTTTTCTAAATTTGGCATACTGTAACGACAAATTGAGCACCAAGGCGCAAAGAAATACACCACTGTTTGCTTTCCTTGTAATTGTGCAATGGTCATCCGCTCTGTCGGGTTTTTTAGCGTGGCTAAATTAAAATAGGGGGCAGGAGTTTTATCAGTTGAGAGTAAATTACGTTGCTGAAATGCGGTCACGGCATACACAACGACTGCCATTAACACGACATTTTTTAGCACATTGATAAATTTTTTTAAAAAAGTTGGATTTTTTTTCATTGTTATTTTGTACGTTGTTAGCCCTTTAAAATCAACTAATTCAGACCAGTTTGAGGGGGTTAAAATTTCAATTGATTTAAAAAAATTACAATTTTTTTTTGCTAAAAATCTTGAAAAGATTTTACCCGCCCATAGATAGTTTAGTGAGGACGCCTGATGGGTCCCAAACAAACTAAAGTAATTGAAATATATAGTATTAATTTAACTTTGCTAGCACTGGTTCAATAGAAGAGTACTAACAAAATATCGCTTAAATATGAGGATATAATTATGCGTACAGTAGACTTATCACCACTTTATCGTTCATTCATCGGTTTCGATCATTTAGCATCATTAATGGATGCGGCAGCTCGCACAGACAAGCAGCCAAGTTTTCCTCCGTACAACATCGAAGCACTCGATAAAGACAAATATCGTATCACTATGGCTGTAGCAGGTTTTAGTGACAGTGAATTGACCATTGAGTCAGAAAACAATACATTGAAAGTCAGCGGTACTAAAGCTGATAAACAAGATAATGCTGAACGTAAGTTCATTCACCAAGGCATTGCAGAGCGTAACTTTGAGCGTAAGTTCCAATTAGGTGACCACGTTAAAGTGCTTGGCGCTGACCTTGAAAATGGTTTACTAAGTATCGATTTAGAGCGTGAAATTCCAGAAGCTTTAAAACCACGTAAAATCGAAATCGGTAATGGTAAATTACTCGAAAACAAGTAATTACCAACAGCATTGTTTCCCCTAGTTAGTTTTGCCGCCTCATTTGAGGCGGCTTTTTTCGTTATGCTTAGCAACTAATTCTGCTTGCATCGTCTTTAAAGCCGCAATTTTATCTTCGGCTTCATTAAGCTTATCTTCTGACAACCCCGCTTGCTTACCACGTTCTAGAAGGGATTCGAGAGTAGCAATTTTACTCTCTGCGGCATCAATAAAGCGAAGTTCTAGTTCAGTTTGCTGCGCTTGATGATATGTCTGATACGCTTTGTGATCATTAAGATCACCTGTAAACCGCTTTGCTTGCAGGGTTTGCTTTGCAATAGGGGCTATATAATCAGGTGTTGTGATTATCGCTTTAATGCTGGCATTTTCGATTTGCTCTGTAGCTGGGTGGGCTTGCTTTTCGAGCGTGCTGGTCAGTGCTTGCTGATCATGAACATCTGTTTTTTCAACCTCAACGGACACCGGTACTTTTTCAGCAGGTGCTAAACTAATAGGGTGAGTTTGCAGATGAATAACAACGGCAGCGCTGGACAGTACCATGAGTGCTAAAGCTAACCATTTCATAGCTTAACGCCATGGTGTGTTTGCCAAGCCAGCCATTTTTGTTGATAGCTGCTTTTGGCTTTTTCAATTGCGATGGCCTTTTTAGCTTGATAGCGAACGGTTTCGTCATTTGCGCTAAAGTAGCCAAAAGTATGATCGTAGCTCATTACTACTACCCATAAACCATTCGGTGAGCGTATTACTTCACTCAATTGTTGAGGTTTTTGTGTGAATGCTAATTGTACTGCCCAATTTCGTTTTTGCTCTCGGGTTAAGTGGTTTTTATATTGAGCGTAAATATCGGGCTGATTTAATTGCTTTAGTGCGTGTTGTATCGAGCTTGATTCTGCTTGCTTTCTAAATGCTAACGCCGCCTCTCTATCGGTAAATTCGCCGCCATGGGCCTTAACCGATTTTAGATAATGAAATCGTTCTTTGTGTTGCTGGTAATATTGCTGGATTTCGGTGCCAGTTACCGTGTTTTCTAAGCTAGTTAACACAGGACTATCAACATGCATAATACCTTTTATGCCTAACCAGCTTTGAATCGAAGGTCTTAAGATATCGCCCTTGGCTATAGAATAAAGATGGGGTAGCGAAAGTTGCTGTGTTTGTAAGACTGTGTCAGCTTGCTTTAAATGCAAAATAAATTGTCGATGTTTTAAAATTTCGGTTTTGAACAAGTCGCTATCCCCTTGATGCAAACGAAAGCGAGTCTGCATAGAAAGAGGCGCCATAAATTCGTACAGCGTCATTGAGTTTTCAAACAAATTGAGTTTAATAGCATTGAATTGTTTGATTTGGGCATCACTGTACTGACCATTCAGCGGGTATTGCCCTAAGTTGATTTTCAACCAGTGTTGATCAAATGGTTTAAGCCCAGTTGTGGCAGGTTTATCGGTAAGATTTAGCTGATGAATAAACAGATTATCTAAGTAGCGCATTACATGGTAATGAGTTGAAAAGCCAACACTCGCTTGGCGCTCTACAAGCTCTGGCATGTTTTTCTGTGCGTACTCAAGTAAAAATTGATTCTCGTATAGACGTGCACGTGTTTGCTGTTTGCTAATATCAGGGCTTTGCTCTTTGTAGACCTGCCACATGAGATCAATTTCAGATTCCGTGTATTGATTAAACGCAGCAACTGCTAGGTTGCTAAAAAGCAAACCTAGCAGTGCTGTCAAAATGTAAAGCCCACGCATTATCGAGCAACCATGGCATGATTAAGTAGGTGAACCACCATCGCAATCGCATGAGGAACCACTTGTTTTGCAGTATCGAGTCGGTCGTAATGATCTTCTGAATTTAACACGATCCCACCTTGAGCATACGAAAATGCGCCACCTTGGGTTAACAAAGGGCGTACATCAGTTGATTGTGTATCTAATGCCGCAAAGGTCGTCATAGCTTGTGTAACAAGGGCTGGATCGTTGAGGTTTTCTTGGTCGTAATAATCATTCACCCAACTTTCCCAGCTTGAGTGATTTAAATCGGAGGTTGTCCAAGTATGATGAGGTTGGAGTAAATCGGTGGTGTGAAATACAAAACCTAAAATCTGTGGATTACCGCTTTGTAAGTAACTTTGATACCAGTACTGCCCTAAGTTATCGATAGGTTGGAATGGCATATCCTCAAAGTCATCATACATGCTGTAACTTGATTGGCTATCTATACGGTAATGAGCTTCAGTAACGCCATAGCTATTATATTTTGAAGAGTCAGCATTGAACCAGCCTGTTTCACCACCTTTACCATCATCAAGGTAATCACCTTTGAGCCATGTCGCTGCGAGATTATCAACCGCTCCCCATACTGTTAGACTTTGATAGTTGTAGCCGCCAAAGTCGTTGCCATGTTGATCAGCACCTTGCGTGTGATTTTGAAAGTGCCAATAACTGGTGTATTTCACAATACTTTCCGCAGCACCCCAAACTGGTGCTTGAACGCAAGAACCTGTAATAGCACCACAAAAAAAAGTGTCCTCAAAATCATCGACGTCATAGGCTGCTTGCCCAAGTAGCTCGCCAAGTTGAGTGACAGTCATATTATTTTGCTGAGCATAGCTGACTAACGCAGCGTATTGTGTTGTGCTTGGGTGTTGTTGCATGTAGTTAACGGCATCAATCACTATACGTTTGTGGGTTTCTTGACTAAACGCATGTACGTTACTGCTGCATGCAACTAAAAACGCTGCGCTAATAAGTGTTTTTTTCATTGTGTCCTCAAAGTGTTATTTAATATGCAGCGCTATTAAAAAAGAGCGTGATTACACTAGAGTGACAAAATAATTAAACATTTAATTAACAAGTTTACCCAATATGGTACTTTGTCATTACAGTTTTTCTAAATTATCCAAGCACCAGTTAGCCCGTTTGAGAGTGGCTTGCTGTACAGATTCATCCTGTTTATACCAGTTTTTATAAATCATACCGATACGTGGGTTTTGTGATAGCTGTTGTTCGTGCTCTAACATAAAATGCCAATATAGGCTGTTGAATGGGCAAGCATCCTCAGTGGCTTTTTCTTTAATGTTGTAGCTACAATGTTTGCAGTAATCACTCATTTTGTTGATGTAATTTCCACTGGCTGCATAGGGCTTAGTGGCAATTAAGCCCCCGTCAGCAAATTGGCTCATTCCCCGAGTGTTGGGCATTTCTACCCATTCTATGGCGTCGATATAAATACCTAAATACCATTCATCTACTTCACTTGGCTCAATAGCGGTTAATAAGCAAAAGTTACCCGTGATCATCAAACGTTGTATGTGGTGTGCATAAGCTGTCTGCAGGCTTTGTGTAATGGCATGGTGCATACAATTCATGTTTGTTTTGCCATGCCAAAAATAGTCGGGTAGGGGGCGCTTTGCATTTAAGGCATTTTTGCTGGCGTAATCAGGCATATTTTGCCAATAAATACCACGTACATACTCGCGCCAACCGAGAATTTGCCTGATAAAGCCTTCAACTTGCGCAATATCAATAGGTTGCTTATCAAAGCTAGCTAACACTTGCTCGATGACCTGCATCGGGTGCAGCATTTTAGTATTAAGGGCAAACGATAAACGGCTGTGATACAAAGACCATTGGTACTGGGACTGACATGTCATAGCATCCTGAAACTGACCAAAATGAACCAGTAAATGATCGCAAAAAAAATCGAGTAACTGCTTTGCTTCAGCGCGTGTGGTTGGCCAAATTAACGTATCGCTGCACTCACCAAAGGTGTTTAGTTTGTGCATTTCTACTCGTTTAAGGATGTTGCTAACATCGTGACCGAAACATAAAGGTTCTGGGATTTCTTTAAGATCGCTGGGTTTTAACTTGTTTCTATTTTGCTGATCAAAATTCCATTTGCCACCACGAGGTTGATTATCATCGTCCATTAAAATATTAAAACGTTTGCGCATAGCACGATAAAAAAACTCCATTTTTACCGGCTTATTTGGCTTAAAGTGCTGGTCAATATCATTAAAAGGTAGTAGAAAGTGTTCCGAATCAACTGCATTGACATCAAATTCACTCTGCTGTGAAAAGTCTGCAAGTTGCTTTTTAAGGCGATATTCGTCTGGGTATTGGTACTCAATGTTCTGGCATTGATAATGCTTAGCTAACCGGGTAAGTAGCTCTGGTAGTGAGTCATCATCTTGTGTGTCATCGAGTGTCAGATGCAGGCAGTTTAAATTCGCTTTTGTCAGTGCATTAGCAAAGTTTTCCATTGCAGCAAAGAAGGCGACCACTTTTTGCAGGTGGTGCTTTACGTAGTTGGTTTCTTGTTTTAATTCGGCGATGACATACAGCGTGTCTGGTTGTGATTTTTCTTTAAACCAGCTGTGGCTTGCATTAAGTTGATCGCCAAAAATAAATCTTAAGGTGGTGTATTGCACTTCTAATAGCCTTTGCCGCAAGTAATCTAGGTAACTACGAAGCAATCACAAAGATAGATCGATAAATATAGTCTATAAAAGGTACATTAGTGGCATTTTTAATGAGTCACTACTAAGGAAGGGTCGAGATGAAAATTAACTTACATTTACTATTTATAAGCCTGTTAGTTTGCCCTTTGGGCCACAGCACTGTTTATCACTGTGAGAAAAACGGTGTTGCTGAATTTAGCCAACAGCCCTGTGGCAAAGATGCAAAGTTGATTACCATTAAAGAACAAAATCCACACCTTTCGGGCGCGTCAGATAATGCTGCACAAGCATCAGCAGGTAAAGATACCGCCGAGGTCGACCGTTATATCCGCTTAAAGCAAATCGATGCGCAAATAGCAGAGCATAACAATAAAATTGACACATTCAAGCTCAAAATGGACAGGGAGATAGTGGCTTTAACTGAGCAATCAGATGCTCAGCTACGTAACTTGGTGGGGGCTAAAAAACAAGCTGCAATCGCCAAACAAATGACAGCAGTATCTGAGCGTTACGGCGTGCTTATCGACAGTGAGCAGCGCAGTATTGATAGACTCACGGCTGAAAAATACACTTTAACTTCATCTGCAAATACGGTTGCTAATAATGAGGTTGCTAGTTTTATTCGCTCAAAACAAATTATGCGTAAAATTTCAGAGCATGAAAATAAAATAGATACTTATCAAAGTGAGTTAAACATGCAAATGTCAGAGCTTGAGCAACAACTAAGTAGCCGCCCTCGTAATTTAGCTGATGCGAATAGCGATAACGCACTAGCTGACAAAATGACAGCTTTAACGAGTCGTTTTAACACCTTAATCGCCATTGAACAAAAACAAATAGATAGGCTCAACAGCGAATTGACCAAACTATGAGCTTAAGCGTGCTGGGCAATAGGCGCTAAACGACACCACATTTGAATAAGCAAACAAGTAACTTTTTACGATGTTGGCAAATATTCTCGTAGCTTGCAGCCAAGCTTGATGTAATTGCGCACTAATGTGGTGAATATACGATTTGCGCGTATCAATAAAGGCATCGCAAAGGGTATCGATATCTTCAAATGACACGTTTAAAAAGCTCAAATTATTCGCTAAATAATGAATAAACGGCGTGACTTGCTGTAAGTCATCGAGGTGGCTTACTACTTTGTTGAGCGCACAGTAAAGAATATAGCTGCGCTTAGTTATGCTTTCTTGCTCAGGCACTGTCATGGTTAATTGACGAGTACTAAGACTGCGATGATATGCGCTTGTAAACTGATGGAAATCCGGTTTTAGCAATTCAATATCTTGTAGTAACAGTCTTTTTTGAAATGAAGATAGACTCATAGTAAATCGCTTAATAGCCAAGGCTATAGGTTGTTCTTATTATATGACTAAATATAGACGAGAATTTTCAGTTATGGGAAATTTTATGACAAGGTTGTCATAAAATTTTTAGGCAAAAAATAGTCTAACTAATTCATGTAGGAAGGTTGCTAATTGAGCGCTACATGCTTATAATAGCCGCCATTGAATTGAGGTGTTTAACACTCGATTAAATGATATTAAGTTACTTTTAATATCTATTGGCGCGGGATGGAGCAGCCTGGTAGCTCGTCGGGCTCATAACCCGAAGGTCGTCGGTTCAAATCCGGCTCCCGCAACCAAATACATGCTAAGGCATTGTAAGTGTACTTAGTATGCACAGTAATTTTTACTGTATGAAGTCGCGCATTCTGGTAATGCGCGTTTTGCGTTTAGGCTATCTAGTTTAATTTAGTCAGGTGACTGACTCGCAACCAAGCTTGGCCCTAGGCCACACAGTTTTATGCTTTAGGTGTGACGCCCCGCTTGGTTCGGGGCGTTGTTGTATCTGCTTGGCGGTGATTTTAAATCATTATTAAACTCAGTATTTCAGGGCTATATGCCCTTTTTTTGTTTGTATGGAGGATTTTCGTGACAAAACTTGAGCAAGATTTAGTAGCCATGCTCTCACCGGCCGTTGAAATGTTAGGCTTTGAGTTACATGGTCTTGAGTTTGTGCAAGCTGGTCGCCACTCTACATTACGTGTTTATATCGATCACGATGCAGGGATTACGGTTGACAATTGTGCCGACGTTAGTCGTCAAGTTAGCGCAATTTTAGACGTCGAAGACCCAATTACAAATGAATATGATTTGGAAGTTTCGTCTCCTGGTGTTGATCGTCCATTATTCAAACAAGATCACTACGAGAAGGCGCAAGGAGAAGAAGTACGCGTGCGTACAAAGCTTCCGCAAGATGGTCGTCGTAACTTTAAAGGCGATTTAGTATCAGTTAGCAGTGATATGATCACACTTTCAGCAGATGGCGCTGAGCATATGATTATGCTTAGTAACATTGAACGTGCGAACATCATCGCAAAGTTTTAATTCGAGTGCGAAGGAATAGGGCAAGCGAGGCATAACCCATGGCAAAAGAAATATTATTGGTTGCTGAAGCCGTCTCCAATGAGAAAGCGGTTCCAAAAGAAAAGATTTTTGAAGCGTTAGAGTTCGCATTAGCGACTGCAACAAAGAAAAAACACGATGGCGAAATCGAAGTTCGCGTATCAATCGACCGTAAAACAGGTGATTACGACACATTCCGTCGTTGGAAGATTGCTGAAGTTCTTGAAGATGGTTCTTTAGAAAACCCTTACAGCGAAATCACACTTGAAGCGGCTCAGGTTGAAGACGAAAGCCTACAATTAGGTGATTACGTTGAAGAACAAATTGAGTCAATCAAGTTTGACCGTATTACAACACAAATGGCTAAGCAAGTTATCGTACAAAAAGTACGTGAAGCTGAGCGTGCATTAGTGGTTGAAGAATACAAAGATCAACAAGGCGAATTAGTAACAGGTGTTGTTAAAAAAGCAACCCGTGATGCAATCGTACTTGACCTTGGTAACAATGCTGAAGCGGTTATCTACCGTGATGATATGTTACCGCGTGAAAACTTCCGTCCAGGTGACCGTATCCGTGGTCTTCTTTACGAAGTTAAGCCAGAAGCACGTGGCGCGCAGTTATTTGTAACGCGTTCTAAGCCAGAAATGCTAATGGAACTTTTCCGCATTGAGGTGCCAGAGATTGGCGAAGAGATGATTGAACTACGTGCAGCTGCACGTGATCCAGGTTCTCGTGCAAAAATCGCGGTAAAATCTAACGACAAACGTATCGACCCAGTAGGTGCGTGTGTTGGTATGCGTGGTGCACGTGTACAAGCAGTTTCAACTGAGCTTGGTGGTGAGCGTGTTGATATCGTTCTTTACGATGACAACCCAGCGCAATTCGTTATCAATGCAATGGCACCAGCAGAAGTTGCGTCAATCGTAATGGACGAAGATACACATTCAATGGATATCGCTGTTGAAGCCGATAACCTAGCACAAGCAATCGGTCGTAATGGTCAAAACGTTCGTCTTGCTAGCCAGTTAACTGGTTGGGAATTAAACGTAATGACAGTTGATGACATGCGTGCGAAGAACGAAGCTGAATCAGATAAGCTAATCAACTTATTCACTGAATACTTAGATATCGATGATGAGTTTGCAACTTTACTTATCAACGAAGGTTTCTCAACACTTGAAGAAGTGGCTTACGTACCTGCATCAGAATTCTTAGAAATTGACGGTTTAGATGAAGAAACAGTTGATATCTTACGTTCACGTGCAAAAGACGCATTAACAACGAAAGCGCTTAAAACTGAAGAAAGCCTAGAAGGTGCAGAACCTGCAGAAGACCTACTAGCGCTTGAAGGCTTAGAGCGTCACCTTGCATTTGTTATGGCAAGTAAAGGTGTAGTAACACTTGAAGACTTAGCTGAGCAAGGCATTGATGATTTAGTAGACATCACTGAACTTTCAGAAGAAGAAGCTGGCAAGCTGATTATGGCTGCGCGTAACATTTGTTGGTTCGCAGACGAGTAATTTATTAACGGAGGTATTACACACTATGGCAGAAGTAAATGTTGAAAAACTAGCCGGAGATATTGGTACAACTGTTGATAAATTACTACAGCAGCTAGAACAAGCCGGTATTTCTAAAAAAGCAGGTGATATGGTAACTGAGTCTGAAAAGTCGACGTTATTAGATCACTTGAGCAAGCAGCACGGCGGCACGGGCTCAGAAGGCCCAGCTCGCATGACTTTGCAACGTAAAAGCAAAAGTACGCTAAGCGTAACTGGCTCTACAGGTAAAGCGAAGTCTGTGCAAGTTGAAGTACGTAAAACACGTACTTACGTTAAGAAAAGCGCCATTGAGCAACAGCAAGAAGAAGAGCGTTTAGCTGCAGAAGAAGCTGCACGTAAAGCAGCAGAGCTTAAAGCCCAGCAAGAAGCTGAGGAGCTTAAAGCGAAACAAGAGGCAGAGCGCAAAGCGAAAGAAGAAGCTGAGCGTAAAGCCAAAGAAGAGGCTAAACGTAAAGCTGAAGCTGAGCGTAAAGCGAAACAGAAGCAGATGACCCCAGAGCAAAGTGCTAAGTCTGAACAAGATCGCGCCGAAGCTGAGCGTCTGCAAAAAGAAGCAGAAGAGGCCGCATTGAGAAAAGCTGAAGAAGAAGCGAAACGTCAAGCAGAAGAGGCAAGAAAGCTAGCTGAAGAAAATGAAGCTCGCTGGAAAAAGGAAGAAGAAGAGCGTAAGCAGCGTGAAGAAAACGCTGATCACCACCTTACGACTTCAACTTACGCACGTGAAGCAGAAGATGAATCTGATGCACGTGAAGAGAATAGCGCTCGTCGTAAGAAAAAGAAAAAAGGACCTCAAAAAGATAAACAGGCTGCCGGTCCTAAAGGTAAGAAAGGCAAGCTTAAAGCACCAACGTCTTTACAACATGGTTTCCAAAAACCAACAGCTGACGTGAAAAACGAAGTTCGTATCAGTGAAACAATCACTGTTGCTGAGCTTGCATCACGCATGGCAGTTAAAGGTGCTGAAGTTGTTAAAACGATGATGAAGATGGGTGACATGGTTACCATCAACCAAGTGATTGACCAAGAAACAGCGCAGCTTGTTGCTGAAGAAATGGGTCACAAGGTTATTATCGTTAAAGAAAACGAATTAGAAGAGAAAGTTCTAAACGACCGTAGCGAAGAAGGTAAAGCGATTCCTCGTGCACCGGTTGTAACAGTAATGGGTCACGTTGACCACGGTAAAACGTCAACACTTGACTACATTCGTTCAGCAAAAGTTGCCTCTGGTGAGGCCGGTGGTATTACTCAGCACATTGGTGCATACCACGTTGAAACGAATGGCAACATGATTACTTTCTTAGATACTCCAGGCCACGCCGCGTTTACATCAATGCGTGCACGTGGTGCTAAAGCAACGGATATCGTAATCCTAGTAGTTGCTGCGGATGATGGTGTAATGCCACAGACTAAAGAAGCGGTTCAGCACGCGCGTGCTGCTGGCGTTCCTTTAATCATCGCAGTAAACAAAATGGATAAAGAAGGCATCGACCCAGATCGCGTTAAGAACGAGCTAGCACAACTAGACGTTATCCCAGAAGAGTGGGGTGGTGAAACACAGTTTGTACACATCTCTGCGAAAACTGGTTTAGGTATTGATGACCTACTTGAAGCGGTATTAATGCAAGCTGAGCTACTTGAGCTAACTGCGCCAGCTGAAGGTATGGCTGCAGGTGTTGTAATTGAATCGCGTCTAGATAAAGGTCGTGGTCCAGTTGCGTCAATCCTAGTTCAGTCTGGTACGCTTAACCAAGGTGATATCGTACTTTGTGGTCTTGAATATGGCCGTGTACGTGCGATGAAAGATGAGAACGGTAAAGACATCAAGTCTGCGGGTCCATCTATCCCAGTTGAGATTTTAGGTCTATCTGGTATCCCTGCTGCTGGTGATGAAGCAACAGTAGTTAAAGATGAGCGTAAAGCGCGTGAAGTAGCACTTTACCGTCAAGGTAAGTTCCGTGAAGTGAAGCTTGCTCGTCAACAAAAAGCGAAGCTTGAAAACATGTTTACGAACATGGCTGAAGGCGATGTATCAGAAGTTAACATCGTTCTTAAAGCTGACGTACAAGGTTCAATTGAAGCAATCGCTGATTCATTAACTAAGCTTTCTACTGATGAAGTTAAAGTGAAGATTGTTGGTTCAGGTGTAGGTGGTATCACTGAAACTGATGCAACTCTTGCAGCGGCGTCAAACGCAATCGTTGTTGGCTTTAACGTACGTGCTGATGCATCAGCTCGTAAAGTAATTGAGTCAGAAAACCTAGACTTACGTTACTACAGCGTAATCTACAGCCTGATTGAAGAAGTTAAACAAGCGATGTCAGGTATGCTTGCACCAGAATTCAAGCAAGAGATTATTGGTCTTGCTGAAGTTCGTGACGTGTTCAAGTCACCTAAGATTGGTGCAATCGCAGGTTGTATGGTTACTGAAGGTATCGTTAAGCGTAGCGCGCCTATCCGTGTACTTCGTGATAACGTGGTTATCTATGAAGGTGAACTTGAGTCACTACGTCGCTTTAAAGATGACGTACAAGAAGTTCGTAACGGTATGGAATGTGGTATCGGCGTTAAGAACTACAACGATGTTAAAGTTGGCGACCAAATCGAGGTATTCGAGACGGTTGAAGTACAACGTTCACTTTAATTTCGTTTAAGTTATTGCTTTAAATGGGGGCCTAGCCCCCATTTGTGTATTCGTAATTAAATTAACTTATTCTTTAACATCAATAAGTTATTATTTTAGAGTGAAATGAAATGAGAGAATTTTCTCGCACTGATCGTGTTGCACAGCAAATTCAAAAAGAGATTGCTGTTATTCTGCAACGCGAAATCAAAGATCCACGCTTAGGTATGGTGACAGTGTCTGCGGTTGAGGTATCTCGCGACTTATCTTACGCAAAAGTATTTATCACAGTATTCAACACTGATGATGAAGATAAAGCCAAGCAAAGCGCTAAAATCTTAAATGAAGCAACGGGTTATATTCGTTCTTTATTAGGTAAACGTATTCGTGCGCGCATCATGCCTGAGTTACGCTTTGTGATCGATAACTCACTTATGGAAGGTATGCGTATTTCAAACTTGGTTGACTCAGTTATTCGTGAAGACAATGCCAAGCATGTAGACGAAGATGACAGCGAAGAAGGCACTAAAGACTAATGGCTAGACGCAGTAAAGGTCGTGCTATTGACGGCATCTTATTACTTAATAAGCCGCAAGGTATTTCATCAAACAAAGCATTGCAGCAAGCAAAGGGAATTTACTTTGCTCAAAAAGCAGGCCACACCGGTGCGCTTGATCCGCTCGCGACGGGTATGCTGCCTATTTGTTTTGGTGAAGCGACTAAGTTTACCCAGTTCTTGCTTGATACTGACAAAACCTATGTTGTACGCGCCAAACTTGGTGAGCGAACCACGACCTCTGATTCAGATGGTGAAGTGGTTGAAACGCGCGACGTATCGGTCACCCGTGAACAATTAGCTGAGCAAATTGCCAGTTTCTTAGGTGAGTCGGATCAATACCCTTCGATGTACTCTGCGCTTAAATACCAAGGTCAGCCTTTGTATAAATATGCTCGCGAAGGTATCGAAGTGCCGCGTAAGTGTCGAAAAATTAATGTATTTAGTTTAACGCTTGATGAGTTTGATGAAGCTAATAACGAAGTACAAATGACGGCACATGTGTCTAAAGGCACTTATATTCGTACTATTGTTGACGACTTAGGTGAAAAGCTCGGCTGTGGTGCGCATGTCATCATGTTACATCGCAGTGCAGTTGGCCATTATCCAAGTGAAAAAATGGTCACTCTTGAGCAACTTGAAGAAAAGCTACAGCAAGCAAAAGCAGACGATGTTGCGCCTTCAAGCTACCTAGATGAGCTACTATTGCCAATGGATACTGCTTTGGTTGATTTACCTGTGATTGAGATTACTCAAGAGCAGGGCGTGGCATTTAGTCATGGTCAAACAGTCGTGATTGGTAAGCCTGTACCAGATGGTGTGGTAAAGGTAATGGCTGATGGGGTGTTCATTGGTACCGGTGAGCGTCATAAAGACGGTCATTTAAAATCAAAGCGTGGCTTATCAAATCAACTGCCTGAGTAAAGATTACCTTGTAGTTATTAGCAAAGCTGGGTAGAATACGCCCCGCTCAATCGTTTTGGCTGAATTAGTGATCGGCTAAAACACAATTTAAATTAATTTTTGGAGTTACTATGTCACTAAGCAATCAAGAAAAAGTTGAAATCATCGCTAAATTTGCACGCGCTGAAGGCGACACTGGTTCACCTGAAGTACAAGTTGCACTTCTAACTTTCGATATCAACAAGCTTCAAGGTCACTTTGCTAGCCACAAGCACGACTTCCACTCACGTCGTGGTCTTCTTCGCAAAGTAAGCCAACGCCGTAAACTGCTTGACTACCTTAAAGGTAAAGACATTGCACGTTACACTGCGTTAATCCAAGAGCTTGGCCTACGTCGCTAAGAACTAGATTACGAGAAAAGGGGCTATTTAGCCCCTTTTTTTGTGCGCGCATGAAAGGTATACTAGCGCACACCTAGGTAGTGGATACTGCTTAGATATTAAAAAACATCATTGCCAATTGTAGTACTTAATCGTGTTTTCATAAGCACAATTAAGTACTGTAATTGGTACTTTGATGGACTATTTTTTACCAATTCGGAGCACAGCTCTGAGTTGCTTTTACATTTAAAGGACATTTTTAAGTGCAAGCAATTATTAAAGAATTTCAACTAGGTCAACACACTGTGACCCTAGAAACAGGTGCTATCGCTCGTCAAGCAGACGGCGCAGTACTAGCAAGCATTGGCGACACTTCAGTATTAGTTACTGTTGTTGGTAAGCGTGATGCACAACCAGGTCAAGACTTCTTCCCACTAACAGTTAACTACCAAGAACGTATGTACGCTGCGGGTCGTATCCCTGGTGGTTTCCTTAAGCGTGAAGGTCGTCCTAACGATGGCGAAACACTTATCGCTCGTCTAATCGACCGTCCAATCCGTCCACTTTTCCCAGACGGTTTCGTAAACGAAGTACAAGTAATCGCGACAGTTGTTTCTGTTAACCCAGAAATCCAACCTGACATGGTTGCTATGATTGGTACTTCAGCAGCACTTGCTATCTCTGGTATTCCATTCAATGGTCCTATCGGTGCATCACGTGTTGGTTTCATCAACGGTGAATACGTACTTAACCCAACACTAGCTGAGCTTGAAGAAAGCCAATTAGACCTAGTTGTTGCTGGTACTGATAACGCAGTACTTATGGTTGAATCAGAAGCTGAAACACTATCTGAAGACGTGATGTTAGGTGCGGTTGTTTATGGTCATGAGCAATCTCAAGCTATCATCAACGCAATCAACGAGTTCAAAGCTGAAGCGGGTAAACCAGCTTGGGATTGGACTGCACCAGAGAAAAACGTAACACTTGCTGAGAAAATCTCTGCAATTGCTGCTGATAAAGTAGGTGAAGCATACCGCATCACTGACAAAGTAGCGCGTAAAGAAGCACTAGGTGCAGCGAAAGAAGAAGTTGTTGCTACATTAACAGCTGAACTTGCTGAAGGCGAAGAGCTAGATACGCAAGAAGTTGGCAAACTATTCGGTTCTTTAGAAAAAGAAATCGTTCGTGGTCGTATCATCGCTGGTGAAAAACGTATCGATGGTCGTGAACCAGATATGGTTCGTGCACTAGACGTAATGACGGGTGTTTTACCACGTACTCACGGTTCTGCAATCTTCACGCGTGGTGAGACGCAAGCACTTGTAACTGCAACACTTGGTACTGAGCGTGATTCACAGTTAATCGACGACTTAACAGGTACTAACAAGCATCACTTCATGCTTCACTACAACTTCCCTCCGTTCTGCGTAGGTGAAACAGGTTTTGTAGGCTCTCCTAAGCGTCGTGAAATTGGTCACGGTAACCTAGCTAAGCGTGGTATTGCTGCGGTACTACCTACACTTACTGACTTCCCATACTCAATCCGTGTTGTTTCAGAAATCACTGAATCAAACGGTTCATCGTCTATGGCATCAGTATGTGGTACGTCATTAGCACTTATGAACGCAGGTGTACCAATTAAAGCATCTGTTGCTGGTATCGCGATGGGTCTAGTTAAAGAAGGCGACGATTTCGTTGTTCTTTCAGATATCTTAGGTGATGAAGATCACTTAGGTGACATGGACTTTAAAGTAGCGGGTACTTCAAACGGTATCACTGCACTACAAATGGATATCAAGATCGAAGGTATCACTAAAGAAATCATGCAAATCGCTCTTAAACAAGCGAAAGCAGCACGTCTTCACATCTTAGGTGTTATGGACGAAGCGATTGCAGCACCTTCTGAAGAGTTATCTCAATTCGCACCACGCATCTACACAATGCAAATCCCTGCGAAGAAAATTGCTGAAGTTATCGGTAAAGGTGGCGCAACTATCCGTCAACTTACTGAAGAAACTGGCACAACGATTGAAATCGAAGATGACGGTACAATCAAGATCGCTGCAACTGACGGCATCAGCGCAAACGATGCAATCAAGCGTATCGAGCAATTAACTGCTGAGCTAGAAGTAGGTACTATCTACACTGGTAAAGTTGTACGTATCGTTGATTTTGGTGCGTTCGTTAATATCCTTCCGGGTAAAGACGGTCTAGTGCACATTTCACAAATCAGCACAGAGCGTGTTAACAACGTAACTGACCACCTAAGCGAAGGCCAAGAAGTTAAAGTTAAAGTTCTTGAAGTAGATCGCCAAGGTCGTGTACGTCTAAGCATTAAAGAAGCAATGGAACCAGCTGCTGAAGAAAAAGCAGAAGAGTCTAAAGACGCTTAATGATGATTGAATAACCAGTTATTTGCTGGATATAAGAAAAAGGGGCTGTTTAGCCCCTTTTTTTATGCTTTAATGAAACCTATCCGCTTCGCCTTTGTCTACAGAGAATTCAGGTATTAAGGAATTTAATGATTTTTAAACACTTAGCATTGACCGCTGTGGCTATTTTTTCTTTAAGTGCATGTCAAACAACTTCACAACCTGAGTCAGTCCCTATTGTTAATGTGCCTTTTACTGCACCATTAGCACCTGATTTTCGTAACGAAATTACGATTGCTCGCTATTCTGAACTACTAAACCGTGCTGATTTAAGTGCAGAGCAACAAGCCAAACTTTATTATGATCGCGGTGTATTATTTGACAGCTTAGGTATGTCGACCTTGGCGCGTATTGACTTTAACCGTGCGATTAAGCTCAAACCAGACCTAGCAGAAGTGTATAACTTCTTAGGCATTCATCACACACTAATGCAGCAGTATGAACAAGCTTATGAGTTCTTTGATTCGGCACTTGAGCTTAACGAGCAACACGAGTATGCCTATTTAAATCGTGGTATTGCCCTTTACTATGGTGACCGTCCATCACTTGCACAAGATGATTTACAGCAGTTTTTAAATCGTTCACCGAGCGATCCTTATCGTGTGTTATGGCTTTATTTAGCCCAATCAGAAGCTGATAAAGCGCAGGCCTTAATTGATTTAAAAGCTAACTCGCAGGGTGTTGATGAGTCTCAATGGGGTTACCAACTGTTGGCACTTTATTTAGGTGATATCAGTGAGTTTGAGTTTTTATCTGGCATTATTGAAGGTGTAACTTCAGAGCAAGAGTATGCGCACCGCTTATGCGAAGCTTATTTCTACCTAGCGAAGATGCATCAAGCGGCGGGTGATAACTATCTTGCTGCCGATTACTTTAGACTTGCCCTTGCCACCAATGTGCATGAGTTTGTTGAATACAAATATGCCCGCTTAGAGCTTGAGTTAATGGCTGGTGAAAACGCAAGCTAAGGTTTCTTTTACTGCTATTCTATTACTGAGCTTGGGTTTCGTACCAAGCTCAGTGTCTCGTTTTATTCCCGCTTACGCTTATTACGCAAATACTACTCCTTCACAAGCAATAGCTATCTATCATTTGGCACCCAGCGCCATTAATTTGCAGCATTTAGTGCTGAGTAACTCACAGCTTCGCCAGTTAGCAACGCTTAATGATAGTAATGCGGCGTATCAGCTTGCGCTCAGGTTTTTGCAGCAACATGATTACACCGCAGCAAAATTATGGTGGCAGCCTTACTTTGCTAAATTCAATTCAGATCAGCAACAAACCTTAGCGGAGCAGTTAGTCAGAGCAAACCAGTGGCTCGATATAAGTTACCTAGGTAAAGCTGGCAAGTTACCAGAGGGAAATGCCAAGCAAGCTTGGCTGTTGCAGCAACAAATGCCGCCAGCTCAAATTGACCCAGCTTATGCGCAGCAACAGCAATTAGCCTTATCAACATCAAGTGTACAAGCAAGCAGTCAGTGCCAATTTAATATTTTAATGATGACAGATCATTACAAGGGTATTGATACTTTAAAGCAGTATAAGCAGCAATACAGTAAAGCGCCTGAGCCTGCAAAAGGCAGCTTTTGTTTTACTGACGTTGTTTATGTTGCTGATAAGTTTAGTTGTGATGATAGTAGTGGGGCGCTTAAGTGTAACTGGCAAAATGCGGCAGCGTATCCGTGGCCTGAAGGTTTTGACTTTATTGTGATGATGTCAAAGCAAGGGGCTGCTAATGTGCTTGGCGGGATTATGCATATCAATTCATCGCAATCTTATGCGGTATTTTTACATGAGCTAATGCATTTCAATGGCTTTGAAGATGAGTATGCTTTACCAGAGCAAAAACAACAGTGGCTGTGTAAGCAACAGGGGCTGGTTGCACCAAATCTGTTTATTGCAAATAAGGTTTCCCCACCAAAAGGCTGGCAAAAAAGTATCGCTTGTAGCAATCAGTTAGCCTATAAACCAAGCCCTAATTGGTCGATTATGCAGTACCAAACAATGAGCTTGTCTGAGCAATACCGTGAGCTTTGGCAAAAACAAATTAACCAGCCCTTAACAAAGCCGATTCGGTTTTCTGAATATTTTGCCTTTTTAGGCTTAAAGCCAGTGTTTACAACAGCTTCCAAAGAGCAGAAATTTTCTGACTAATCGTCTATTTATTGCTATTTTAGTATGCAAAGCGGTTAAATGTTGTGCAAATAGGTGTGTCTCCTATAGACAAAATAGCACCTGATCAGTATAACTATACGCATTGTAAGCTTTTTTTGAAGCCAACTTTTAACCATCCAAATGAACAGTACGCAACTAATTAAAACTAGAGCGGTATTGATATTCTTATGACACTAAAAGGCTCCTAATTATGACTTTGCTCTGGATACCCCTGTTATCCTTAATCGGCAGTGTTATTTCATCCTGCACTTCAAAACTAACACGTAACCAAAGCACTGCTTTGACCATGTTAGCGCCTTTGATTGCCCTTGGAATTGTATTTTCGTATACCCCTGCAGTCTTTTCTGGTGAAACAATTCGCTACACTGCTGAGTGGATCCCTCTTTTAAACATGCAAGTTTCGTTTCGACTTGATGGTTTAACGTTACTTTTTCTATATATGATCTTGGGTATCGGTACCCTGGTGATTTTTTATGCGCGTTATTACTTAAGTAGTAGCGACTCAATGCCAAAGCTATACTGCTATTTAATGCTATTTATGACCGCAATGGTCGGCATCGTGATGTCGAATAATGTGATCCAGCTGTGGTTTTTCTGGGAGCTCACCAGTATTAGCTCGTTCTTATTGATTAGCTATTGGTGGCATAAGTCAGAAGCTCGCAAAGGTGCACGTATGGCACTTGCTATTACCGGTGCCGGTGGTCTTGCGTTACTAGCAGGTTTATTACTAATTGGTGATATTGTTGGTAGCTATAATCTTGATGTGATTTTAGCAAGCAAAGCGCTTATTCAATCTCATGCACTTTATGAGGCTGCGTTGGTATTAGTGCTTTTAGGTGCATTTACCAAATCTGCACAATTTCCATTTCATTTTTGGTTACCACATGCGATGGCGGCACCGACACCAGTCAGTGCCTACCTACACTCTGCAACCATGGTTAAAGCGGGTATCTTTTTATTAGCGCGTTTTTATCCTGCGCTATCAGGCACAGATACTTGGTTTATTTTAGTAGCAATGACGGGTCTGGCGACTTTATTGGTTGGTGCTTATATCGCGTTATTTAAGCATGATTTAAAAGGCTTGCTGGCTTATTCAACAATCAGCCATTTAGGTTTAATTACCTTACTGCTTGGTTTAGACACTGAGCTTGCTACAGTGGCTGCTATCTTCCACATTATTAACCACGCAACCTTTAAAGCGTCGTTATTTATGGCAACGGGTATCATTGACCATGAAACTGGCACCCGTGATATGCGTAAACTCAATGGTATGTGGCGCTTTATGCCGTATACCGCCACACTTGCTATGGTAGCAGCGGCAGCCATGGCGGGCGTGCCACTGTTAAATGGTTTCTTATCGAAAGAAATGTTCTTTGCCGAAACACTGCATCAGCAAGTGCTTGGCTCTATGTCTTGGTTAATTCCAGTGTTAGCGACTATTGCTGGTGCACTCTCTGTCGCGTATTCAGCACGCTTTATTCACGACGTGTTTTTTAACGGCGACCCAATCGATTTGCCAAAACAGCCTCATGAGCCACCACGCTATATGCGTGTACCAATCGAAATTTTGGTTGTGCTGTGTTTACTCGTCGGTATGTTCCCGCACTTTGCAGTAAGTGATATTTTAGCTTCGGCGTCTTATGCAGTGCTCGGCGATGCAGCCCCAGATTATAAGCTATCAGTATGGCATGGCTTTAATTTACCGCTGTTAATGAGCTTTATTGCTACAAGCGTGGGCGTGATGATTTATGTGCAGCGTAAGCACCTGTTCCACTTCCAAGCTTCATTGCCAACTTTGAATGCTAAGAAAGGCTTTGAGCGTGGCTTATATAGCTTAATTAAATGGTCACAAGAAAAGATTAAACGAATCGAAAATGGCTCGTTACAGCGCTATGCCTTTGTGATGATTGCTGTGGTGCTTATGTGTGCGGGCTGGCCTTTATTTGAAATGCGCCAGTTAGCAGGAGCAAGTGAGTTAACGCCAATCGATTTCCATAATGCTATTGGTGCCGGCTTACTAATAATTGGTGCGCTGGCAACGGTTATTTGGCATCGCTCACGAATGATATCTTTGATTATGATTTCAATCGTAGGCCTGATGGTATCTGTTGCATTTACTCGATTCTCTGCGCCTGATTTAGCACTGACTCAGTTAACCGTTGAAGTTGTCACGGTAATGCTACTGATGCTCGCACTGTTCTTTTTACCACAGCGTACTCCGAAAGAATCAAGCTCATTGCGTATTTTGCGTGACCTAGGTATCTCATCGGCAATTGGTGTGGTTGTGGCGAGTATTTGTTATGCGCTTCTGACAAGACCACTTGAGTCAATTTCTGACTTCTTTGTTGCCAATGCAAAAACTGGCGGTGGTGGTACTAACGTTGTAAACGTTATCCTCGTTGACTTTAGGGGGTTTGATACCCTAGGTGAGATTACCGTATTGGGTATTGCTGCGTTAGGTATTTATAAGCTTCTTATTAACTTGCCGCTGTTTATGCCTGCAAGTGATAGTGAAGGGCGCCCATGGGCAAGAGAGCGTTACCCAATTCTACTGTCGAGTATTTCACAAAGCTTGTTACCACTTGCATTACTTGTGTCAGCGTATATTTTCTTACGTGGTCATAACTTACCAGGTGGTGGCTTTATTGCAGGACTGGTTACCGCGATTGCATTTATTTTGCAATATATGGCTAATGGTTCGCACTGGATTGCAGACAGATTTGACGTGAATTATCGTAAGATTATTGCGTCAGGTATTGCTATTGCATTGTTTACAGGTATTGGAAGTTGGTTCTTCGAACGTCCATTCCTAACAACCTGGTTTGATTATTTTGATATTCCGCTAGTCGGCAAGACAGAACTTGCTAGTGCTATCGTATTTGATTTAGGTGTGTATTTAACTGTTGTAGGTGCAACGCTGATGATTTTAGCAAGTTTAGGTAAATTAACTGCTGATACACCCAAGCAAGAGGTAAATATTTAATGGAAGTATTGTACGCATCATGCGTCGGCGTGCTGGTTGCATGCGGAATTTACTTAATATTACGGGCTCGTACCTTCCCGGTAGTACTCGGCCTGACTATGTTGTCGTATGCAGTTAACCTGTTTTTATTCTCTTCAGGTCGTTTAACTATTAACAAAGCGGCTGTACTTGGTACAGGCAGTGAGTATGCCGATCCACTCCCTCAAGCACTGGTTTTAACCGCCATTGTAATTGGCTTTGCGATGACCGCTTTTGTGGTTATTTTAGCGATTCGTGGCCGTGCTGACTTGGGTAATGACCATGTTGATGGTCACCTTGTTAAGTCATCGAAGGAGCAAAAATGATTCAGCATTTAGCTTCTTTACCAATTTTAATTCCGATGTTGGCAGGGGTGATTTTACTCATGCCGCCATGTGGTAAAAACTTACATATTCGTCGTGTTTCGTCGGTTATTTTGTCGATTGTCACACTATTGGTCAGTGCTTATTTATTATTTCACGTAAATAGTACCGCACCGCTTGTTTACGCAATCGGTGATTGGTCTGCACCATTTGGTATTGTGCTGGTTGCCGATAGGCTAGCAACGCTACTTGTGCTACTTACCAGTTTCCTTGGTGCAGTTGTGGTGCTTTATAGCTGTGCAGGCGATGATAAAAAAGGGAGCTTTTTCCATCCGTTAGTGCACTTTTTAGTGTTAGGTGTAAATGGCGCCTTTTTAACTGGCGATGTATTTAACCTGTTCGTATTTTTTGAAGTGCTGTTGATTGCTTCGTATTCATTATTGATGCATGCCGGCAACAAACATAGTACCCGAGCTGCACTGCAGTACGTCATTTTAAACCTGATTGGTTCAAGCGTATTCTTAATTGCGCTGGGTGTACTTTATGGTGTGTTAGGCACATTGAACATTGCTGATTTAGCGCAAAAAGTACCACAGCTGACGGGTGATGATGTTTACCTTGCTAAAATTGGTGGCTTGCTGTTAATCGTGGTATTTGCGTTAAAAGGCGCGTTATTACCGTTACATTTATGGCTACCGAATACCTACGCCAGTGCAATGCCATTAGTTGCTGCATTATTCGCGATTATGACCAAGGTCGGTGTGTATGCCATGTTGCGCGTGTATACCGTAATATTTGGTGATAATGCTGGCGAACTCGCTCACATGGCACAGCCTTGGTTATGGGGCTTAGCACTAGCGACCATAGTGATGGGTGGTATTGGTGTATTAGCGAGTCAAGATTTTAGAAAGCTTATTGCGAATCTGGTGGTTGTATCTGTGGGTACTTTAGTGGCATTGGTTGCGATTCAGAATGTCTCAGCAACAGCTGCATTACTTTACTACTTAGTGCATTCAACCATTATTTGCGCTGCACTATTCTTAATTGCGGATTTAATTGCTCAGCAACGTGGTAAAGTTGCTGACCGGTTAGTTGCAGGGCGCGCCGTTGCACAGCCATATTTACTTGGTACTTGTTTTGTAGTGGCTGCACTTGCTGTTGTTGGTATGCCACCGTTATCTGGCTTTGTCGGCAAAGTATGGATTTTAAAGAGCACGTTAGATAGCGAAAAAGCCATGTTGTTTTGGCCAATCTACCTAGTTTCTAGTTTAGCGTTATTAGTGGCGGTTTCACGAGCCGGTACCAGCTTATTTTGGGATCACACCCATAAAGACAGTGAAGCAATTGAAGGCACTAAAGCACACCCTGTTAAAGTGATAGCTGTAGTTGCATTACTTGCGTGTTCACCATTAATGGTTGTATTTGCAGGACCGATTTCAGACTATATGTTAGCAACGTCAGAGCAGTTGTTTGATATCAACACTAGTATCAACGCTGTATTACAAGGAGGCCAATAATGCGTTTAGAATCTCGCTTTCGTTGGTTGCCAACACCATTTCGCAGTGTTTTATTATTCATTGTATGGCTGTTGTTAAATAATAGTGTGTCGCCAGGACATCTGTTTTTAGCTGCATTTTTTGCTATTACTATTCCGTGGATCACATTCCCATTTCGTGATCCACAGCCTCTTATTGTCAGGCCAGGTCTTGCGTTTAGGCACTTATTGTTAGTGCTGTACGATATTGTCACTGCTAACTTACAAGTTGCTCTGTTGATCCTTGGACCAACGAAAAAGTTACGCCCAGGTTTTATTAAAGTACCATTGGATTTAAGCCATGAAATGCCAATCACTATTTTGGCCAGCACAGTATCTTTAACACCAGGTACAGTGAGCGCAGAGGTTTATCCTATTCCTGAGTCACTCGAAGAGGGCGAAGAAATTCAGCAGCGCTACTTATTGATTCATGTACTCGATTTAGCTGATGAACAAGCGTTAATTAATACTATTAAGCAGCGCTACGAAGCACCGCTTAAGGAGATTTTTCGATGCTAGATACCGTTTTTCTAATTGTTTTTGCAATGATAGCCATATCGTTACTGTTAAACCTATGGCGTTTAATTGTTGGGCCGTCGGTACCTGATCGTATATTGGCTTTAGATACTATGTTCATAAATACCATTGCTTTAATTATTCTATATGGCATGAGCATGGGCACCGATTTATATTTTGAAGCCGCATTATTAATCGCCATGCTTGGCTTTGTGAGCACTGTAGCGGTATGTAAATACCTGCTGCGTGGCGATATTATTGAATAAGGTAACGAATGATGAGTGAATGGATTGTATCAATCTTATTATTAATTGGTGGTTGCTTTATTCTTATAGGTTCAATCGGACTTGTGAAAATGCCTGACTTTTTTATGCGTTTACATGGTCCAACTAAAGCAACAACGCTTGGCATGGCATCATTGCTAATTGCTGCCATGGTGTATTTTAGCTACACCCACGATGGCATCAGTGTGAAAGAAATTTTGATTTCGATTTTCTTACTGATCACCGCACCTATTAGTGGCTATATGCTGATCAAATCAGCCATCCACCACAAGCTTCGTGCTAAAGATGGCACCAAGGGCCTCGATAACATCGAAGAAGATTAATACCAGCTCGCAATAATAGTTAAGCGAATTGGTGTGATATCTGAGTAACCAGAACAATGTGATCTACTACAGTGGCTTTTATTGCGCTCGTAGATCGCATAAAATGCCCCGTCATTTAGTACAGTAGGTAAATAGAGCATTATGCGAGTAGCACTTGGAGTAGAGTACAACGGCGCGCGTTACAGTGGTTGGCAACGTCAATCACACGTCAATAGCGTACAACAAGAAGTAGAAACGGCGTTGTCGCGTATTTGTAATCATCCAGTCGAAATAGTTTGTGCAGGCCGCACCGATGCGGGTGTACATGGCACCGGGCAAGTGATCCATTTTGATACTCACGCTGAGCGTGAAATGGTCGCGTTTACGATGGGTATGAATACCTTACTGCCAAAAGATATTGCTATTCGCTTTGCCAAGCCTGTAAGCGAAGACTTTCATGCTCGTTTTAGTGCCACAGCACGTCGCTATCGTTATGTGATTTATAATTACACCTATCGCGGCGCTATCATGAGTGAAGGGGTGACCCATTTTCATCACCCATTAGACGAAACTAAAATGCAAGAAGCCTGTCAGTATTTAATAGGTGAGCATGATTTTACTTCGTTTAGAGCACTACACTGCCAAGCAAATACAGCTAATCGTACTATTCACCATTTATCGGTAAAACGCCAAGGTGATTATGTGATCATTGATATTAAAGCCAATGCGTTTTTACATCACATGGTACGAAACATCACCGGGTGTTTGATGGACATTGGTCTTCATAAGCATGAACCTGTGTGGTTAAAAGAATTACTCGATTTAAAAGAGCGCGCTAAGGCAAGTGCAACAGCAAAAGCCGCTGGCCTTTACTTAGTTGATGTGGATTACCCAGAACATTTTGGCATTCCTAAAACACCATTAGGGCCTTTGTTTTTACCTGATTCAGACAATTAGACTTTAGTAGACTACTACTAAGACCAGTTTTTTATATCGTCTGCGGGTAATTCATGTTTTAATTGAAAAAATCTGTCTGTTTATTTGTTATCAGAAACACAAGCGAGTGTTTCCAATTAAACAGACTGCGACACAGAACAGCATTAAGAGAGTTGCAAATGAGTTGGTTAGAAAAAATCTTACCTAAAACGACTAAATCGTCAGGTCGTAAAGAAATCCCAGAAGGGGTTTGGGCTAAGTGTACAGACTGTGATTCAATTTTATATAAAGCAGAATTAGAAAAAGCACTCAACGTGTGTCCTAAGTGTGATCACCACATGCGTTTAAGTGGCCGTAAACGTCTTGAAAACTTTTTAGATGATGCTGACCGCCAAGAAATTGGTGCAGAGCACGAACCAAAAGACGTATTAAAGTTTAAAGATTCTAAAAAATACTCTGACCGTATTACCCAAGCACAAAAAGCAAGTGGCGAGAAAGACGCACTTGTAGCAATGAAAGGCCGCCTAAAAGGCATTCCTGTTGCTGCTGTTGCTTTTGAGTTCTCGTTTATGGGTGGTTCAATGGCGTCAGTAGTAGGTGCTCGTTTTGTTGAAGCTGTAGATCAATGTTTAGAGCACGACATGCCACTTATTTGTTTCTCTGCATCAGGCGGCGCACGTATGCAAGAAGCTCTTATGTCATTAATGCAAATGGCTAAAACAAGTGCTGCACTTGCAAAAATGAGCGAAAAAGGCTTACCGTTTATTTCAGTATTAACTGATCCAACAATGGGTGGTGTATCTGCATCACTGGCAATGCTTGGTGATGTAAACGTTGCTGAACCAAAAGCGCTTATCGGTTTTGCGGGTCCTCGCGTAATTGAGCAAACAGTTCGTGAAACGCTTCCTGAAGGTTTCCAACGCAGTGAATTCTTGCTAGAGCATGGTGCAATCGACATGATTGTAGACCGTCGTGAAATGCGTGACACCCTTGCACGTATCTTAGCGAAATTTATGAACTTGCCTTCTACTGAACAAGAGCATAGAGTAGCGTAAATTTCAGCTTAACTGATTAAACGCTATGACAGAAATCCTTCCTAGCCAATCATCAAGCCTTGATGATTGGCTTTGTTATTTAGAAAGTGTCCACCCTGCTAATATCGAAATGGGTTTAGAGCGCGTAGAACGCGTGGCAAACCAAGTCGGCTTACTCGATACATCAAGCAAAATAATCCTAATTGCAGGCACCAACGGTAAAGGGACCACAGCCCGTTGCCTAGAAAGCTTATTACTTGCACAGGGTTACAGTGTCGGTACTTATGCTTCGCCGCATCTTATTCGGTACAACGAGCGCGTACGTATTAATGGCCAAGAGCTTGACGATCAATTCCATGTTGATGCTTTCGATATGCTTGAAAAAGGCCGTGGTGACACGCAGCTTACTTATTTTGAGTACGGTACCTTAGGCGCACTGGCTATTTTCAAACGTCACGCTGTTGATTATGTGCTGCTAGAAGTGGGGCTGGGTGGCCGTTTTGATGCGACTAATATCGTGAATCCGTATGCTTGTGTGATCACCACCATAGATTTAGACCATAAAGAATACCTAGGTGATACTCGTGAACTTGTTGGGTATGATAAAGCCGGTATTTTCCGTACCAATACACCCGCTATTGTTGGCGATTTAGCGATTCCGCATACAGTGACTGATTATGGTAATGAAATTAACGCTGATATGGTGCTATCAGGCCAAGACTTCATATTCACAGAAGATAATGAAGGCTTTAACTGGCAGTACCAAGGTAACGATTGGCGCTTAGCTAAGCCCGCTATCCCTTGTCAAAATGCAGCAACCGCGTTGACCCTACTTGCAAAACTTGAGCTATTGCCAAGTGAGCAACAAGTGCGTGATTGCTTGGCGGATCTAACTGTAGAAGGGCGCTTTCAGCATTTAAGTCAGCAGCCGCTTGTTTTTACCGATGTTGCACATAATCCTGAGTCAGCTCGATATTTGGCACGCAAATTAAGCGTGTATAAAGATCAAGGGTTTAAAATTCATGCATTAGTCGCTATGCTTGCAGATAAAGATAAAGTGGCTGCAATGTCGGCCGTGGCAAATGTTGTTGACCAGTGGTCGTTAGCAAGCTTAGATTGTTTTCGTGGCGACAAAGTTGAGAATCTTGCTAAAGCACTAGCCGAAACCACATCAACAGCGCCTAGTACGCACTATGAGAGTGTTGAAACTGCGCTAGATACGTTATTACCAAATGTTGATGAAAACACGTTAGTGATTGTGTTCGGTTCGTTTATAACTGTGGCTGCAGCCATCAATTACTTTAAAAAATAGAGAGGAAATCGGTGAACGCAGGGTTTATTAATCGCTTAGTAGGCACCACGATTGTGGTTGTGGCGGCTATTGTCTTCATTCCAAACATTTTGGATGGTGAGAAGGTTCATTATAAAGAAGGCTTTAAAGCTATTCCTGAACGCCCTGAGTTCACTACGATAGACTTGCAAGAGGTGATTGATAATAAAGTCGCCTCTGCCGAGCAACCTTCGCAAATCCCGGTTGAAGATACGCAAGCAAACGATGCTGATCTTGTCGCAAATGAAACCCAGCAAATTGATACTGCACCGCAAATGGTTGAAGTTTCAACTGATGAGCCGGTAATTAACAAAGCTGAGCCGAAAGTTGCAGTGCAAGAGCCTGCCAAGCCAGCTGCTAAAACGCCTGAGCCAACCCGTAAGCCAGAAGAGAACCTCACACAAATGGCTTATGTTATTCAACTGGGCAGTTTTTCTCACGCACCTAATGTGAAATCACTACAAGAAAAATTAAAAGCGAATGGTTTCAAAACCTTCACTCGCCCAATTAAAACCCCGAACGGCACACTGACAAAAGTCTTTGTAGGTCCTTCACTTAGCAAGAAAGAGTTAGAAAGTAAGCTTCCTGAGTTAAAGCAGTTAACCAAGTTAAACGGCAAAGTTACTCAGTTTGAAATTACAAAATGATCTGGCATCCAAATACCCAAACCACCTGTAGATCCATGATTCAGCGCTATCACAGGGTTTTCAATACAAGGCGTGGCGATGCAGGAATGTAGGTACCTTTCAAATTGCCACAACACAGTAGTGGAAGCCCTGTGAAGCGCCCGAAGGGCATGGCTAAAACGCATTTATTCTGCGTTATTGATTTTCACAAGGGGACTCCACTCCCTACAATCAATGCCTTGCCTAAATGCGTTTTATCTCATGCTGAATTCTTGCATCCACAGGTGGTTTGGGTATAGAATGCGCCCCAAATTAACGACTAGTTGGTTCTTATGATCTGGGTTGATTACGCCATACTTGGCATTATTGCACTATCCACTATCATCGGCTTAATACGTGGCTTTGTAAAAGAAGCAATGTCATTAGCTGTATGGGCTGGCGCATTTATCATCTCTAGTTTGTTTTACCAATATTTAGCATCCTTCCTAACAAGTATTTCAGAACCCCTTTTAAGAAATGCAGCCGCAATAGCCATATTATTCTTTGCGACACTCCTGTTGGGTGGGTTACTAAACTATATTTTAGGTGAACTTGTACAACGTACTGGTTTATCTGGCACAGACCGTGTTTTCGGCATAGTGTTTGGTGCTCTTCGTGGCGTGTTGGTCGTAAGCGCGTTACTCTTCTTTCTTGATGCTTTTACCGGTGCACCTAATACGCATTGGTGGGGCAACTCTATTTTGATTCCAGAATTTGGCTTTGTTGTTGAGTGGTTCTTCTCGTACCTCGAAAACAACTCGAGCTTTTTAAATTCTGTAAACCGTTAATCGGCGAGGATAAATTTAATGTGTGGTATCGTTGGCATAGTCGGAACTTCTCCTGTTAATCAGGCGTTATATGACGGCTTAACTGTTTTGCAACACCGCGGTCAAGATGCAGCTGGCATCATTACCATTGAAAACAACACGTTTAGCTTACGTAAAGCCAATGGCCTTGTAAAAGATGTATTTCATACACGCCATATGAAACGTCTGCAAGGTACAATTGGTATTGGCCATGTTCGCTACCCGACAGCTGGTTCTTCTAGCTCGTCTGAAGCGCAACCTTTCTATGTTAACTCGCCATTTGGTATCGCACTTGCGCACAATGGTAACTTAACAAACGCAGAAGCATTAAAGCAGCAATTATTTTCAGAAGCTCGCCGTCATGTTAATACAACATCTGACTCTGAAATTTTACTTAACATCATGGCGCATGAATTAAGTAAATCAAACAAGCTAAAACTTGATGCTGAAGATATCTTCACAGCGGTAACTGAAGTGAATAATAAAGTAACCGGTGGTTATGCAACAATTGCAATGATCATTGGTCACGGTATTGTTGCGTTTCGTGATCCGAACGGTATTCGCCCATTAGTATTTGGTAAGCGTGAAACTGCAAATGGTACTGAGTACATGTTTGCATCAGAAAGCGTTGCTTTAAAAACAGATGGCTTTGAGTTTGTTCGTGACGTTGCACCAGGTGAAGCAATTTACGTAACTGAAGATGGTCAACTTTTCTCACAAGCGTGTGCTGAAAAAGCAACTTACTCGCCGTGTATCTTTGAGTTTGTTTACTTTGCGCGCCCAGACTCAACAATTGACCGTATGTCTGTTTATGCAACACGTGTAAACATGGGTACTAAGTTAGGTGAGAAAATCGCACGTGAATGGGCTGACAAAGACATCGATGTGGTTATTCCAATCCCAGAAACATCATGTGACGTAGCACTTGAGATTGCATCAGCTCTTAACCTGCCATACCGCCAAGGTTTTGTTAAAAACCGCTACATTGGCCGTACGTTTATCATGCCAGGCCAAGAAATGCGTAAGAAGTCAGTTCGTCAAAAACTGAATGCCATTGACCGTGAGTTCAAAGGTAAAAACGTATTACTTGTTGATGACTCAATTGTTCGTGGTACAACGTCAGCGCAAATCGTTGAAATGGCTCGTGAGTCAGGTGCGAAGAACGTTTACTTCGCATCAGCAGCGCCAGAGATTCGTTTCCCGAACGTTTACGGTATTGATATGCCATCGGCAGCAGAGCTAATTGCTCATGGCCGTGAAGTTGAAGATATCAACGCCAGCATTGGTGCAGATGGTCTTATCTATCAATCGCTAGATGATTTAATCTCAGCAGTAAGCCAAGAAAACCCAGAAATCACCCGTTTTGAAACATCAGTATTTGATGGTCAATACATCACAGGTGATATCGACCAAGATTACCTAAACCACATTGACCGTTTACGTAATGATTCAGCGAAATCAACTCGTGAAAATGCGATGTCAGCAAGTTTAGAGTTACATAACCAAGAAGAAAACAGCGCTGATTAATCAGCCTTGATTTGATTGGTATAAAAAAGGAGCTTCACAGCTCCTTTTTTGTTTATGGAAAGAAAGGAAAATAACAATGAACTTAAGTAAACATAGGGTGGACAATTCCGTTAGTCCATAAAATAGCTGTCGCAGCTAAAATAATTACCAGTAAGATCAGCCCACAGGTGACTACTGAACTGGCATAGATAAATCCTCGCTCTTCAGGAATGTGCATTAAAATTGGCACCCCTGTGTAGAGTAAGTAAACTGAGTAGGCCAGTGCTACAAGGCCTACACATACCACAAACCATAGTTCAGGTAAGAATGCCGCAAATGAAGACATAAATACCGGCGTTGCAGTATAAGCTGCAAGCTCTAGGGTTTGTGTAAAGGTGGGTTTTGCACCAAAGGTCACTGCCATCCAATGAGCTAAATATGCCAGTGCAAAAACGCCCGCAATTAGTGCAAAGTACATCGCAACCGCGATAAGTAATGCACTATCATGGGTTAAATATACAGCCTCACCTGCGCCAATACTCCAGCCCAAATAAACTGATGAATAGTAGCCCATTAATGAAGGAATACAGGCGATTAATAAAATGTGCGATAAGCTATAGCGCAAGCTTTCGTGACGGTTATCAATTGTTTGCCATTCTTCGAGTGGGTGAGCGTATAAGCCCCATAAGTGGTTTAGAATCATAATCATTGCCCCTGTAAAAAAGGAATATGAGCTGTTTTATTTTTGTACAGCTTTGATTAAGTTATGGTTCAGTAATTAAGTCTTGTCAAGAAGCTGAAATAATCGATATAGCCGATTAAATGTAACTCTTTAGTGCATATAGAAAATTACTTTGCACTGATGTGGGTCATGGAACGTGGGCTAATTTATGTGATAAAATCCAATTAAGATTTTAGATGAGAAGTTATTCAGTGCCTTATTCTGATTTATTAGCGCCCATTCATTCTTTTTTAGAGTGCGAAACGCCTGATGAGTGGATTGCTGCGGCAACCAAAAAAGAAAACTTAGATGTGGTTTTAATCGACCATCTTATCTGTGAATTAAAAGCAGCTCAGTCTGCCATGTTTTTAATTCGTAAGTACGCGGTTGATAAAGAAAGTAGTGATGCGTTGCTTGAGTGGTTAAAACCATTTGAGACGCTTGTATATAAGCGAGAAGGAGATTGGCGTGAGCTTGCAGATAAAAACAAGCTGACTAAATCAATGATCCCAAAATCTAACTCACCTTATGGGCAAGATCTCATTGATAAAATGGTGATGCTCATTAAAGAAGAACTACATCACTTTTATCAAGTCCTTGAGATCATGGATGAATATGGTATTGAATATAAAAGTATTACCCCATGCCGTTATGCCAAAGGGATGCTGCGCCATGTAAAAACATACGAGCCAGATGCCTTGGTAGATAAGTTAATTATCGGTGCTTATATTGAAGCTCGTTCATGTGAGCGCTTTGCTAAATTAGCCCCACATGTTGATAAACGCTTAGGTGATTTTTATATCTCACTACTGCGCTCTGAAGCGCGTCATTACCAAGATTATTTAACTCTTGCGCAAGAAATCAGTGAGTTTGATATTACTGAGCGTGTTGAATTTTTTGGTCAACTTGAAGCTGAGCTTATTTCAACCCCAGATGAAGACTTTAAATTTCACAGCGGTGTGCCTGCATAATATATTAAATCAGAGCGCCTGTTTGGCGCTCTAGTTCATTTATCTTGCCAAATTAGTGGGTTTTACCCCTATTCAAATTAACTAATTCTCATTACTTTTCTAATACTTATTCATTTATTGTTTTAGTAAATAATTTGTATCTTTTAAAATCTTGCACTACCTTTGACCTAGGTTGCTATTAACATTCGTAAGATAGAATCATAAGTTGTTAAAAGGAGAAGTCATGCGTGATTCTAATGTGCCTTTCGAGTTTAAAGAAGATGCTTCTGAACAATCGCATACTCAAAAAACATGGAAAGTTTTAACGGTTGAAGACGACTTAAATTATCAACAAGCATTACTAAACAGTTTTAATGCCATATCTCTAGATAACAATGAGTCTCTTGAGGTATTAACGGCAAATTCAGTGTCAGAGGCATCGTCTGTGTTATCGCGTCACAAAGACATCGCTATTGTATTTCTTGATGTGGTAATGGAAGAAGATGATTCAGGCCTACGACTTGTGAATACTATTCGCCACGTATTAGGCAACAACGATATACGCATAGTGCTATTAACAGGGCAGCCAAGCTTTGCCCCCGAACCACAAGTAATGCAATCGCTTGATATTGACGAATATTGGAATAAGTCTGACATGACGGTAGATAAACTTAAATCTATCGTTAGTAGCCATCTTCGTACGTATCAATATATTTCGCAAATCTCAAATGCCAAACAAGGACTGCAGTTAGTACTTGATGCGGCAAGAAGCATTAATAGTAAACACGACATACGTGCATTTTCTCATGCGGTGCTAGATGAAATAGGTAAAATTTTGCATCTATCTAAGGGAGGCGGCGTATTATGCGTTGGCAATGAAAAGCACGTTGATAAACACCCAAAAGTTCTTACTAGTGTCGGTTGTTACAGAGGGCTTGATGGTAAAGAGCTCAGCACTGATGTGCTCAGTGAAGAAGCACAGCAATCGTATATTTTAGCAAGAGATAAAAAAGAGCATGTGTTTTCTGAGCATTACAGTGTTTTTTATTTTGATACCGCTGATGTTGATGTTAGCTATTACATCACGATTGTTAAATCAGATGTTCCCATCGACGAGCATAATGTATTTTTACTAAAGGTATTTAGTGAAAATGTCAGTACAGGCTTTTCGAATATTGCACTGATGAACCGCCTTACTGAGCTTGCTTACACCGATATAACGCTAAACATGCCCAACAGGAACTGGCTCCAGCGCGAAATCGATAACATGAACAAATACGAACAAGCTGAAACTCAGTTAGTGGTGTTTGAGATACTTCAGTTTGACGAAAAGTCTTTTCGGTTTGGTCATGAATTTTGTAAAAAAACACATCTAAAAATGCGCGAGAATATTTTGCAAGCCTTAGCGCCGTATCACCCTCGTATCGCTGTTTTTAAAAGTGATTGTTTAGGTGTTTTAGTGTCAAGCCATGCATTTGAAGATGAAAGCGTTGTTGACTCTTTAAAACGTCAATCTTTTGAAATTGATGGGGTAAAACAGTATTTAGATGTGCGTATTTTAGTTATGCAATTAATCGCCTTTGAAGATCATAGCGCAGAGCAAATATTCAATTTAGCAGAGTCTACTCTTAATGATGAAAACACACAAAGAGCTGAGCTTCTCTATTATACGTTAGATAATACCAAAGCGATTACACGGCGCTATGAATTGATGCAAGAGCTGCGCACCGCAATACGCAACAAAGAGCTCCAAGTAGCCCTACAACCCAAGGTTAATTTAACCACTAATGAAGTCATTGGTTTTGAAGCTCTGGCGCGATGGCAAAGAGGTGATGGAACATTTGTCAGACCCGATGAGTTTATTGAACTTGCCGAAACTGCAGGACTTATTAGTGAGTTAGATAAACTTATTTTCGATAAAATAATGCAGACGATTAAGCAATTTGCAGAGCAGGGCGTTAGTTTGCCAATCGCGTTTAATGCCTCTACGTTTGATTTGTTAGCCGATGATTACTTTGTTGAGATTGCGGCACGTATTGAGGAATATGGCATTTCACCTTCGTTACTTGAGCTTGAAGTAACAGAGACCCAAGCAATTTTTAACTATGAAAAGATCAATACATGTTTATGTCGTTTTGCGGGCTTGGGTATAAAAATTAGTATTGATGACTTTGGTACTGGCTATTCGTCACTTGCCCATATTAGTGAAATTCCTGCGCAGATAATAAAAATAGATCGCTGCTTTGTAACCGATATTCAAGAGTCAAAATCTAACCAACACATTATCGAAATGATAATGTTGCTGGCAGAAAAATTTGGCTTTGCAGTAACAGCAGAGGGTATTGAAACAGAAGCCGAACACAACTGGCTTATTGAGGCGGGGTGTAATATAGGCCAGGGCTACTATTACGCAAAACCCATGTTTTATGATGATGCATTGCAGTGGCTAAAGGGCAGGTCTAATTAACTTTTATGGTAGAAGTAACAAGCCAATATAAGCCACTGAAAAAAAGTCTACTTTTTAAATTTATGGTCATGGTTGCTGTTAGCTTATTAATTAGCTTGATGGTTTATGTGATTCAATACCAAATACAAAAAAGTAGTGTCATGCTTTTGCAAGATAATACCTTACTTGCCGCTCACAATACCCTAAGCAGGGAGCTTGGTGATGTACGTAAAGTTGTTAAGTTGCTGGTGGCCGATGATATATTAAAGCAAAGTGGTGAAAGCGCATTACTTGAGCATCAAATACAAACCCATTTTGTGAACTTTGGTTTAGCCGCAGAAAACATTTCTCAAATACGTTGGCTAGATAGTGAAGGCCAAGAAAGGTATCGGGTTAACTTTAAAGCAGGGCAAGCGGAGCGAGTACCAACAAAACAGTTACAAAATAAAAGTAGCCGTTATTATTTTACCGAGGGGATGGAGCACAGGAAGGGTGAAGTTTATATCACGCCAATAGATTTAAATGTAGAGCGTGGCGCAGTTGTTACACCGTATGAACCAACATTAAGAGCATCTTACCGAACCACAAGCGATGATTTTATTCTAGATGGGTTAGTGGTTGTCAATTTTGACCTGTCGAAAACTTTACAGCAAATAAAGTCACTCAGCACCTTACAAGCACAAATACAATTAATTAATGGCGAAGGTTATTGGTTGTTACATCCACACAAAGATAAAGAGTGGGGGTTTATGCTGGAGCAACCTATGCTGACACTCAGAAATGAAGATAGCTCATTATGGCAAGTAATCGCCCAACTGCCGAAATATCAGGATCTTATTGCATCGCACAGTCATGCAACTAGTTTTTTAAAAATGACCTTAGGTAATAATAGCGCAAATGGTACAAACGATATTATTGTACTGGTAAAGGCGGATGATTCTGTACAAAACGAGATTATCTTACGATCTTTTATTATCGCTTTAGCTTGTGCTATTAGTTTGATATTAATTTCTGGTTTATATCTGAAACGCAGTTATCGAGATCAACGTAAGATTATTAAAGCCAGAGCGCACTTAGAACACGAACAGCAGGAGCTGCTTACAGCCAATAGTAAGTTACAACGCTACATAAAACAGCAGCATCAACTACAAGGTGAACTCATTGAAGCACAAAGGTTGTCATCACTCGGTTTAATGGTGTCTGGTGTAGCCCACGAAATGAATACGCCACTGGGTGGTGCTGCTATTTCACTATCGAATGCACAATTAATTAATCAACAACTCAAAGATAAAATAGATGAAGGCTTTACTAAGCAGTTTTTAGAATCAAGCGTAGAAAAAGTTGCCGATAATTTAAGGCTTTCAAGAGTAAATTTAGAGAAGGCTATTGATCATGTGAAGAGCTTTAAAGAAATGGCCCATGATCGGTCAAACGATCAATATATTAGCTTTAATATCGAAAAAGTCATCGATGATCTACTACTTGGTTTAAAATCCCGCTTTAAAGCTTCAAAAGTAACCATAGAAACTAAAATCGATGTCAAAAAAGACATTGTTAGTCGCCCTGGGATTATCTCTCAGGTTATTGAGAGTTTAATCGTTAATGCAATTTCTCACGCCTTTGACGAGCTTGATAACAAACAAATTCAATTGCATGTACATTTAAATCAACAAGGTGACCTTTGTATTAGCGTTTCTGATAATGGTTGTGGGATTGATGACTCTTTGCGTAGTAACTTATTTGACCCCTTCGTGACTACATCTAGAAACCATGGTCATACAGGGTTAGGTTTGTACCTTGTGCATGAATGGGTTACGAGTGTTCTTAACGGAAAAATCCAGCTAGTTGCAAGCAAAGACCTACCTGAAGGAATCGCAACGCAGTTTAAGATAACCTTGCCACGCTTGAAAAAGAACAAAATTAGTTAGCATAGGTTTTTTCATATAGTTGCGTAATGTGACTAATTTCTTTTTCATTCAGTTCATAATGCTTCAGTATCTCTAAAAGCTTGCCTGACGCCGTAATTGCTTTAAGACCTAAAGATAAATTTTGTTGGAAATACTCAGCCTGAGGGTGATTTTTATCAGTAATCACATGTAAGTGTTGAGTAGCAAGATAGGGGGTAACTATTTCTAATTCTGTTTGCTTTGCTTGCTGTAAGCGCTCGCTATTATCGAGCCAATACAAGGCAACCTCTTTTGTGCCTGCAACTAAATCAACACGACCATGCTTTAATAGCAATAAGCTCTCAACCAAGCTACCCGTTGTTACTACGCTAAGGTTTGGGTGGTGCTCAAATTGCTCACTAACCACATAGTCTTCACCCTTGCTAATTGTATATGGCTTTAATGAATACAAAGAGCCTGTGTAGGTAATTTTGCTATCAACACGCTTGAATAACACGGTATGTGCGGTAGCTAATGAAGGTGAATATGTAAAATTTTTTGCTCTTTGCTTGGTATAAAAAGCACCTAGCACTGCAACACGTTTATGGCGTTTGGCAAGCTTTAGAGCACGTCCCCAGTGGGTGTATTCAATGGTGGCTTGATGTTTTTGTGTTTTCAGTGCTGCGATGATGACTTCGTGCAGCCAGCCCGGCTTGTTTGGCTTATCAATAAAATAAGGAGGAAACGGCTCTGTGACCAATTGCCAAGTTTGGCAATTGATTGAAAAGCTAAATAGTAAACAACAACATAAAAGGCTTAACCGACTCATCATAGATAATGCATTTTTTGACAATACTGGTTAAAGCATAGTTAAAATATCGGCTATTTAAAGGGCGTATGGACTAGTTTTTGCTGCTCTGGAGTAGCTCTTAAGTATGAACCTTGCTCATACCAGTCACCCAGTACAGTGCGGGTTAGTGTTTTTCCATTTTGCTTATAGTGATGCACATTAGGGCGGTGAGTATGACCGTGGATCATATTAGCAACCTGATGCTTTTCAAACATGGCTAAAACCGCATCTTCGGTAACATCTAAAATCTCTAAGGCTTTGCCAGCTTGGCTTTGTTTTGATTTTTCGCGGGCGTTGCGGGCAATCTTCTTACGATACCAAAGCGGCATAGCAAGCATTAGTTTTGGCCACCACCAACCACGGCTTTTTTTACGAAACTTTTGATATTCAATATCTTGAGTGCACATTTCATCACCGTGCAAGATAACTGTTGGAGTACCGTATAAATCAATAACAACTTGTTCAGGTAGTAAAGTCATACTTGCGCTTTTTGCATAGTCTTCTCGCATAATGAAATCGCGATTACCATGAATAAAAAACACCTCAGTACCACTTTCACTGACTTGGCTTAAACGTGCGGCAACACTCTTTGAAAGGTCAGTTTGATAGTCATCACCTACCCATACTTCAAAAAAGTCACCCAAAATATACAGTGCATCAACGTCATCATTAATAATCTTGCTATCAAGAAAATCAAAAAATGCCGCAGTGATGTCTGGGCGGTTTTCTGTTAAATGGAGGTCGGCAATAAAATAACTTTGTTTCATGGTTACTCGCAAAAAAGCGGGCAAAGGCCCGCTTAAAAAGACTAAACGATTAAATTAGCTAACCGTTACTTTTTCGATGATTACATCTTCAAGAGGTACGTCTTGGTGGAAGCCAGCGCTGCCAGTAGCAACACCTTTGATTTTGCTTACCACGTCCATACCTTCAACAACTTCTGCGAACACGCAGTAGCCCCAGCCTTGTGATGTTTCACTGCTGAAGTTTAAGAAGTCATTGTCGTTAACGTTAATGAAGAACTGCGCAGTTGCTGAATGTGGATCCGGCGTACGTGCCATTGCTAATGTGCCCACTTTATTTGCAAGGCCGTTGTTTGCTTCGTTTTCGATTGGGTTGTTTACTTCTTTTTGAACCATACCCGGCTCAAAACCACCGCCTTGTACCATGAAGCCATCAATTACACGGTGAAAGATGGTACCGTTGTAAAAGCCAGCATTCGCATACTCTAAGAAGTTTTTAACTGTGTTTGGTGCATCGCTTTCGTGCATCTTGATAGTGATGTCACCAAAGTTTGTGTGTAGTACAACCATGAGGTTTCCTATATCAGGTTTAATAATGGGGCTATTTTATAGTAGTTGTCTTTGATTAACAAAGAGCTTGTTTAAAACGATTAACAAAGTGCTTATTCAATTGATAAAGCGCTAGAGCAGCGGCTTTGCAAGTGTTACCATAGAGAATCTCGAAACACCGTTAAGGACATTTTATAAATGGTACAAATTTACAACACACTTACGCGACAAAAAGAGCAGTTTAAACCCCTTGTTGATGGCAAAATCGACATGTACGTGTGTGGTATCACCATTTATGATTACTGTCACATTGGTCATGCTCGTACTTTCGTTGGTTTTGACGTGATTGTGCGTTACCTACGCCACATCGGTTACGATTTAAAATACGTTCGTAACATCACTGATGTTGACGACAAAATCATTAAACGTGCTAACGAAAATGGTGAGTCAATTAATGATTTAACGACTCGTATGACCAAAGCCATGCATGAAGATTTCGACAGCTTAAATATGCTGCGTCCGGATGTTGAGCCAACAGTAACAAACCACATGGATGAAATAATCGCTATGGTTGAGCGTTTAATTGCCAAAGGCCATGCGTATGTTGCTGCAGACGGTGATGTATTGTTTGATGTATCAACCTTTGAGCAGTACGGTGCTTTATCACAACAAGACCTAGCCATGCTACAAGCTGGCTCTCGTGTTGAAGTTGCACAAGATAAGCAAGATCCACTTGATTTCGTGCTTTGGAAAAAAGCCAAGCCAGAAGAGCCGTCATGGTCTTCACCATGGGGTGAGGGTCGTCCTGGTTGGCATATTGAATGTTCAGCAATGAGTTCTAAGCACTTAGGTGAGCACTTTGATATTCACGGTGGTGGTTCAGATTTACAGTTCCCGCACCATGAAAACGAAATTGCTCAGTCATGCTGTGCAAATAACGGCAAGTACGTTAATACGTGGATCCACACAGGTATGGTTCAGGTTAATAAAGAGAAGATGTCTAAGTCTTTAAACAACTTCTTTACCGTACGTGACGTATTAAAAGAATACGATGCTGAATCAGTTCGTTATTTCTTAATTTCAGGTCATTACCGTAGCCAGCTTAACTATTCGCAAGAAAACCTTGAGCAAGCACGTTCGTCACTTGAACGTATTTACACTGCACTGCGCGGCGTAACGCCAATCGAATGTGATTTAGCTAGCAGTGAATATGTGGCTAAATTCAGAAAAGCGATGGATGATGACTTTAACACACCAGAAGCATTGCCTGTATTATTTGAATTAGCAAAAGAGCTAAACCGTGTTAAAGACAGCGATGCAGAGCAAGCAGGTAAGCTAGCTTATGTACTACGCAGTGTTGCAGAGGTATTAGGGGTAGCACAACAAGATCCAGAAGCCTTTTTACAAGGTGGCCAAGCTGACGACGAAGTAGCACATATCGAAGCGTTAATAGCAAAGCGTAACGAAGCGCGCGCAAGCAAAGATTGGGCGGCAGCTGATGAAGCGCGCGATGCATTGAATGCGCTTGGTGTGGTACTTGAAGATTCGGCTGGAAAAACAACATGGCGTAAAGCCTAACTATTCATCGAAATATGATTAATTAAAAAAGGTTGCCAACGAGGCAACCTTTTTTGTTTTTGATCAATATAGCTATTGACCTCAACTGTACTTGAGCTTTTACCTTGCCATCTCTTCGTATTAACAAGGACAGACATTGAATATTTTACTTGCCATGATCCCCGCCTTTTTATGGGGCACCACCTATGCAGTGACCAAATATGCCACACCTGATTGGCCGCCACTTTTATTAGGCGCATTACGTGCATTACCTGCAGGGTTATTACTTTTATTACTTAAACCTAGTTTGCCGACCCGTTTGCAGTGGCCAAGTTTATTGACTTTAGGTGCGGTGAATATCGCGCTATTTTTTGCCTTTATTTTTATCATGGCAGTGAATCTTCCTGCAGCTATAGCAGGGGTAGGGATGGTGTCTGTGCCAGTTGTGGCTTTGATATATGCTTGGCTTACTAAAGGACAGCGCCCTGCAAAAATTCAAGCATTCTGTGCTATGGCACTGGTGGTACTGGCTTGGCTGTTGTTCGACCCAGCACATGTGTCATTAAATGTATTGGGAGTGGCCGCTTTATTTGGGGCCTTACTGACTATTGTGATTGGTAGCACCTTAGTACAAAGTTTGTCGGTGCATATTCATTGGTGGGTTGTGCTTACCTGGCAGTTAATCATTGGTGGCACTATTTTATTATTGGCTGCGTTTATTGATGGCAGTTTACTTCACCCAGAACAATACCAAGTGATATTTGAGCCTATCTCAGCGCTGCAATATTCTGCGCTATTTTGGTTAATCGTGCCCAATACCGCTATCGCCTATATTCTGTATGTTTGGTTATTAGGACGCATGACTGTGGCTGAGTTTTCATTCGGCACTATTGCTAACCCAATCGCGGGAATCGTATGCGCTGTTTTACTCATAAACGAACAATATCAAGACTGGCAATACCTATTAATGTTTTTGATGATTGTGTTTTCAGTGCTCCCCCAGATGCTAAAGCTTAGGCAATTCACACTACAAAAAACTTAAAACCAAAAAAAGGCTGCCCATTGGCAGCCTTTTGCAATAATTTAGCTCTTCTTAGCTGTGGTACTTTTCACACGCTTCAAGGGTGTTTTCGATTAAGCTTGCCACAGTCATTGGGCCAACACCACCTGGTACTGGTGTAATGAAATGTGCCTTTTGTTCAGCGATATCGTATTCAACATCACCAACAAGCTTGCCAGATTCAAGGCGGTTAATGCCTACATCAATTACGATAGCACCTTCTTTAACCCAATCACCCGGAATGAACTCAGGTTTACCAACCGCAACAACTAATAAATCAGCGCGGCGAACATGCGTTTCTAAATCTTGAGTAAACTTATGACACACCGTTGTTGTACAGCCTGCAAGTAAAAGCTCAAGTGACATAGGACGACCAACAATGTTTGACGCACCAACAACAACTGCGTGCATACCTTTGTAGCGGACACCGGTAGAGTCGAGTAGGGTGATAATACCCTTCGGTGTACAAGGACGAAGTGCCGGCATACGCTGAGCTAAACGACCAATATTATAAGGGTGGAAACCATCAACATCTTTATGTGGTGTGATGCGTTCAAGAATTTTTTCAGCATCAAGACCCTGAGGTAAAGGTAACTGTACTAGAATACCGTCTACTTCTTTGTCTTCGTTTAGTTGATCTATTAATGCAAGTAAATCTTGCTCAGTTGTGTCGCCAGGTAAATCGTAAGACTTAGATACAAAGCCGACTTCTTCACATGCTTTACGTTTAGAACCAACATACACTTGGCTAGCTGGATCTTGACCAACTAACACTACTGCTAGTCCTGGAGCGCGTAATCCATTCGCTACACGCTCTGCAACTCGCTCTGCTACATTGCTGCGTACTTGTTTAGCTATTGCCTTACCATCGATGATGTTTGCCGTCATGGGTGACCTTTAATTGGGGTTAGTTAACTTGATACTGATACATCTAAATATGATTATCCAATAAAGGGGGCGTGGATACACAAATCATGTTTGTTTGATCATATTTATTTATGTTGCGTATTTTCGCAGAAAAGCATCATAGCGCCAAGATGCAATCTTATATAAAGCGCTACTTTATAAAAAAGAGTTCAAATTTTAGCTTATATTTGCAATATTTAACCATTATGAACTAAAAGTGACCGATTGAATTATTTTCTTAAAAAAATGTTTGACCTGACTCGGTCAAATCACTATTATGCACCCCGTTGTTAACGAGGTCACTCGCAAACAACGGTAAGCATCGGCGATTAGCGCAGTTTGGTAGCGCACTTGGTTTGGGTCCAAGGGGTCGCAGGTTCAAATCCTGCATCGCCGACCACTTTTAATAAGTGGTCTTTATTTTCAAAACTTCTCTCAGTATCGGCGATTAGCG
>NZ_LJSO01000004.1:0-2772 GCF_001399985.1 Pseudoalteromonas sp. P1-8
CCTTTACTCTTTCTAACTCGCTAACTTTTCAATCTGATAGCTGACGGCTCCAAGCGTTGGGTTTCGCTCCGCTCTTCCCAACCTACGAGTTAATGAATCAAGCACTGTAAGTCGTCATTTATGGCGACACATAATCGCTAACATTGACGGGCTAAAGCCCGACCTACGACTCGTATCTCGCAAACTTTCCCCTTTACTCTTTCTAACTCGCTAACTTTNGCGTTAAAACGCCTCCTACAACTCGCATCTCGCAAACTTTCCCCTTTACTCTTTCTAACTCGCTAACTTTCAATCTGATAGCTGATGGCTGATGGCTGATGGCTCCACCTTATTAAGTTTTACTTAACACCACTCAAAACCCCAGACTGGTATTACAATACTACTATATTCATTATATTTGATTTATTTCATAAACTTACAGTTCAGACCTGTTTTATTACAAATAGGATTGATTCGCATTTTTTTACATGTTTTAATTGCGCCGGTTAAAAAAATCTAAACATATACAGGACACACAATGACACCTAAGTTTATTGTTTCTACGCTTTCGACTGCGGTCGCTTTATCTTTAAGCGCTAATGCTTTTGCAAAAGATGTAACTAAAGAAGAGAAAAACTTCGAGCAAATCACTGTAATTGGCTCTGCATCTGCAATTAACGATATTCCTGGCTCTGCTACTTTTATTGATGAGCAAGAACTAGAAAAGTTTGAATATACTGATATCTCTCGTGTTTTAAGTGCTGTACCGGGTGTATATGTACAAGAAGAAGACGGCTACGGCCTTCGTCCTAACATCGGTATGCGTGGTACGGGTACGGGTCGTAACGACAAAATCTCAGTAATGGAAGATGGTGTACTTGTAGCACCAGCACCTTACTCAGCGCCTTCTGCTTACTACTTCCCTACTATGGGTCGTATGGAGTCAATCGAAGTACTTAAAGGTGCAGCTTCTGTTAAGTATGGCCCACGTACAACAGGCGGTGTTTTAAACTTAGTTTCTCGTAGCTTACCAACTGAAGGGTCTAAAGGTTTACTTAACGCTGAACTTGGTAGCGACGGTTTCTACAAAGGTCATGCTTACTTCGGTAAAAAGAAAAACAATGCTGCGGGCCTTGTAGAAGTATTTACTTACGGTGCAGATGGCTTTAAAGATTTACCAGTAGGTAGCGACAACACAGGCTTCGAAAAGAACGATTTCTTATTAAAGTTTGGCTTTGACTTTGGTGATAACGAAGCACACAGCCTAGAAATGAAATTAAAGTACTCAGACGAGCGCTCTGACGAAACTTACATGGGCTTAACTGACGCTGATTACCAAGCAAACCCTTACCGTCGTTATGCTGCATCGCAAAACGATGAAATGAACACACAACACAATGCATACCAAATCAACTATGCATACCGCTTTGGTAAAGGTTACGAGCTACTTGCTACAGCTTACCTGAACGATTTCCACCGTAACTGGTATAAAGCAAGCAAAGTAAGCAGCAGCTACCTTGAGCAATACAGCGAGTTTGAAGCAAACCCAACGAGCGAAGGCATTGAAGGTGTTGGCGTAAAAGCGAATAACCGTGATTACCAAGCGAAAGGCTTACAAACTGAATTCCATATCCCTGCGGGCAACCACTACATCACAGTTGGTGCACGTTACCACGAAGATGAAATGGATCGTTTCCAATGGGAAGACAAGTACACGCTTAACCAAGACCTATCAATGACGCTTACAGAAAAAGGCGTTCCAGGTTCAAACAGCAACCGTTTAGATAGCGCTGAAGCAACTACCCTATTCATTCAAGATGAGTGGTCACTTGATGCATTAGTTATTAGCGCAGGTCTTCGCTACGAAGACATCACAATCAAACGAGTTGAATGGGCTAAGTCTGATCCAAGTCGTGAAAATGGCCTAACAAAAGATATCAGCAACGACACTGAGATCTTAGTACCATCACTAGGTGCTACTTACACTGTAAGCGATAACCTAACGCTTCTTGCTGGCATTCAAAAAGGTTACGCTCCAGCGGCACCGGGTAATGCGGATCAAGAAGAAGAAGAGAGTGTTAACATTGAGCTAGGTGGTCGTTACGATTACGCTGGCATTCAAGGTGAAGTAATTTACTTTAACTCTGACTACACAAACATGCACGGTAACTGTACTGCGGCTGTAGGTTGTAGCGATGACAACATTGGCGACCAATACAACTACGGTGAAGTATCTGTATCTGGTTTTGAGCTTAGCGCAGGTAAAGTGTTTGCTACAAACGCAGCTTCATTCCCAGTTCGCTTAACTTACACTTACACTGATTCTGAGTTCGACAATGCGTTTGAATCGGATCTTTGGGGTAGCGTAGAAAAAGGCGATGCAATGCCATACGTACCTGAAAACCAATTAGCGCTTTCAGTGGGTGCTGAGTTCTCAAGCTTCGTATTCGATACGCAAATGCGTTATGTGTCTGATGCACACGCAGACTTAACAGACTCAGGTCGCAATGCAATCGACAGCCGCGTTGTATGGGATTTAGCAGCTAAATACCTAATCGACGACAAACAAAAAGTATACCTAACAGTAGACAACCTGTTTGACAAAACCTACGTTGCAAACCGTGCAAACGGCGGTATTCAACCAGGTAAACCACGTACCCTACAACTAGGTTACAGCTACTCGTTCTAATAAAACGACTAAGCGAAATATCAAAAGCCGTGTGATGAAAATCCCACGGCTTTTTTGTGGGTGAGAGTTGCGAGTTGCGAGTTGCGAGTTGCGAGTTGCGAGTT
>NZ_LJSO01000004.1:2820-145997 GCF_001399985.1 Pseudoalteromonas sp. P1-8
ACAGCATAGTGTTTTTTGGGTTGGAATACCTCCCCCTTTGACTTTTTTCGGCGTTAAAACGCCTCCTACAACTCGCATCTCGTCCCTCGAAACTCGTATCTTTCCCCTTTACTCTTTCCCCTAGCAACTCACTAACTTGAGTATTTTTATTTGATAACGCGGGGTAAACCCGCTGCTACCAATTCTGCGCTAAAACGCCTCCTACAACTCGCATCTCGTCCCTCGGAACTCGTACCTTTCCCCTTTACTCTTTCTAACTCGCTAACTTTCCTCTAGAAACTAGCTAACTTATTCCAACACCTGCGTACTTAACGCCAGATAACAACGCCATATCTTTGTGCCATGTTGCTAGATCATTAGCATTAAACTTAGCTAAAGAGTCATGACCACATGCTCTTGCCATTACCGACATTAACTCAGTTGAAGCTTCAAAAAAGTTCTTTAATTGATTTGCCGACTTTTCAATATTTAGGCGCTGACGTAAATCTTGCTTTTGTGTGGCAATCCCTGCAGGGCAGTTATTGGTGTTACACATACGCGCAGCAACACAGCCGATTGCTTGCATTGCACTATTTGAAATCGCCACCCCATCAGCACCAAGCGCAAGTGCTTTTACAAAATCAATTGGCAAGCGTAAGCCGCCAGTGATGATCAAAGTAACATCACTTGCACCTTGTTCATCTAAGTACTTTCTTGCCCTGGCAAGTGCAGGAATAGTCGGTACGCTAATATGATCCCTAAAAATCTCAGGGGCTGCGCCTGTACCGCCTCCACGACCATCAAGAATGATGTAATCGGCACTCGCATCGAGCGCAAATTGAATATCTTCCTCAATATGATTAGCACTCAGTTTAAAACCGATTGGAATACCGCCCGTTACCTCGCGTACTCTATCAGCAAACTTTTTGAAATCGGCCGCACTGTGTAAGTCTTTAAATGTTGGTGGTGAAATCGCCGAAGTACCCGTTTCAATTCCTCTAACCTCAGAGATTTTGCCAACATTCTTATTGCCCGGCAAATGCCCACCAGTACCCGTTTTTGCGCCTTGTCCACCTTTAAAGTGAAAGGCCTGAACGTTCTTTAATTTATCTTCGCTATAACCAAAGCCTGCACTTGCTAACTCATAAAAGTACCGTGAATTGGCTTGCTGCTCTTCAGGAAGCATACCGCCTTCACCCGAACAAATACCTGTGCCAGCAAGTTCTGCTCCTTTCGCTAAAGATACTTTAGCTTCTTCAGATAAAGCCCCAAAACTCATATCAGAAACAAATAATGGAATAGCCAGCTTTAATGGCTTTTTCGCTCGCGGGCCAATCACAAGCTCAGTATTAACAGCAACATCTTCCATTAAAGGTTGCGTTGCCATTTGCGCCACCATTAGCTGTAAATCATCCCATTTAGGTAATTGATATCGTGGCACGCCCATCGACACCATAGGGCCATGGTGCCCAAGCTTAGATAATCCTTCACGTGCTAATTGATGGATAAGCTCAACGGTGGGCTCTTCTTTGGTTGCAGTAGCAACTGGCAAATCAGAGGCTTGAATTTGCACGCCTGGCCCTTCTTGACCAACTTGGCTTTTATCAAATTGTTTGTGACTGCCATCACAAAACGGCGCATTGGCAGTGTGCTTACATTGGCATAAATAGGCATCGCCCGACTCTTCTGCTGTAAATGCTTTGGGTTTGAAATCGGTTCCGGCATGTGAGCCATCACAAAATGGCTGGTTTTTAGAACGCCCACAGGCACAAAAATAGTATTCTTGCCCCTGCTCTAAGGTGACTTTTTTCGGCGAAACGGCTGCAATTATGGGTTTGCTCATTATTGTTCCCTCACGGTTGCTACATTACATTGCTATGTTCAAGGTACTGCGATTGAGGTAAGTATTAATTCAAGGCTTACTTGCTTTACAAAGGGTAGTTCAGCTCAGTTAAATAACGAGCTTTTAAGCGCCTAGAAGTTCACTTAGCTATCACTAATCGACTATATAACCGCAACAAGCAGCCAAGATATCAGCCATTTCGTATTTTAATGTAAGAGGTAAATCGGTTTGTAAGCCACAGTGCGGGGGATTTTCACAAAGAGGAAAGAGGCGCTGCGCTTTAGAGGAATTATTAAAAGCAAACTTCACAGATATAACCCATTGTAGATCGTTATTTATGGCGAAAAGTAACCGTTAACACTCACGGGCTGAAGCCCGACTTACAAATTACCTCTTTGATAATAACCATCGCGCGAAATAAATTTCACGCCTACGGGCAAGTTTCAGCTTGTTTGTTGGGTTTTAAATCTGATAGCTGATGGCTATATATGGCGCACAATCATCTAAAACTTATAGCTTAAAGCTCTTTTGATTTAATCTGATTTCTAACGACTGATATCTAATATCTCTATATTTGTTCTGCGTTAAAACGCCTCCTACATCTCGTATCTCGTCCCTCGAAACTCGTACCTTTCCTCTTTACCCCTTTACTCTTTCCCCTTCACTCTTTCCCCTTTACTCTTTCCCCTTGTAACTCGCTAACTTGTTGGGTTTCACTCCGTTCTAGCCAACCTACCGGCTGATGTCTGAAAGCTTTTACTTTTCCACCCCCTTTTGCTTCACATGCTCAACCAGCTCGGGGAAAAAAGCTAAAAACACTGCGTCTAACTGTTGGTAGTGGCGGGCTATATCGTCAGCGGCTCCTGCAAAGTTATTAGCAAAACGAATACGCCTTGCGATATTATCAAGGGCAAGGCCGACCCCATCCAGTGTTTCATATTCTTTAAACCAATCATTGTTGGTCATACTGGTCACAACCTGCTGCATGCGTGAAGGCATCATGGCTTGGCGCGTATTTAAAAGGCCATAACTGTGCTGTTTGAAATCAGCCAATGGTTGGTTATTAAAGCGCTGCCAATGCTGAATAAGAAAGTGATCGAACGCTACATCAATGGCGACACTTGCAAAGCGTTTACGTGCTGGCGAAAAGTACTGCTTAGCTTCTTTTACAAGGGAGTGTGAGTCGGTAAACCTATCAACCAGATAATGATTCTCAAGGCCATTTTTAACTGCGTCAGATAACTGTCCTGAATACCGACGCCCACCAAAATCCCCCAGCAGATTACCAAAGTGTGAATCAGCCGTCGGTTGTGCTAAGTAAAGATGAGCCAAGTAGTTCAACGCATTCTCTAAATCAAGTCATTTTATGCATTGTAAAAGAATACAGGTGAGAGGGTCTAGGGGCACAGGTTGCGAGTTGCGAGTTGCGAGTTGCGAGTTGCGAGTTGCGGTTGCGAGTTGCGAGTTGCGAGTTGCGAGTTGCGAGTTAGCAAGATTGTAGCAGCGATTTTATATCGCGTAATCAAATGTCTCGTAAGCGTTATGCTTGCATGGCCCGTTTTAAATAGATCATCGCGCGAAATAAATTTCACGCCTACAGTGCTAGGTGCTAACATCATAGCGTTGGTTTTGGGTTGGAATATCGGCGTTAAAACGCCTCCTACAACTCGAATCTCGCTAACTTTTTCGTCTGATAGCTGATGGCTCCAAACGTTGAGTTTCACTGCGCTCTAACCAACCTACCAACTAATAGCCATAAAAATAACTCACCTTTATGACTTTAAATTAAATGCCAACATGACAAGAGCCGAAATGATCGCAGAAAGAGAAATTAACCGCATAATCAAAATAACTATATTACCTGCACCGCCTGAAGTTGTACCTCTGAATAGTAGCGGGTATTCGTAGAATTTTAAAAGATACAGCACATCAAAAAGACCTACACGCATATTATCTAGTGTTACAACCTCACCACTTTTTTGATGAATTTCACAAGCGTGTAAATTGGCCGTTTTTTCGTTCACAATATGACCACTTCTACCGTGAAAAGTATAATTAAAAATGATCTCTTTGATATCTTCCTTAGCTATTTGCAAAACTTTTGAAGCTTTGCCCTCTATTGCTTGCCTATCCATTTCGAGTGAGTCTTTAGATATACTCATAACCCACTTACGACCAAATCCAAATTTGTTATAAATCACAATTCGCTTGATAACAAATATACAGAGATAACAACTCACACAAGTTACAAAAGCAGGTATCGGCTGCATCGTTTCTTGAAGCACTAGGCTCATTACAGCAATAGCGATAGTCATAAAGAAAAATAAAAATTCAGCTCCGCCCGACAGCACAGCTAGGCCCGGTAGCGACGTTAGTTTTGTATTAGAATCAACCTGCAATACTGGCTTTTTATAGAAAGTTGAATACCTAAACCAAACTCGGTCGCTCAGGTTTAAACCTAGGGAGTGCTTCGAAAGTGGCTGATTATAATCCATTATTTAAGTTTCCATTTTAAAACACAATTTTGCCATTACTTTCCCACTAAGCCAACATTCCTACTTAGTGACATATTTCCTTTACCTTCAAGCACTAAACTAACTGCCCAACAAAGTTAACCATATTGTGCGCTACAATTGGAAACACAAGGCTACCAGTCCGCTCTCTTAACCACAGCAAAATAAATCCATAACTCCCAGTTAATACGATTCTGAATGCAGACAAATGCCACTCACCATCGATATACATAATCCCATGAACTAGACCAAATAATAAAACTAAAAGTAACCCAGCAATGTTTATTGGCGAGCCAAAAAAGTTGATGCGCGATGAAACAACAGCCAATGAAAAACAAAATAGTAAAACACCTCTAAACATTGGCTCTTCATCTAGCCCAGGAATAAGAACTTGATAGAGTAGCGTTTCAAAATCGTAATTTGGTCCATCGCCTAGGCTAAGCGTTACAATAATCTGCAACACAACAAACAGGGTTAAAACAACGAGTGCAGGCTTAATAGAGCCTTTATTTTGCCTAAAAGTAAAACCAGCATCCTTGATTTTAAAGTCACTTTTAAAAGCTGCTAATAAAGCCAAAACCAAAGCCCAAAGTGTAATAGCGACAATTTTTCCTGACCAATTCCATTTGAGATCTGTAAAGATTAAATCTAGGGAAATGAGTTCTTTACCTTTAAATAAAGCTAAGAAATAGCAAAATAGAATTAACAGAGTAGCAAGCAACCAAGTTAGGTTTATAGTTACTTTATTGAGTGATTTTAAAATTAAAACGAGGAATAGAACAACGCCTAAATTGGCAAGCATTCCAAAATACATATCTGGCATAACCTTCCTTGGTGAGCATGCAGCCCAAACTTTATTATTGTTTAATTTCTATAATAAACACAAAAACAACCTATTAAACAGATATTTGTTTGAGTTCAAATTCACATTGAGCATATTTTTATTTTCAAAGTATATTGAACCACAGAGAGCACCGAGGCACTTTGCGCTACGCAGAGAAAAACTGTAAATTACGCGGGGTAAACCCGCTGCTACCAGTTCTCCGTTGAAACACCTCGTATCTCGTCCCTCGAAACTCGCTAACTTGGGTATTTAAAATTTGATAGCTGACGGCTGAAAGCTGATAGCTCCTTCCCCTAGCAACTCACTAACTTGTTGGGCTTCGCTTCGCTCCACCCAACATACAATTAGAGCTATCCTTTACTCCCCCGCAAACTTTAACATTCGCGTTTGGTCGGTAAGCTCAATATCCACCAGCTCGAACGGGGCTTTGGCTACTTGAGTGACTGCAAAAGGCATGGTGAAACTATCATAGCTATCAATCTGTTTTGCTACTTCAACCGTTGCCAGTTTGATGCGCTCACCTTTATCACCTTTGCCTGTTAAGGTTGCACGAATAGCATAGCGGCCTGAGTCGGTCACTTGCACTGGCACCTTGGCTTGGTATTTATTATTGCCAAGCGCAGTGACTTTGGCTTTATCCATACTGATGGTTTGTGAGCTATGTACAAATGGCATTTTTATAGAGCGTTTTACCGTTTGACCATTCACTTTAGTGTCTACACTGGCCTCAAGCTCATAGTAACCATTTATTGCACCTAAGGTTTCAAGCGGGTAATTGAATACGGCTTCACCATTTTCGTAACGTACATCTAGTTTTTCGCCATCAGGGCTTGAAAGCGTTAACTTCACATCACTATCTTTAAAGCGCTTTTTACCCATACTAAGCTGCATAGCGACACGTTGTTGCTGATCTTTCACTTTAAATTGCGATTTAGCATGCAAAGCATTGCTCGAGCCTTTTTCAATCACATGCAGCAAGTAGGTGTCATTATCGTTAAGCGCTTGGCTTGTTCTTAACATTGCTTTGCCATTTACCTGACCTAGCTTTAAGCCAACACTACCATCGCTAAATCCTGCATTTTCCATTTGCTCACGTGCAACCATGGCTTGCATTGGCACTTGTCTAAAGTTGTCATCTCGCACCGACAGCTTATCTAGCTGTAAACCATGAGGCTTAAATACTTCGCCACTATCAAAGCGTGCTTTTGGTGCAATGCGAATAAAGTTATCAGCTTGGTTTACAAAGACAGGCACACCGCGCTTAAGCTCTTTACCCGAAACTTTCTGCCAATATTCAACACTGTCTTTTTCAAGTGTTTGTAGTTGAGCGCTTGATGCTGGTTGAACTTGAGGAAACTGATAAACCGTTTGCTCATTAGCTTTCGCTGCTGTGCTTACAAGCACTATTGTAGCTGCAATTGTGGTTAACTTATTAATCATAGCGAGCTCCTAAATTCGGTTTTTAAGCATGTTTGGCAAGCCAAAACAGTTACGTCGACTTTGCTGATGACTCAAAGGCTCACCACCTTGGGTTCGTGATTTATCAGTAAACCACACCACCCCAGCTAACGACTGAGAACTGCAATTTAAAAAGCCATCTGAGCAGCTATCTAACCAGTTTTGCGTTACTTCAAGGCCCACTTGATTTTGATAACCGCCACAATAGCTGTCGCTATCCCATACTGCTGATTCAACATCACTGCCTACTACGGTTTCGAATCGAGATGGTAAGCTTGGGCGGTTCGGTGTGCCATACAGCCACTGTGCGTTATACGATTCCATCCAAGATACTTGCTGTTGTTTTACTGCATCGCTGCCGTAACCTAAAAGCCAACCCAAGCTTTGCTCGAACGAATTACCCGCAATAACCGCATCAGCCAACGGCGTGCCACCACTTGAAGGAGCCAGAGCAATAGTACGCGTGACTTTGCTAATAATATTTGGATAACGGCTATCCCATGTTGGGTTAGATAAAATCCAACGCACCACATTGCCACCGTTAGAGTGAGTGATCAGAGTTAAATCAGTGATGTTTTTATTATTGATAAATGTAGTGAGCTGCCCTGCTAAACAGCCAGATGCCGCGTCTGCCCACATGTATTGATCAAAGTCACAATTAATGACCGTGTAATTACTACTGTTTGGTAAACCTTGACGAACCGTGTCGACAAAACTGCCTGTCCAATAGTCATTATACGCATCGCTTTGCTGGCCTGTACCGTGCACAAATGCGACTCCTTGCGCAGCAATAGCACTGTGGCTGATGCCCGCTGCCAACATTAAAGCTGGCACTAGTGAGAGTGTTTTTATTTTCATGTGTGTTCCTGTTGATTGTCATTTTATCTATCAGGTTAGAGGAGTGACCTCCGACCAAAAACATAGACCAAACAGGTACGAAAGCAAGAATAAATTTACATTAATTTAACTTTTGTGTGTTTTTTAAGTACAAATTATTAGATTTTAGGAGAAAAAGTGGGGCGAGGTGCGAGGTCCGAGATGCGAGATGCGAGATGCGAGATGCGAGGTGCTAGGTGCTAGGTGCGAGTAAACTTTCCCCCTTTACTCTTTCTAACTCGCTAACTTTTCAATCTGATAGCTGACGGCTTAGGGCTTTTGTTCATCGCGCGAAATAAATTTCACGCCTACAGTGCTAGAAAAATATAACGATATACATTGCACAATGCGAAATAGTATCGCTGCACGAAAGTACTATATCCAGCCCTGTTTAAATTTCATACGTTGTAAATTAAATGTTAAACAGGAGAACTCACAATGAAACGCCTATTGACGATGATTGCGCTTTGCGCAGGTATGAGCACAACTGCTTTTGCAGCATGTAAAGATAACGTTGTACTAGTACATGGTAATACCGCCTCCCCTTCGAGTTGGAATAACACAATCAACGAATTAAAACGAAAAGGGTATGTCGACAGTGAGATTTTCACCCCAGATTGGGGCTCTAAATCTTGCGCGAGTTGCAACGATCATAACGGCAGTGAAGAAACGCCCGTACGTAACGCTATTCTTACTGCAATCAACCAATCTTGCACAGGTAAGATTGATATAATCGGCCATTCAATGGGTGTCACACTCGCAGCCCAGCAAATTTATAAGCTAGGCATGGCATCAGATGTTGATACCTTTGTCGGTGTTGCAGGTGCCGCGCGCGGCCTGCTTAGTTGTGGTGTTTACCCATACAATATGTGGAATAACACATGTGGTTACTATGGTTTATCGGTTGGCAGCCCATTATTAAATAGTATTTATGGAGAAGCATTAGGCGACAAAGTGTATTCAATAAAAAGCTACTCTGATCAAATCGTCTGCTCAACTGGCACTTGTTATGTGTACGGCATTCACAGCAGCCGATTATGGAATGAAAATGCCACCTACACCTACGTACTCGGCCACTTTGGTTTGCAAACTGACACGTATGAAAAACAAGTGAGTTTGATTCAGTAGCTGCAAGTTAGCGAGATTTTAGCAGCGATTTTATATCGCGTAGGAATGGTTATAGGTTATAGGTGCTAGGTGCTAGGTGCTAGGTGCTAGGTGCTAGGTGCTAGGCTAGGTGCTAGGTGCTAGGTGCTTACAGCATAGTGTTGGTTATGGGTTGGTAAAGGGGTTAGGCAGAAAGAAAAACCTGCCCCCAAGTTTTCAAATTCTCCCGAAGTTGTCATTTAAGGCTTTTCGCGCGAAATAAATTTCACGCCTACGGTATCGGGATTAGCCATAGCAATGTACAGGCACAATCCAACCTAAACCTTATAGCTTAAAGCTCTTTTGTTTTAATCTGATAGCTGACGGCTGAAAGCTGATAGCTCCTTGACCCTTTTCCCTTTCCCCTCGCTAACTTATCGAGCTTCGCAGTGCTCTGCCCAACACGCTGTTATTAATACCCTTCAAACCTTGTTGCACAACCTATGCCTATGCACTCAACACCACTGTCGAGTTCTAACAGCTCTAAATTATAGCTTTTGCTTACATCTACTTTTTTTAGTGGGTTATTAAAAAGGCTGATATCTACTAAATTTGCATGTTCACGTAAATCAATGTTTTTTAATTTGTTATTCGACAAAAAGAGCACTTGAAGCATGGGGTTTACTGTTAAATCGATAGTGCTTAAGTGGTTATTACTGGCGTAAAGTGCAGTTAACTTTTTATTATGGCTGATGTCTAAAGCGCTAAGCTGGTTGGCATCTAGGTTTAGTTCGCTGAGCATCTTGAACTTGCTTAAATCTAGGTTTTTTAACTGGTTATTTGCAAGCTCAATGTTACGAATACCACTCGGTATATTTACTTTTGTGAGCTTATTGCCCGACAGGTTAAGTTGATACAGTTCAGAATTAACAAGCGTCAATTCACCTGTCAGCTTATTATCTTTAAGATCAAGCCATGTAAGCTTACTGTTAGTGCTTACATCAAGCTTTGAAAGCTTATTGCCACTCAGCATTAAAGTCTCTAACTCTTCGTTGTTACTTACATCAATACTCGCAAGGCTGTTTTGGCTTAAATCAACATGGAAAAGCAGGCTGTTGTGGCTTATGTCGATTTCGGTCAGCTGGTTTGGCACTTTCTTATCGGCAGGTCTACTTGTAATGCCACCAATTTCACCAACTATGAAGCTATCCCCTTCATTACTGAGGACGAGTTTTGTTAAGTTACTAAAATGCTCAACCCCTTTGGCTGAAGTAATACCGCGATCTCTACAATGTATTTTTGTCACCTCACCCACCGTTTTATAGCCACTTTCTTGTAAACACGTTAAGAAATTAGCATCTGCAACCACGCTCTCAATTGGTGTATCGTCATTAGCCGAAGCTCCAGCAACCCCAAGATTTAACACAAGCAAACAGGCCAAAGCCATTTTAATGCTCACAAAGTTCCCTTTTAACATTATTTCACCTTAAATTTTCAACAACATAATCAGGTGGTTAAGTAAGAGATTTCACCACCCAACAACAAGGCATGCATAATACAGGTTATTTGATGTTTGTACCCATATAAATACAAAAATTCTTCCGAAGTTGTCATTTAAGGCTTTTCGCGCGAAATAAATTTCACGCTTACAGTGCTAGGTGCTAGGTGCTAGGTGCTAGGTGCTAGGTGCTAGGTGCGTGCTAGGTGCTAGGTGCTAGGTGCTAGGTGCTAACAGCATAGTGTTGGTTCTGGATTGATAAAGGGGTTAGGCAAAAAGAAAGACCTGACCCTTTGGTTTGACCCCTTGGTTCTTACATTTGACTATATGGAAACACAGGAAGAAATAAATTACTTTCTAAGAGATTGTCTAGCAAACTCTGGGAAGTCCAGATGATCCTAATACGTTTATTGAAGTAATTGGCTTTCTTGTGAAAAAAACACGGAGTGAGCTATATTGCGAGATTAACAGGCTTGAACCGTGAAAGTATTTATAAAATAAATGGCAAAACAAAACCCCGCTGGGAAACTATTTTTAAGCTAATGAAAGCTTTAAATCTACCACTTACAATGAAGTTAATTTGATTAAGGGTGCACTAAACAGAGTGGAGTCAGATTTCTCGGATAGCGCAAGAAAAGTCCAGAGAGAGGGCAGCGGCAGCCCCTCTTTGGCTGCCGTCGCCAGCGACAAAACCTTAAATAAGGTTTTTAATGTGGTAGCTCAAGAAAACAACGTTGCCTGCTTGAGCGATACTTTCTAATGGGTTAGGCTCTTGGCTCCTTTGGTTTTTATCCTTACCAAATAAAGGGAAAAGAACATTATTAGATAAAAATATTCAATTACTCCTCCTGAACTGCTCTCGCTCATCAATTGTTCAGATGGTTCAACATTATTTTTTATTAAAACTTTAAACTCTAGCTCTGAAGAATTACTTTCACTGTCTGTTGCCACAATTTTCAAGCTATATTCCCCTTCAGCTAAAGAGCCTGCACTCAATGACATAAAGTGATTATCCATAATTGAATAATTCAGGTCTGTTGATATTTGAAAGCTCAATAACTCTTCATCCATATCATAGAAAAAATCTAATAAATGTATTTCAACTTCCTCAACTTTATTAAGCTGTATAGTACTTGGTTCTTTAATAATTTCAGGGGAATGATTAACATAATGAAGCTCAATACTAACAACATGCTCCACAAGTTCACCACCATAGCTAAGTAACAACTTTAAATTACTCGGCGCCGAATAAAATTCAGATTTCATAATTTTTCCAGTCAAAATATTAGATTGAATGGAAAAAAACTTAGACTCCTCAGGTATAGAGATATTTACATCTTCTCCATTATTATTTTTCAGATACTCATTAAGATTTAATATGATTTTTTCACTAGTATTCAAAGTAACCTTTTCAAGGTTCAACGAAGGTTTATTATTAAGTTCCTCTGTGATCAGAAGATTGAGTGTTTTCGTTAAACTTACTTCTCCATCTGTTACAAATACATCTACTTTTATAGTCTCACCTACCACCCAACTTTTTTGATAATCGACAGTTAATTGGCCTAGGACATTTAATCTAAAATAACTTTCTTGATTCGCCAATCGATAAAGTAACACGTCATTATCAGCATCACTAAATAACTCTCCAATATTATAAATATTTTGTTCCTGATTAATAAGAATTGTATTTTCATTCTGAACTGGTGCAGTATTAACTCCATCATCATCTTTTAATACATAACTACTGTTAGTTTTATCATCAAATGGCATGCTAATTTTATAATTTGAGCCTATTTCCATGCCGACAGTAGTTATTGCTGATTTCAAATTTTCTGATAAGTTCCTATAGCTATATACAATAGTAGAACCTTGCTCAAAAATTAAAGTTTGAACTTCACCATGCGTATCCTCTAACTGATCATATTGATCATAACGGGAAGTAAAAATAACAACTCTATTGTTATCTTCTCCAGTAACTAATCTTTGAGTGCTTATGGGTAAGGTAGTCAATTCTAGTTTTTGTAGGTCAAATTCTGAAGGGATTAGAGTAACTTCTTCTTCCCAAGGGTTACTGATACCATTGTAAACATATTTATAATCATATTCTTGTGGAGTACTTTCCTCATCAAGAATGTTGTGAGTTCTATTGACGGAAAACTGTGGTTCTGTTTTATTTTTCTCTCCTGAAATATTTGCATGTTCTTTAACTTTACCTTCATATAAAACAGTCGGCTTTATATTATTCTCAGAAGTAAATGAGCTAAAAATAGAAAGAGCATTACTTAGGTCAGCCCATCTATTTTGAATTGTTCTAACACTTGCATTGATCCCTTCTTTAAGACCACCTATTTTTATTTTGAAAGGGAAATCATCAAACGTATAGGCATTGATATCTTCCTTATCTAACCAAAAATCTCCTAACTCTGTATGGATTTTATAAGGGTTTACAGAGTAAACAGCTATCGTTTTATCAGATCCTACTGAAAGTTCATGCATTCCTACATCATCAAAAGTAATACTTGCTATGTTATAGCCATCATTTTCATACTTATCCAAGCCAAGACCATCATCTTTTGCAATATACTCTTTATTTTGAGTGAGATCTTTTATCGTCATGTCCCCAAGAGACACTGAGCAATTTATATTAATACCTTTAATTATTAGCTCTTTTCCTTTTACCCTAGTAATAAATTGCTCTGTTTGAGGGTATAATCTTTTTGTTACCTGCTGATTTTTACAATCTAAAAGCCCTTGATGATTTCCGATAATGCTTAACCTTTTATTATTTAAAGAGCTATGTTCTGCGCTTTGTAGATCAACCCCTGATGAAATGATAAGATTTCGAATAGAAGGCATTGATAAGTTTTTAGCTGACTTTAGTAATGCTGCAGCTCCCGCTACTTGTGCTACCGCCATAAAGTTACCTGATGAAATCCTATAATCATCTTTTTCAACTGTCTGACTTTTTTTAGTTATTTTAATGTTATCAACATACAAGTTGTTGTCATGTAAATCGCTCACATATGTTACTAATTTAAATTTAACATCACTAAAATCTACATCCGAATTCTCTAATGAAAATAGCCTTGAGTATTCATACCATTCAACACTCCTATGATATGTATTACTAACTTGCAACCAAGAACCATCCTTTTTCATTACTTCTAAGTGTATGGATTTTTTAGAGTTATTAAGTAAATCAAATGAAATTACAAACTCCTTTTCCTCTGTTCTACTGAAGTCTAATGAAGGAAGAATTAGTGTAGCTTGATTATCAATAAACCCCCATGAATCATTACCAGTAGTAAAATGTTCTGTCATCACTTCCACTTTATGTAGATTTTCTAAAGGGACATCTTTTGGTTCAAATGTAAAGTCTGCGTTAAGTGGCTCATAACGCTTTTTATAAGACGTAGAAAAAATATAATCGGATGCAGCGAAAGTACTAATACTATTACCACCCGACATATTTAAATAACCATTTAAATAAATACCTGATACAAGTATCGTATTAGACATTAGTAAGCTTTGTGGGAGACTAAAAGTAAAATCAGTATCACCATCAATAGGGTAATCAAAGCCATATCTCGCTGGCGCTATAACTAAGATATCATTAGCTTCTAGCTTCTTTATAGCGTTATGTGTCAATTGGGTAGCGTACAGTACATTATGATCTAACTGCCCGATTTTCAAACCAGTCGATGCCCAGTCATAAACAACTGAAGCAATATTTAAGTTAAGCTGATTTTTTAAACCTATTATATAGTCAATACACTTTATATAGTCTCTAGTGTAAACATCAGGGGAAACCTTACATCCTATAATTTTGTTATTTGATGATAGGCCATTGATACCGATATTGTTTTTAGTCCCAGCTATAACTCCTGCCATAGCTGTACCAAACCCATATTCATCAATCAAATCACCATTTAAAAGGCTTGGATTAATTCCATGTATGTCATCGATATATCCATTATTGTCATCATCGATGCCATTTGACGGTATCTCGTTTTCATTTACCCACATAGATCCACTTAAGTCTTCGTGGTTTACGTCTATACCAGAAGATAAAATAACTGTTACTACTTCGTTACTTTCATCTATCCCTTCTAAAAGATATTTATCATAGCCAATTCCCCCTACTTCAGTATCATTTAATGCACCACCATATAGATACCATTGATTTAGATAATAATCAGGAGAGCTTGCATAACTATAAAAATTAATAAATAAACTTATTATAAAAAATAAACCAACTTTTATTCCCACTTTCTAATACCGATTACTATAAAAAGAATACATTACCCAATTTCTTTACAAAAATCGAGTAATGTATTTCTTTGAAACATTTTATAAACACTTTAATTTTGCCAAGACTAACTCCCAATCTCACGTTTAACACCTCCCCCCCCCGTCATCACGCCATGAAAATAAGCGATTGAAGAGGAATATTGCACATGGATGCGCGATTTAGCGAAACTAGGCCATAGATGACCTATCTTCGCCGTTTACGTTCATATTAATCGTGTTTTGAGGAAGCCGCATGATGCACGGGTGGCGCAGGGAGAGTCCAGAGAGGGGTCAGCGGCATCTCCTCTTGGCTGCCGTCCCGAGCGCGACAAAACCTTGAATAAGATTTTTTATTTATAAAAAAATCGCGGCTAAAGCCTGCCCCTACAAAATAACATTGCGCGTGAAATAAATTTCACGCCTACGGTATCGTGCTTAGCTTTGGCTATGCACAGGCACAATCTAACTTATAGCTTAAAGCTCTTTTTCTCTTTTCCCTTTCCCCTCGAAACTCGCTAACTTGGGTATTCTTAATCTAACTTCTAACCACTGATATCTAACAACTCTTTTTTCAGCGTTAAAACGCCTCCTACAACTCGAAACTCGTTCCTCGCAACTTTCCCCTCGCAACTCGCTAACTTATTTCTTAATCTGATAGCTGACGGCTGAAAGCTAATAGCTGTTTTCCAACAAAAAAGCCGTTACATTGCTGCAACGGCTTTTTGGCATTTGAATTTAATCATGATCACAACAGATCAAGTTGGAATCTAAGCACCTGTATTTTTCAATTAGTTACGAAAAGGCTTCTTACAAACCTAGATGGAAACTTTCCTCCCTTTTTCTACTCAAAAATATTACAACAGAGGTTAAAGTAGTTGGAAACTAGTCTTTAACCCTTGAAATATGGGGGTTATGCTTATTCAGCTAATCTATTTAAAGCTTCTCTAAGTATTGAATTATCAAAATCTTTATCTTGATTAAACAATTTCCTTAAATCAGAGTTTATCAATGGATCGAGCTTATCTATGACGTGGTGACTCCAAGCTTTCCAATGTTCTAACTCTTCAGGCGACAACTCTTTAACCAGTTCACTTGAAATGACTTCATTGATAAACTCTCGACATTCGTTGGCTCGTTGCCATTTTGAAAACATCCCAAGAAATAAACGAACCCGTTCTTGTTCACTTTTAATCGCGCGTTCATGCTGTTCCTTGCGCTTACGTTCTTCTTTCCATTTTTGTTCTTGTATCTTCCGCTCTTCTTCTAATCCTTTACTATGCTCGGCACTATGCCTTAAATTTTCTACAAAGGTGCCTAACTGGTTTTCGAGTGTAATCTTGGTATTGTCTTCAAATAACGACTTCATGCCTCGTGGCAATGGTGCATCAATCGTTAGCTGGAGGATTCCGCTAGGGACAAGAATGTTTTCTTTCCAAACCCAACTATTACGCTCTTTCTCGACTTTTTCTTTATCTGTCAATTCACGCTTCTTTTGCTTCAATCGCTCACGCAATCTAAATCGAATTTCGATATCATCGACGATTACAATATTCGTCAATCGTTTTTCATAGCGGGGCCTATCAACCTTAACAAGCCACCCATTAACATCGAATACCGAAATTAAACTGTGCAGGATATCAATCGCCCGGTCTCGTTGCTCTGAGGACACATCAAGACGGAGTGCACTTGTGTCGTCAAATTGTTGAGTCATAATATAATCATATTTATGACGTGGCTTGGCTAACGATTGTTTTATTCCCTTAAGAAGTGGGTATCGACCCAATGATTTTCTTGGTGGAGGCAGCGGACAACTTTGTACCTTCGACTTCTCTCGTTTGTTAACTTGCAATGACGATAAATCAATTAAAAGAGATGCTGGTAAGTCGCCTGGTAATGGCTTAATCGGTATGTTTTTACCAACCGATTTTTGTGTCCAAAAACCATTATGAGGACGAGGAATATTGTGTTTGTCACACAATTTACTCAGAGCTTGTTGATCAATATGCCAACTCTCGGCGAGTGTTTTTAATGGCCTCTGCCAAACCGCTTTATATAGTTCAGAAATGGTAAGTTTGGTGATAGACATTTGCTCAAGACCCTATTAACAATAAATTTGAGCTTAGCAAAGGCAGAGTAAACTGCCTTTATGTCTATAGAGTTTTATGTATGAAGAAAATTTACCTAACAGCTATCAAACCTCATTACCTAGCTCTTTGTTTTCGCTTATAGCATTCTCATCATAAAACAGATACTGCATGCCAGCATCCATCGCCCCATTTTGAGTAATTGAACCTTCAATACTCCCAACTCCTATCCATATTCCTTCGGAGATCAAGCTCTCAACTATATCTTCATCTGTTGGAGCCACTTTAGGTTGTGGGAGCTGGCAGGCTTTTGGCTTCAAGAAGTCAAAAAAGATTTTTGCAATTAAGTGAGGAACTTTCATTAGAGACCCGTCGAAGTAATCTTCATGCTCTTGTTTTTGTCTTAGATTATAGGCATTGACTTCTTGCTCCCTGTCGAACAAAAGATCTACAACTCCCTTTGATTCATCTAAATCAAGAAAGCCGTAATGCTCTTTCAGGACCACAGAAAGTTTGTCTTTGACATCTGGCTTTTGTTCACTAAATTTTTTGGATAACTCAATGACTCCATTAACTCTATTCAAATAGTTGCTGTCTATAACGAGCTTATAAGCGCTTTTCCCTCCGTTGGTATAATATCTAAGGGTATCTTTACTGTCCGTGGCATATATTCCCGGCCCCAAAGGTTCTTTATCATTGTAGTTACAAATCTTCTGTACAGAGATGTTAGGTTTAGCTCCTCTATACAATACTGCTGGTATCATTTATTTTCTTTCTCCGCTAGTTTTGTTTTTTTGTTCCACACATTCTGATAGCGTTTTAAAGGGAAACGGTAAAACCGTTGCTGACTTATTTCTCACATAATAAGTAGCTGTTAACTCGACACACCTTCGCTTCAGATAATCTGGTCCATCCAAAAAGCGAATATGATTAAACTGACCACGACTAAACTTGAAACCGCCTTTTGGTATGCCCACAAAATAGGCGGAGTGTTCGGCATCATAAAAGTGACCCGTTTGTGATTCCAAATACTCGTTATGCTGCCCCTTCAAAGAGTAATTTAACAAGATACCTGTTTCTTCAAAGTAACCATCAAAGAAGAGCTTTTCGGCGTTGGAGCGATATTGAATTCCCTCGTTTTTTAGTTCGTCTTTATAAAACTCGTGTTTTTGAGGGTACTTCTCCATTAGGGATTTAAGACGCGAGTTCAACAGTTCATCAGACTTTATGTCTGCTGATAAAAACTGATCGATATAGTGTCGAGTGATACCTTCAACACTCCCCTTTTCTAATCGATTCAATATATCAAAAAGCACCTTCCCATCGGGGACAGCAGCAATTCCTTCGTGAACAATCGAACATACCTGAGGCTCGCTTGTACTCATATCAATGACGTAATTGATACTTTCAAAATACCTCTGTTTTTCAGGCAGTTCTATTCCCAGATCGTCAAAGTAAAATTCATCACCTGATTCATAGATGAACTCGCCACCATTACACTTAAGGATGTGGTAGATAACAGGGTCGGCTTTATATCTTTGCTCAACTGAAACAAACCAATAATTATCTTTAAACTCTTGGATCAAAAACTGTCTATTATTGCACTCCAACTTAATTGCTATTTCTTTAATCCAAGTATCAATCAGAACTTTCAAAGCTTTAATGCCTTTTGAAATGATTGTTTTATTGTATGTACTTTGAACGACATTTTGCGGGCTATAGAATGACTGCTTTTTATCCTCTAATCCCGCGTTTTCATATTCTTCTTTACTGTCTAGAACAACGAGCGTTGGGGTTTTATCTTCAACGTTTCCAGAAGATGCAAAATTGACTTTTACAGGCCAGTCTTCGGCTTTTAGTTTTAGGAACCCCTCTTCAGACAGAGATGCATTAACGACATTGATACCTCCTGCGGCATTAACTACGTCGTATATCTTATTGTATACAGCTCTAATCTCAGCGTTTCCATAGTGCTGACGCCAATCAGCGCTCATTTGCTTTAAGTTTATATTAAAGGCACCTCTGAATTCTCTGTTCATCAGTTCGATATAGTGATGCAAAGCCCCAGTTCTGGATTTTCGAAGAGAAATAGGTTTCTGCCCTGAAATGTCCACGGCATTACTCGTAAACTTACCTTTTCCCGGGCTATGGACGATGAATGCGCCATCCTTGTCTCTATTCAACATGCCTGTAGTCATATCGAAGGAAAACTTGGGGGACTGTTCGATAAAAGCTTGTGACTTAAATACAATTTCGGTAGGGCAAAACACCGTTCCTTTAAGTTCTACAAACAAAGAGCTAAAACGTAGGCTTTCCTTGATATCGATGCTGACACATTTGTGAACAGTTTCATTTTTGAAGGTGTCAGTTTCTAGATAAAAATAGGTCTCACCCAGTCCTGAGAAGACTCGCTCCCCCGACAATTTTCCTAACGCTCTGGTTAGTAACCTCGTCACCAACAGGTTATCACAATCTATGAATTCTGATCTTACGAATCCGATATCCGGAAGCTTGCGTGGTACATCAGTCCCTTTATGTAGAAGTATCCAATATTTTCCACCATGAGAGATTAATCCCAGTGGTGAAGTGTGCTTATCAATTTGGGATAACCTCTTACCCCAACTAAGTTTCTTTGATTCACTATCGAAGCTAACTTGATAAAGGTCGAACAAATTAGACAGTTCCATATGGTTTATCGTTACATCAATAAGAGTAGTTAGGCATTTACTCATCAATTAAGTCCCTTCATTGTTTCCAGTAAAGTCAGCAGTTGTTCCATCGGTGGGATATTTGATTGCCCTGTATGGATATCAATTATACCTGGCACATCAATGACATCAGCTTGAAGCAAATTCGCCGATTCAACTAACAATTCGCTGTCATTAGAGAAATTCGAACCTGTGATCGTGCTTCCTTTTTCATAAGACACATTGATATACATCGCCTGAACTTGCTTTCCTTTAAAAGCAGCAGGTACTTCTCGCTTCAAATTTTCCAGCTTAGTTTTGCACTTTTCTAGTGTGTCATCTCGTTGCAGGCAAGACTTCTCAACATCCCAATGTTTGACATCTATTAATAAAACCCTATCACCAAGTTCTAAATACCCGTCAAACCATTCAACAGTGCCATCTGGCATTTTCTCTACCTGAAAACCAAAGTCATTAAGAATGGCAAAAACAGTTTCCTCACCAAGAGCGCCCATGTAAATATCGAACATAGCAGGTGCAATAATGTATTCATGCTCTCCAAATGAGGTGGCAAAACCATTTTCTATAAAGTGGCTTTTAACAACATTATTAAGCATGAGTTTGTCTAGCCTCGCGGATGTAGCTGAAACAATTTTCTGCGTGGCGTAATCTTGGGAATTGATAAATACCTGAGTCACACCATTTTCATCTTTGTAGTCGATATGGTAACGATAGCTTCCAGGCGTGTTTGATTGGATATAGTATCGATTGGACTCCCCAGTTGGTATCTGCGATGCCGTAGGCTGTTCTAGCACGGATTGTCTCAACCGCGCATACTGGCCAACAGCGTCGCGACTTTGATGACGATATACGCGGGTTATTAATCTTTGAATATGTGAATGATTTCGGCTAGCTTTAGCTGAATAGGAATGCGCCAGTTTATTGGTTGCATCTATTTTGCATTCGCTTTTTACCTTTGAAATGAGGGTTGCATATTCAACGGAGAGATAAGATAAATCACGATTGTCGGAGGCAAGAGTCTCAACAAACTCAATATCTCCATCGAACATAATACTAATTTCTCTTTGTTTCCACTCTGTTCTGCACATACGACCTAGCGCTTGCTCAATGAACCTGAATACAGCGTGACGATAGTCATCAGTGTCTTTGTAAATGCTAATCAGTGAACTTACGGACATGCCCTTCACGTTAGTTGCAATAAACTTACTTAAGATAGGTTTTACATCATTTGCAACTAAAACCCCCTTCTCGTGAAGCATAAGCGTGTCGTGTATATTCTTTTTGATGGAAAAGCTTCTTTCATCCAAGGGTTGGTCATCATAAATAAAACTGCCTATCAGACTTTTTGGCTGCTCGATGTAAATTGCATCGATATCAGTTTTATTTTGGAAAGGAGGTTTGCCTTCCGGACCTATATATACAAAGTCTCTTTTGTTCTTTATTGAGTATGAGGGCGAAAGTCCGGCGCCGGTAGCTTGATAGTTAGTAATGACAACCACTTTTTCATTAGTATCTTCTAGTAACCCCAGCACCGAATTAAATTGTTCATTTCTAAAAGAAGCAGCGTTAATATTTTCAAATATCCTCACACCATACTTTTTCCCCACAAACTCCATGAATCGAAAAAATTCATGTCCTTTGTAGCTATTGTTCAACATACAGAACATGTATCGGTTGGACGGGTGAATAGCAAATCTCTTGATAGCTGCGATCAGCTTATTAACCCGACTCTTTGAGAAAACAATGGACTTTGAATTAGCACCCAGAAGTTGAATAAGTTGGCTTTCCAACATCAGGTCATCGACATAGCCCCCCCGAAATTCTTTGTATAATAGTTCAACTCCACCACGCAGGTCTTTTTCAGAAACAGCTTGAACATCGATATGAATTTTTTGCTCTTTATAGCGGCGTTTAGATAAATACTCTTGTTGGATACTTTGCTTCTGTAGTTCACTTAGATGCTTAAACTTGTCTCCCAATACATTTTGAAGATAGGGCAGATCAAAGTTGTGAATAGCCGTTGGGCTAGTTGCCGTTGCGCTGATACCCAGTATTTTAGCGCCCTCTAACACCCAATTTGCTAAAAGGCCCGTTGGAGTGAGTGCAAGCTCAAACGTTGCCGCAGTCGCAGTATTATCTAACTCACTAAACTTACTGATTTTGGAAATTTCGAAGCCAGCATCGTGATAGCTGTAAGATTTATAATCTTTTTGCACCCGATAGCTTAACCGCGCACTCAGCAGAGATAAGACATCATTTCTCAATTCTGCCAAACCAAAGTGGTTCAGCACTTTGGTGATAAGATCTTCTGTAGAATGCGGCTTGCTTCCCTCAATGCTTCTAAGATTATTTGAAAGTTTGTTTGTAGCACCGAGCATCGCGTTGCAAAATGCACGGACAACCTGACTTGCATGGTTTATAAAAGTAATAGCGCTTCTTTCTCCTCCAGTGCCAATCTCATGAGCCCCTCTGAACTCATCAATATCAGACATAAGTTCATCGTGCTTAAAGTTGATGGTATGCAAAGACATTCTGTCTGAGAGCATTGTAAAAACACGGTTTTGATTCTCGACACCTGCTTGTATGGTTTTGTCGTTAATATAAGGGCGAAGGGAAACTTGCCAGCTAGCATCAAATTCCGCTAGTTGTTCACGGAACTTAATAAAGCTATCTTCCACGCCATCGAATTCGTCGTCCCCTTGCACGAGGAAGCTCTGAAAGCTTGAATAGAGTCTCCTAACCAAAGAAATAACATCAAAGTCTTTCACACCTCTGAGCAAATGGCTTAGAAATTCTCCTTGTTGACGATCGAACTCATCAATTATGATCAATGAGTTTTTGAGGACATCACTGAGCCTATAGTTCTTCCTTAACGCATGCCATGGGTACAGCAATTTTGCCGTCGTCATGAAAAGCACCTGAGTCGATTCGTCATCGATTCGACTGGCCGGAAATAGCTTTGAAAGCACGCGAGATATGGCTGAAGATTTGGAGAATTTTTTTTGATTAAACTTGTCTTTAAATATCGTCTGTAGGGTCTTAAACAACTTGTTGTGACGCTCACTTAGGTCATCATTTAGTTGGTAACTGCTCAACGATTGGGCTGCCTGACTAAGTATTTTAATGCTGTCTCTCAACGAGCTGATTGTTCGATATTGACTGCCTTCTACTTCACCTAGCAGCACCTGCCAATCATCCTCACTGAGCTGCTTAATTGATGTCTCCTGCGAAGGAATGAGAATAATATTCTTAAGAAACTGTCTTTTCTGTGAGGGGGACAGAGAAGGGTTAGCGTTAACTTTTTCAATCAGCTCTTCATAAGCCTCTGTCACGTTAACCCTCAAGTTAGTGGTATAAATGAGCTTACGCTTCGAGTCACTGATCAAATGTTCCAACTCAAGTTCAGACGCTTGAAACGTTTTGCCTAAACCAGTCTGAGCATCAGCTAATACAATGAAACCATCTTCCTGTTTAACCGCTTCAGGACCCGCATAACAGATGTATGCTTTATATAGTTCGCTATCCATTTAGTAATATCCTCTTACTGACTACTAACTCAGCTTCTAGCTCCTCGACAAGATTAGTAGGCAGCTTTTCGAATAAAGCTTGGATAGAGAAGTTATAAAACATCACCCCAACTGCTCTTGTAAAACCCAACCTTGTTTTAAAATTAGCTATTATGTTTATTTGAAAAAAAACCATCTTTGCCAACATAAACAATACAGCCTTTGGCTCATCACCAAACCTCTGAGCAAGTTCAACTATAACTGGAGTTTCTTCGGTGACGTCCTCTAAAGAGAGCAGCTGAGGGTCGTAAGACCTTGCGATTTCATACAATCGCTGTTTACTATCATTTGTCCACTTCATAAGTCCCCCACTGAAAACTCTTTAGCTATCTGTTATCACAAAGCATTATTTTGCTGCGCTATCATGCCTTAAAGCACTCTGCACACATAATAACCAGAATCATTTGATTTGCAAGAGTGTATTTATACAGCTTATAATGATGCTAAGAATCAAATTGAGGATCTCATTATGAATAAACTTGAACTCGTGGACTTTTTGTTAATGTTTACAGGGAAAGTAAATCGAAATGAGTTAATGGAAATCGCTGATATTTCTATTGCTACAGCAACCAGAACGCTGACGCAATACAGAGAAACGTATGCAGATAACATCGAATATAACATTGGAAAGAAGCGATACGATGCCACTAGGCAATTCAGTCCCGCTTTTTCTCATAATTGTATAAGCGCACTTAAAGCAATGGCATATGGTCAACGCTTAGAGCCTACAAAATTACTAACTACAATAGGACCAGACTCAATCGCTTCTATTGATGTGAGTCTAAATACAGATTTGGTATCCAAAATATGTAGGGCTATATACGCTGGGCAAGCCTTGAAAGCTGACTACGTATCGTCAACAGAAAATTACAAAAACCGAGAGCGACTTATTCTCCCAACAGCCATCTTTGAAAGCAGAAATAATTGGTATGTTAGAGCATGTGACTTAAGCGATAACAATACTTATAAAAATTTTAAGTTAATCCGATTTAATGATGCAAAGGCAGCTGAATTCAATAAAGAAGCACCTGATGACATTGAATGGCGAAATAAGGTCACTTTAACCATTGGACCCCACATCAAACATCCAAACCCAGAAGCGTTAAAACTCGATCTTGGTTTGCTCGACAAACCAGTTGTCAATCTCATTGTGTCTGAAGCCTTAGCAGGGTTTGTTTTAGCTGAGCTTGGGGTAGACTCATCAGCCAATTCAATTTTAAACCCATTTCACTTTCAATACTGCTTATTGAACAGGTATGAATTAGAAAACTTAAATTCCCTAATACTGGCCCCAGGGTTTAACGAAAAATAAACAAGCACATGATTTACTGATAGTTAATGTATTAATCGACACAGAACTTGAAGGTTCGAGCACTACTAGAAATCGTCGGGTGATCTTCACTCAAATGACTGGACACACAATAATGCTTTTTTCCACTGTAGTGTCGTGTTTATGTCATTAATAATGGAAAAAAGCACTATTGAGAAATCGTAGGTTCCAACTCATTGAAGATGACCATATCAGCGGGAGATTTTTTATAAACTTCTTTTCGACGAGTAATTTCGGCTACTAGTTACTAATTTTTAAGACTAGCTTTCAGTTGGACTCGGCTTAAAAGTTGCCGCAAGCTCTTCATTGCTAACATTAAAAAGACGTAGTGCCGCACGAGTAGAAGATGGCGATTCAATACGAGCAAACAACTCTTCAAATTGCATTGCCTGTCTGCGTTTTTCAAGTTGCTCTATCAAAGCAGACTCACCGTATTGATAAACATCAGGAATATTGAGGTTGATGACTTTGTCTAAGAAGCGCTGACCAGTGTATTGCTCGATACGGCGCACATGTTCATTTTCCATCACAAATACGACATCTGCCCAAGTTAATAGCTCTTCACTACATAATGTTGTGCGGTTTCGTTTACACTCTTTTTCGCTCAAACCCGCAGAACGGTATGCACTCAATGGGTCTTTTATTGCAAAGTGGTCTTCAGCTGTTTTGCTGCGATTTAAATTCGATGTACATAAAAATAAGATATTCATTTTGTGAATTCCTCTATCGGATTCTAGGCTCGCTCTGCCGCTTTTTGGAATAAACGCTGTGTATCATCAAATAATGATGCGACATCTTGCTCTTTTAGCCAAAACGGAAGCATTAAATGTGCAGTCGGAATATGTGTTTCAGGGCATATCTCAACATGAAGCAACTCTACTGCACCGTCTTCAACCCTGCCGGACAGTGTCCGAAGTAATCGATTCATTATGAACACGAACTTATCGTCCACCTGCAAAGGGGTGTAGATGAGTACATTCGGAGAGTGTTCACGAAGGTGCTGTTCAAGTGCAGTCGCATACATATGAGCCCCCTAGTGCGATAAAAAACCTTCTATATAGAATGAGACAAAAAGAGGGAAAAATCTCGGAAGTGTCACTTAAATCTCGGAAGTGTCACTAAAATTTCGCAAAAAATTGTTAAATGACTTTTTACGAACAAGCAGTAAAACGATTAAACACTCAAAAAACGACGCTATCGCAACCTAATTGGTTCAAGCCTATACAATACCCCCTTAACAGACTTGAATAGCAGTAAAATCAGATGAGAAAACCTATTAAACATAACCACGCATTATGAGCCATTTTCCATTTTTGATAGGTTGAGAGTAAATTAGCCGCGAACAGCCCATTTTCGATAGTTTTCTGTATTTACAATGTCACTCTTAAAAACCGAAGAAACGAATACTCTACAACCACAAACCACATGCAACAGGCTTCATATAAGGCATTGATTTATAAACCAATTACCAAATATCGCAGATTTCCTGTCAAGCACTTTTTTGGGCTTTTTGGTTACAAAGTAAGCAAACGAACAGCCTAAATCAATGACTTAGCAAATTCATGCTTGCAATTTTTTTTGAAAACCGTACTGTCTTATTTGGAGACAATAAAACATGTCTTTTGGTGAGAGATAGGCATTAAAAACCTATTAATTAGCTGTTTGAGTTGCTTGTGTCTTACTTACTGGCTTTCTTCGCAACGCAGTTGCGGAATAACAAGATTAATTGATAACAATAAATAACTGTCTACCAATTTTAAAAAATTACTCTTTAAAAGTCCCGCGAGCCAACATCTGCTGAGCCATCCCAAAAGCCAATGGCACCTTGTCACGATAGCGCCTTAGCCAACTGTGACCACCTACTGCTCTATCGATTGCAGACAACGAAGTAAACTTACCATGCAGCGCTTCAAGCTGCTCACACAACACCAAGTCTCGTACAGCCCAGTTTATGCCTTGACGCTTACCGGGAGACTTCGCTTCAGGAAGCTGAGCGTATAACCAAGCTTTGTCGTGTTTATAGAGCCACATATACGCATTACACCGATGTTTAATCGTATTGCGTGATGCATCAGGAAACCGCTTCATAAACTTTATCAACGATGTTCGATTGCTTAGCCTGCGCTGCTGCATTAGCAGATGATGACGCCATGCTGATAAACCTGCATGCGACTGAATAATTTGCTCTACGGCTCCAACTGACAATCCAAGCTGCTGAGCAATGTCCTGTCGATGCTGCCCTACAAAGGCTTTACGCCAAATACAGCGCTCCATTTCAGATGTAATGTACTTTCGGCGTCTATCAATCGTAACTTGGTGCCGAAGAGCCACTCCTTTCACATAACCTACGCTGCATTTTAGCTGTGCGGCACACTGACGAAGTGAACAGTGTTGCTTGAGCAGTTGAAGCACCTTCCGCTCCTCGGGCGCTGTATGCGTTTTCTGAGGCGATATAGATACCGATTTACTTTTCTGCCCAGCAAAGAACAGCTCAGGGGAATCAGTCAGGTACGCCATTAGCAATACGTGACGAATATAATGAGTTGGTGCATCTTGATGCACTAACCTAGGTACAAAATGAAACGTAGACAGCTCTGGAGGCAGCACTTTGCCTTGAACATCAAAAAGAGTGAGCCAAGTCCGCTGTAATTCTTTTTTTAGCTGTTTCCAGCGTATTCGCCCACCAGCAGTGATAAAACCTTTTGCATCTAACCAGGCAGTGTATCGCTCGGACATACTTCCCAGTGGAGTATATTGGCTCAATAAAGCATGTAATTCGGCAATATAGCGACTTAACTTTAACGCAGTGGACTCTGCTTCAAGATTGAGCGTATTATCTACAGAGGGTAATTCGTAAGCATGGTTTAGCGCCCCTTCTCCGGCTTCAACGGTAGACAGTACTCTCGCATGCACAGGACAGACAGAAACCCCATGAAGTTGATGCATAGTGTGCCAATACGCCAGTCCAAACCGCGCTTTATCTTCTTCCATGCAAGCACAGCAGCACTTCAACACATTGCCAAAGCTCAACTTGCTAGCAGCCATTCTGGCTTGCTCGTAGACTGTTGATGCATTGTTTTGCACTTCGCTGTTTGCCAATGCGAGTCGCTTTTCTTTATCGCTCAATCCAAAAGCGACGAGAGGATGGGCTGATGCTTCAAGACGAAGGTGCTCAACGGTGCTGTCTGCCAATAGCGCCAGTGATGATAAATGCCCCGGTAACAGGGCATTGATACGGACAGATTCGCGTCCGAATAACGTTTGGTTCGTCACTTTCCACGAACCGTAGGGAGAGAGTAAATGGGCTCTAGCAGCCAAGCTATACCCACATTCACCGGGTAACAGCCTGAGCTTATCCATGCGTTGCCAGCTCAGGGCACGTTACTGCAATAAAGTCTTCTAAAAGCAAATACACCAAAGGATGTGGATGAGCGGCTACTGAACTTATTTGCGTTAAGTGCGGACTTAGCATCATTGGGTGACATAAAACCCCTCTGTGCAGTTTAAGATTACGAAACCAAGCGCTGAGCTCGTACTCACTAAAGTATGACAAGAAGCGTTTTTGCCATACCCCCAATAATCGCCGCTCCGCCACACTGTTTCGCTCAAGTGTCGATACCTCAGCCAACTCCCGAACGCGCTTAACTAACGCTAACCGCCTATCACGCATAATAGGACTATGAGCTAGCCGTAGACTCGCCGCTTCAATTCGCTTCATCGTATCTGTCATCGCGATAGAATCAGTTTCAAGCCAGACTCCGCAATGAGTACAAGCATTTCCCTTTGGAGGAAATGCTTGTTCATTTAATCGATGCTGTCGCCAACCACATGCCTGACAACTATCAATTAATGCTTCATCATGCTTGTGACAATAAAATACGCCAGCCAACTGATGGTTACGATGAAAATACGCCAAACCATAACGAGCTTCGTTTTCACCCACGCACATCGGGCACCAACGCCAGCGTGCAACATGTGTTGACTCTCCCCCTCTTACAACTGTGCTAGCTTTTCCACAACCTAAATTATCTTGTGGTAAAAATGCTCGAAAATAATTCACCAAACTATGCTCAGCATGAAATTCACTATCTTCAAGCTTACCCAAGACATTAAGTGCTTCCTTTTCTAATGCGCCAAAAGCTTGGTGAGGTGACACACTGCGTACAGCAAGTCGCATTAACGGTTCATCAGGAACTAAACACGTAATGCGTTCAAGATAATGCCAGCGAGCCGGGGCAGATTGACAATCTTCCCCAGGCAATATTGTTCGCCAATGAGTCATCAGTCCTCCCCTAACATCGATAAAAAGTTATCAGGGGACATCTTGTCACTTTCTTGACTTGCATCCACTTCATACGCCGTTCGAGGTGGCTTGTGAGGTATCACCTGCACTTTACCCCTTAGCAGCTTTGCGTTATCTCGCTCATATTCCTGCATCATCTGCTTCGCTTTGCCCTCGACCGCTTTAAGCTTTTCAACATCATGATGGGCATGCTTAGGATTAACCATCTCAAGTAAACGCATGGGTTTTAAGTCTTCATATGCCTTGTAATCAGAACCATTGCGCATGCTATGTAATGCTGCAATAGGTCCAGACAACGGCGAAAACTGTTTGAGGAATACATGATCTAACGCCGATGCAGTCAGAGTTTGCTTAGAAGCTTCAAAATAACTTAAAAAGCGCAATGTGGCTTGCACCAACGAGACGGCAATAGCTGGAATACCCGCAGTTAAATCATGCAGTTTATAGCGAAGCACCTCATCACTGTCTCTAGCAGCAGAGAATCGAACAGAATTGAATAATGCATGACAAAGATTTTTCCAAAATCCTGACTCCACATCGCAGCTAGCCAAATTGAGTGAACCGGCGCGAAGTGTACGCCGTGTAATAGTCATCTCTTTAGCAAAAAGCTCTAGCGCACTGAAGGTGCCAACAAAAATTGTCGATACCCCTAAGGTATTTACCAGTTCTTCCACAAACTTCATCGACGTTTTTTCATTCGTGCCAATCTTGAAATCACTTGAGCTGGGCGCAAAGTTTTGTGCTTCATCTATGATTAACGCGCCGATATGATGCTTAACAACCGCTTTACGTACGGTTTGGATCAGTTCATACACGCTACTATTGCGCTGCTTATACGCATATTGCTCACCCGTTGCTTCATCAATCGCGTCTAATATGGCTGTTAAAAACGCTTTCTGACCGACTCGATCATGATGTTCAACATATACATACGTTACCTGCGTCAATAGACACGGTTTCAGTGTGCCATCCGACATCGAATAGGCAGTGTGTTCAATCTTTTGCTCAATCTGCTCCAGCGCTTGCTTGACCATACTGGACTTACCGCGCCCACTTAAGCCGGATATCAAGAAAGTGTAGCTGTTCTCAAGCAAGTTTAGACGTCTGATATTTAATGACTTTAGCGGTGCATCTTTATCGGCTTCAATGGCCGCTAAAATACCTTGCCAATCATCATTGAGAGGGTTGCGCCCGACGTAAGACACTTCAATACCGAGCCGAATCGCCTCATAAATCTCAACCATCTCATCTTGCACAACGTGCAAACTAAACAAGTTAAGAATACTAGAGCGAGTGTAATAGCCATGAAGTTCCTCTGGGACACCAGTCAAATCTAATCCGTCAACAAATGATACTCCGCACTGTGTATGAATCTGCTGCTTAGCGAGCGGAAAGCCTAACCCTTCCACTAGCGGATTGCCTCGATGCATCGGATTAGGATGACGAATATAGTTAGCTTTAGCCATGAGTCACCTCCACAGCGTTCGGATTACTAAACATGTCTGATGTAGAACTGACTAAGTCATTTTGCGCTGTATCTTTAACAGCACTTTGCATGCCTTTTTCAATATCTTGTTGATACCGATGATGCTGTCTATCAGCCTCAGTTTTACGGTTCTCTTTGATATCAGACACAATACCTTTAGCCTGCGATTTCTGATGCTGATTAGTACGCGCTTTAGCCATTCTCTCTAAGATGCGTAAGTCAGCTCTTAAAATCACTGAACTAATGCGAGATTGTTCTTCTGCGACAGCAAGCTGAGATTTTAAGATCACCATGCGATGATGTATTTGTTCCCAAGCCATGTTTTTATAAGCTTCACTGCGCTCTGTAAGCTCAAGTTGATATACAGTCTTGGTTTCTTCGTCTTTGTACCAGATATGATTCGTCGAGCTCTCTGAGTATCGAATCGAGATAGACTGACGACCAAAATTTTTAGAATGCTCTAAAAGCGGCAAACGCTCAAAATCAGTAGACGAATAATACAAGCCGTTGAAATACACCCCCTGACCACGAACACTAACTTTCGCTTCTGGTAACAAACCGAACAACAATTGCTCCCGAGGCAACTGTGCAGGTGCAATGACAGTATGCTTTAAGCTGTAATTCCAGGCATCGCGTGGCGCAAATGCTACACCGTCTCTCTCCATTTCGTATGTGCGATTATTAATGCGAGTTGAGTGATTATTAGCGTGAAGAACACACTTAATGATTGCGCGAGTTAACTCATCGCTAGTCAAAACATTGTTCCGGCTAGGATGTTGTTCATCAAATTTATTAATCTTTATGACTTTACCGTGCTCAAGCGGAGAAAATGCTTTCTTTTGAATGATATCGAAACTTTTTTCTACAGTGCCTTTACACACGCCCATATGGTAAGCATTTAAATTGACAACTTCGATGCCGATTTTACCTTTGAGCAAAGCCTCCATATTTTTGTCGCTATTCTCTGTACCTCTATCCGCAGTCAATTCGCGAGGAGGATGGCTGCACGGCCAATCTTCTGAGCTGATTTTAACTCCAAACTGCTTACAAAATTCGACTTTATCAGAACACGCATTAAGTAAAGCATGGCATGCCCCTGTCCAATCCGGGCCGTGAAAGGCAATATGCATACCGACGATCATACCCGTCACAACATCGATAACTAAATACAAAACCGGTCTACCAATTGACATTAACTCATTCGAAAACTCATAGCGCACATAGACATCTAATATTGTGCTATCAATTTCATAGCGACTTGTTGCACCGCGCAATCCGTGCTTCGCACTTCCCGTTCTCGCTTTGTGATCTCGTGTATAGTTCTTCTCACCGACACGTTTTCTTAACCACTTTAATTTAGAGACAACTTTGTTGATTTGACGTTTGAATGCTCTCGACGAAATCACGTGATTGTTGCCAAGCGGGACACGAAATTCTTCTATCATCTCTTCAATTGTTGCCCCTTTCGGTCGGATTGATACGCTGCCGAAAAAATGGATATAGTCTTTATATAAGTCTTCAAGTACGACTTCTTTTCGGTTTCGTAAGTGCGAACGTGCAAACTGTTCAATATCTTCAACGTCTTTTTGCGTGACATGACGATAAGCATTGCCGTTAACCGTTTCAGGGCCGGGTTTGGATGAAAGATCGTGCAGCCCATCTTCATTCAATACTGGAGAGTCAGGGAGAGAGAAGTTTTGACCGCAATTGAAATAATTTGGGAGTAACGCATTTTTTATTCCACCATCGCGAAAATAGCGATTTAGCATGCTAGTGACATATTTCTTACTGCGCTGAGAAAGCTCAATCAGCTCTTGCAATAAGCCTGTTGGATCCCCGAATAAATAACGATATAACTTTTCAGGATCGCTTACTAAAGGCTCAATCGTCGACCAGGCGGTATCTCGCATCGCCAGAGGATCTTTCACTTCATCATTAGCTGCATTTTTCTTAAGTAATTTGAGCTTTTTAGCTAAAAACTTTTGTTTGAAATAGCTGTCATCTTTGAACAGGATGTCAGGTAGATCAGGCTCTAATAACACCCACTCTTTACGTTTTTCTTTCTGATTAAAATATTCAATATTCAATGTAAACGGTCGACGAGGTCTGTCACAACTCAAATCTGAGACAGCAATTTTGTCTTCTTCTATCGCTACGATGCGATAATTCACTTCGGGGTGCTTCGGATTTACTGAAGCGATGATGTGATTAACAAACATAGTCCACCTCCTTCGCGACCACCGGTAACGGGCGGTTTAGATTAATCTCAGTCGTCCAGTCAAAATGCAGTACACGCTCATAAGCGAGCATCTGAAAAATGCTTTGTATCTGATGGAGTGGCAGATTGATATCACTTGCAGTGCGTTCAAGATTATTGCGCACTGTCGCTGTGGGGTAGTTTTCGAAATTAAGCGTTAAGTGACAAAGCACAGCTGATTTCAAGTCATCACTAATATCAAGATCATGAGGAGAATCATAACATTCGCGAAAATAACGCAGATTGCTTGTTACTGATTTATCGAATGACTTCTCAGTTAACTGAGTCCACGAAATATTATTTTGTAAGCAGTAGATTCGCTCAATTTCCGCTTTAGCATTTGTACGCGCCACAGCTTGCGGACTCGTAATTTTTGGGTCTAATGCTTCAGAGTATTTGAAATTATAAGCATGTCGGCTTTTATCGGAGTGAATCACTAAATAATCCAGCGTCATCGTTTTCGCTGGACGATGACCATTGAAATTTACCGCTTCTTGATACGAAGATGGGTGCACGATATTAAGCTCTGTAGCCACTTGCATCGTATCTGCTATGGGAAGCGGGAATTGCTCTAAGATATTTTTCACTCGTTTGTTTGCTTCAAAGTGAAAAAATGCCTGAAGTTCTCCACGGCTCAGAAAGTGATGAGCGCGTTTGGTCTTATGGCTGTATATGATCTGCCCTTGGCCAATGGTGTGTGATTGTCGAACAGTGATCCAGGGCCGATATCCCTCTTTTTTAACTTTTGCATAATATCGAGCAATACGACTTCGCTCTTTATCAGTGATTATTGGTTGGGTAACTATTTTCATCTAGATTTCCTCTTTGAATAGTAAAAAAAGAGGAAGATAGTCGAACGTTCAAATTACATCAACACACATAATATACTGATAATTAAAGGTTTTTATTAGTAAACACTAATAACTTAAAGTGGTCAATTTTTGAGCTTTTGTAAAATCAAAGACTTGAAAAACAATTATTAACAGCCGCTTATATTTAAATATAGTATTTATATAACCAAAAGAAATAAGGTATTCATAAAGAATATATTAATACTGCAATTTAACAAGAAAATTACCGTGTAAGAAGCAAACCCGATCGCAAATTTAACTTCTTTACCGCAATTCAACTGTAGACAAATTACTGAACTAGCCTGAATAGGAGTTGCTGTATACTCAACCTTCGCTAGGTTTCATTTTGTGGTAGATGTTTCATTACAATGATTGGTTGGTTATGTAGTGAGTTGAGCATTTTTCAAAGCAAGTTAGGGCTATACCCGTATACACTAAGAATATATAACGTATTGATTAACTTATATGGTTGTAAAACTTGATGGTTAAATTAAATAATTCATAATGTTGCCTCCAAATATCAATAAATTTATATATATTTACGTTTATCAAGACTCATTGTTTTATCCGCCAGTCCACAAAACTCAACATTTGTGAGCTCAATCAAGTCAATTACCTGTGACTCACATTCATAGAAGTCATTTCTATTAAGCCTTTCTAGGTTTATTCCTATCACAGCCAGAGCTTCTATCATTTTGGTCTGATGTTTAAGATAACTAAAATCAGGCTTCTCGGAAGAACTGTATATTGAGTTTGATTTTTTAATCACCTGATTAATATCATTTATTGCTTCAAAATATCTTTTTGAAATTTCTAAATTCCCTCTCTTTGAATTTGGAAAAATATTGTTATACCAGAGGTAAGAACTAACTGAATATTCTGAAACTAAATTTAACTTACCTACCTCTTCTTTTATAAAATCGGAAAATGTCTTCGTATTTGATATATGGTTCGCAATGGATGAGGAGTATTGGTTTGAATAATAGCTTTTTACAGCAATAAAAATACCTCCAATAGTAGTGAGAGACACCAAAATCTTTAATGTAACATTCAGGACTTCAAGACTAGATTTAAAGCTATTTTTGAAGTAGTCATAACATTCATTCGTAAAGCAAAAAGTTAAGCCGCCTTCAGGGTATGCTTCTGTAAAGAAAAGGAATGATAAGCTCACGCCGAACAATAATGTTAAGGTCAGAATAACAACAAGTACAAATACTGAGTTTTTTTTAAACGACTGTCGGCTTAACATTTTTTAACCTTTCTCTGAAGTCTAAAGCTTGATGTATAAATGTTCTTTTTAATACGATAAGCCGTTGAGATGCCCGATTATAACGTCTCCAGTACCATATAGTGTTACCTTTCCCTTTATCAAAATCGGCCTCTAATCGAGTGATCATTTTTTCACATCTACTTATATCTAACTTCGATGGAAGAGGTAATATAGCCTGAAGTCTTTTAAGTAAAGGCTTATGTGCATTGTGACCTAATCGCTTGAGCTTATTTACTCTTCCCATACAACGGTTAAAGTCTTTTCGATAAGGATGTATTGTTCTGTAATGCCGTTCTTTTGCCAACTTTTCTACATTGTGAACATTAGCTCTTATTCTTGAAACTTCATCACTTGGTAAACGAGGTTCTTTAAAGTTTACCCTTAAGCCATGCACAATTAGAGGTTTAGTCGATGCATAAGATACTTCTGTTTTACTATTGTTTACTGGTAGGTCCTTGTTATGTAACATATTAACGATTACATCTTTAACAAGGTCAAATTGAAAGTTTTGTTTTTTCGAAGATACCGTAATATCGTCTATCAATCTTGTGTACTTGAGGCCCTTATTATTTAGCCTTTTTACCACCTCAGGCTCTACATCCCATAAAGCCAAGCTGGCCAAATAGCTAGAAGTTAACCCTCCCTGCACTAAATGCTCACCTTTACAGCATATATCCGCAAGCACTTCTGCTACATCATCAGGGTATTTAAGCAGTTCTTTGAAAATATCTTCTACGATACTCTTATGAACGTTATCAAAAAAGTTAGATATATCGATTTTTAAAATGCTTTTTGATAAGCAATGCTTTTTAGCACACGCTATATAGTCTCTAGAGTCAGTGATTAATTCACCCTCATCGACCTCTTGGTATTGAGTTGGTATACAGCCAAAAATGTAGGGAGGCCACTTTATAACGCCAGGATTTTTTCCTAACTTTACTTTAGGGTTGAAAATTCGACTATTTATCTTTCTTTGGATTTTTCTTATCAAGTAGTGTGGGTTATAAACGACTCTGATTGTCCCGTCTTTTTTGGGAACACTTGCTCTTTGGTAACGTTCTTCTTCTGCAATACTCAGCGCCTTATATAACTCGCTGATCGGAATATCTAAAACTTTCTCACACAGATCTTGAATCGATTTAATAGGACCACTATTTATGATGTATTTAAAATTATATTTATTATTCAAGGGCAACTGACATAACTCCATTTCATCAGTATAGACATTGGCCAACTCATACTATAGAGCGCAAGTATTGTGCCCTAAAAACTTCAAATAAACGATGAATATTAGTACACAATACTATGACCAAGTCTACCGTCCATCTCAACTGTATGTTGATGGAGGCTGTCGGAAATTCCTTCCCATTAGCTCTTAGAGAGCGTCTGCAATATGCAAACAATCATACGTTTTATAAAATTTGAGTTTTTAGGAGTAGCGATACGCTACCTATGACTACTCTAGCCCATTGATTGGAGCGTATCAATAAAAATATTTAAATTACTATTAAGCTAATATGTTCCAACACCTACAAACGAAATAGACATTTTCCACCCTGAGAATCTACATTAGAAACGCCCCCATTCTGAACAATCTTATTAGTCAAAGCAGGTAATCTAGATAAAAGTCATTTCATAGTTTTACTAGGAAGTATTGAGGCCAAACTGATTCGTCTTCACACATTACACTTATTTATGCTTCAATATCTTTTTCACAGTAAAAGCTAATGACGACGTGATAAATTGAAACAGTAACGTTACCACGCTGAAGTTCTTCTTTCCCCATCCAAAAGGTATCTGAATCTTCAGCATTTACAGTTTCAAGAGCATAACCATTTGGTTTGGTAAAACCTTTGTGCTGACGTTGTTTTATGTGGTTCTTATACTTATCCAATAGGGTGACAAAATCTTTATCGAATGCATATACGACAACAAATATCGTATTAAAGCCCTCTTGATCATACCCCGCCAACTTATCCATATGCTCATTGATATCGGTAGTACCCCATTTAAGAAGGCGAAACGCTTCAAATAACGCAATACGTCTACTTTTATTATTATCTACTATGACACCATCCACCTCACCATAGCTTTTACCTGAAGATGAACTGCCTATTTGACTTTGATCCGAAATGTGAAGTGGAGAGCATTTTTCTCTCATATTAAAAAGACTACAAAACCATTGATTAATTCGGTCTTCGTTTGCTGGCTGACTAGAATATCCAGATAAGGATTCCTCATCTTTGACAGGTATGTAAATATTTTTGCTGCGGCTAAGTAATTCTTTAGAGACTGAAGAAACTGTTTCAACTAAATACTCTTCAACAGAACTGTTATTTGTTATCTTCACATATGTTTTGACATCGCTGCCGTTAATCAGTTTAAAGCTATTTGCTAGTTGCTCAGGACTTCTTTGATTCTTTTCAGCAATACGATCGATGTACTCCGTAGCACGTGACTCCTTCGCAAAAGCGTTCATTATAACGTCGTTTATTTTATCTAATTCGTCTGGTAGGGCTTCGTTTTGACCTAAGAAACTCGTATAAGATGAAAAAGCGATATCTGCTTCTTTCACCAAGTTATGCTTAAGCAGCAACTCACAATAAGGTGTAAGTAACTGAGGGAGGACTTTTTGAGTTGAACTCAGTAGTTCCCATGTTCTCCTCATTGAATTGATGTCATCAATCGTTAGGTAAGCATGCAGTATTCCAGATATCCACGGCAATGGGTAACTTGGAATAATAGACCATTGTGCTTCTGCCGCCTGTTCTACTTTTGCTAAAGTACCCCGAATCAACGTTATATTTGAAGCTTCATGATGGTTAGCAAGATAAGCATGTAACAACATTAAGATATGTTCTGGGTTCTTAGTATCTTCGACCAATCGTTTCAGAATAAGAATGCTCTTTGGAGTATCACGTTCAATCAGATAATATGCTATGTAGTAGCGTCTAAAGTGCTCACATTCGCTGTAAAGCTTTCTCTCTGATAATAAAAATGGAATGGGAATGCTGTTAACATGTGATTGAAAATCTGGGTCAGATTCGCTTTGATTAATAGCCATTAAAGTAACGTCTAACTTGTATTGATAACACTTTATCAATTGACGTTTATCAGTAAAAATATGGTGTTTTTCTTCTTTGAATCTACCTTCATTCAACTCATGACTAGCTTGTTTAAGAACGGTTAGTGCAAGGTCAAACTCAGATGCTTGGTATGCTGATACGAATGTTCTTTCTAAGTCACTCAAAGAACTCTTATCAATATTGTCTATTGCGAGTTTTGTAATTGCTGATTTAATAAGCTCTTTTCTTGCAGGATGAATACAAGCCTCTAGCAATTGGAAAAGCTGTGAGTTTGTTAGGGTCTCGTCATTTAAATCAAGAAAGTTTTCGAAGTCTGAGTCATCGATTTTGTTTATATAGACACAGAAATCAGGCCAAAGCTCGTAAGTACCTATTCCGATATTGCGAAACAAGCCATCTCTTTCGTTAGTACCAAAGCCTAAATATTCAACGATAGACATGTTTCTTTTATGCAGTTGACTTAAATGTTGGCAAGAGTCATGGTTTGCAATAGCCATCAGTATTTGAAAGTAACAGCAAATAGCACGTTTGGCGCTGAACTGAGAATCGCTTGTCCACAACAAAGCAGATGACCAATCGGTTTTATGCCTTTTAGAAATCGACAATAACCGTTCTCCGTTATCTCCAATGACCAATTTATGCCAAGGGAATTGACTAATAAGGTTTGAAGCATCAAGGTTTGATTTTTTGTCTTCTAGGTTCAATCTCAAGTCTTGCTCAAGCTCATTAGTAATAAGGTGAATTAATTTACTTATGTATTCCTGAACAGTATCAAGTGAATTTCTATCGATAAAATCATATAACCACCATAACAAGAAGTATGCGTGATTGCGGAGCTTAAAAATTGTTGGAGTCGGATAAAAATGTTCGCTTAACTCTACTCTTTCAATAACATCAATCATTGATAGTATTTTATTAGGCTCTTGATGCTTTAAAATGTTATCAAATAGGGTGAGGTAGATTGAATCTTTAAAGTTATCTCTATATAGACCTAGCTTGTCAGTTAAAACAAGAACGATATCAAGAAACTCTTCATTACAATCACTATTGTCAGAGTTCGTTTCTGCATATCTTTTCGAGATATAAACTTCTAATGCTTCCATAATATCTCGACTTTCAATCTGATTTGAAATGTCATAATAGAAATGGGCAAACCAAAACATTGCGAAGTTGCATGTGTCTATTCTAGATAGGAGAAGACAAAAATATTTAGGTAATATTTTAAATCGAAATAATTCACAGAAAAGCAGATGCTTAAGTAAAGGGTGTTCCAACGAAAATTCAATCAGTTCTGTCAGTGTATGAGGGTAAAATAATGAATGGTTATCGACATCAATGCTTTCCTCTAAAAAATCAGAAATTAACCAACCATAAAAGTATCCAACTCTTTCGTAATAAGTCCTGCTTTCCAAATTCTCTTGTATCTGAGAAAACTCATTTTTACTAACTTGACTTAATGAGTGAGAGTTGAATGAAGGCAAAGAGTCCTTTTTAACCGCGTTTTTTCGAGGTTGCTTCACACATTCATCAGCGTTATTAGATTCCCCCTCAGTTCGTGAACCTCCAATCGATATGGTTAATTTTAGCGTTTGAGTGTAATTGCTAACAACGTCAGAAAAATGGTTACTGTTTGATATTGAACGGGCTAAATCTTTAGGGACAGGAAGATTTAATAAGTGTTTTTGCAGTTCGACTGTGTATGCTTCGTACTCTGATTTTGAAGTCACATATTTAAGAACAGGTAAAGCGGCACTGTTTGTAAAACGCATGATACGTAGCCACTGTTCGAAGGCTTCCTTAGAGCTAGTCGAGTTAGAAAGTAATTTCTGCCATAAAAAGGTACTGACTAATAGGTTAAGATTATGGTTTCTTCCGTTGAAAATATACGAGTTATCTTCTTTTTCAACATAGGAGAGTAACAGGGAAGTACTAGTGAATTCTCTGTTCCATATTTCTTCTGAAATAAAGAGATTGGGCTTTTTGTAGCCTTCCTGACCACGTTGAATATGTTGTAAAGTTTTGAGTGTTTCTATTACAGGAACTAGAGAGTCATCGACGTGCTGCTCAAGGTGATTTTCTAAGTTACAGGTAAGTAAAAGGCAATCAGCCTCGAACATTACAAGGCAGCACTCTTCTAAATATTCAATTTCTATTCCTTTGCTAATAGATACAAGCTTGCCATTCCGCTCCCATAACTTAGTTCCATTGAGAAGCGCTGAAACACAGTCTCTATCTAGAGGTTCTGTCGTAAGTGATGAGCGCATTAGAAACTTTGCTAAATCTTCAGCTTCTTTCTGCTGCTCTAAACTGTAGAATTTCTGCGAATCAGTTGAGGCTCGTGTGGATAGCTCCAAAAGAGATTTAATCTTCGACCAGTCCCTTGAATGCTCGACATGATTTGGAGCCATAATACTTTCCTTGACTTAAATAATAGATAGAAATTTATATAATTTAATACAACTAACAAAATTTACGTGCATTTGAAACACATAAAAATAAAGAGAGTACCTATCAGTTACTCAAATATAAATTATAAGATAGCAAAAAGGCGAACCATTCGGTTCGCCTTCTATACTTAGTTAGTTTCCAACTTCAATTGCAGTTTCCAACTTCGATTACGTGGTTTCCAACTTCAATTGTCGTTATCAAATCAAACCTTAGTCACGGTATGTCTCAACCGCTGGGCATGAACAAACTAGGTTACGGTCGCCGTATACGTCGTCGATACGGGTTACTGTAGGCCAGAATTTGTCTTTTGCTACGCTTGGTACTGGGAATGCAGCGTAGAAACGGTCGTATGCACGATCCCACTCATTGCCTAGTACGTCTGCTTGTGTGTGCGGTGCAAACACTAGCGGGTTGTTTTCAATTGACCATTCGCCAGATGCGATACGGTCGATTTCTGACTTGATTGACACCATTGCTTCGATGAAACGGTCGATCTCAACTTTAGACTCAGACTCAGTTGGCTCAATCATTAGTGTGCCAGCTACTGGGAATGACATAGTTGGTGAATGGAAACCGTAGTCTTGTAGACGTTTAGCTACGTCCATTTCAGTGATGCCTGTTTGCTCTTTAAGTGGGCGTAGGTCAACAATGCATTCGTGCGCAACGCGGTTGTTACGGCCACGGTATAAAATTGGGAAGTGCTCGCTTAGCTTCTCAGATAAGTAGTTAGCGTTCACGATAGCCATTTCTGTTGCTTGTTTTAAGCCTTCAGAGCCCATCATGGCAATGTATGCCCACGAGATTGGTAAAATAGCTGCAGAGCCGTAAGGAGCAGCAGAAACCGCACCGTTACCGATGTTTGTGCCAGCAACATTAATTACGCTGTGGTTAGGCATAAATGGCGCTAGGTGAGATTTAACACCGATAGGGCCAACACCTGGACCACCACCACCGTGTGGAATACAGAATGTTTTGTGTAGGTTAAGGTGCGATACGTCAGAACCAATTGAACCTGGGCTTGTAACACCTACTTGCGCGTTCATGTTTGCGCCGTCCATGTACACTTGACCGCCGTGCTCATGCACGATGTCACAGATTTCACGAATTGTTTCTTCGTAAACACCGTGTGTAGATGGGTAAGTGATCATGATACAAGATAGGTTTTCAGATACCTCTTCGGCTTTCGCTTTAAGGTCTGCCATATCAACGTTACCGTTTTTATCACAGTCAACAACCACGATTTTCATGCTTGCCATTTGTGCAGACGCTGGGTTTGTACCGTGCGCTGAACTTGGGATCAAACATACGTTACGGTGACCTTCACCGCGTGACTCGTGGTATTTACGAATCGCGATTAAGCCTGCGTATTCACCTTGTGCACCTGAGTTAGGTTGTAGTGAAACTGCATCGTAACCTGTGATGTTTACTAACCAATCATGTAACTCAGTCATCATGATTTGGTAACCCGCTGCCTGATCAAGTGGGCAGAATGGGTGTAAGTTTGCAAACTCAGGCCAAGTGATTGGGATCATCTCAGCTGTCGCATTAAGTTTCATTGTACATGAACCTAATGAGATCATTGAGTGGTTAAGCGCTAAGTCTTTGTTCTCTAGGCGCTTGATGTAACGCAGCATTTCAGTCTCGCTGTGGTACGAGTTGAAGTTAGGGTGCGTTAAAATTTCGTCATCGCGTACTAGGCTTGCAGGAATTGAGTTGCTGCCGTTTACTTCGATTTCGTTTGCTAGTGCGTCAACGCTAAGGCCGTGATCTTCACCTAAGATGATGTCGAATAACTCAGCTACGTCTGCACGGGTTGTTGTTTCTGATACAGAAATTGAGTATTCACCGGCGCGGTTAGACGCAAAGTTAACGCCGTTTGCTACTGCACGTGCAACGATTTCGTCTTTGTTATCTGCAACAACAGTCAGTGTATCGAACCATGTGTCGTGCTTAAGGTTTACGCCTTTCGCTTTTAAACCTGCTGCTAAGATGTCAGCAAAACGGTGGATACGCTCAGCGATAGTTTTAAGGCCCTGTGGACCGTGGTAAACCGCGTAGAACGCTGCCATGTTCGCTAGTAATACTTGCGCTGTACAGATGTTTGAGTTGGCTTTTTCACGACGAATGTGTTGTTCACGTGTTTGCATTGCCATACGTAGTGCGTCGTTACCTAAACGGTCTTTAGAAACACCGATAATACGACCTGGTAGTGAACGCTTGTACTTGTCACGTGTTGCGAAGAATGCAGCGTGTGGACCACCGTAACCCATAGGTACACCAAAACGCTGTGCTGAACCAAGTACTACGTCTGCACCTAGTTTACCTGGTGCTTTAAGCATTAATAAGCTCATGATGTCTGCAGCAACACAGGCAATCGCTTTTTTGTCTTGTACTTGTGCGATTAGGTCAGTTACGTCAGTGATTTCACCGGTTGTTGATGGGTATTGGAATAATGCACCAAAAATCTCATGGTTAGCCGCTTCGCTTGCAGGACCAACAACCACTTCAAAACCAAACTGGTCTGCACGTGTAGCAACAACGTCGATTGTTTGTGTGTGTACGTCATCAGCAATGAAGAAGATGTTAGCTTTTTTAGCTTTAGCAACACGCTTTGCAAGGCCCATTGCTTCTGCAGCAGCCGTTGACTCGTCAAGTAATGACGCGCTTGCTAAATCAAGACCAGTTAGGTCTAGGGTCATAGTCTGGAAGTTTAATAATGATTCTAAACGACCTTGTGCAATCTCTGGTTGGTATGGTGTATACGCAGTGTACCAGCCTGGGTTCTCAAGTACGTTACGTAAAATTACGTGTGGTACATGAGTTGGGTGGTAGCCTTGACCGATGTATGATTTGAACACTTTGTTTTTGCTTGCTACTGATTTTAAGTAGCTTAGTGTTTCAACTTCAGTGCGGCTTTCGCCAATTGATAAACCTTGCTCTAAGCGAATGCTTGCAGGTACCGTTTGACCGATCAGCTCTTCAACACTCGATACTCCAAGAGCGCTCAGCATGTCGCTTACTTGCGCTGGGCTTGGCCCAATGTGACGGCGAATAAAATCTTGCTTTTGCTCTAATTGTTCAAGAGATTTGGCGTTTGACATTTGTCCAGATTCCTATGATCCAAAAAAAAGTGGTTACTGCCAATGGGTAACTGGCAATAACTTAAAAACAGGTTGATTCAGTAACTTACAGCGTATGGAAAAGTAAGCTATAAAATCATAAAAGCCCCACTTATGAGGGGCTTTTAGTCGGCGTGACTAATTAATTAGTCTTCGTCGATTGTGTTAGCGTAGCCTTCAGCGTCTAACAGGTTATCAAGCTCTGATGTGTCAGATGCTTTGATACGGAATAACCAACCGTCAGTGTAAGGGTCGTTATTTACTGTTTCAGGCGAATCTTCAAGCTCTTCGTTGATTGCAACGATTTCACCGCCGATTGGTGCGTAGATGTCTGATGCTGCTTTTACAGACTCAGCTACTGCGCAGTCTTCACCCGCGTCAACTTCATCACCTACTTCTGGTAATTCAACGAATACCATGTCGCCAAGAAGTTCTTGTGCGTGCTCAGTGATACCTACAGTAAACGTACCGTCACCTTCGTCGCGAACCCACTCGTGTGAAGTAGCATATTTTAATTCGCTTGGGATATTGCTCATCTTTTTGTTCCTTTGGTTTATATTGGGTGATAACACCAAATTTTTTATAGTTTAGATAACTGATTTGCCGTTACGTACAAAGCAAGGTTTAACAACCTTAACGTTAACCAGTTTTTTACGCATCTCTACTTGGGCTGTTTCGCCAGTTGAACGCGGAACGCGTGCTAGCGCAACACTGTGACCAAGGGTTGGTGAGAATGTACCAGAGGTAATCACCCCTTCACCACCTTCAACGATGACTTTTAAACCGCTACGCAATACGCCTTTTTCTTCAAGCACTAAACCAACTAGTTTGTCTGTGCTCTTGTCAGCGCGTTGCTGTTCTAATACTTCACGACCGATAAACTTACGATCTTCTGGCTCCCATGCGATTGTCCACGCCATGTTTGCAGCAAGTGGAGAAACACTTTCGTCCATATCTAGGCCGTAAAGGTTCATACCCGCTTCAAGACGTAACGTATCACGTGCACCTAGACCTGCTGGCGCTACGCCTGCGTCTAGAAGTTGTTGCCATAAATCAGCAGCTTGATCGTTAGGTACTACGATTTCATAACCATCTTCGCCAGTATAGCCTGTTGTCGCAATAAATAAATCACCTGCTTGCACACCAAAGAAAGGCTTCATACCTTCAACAGCAGCTTGTTGCTCTGCGTTAAGTACTGTTGCTGTTTTAGCACGTGCGTTAGGGCCTTGAACGGCAATCATTGCAAACTCTGGACGCTCAGTAACCGTTACGGCGAAATCAGCCGAAACTTTAGCTAAATGCGCTAAATCTTTTTCACGTGTTGCTGAGTTAACTACTAAACGGTAGTTCGTTTCTGAGAAGAAGTAGATGATTAGGTCGTCGATTACGCCGCCTTCTTCGTTAAGCATACCTGTGTAAAGTGCTTTACCTGGTACAGTTAACTTAGCAACGTCGTTTGCAACTAGCTTACGTAAGAACGCTTGCGCTTGCTCGCCTTGAATATCGACAATAGTCATGTGAGATACGTCAAACATACCTGCATCTGTGCGAACCGCATTATGCTCTTCGATTTGTGAGCCGTAGTTGATTGGCATTTCCCAACCGTGGAAATCAACCATTTTTGCGCCAGCTTCAAGGTGCTTAGCATGTAAAACTGTTTTAGAAGTCATAATATTCCTTCACTTTTAAATTAACCCACAAGTTGTGGGGCGTGGCCTCAATTTAATGAGGGGGAATAACATGGGCGGCGATTATACATTAGTTGCACAGTTGTCACACCCAAATTGCGATTTTGTAACTAAAAAACAGCTAAACACCCAAGTGCGTAGCTGTTTTAAAAATTTTATCTTTTAAGCAACGTTGGCTAAGGCTAAATCAAAGCCGAGCTGCTGCAAGTGCGTTTGCCATTTATCAAGCTCTGCTTGGCGCGCCACCAACTGAAATTGCTGTGTTGCTTGGTTATCTATGGCGGTAATAAATACCTCACCGCTTTGTGCACCATAACAACTGCGCATGTCTGATAAACGCAGTCCCGGCGTTAGCTTAAAGCTGTCGACCAAGGCATCAAACGCTTGCTCACCACTTAGGGTTAGCGCGCTTAAGTCGTCACGCATTACATAATCAATGTCGTAACGTAGTTGTTGCTCATTAATAAGCGACTGTAATTGCACGCTGGCATCTTTACCTAATACAAAACGAAATGCAGTTTCGTTAAAGTAATACAGGGCATAAGCGTAGCTGCTTGTTAGGTCATCGTCTAATGAACTACGTAAGCCTAAACCGCTGGCGGTTAGCTTATTAATATCAAGACCTAAAATAGCCGTTAAAAATGGGATTGCTTCAGTGCCACTAAAATCCATAATGGCAGTATCGCTATTAGCTTGTAGCACGTTGTCTGCTGGGGTCTCAGCTTGGCTGTGGCGAGCAAACATTATTGGCGTAAAAGTCATATGTGACACCTATCAATCGTTAATGCTTGAAGTATATTGCGCCGTGCTGGCAACAACAAATTGTAATTATTTATCAATTGATAAATAATGCTTATATATATAGCCCTATAAATAGAATTTTTTAATGAAAAACATTTCTACCGATAGTTTACGTACTTTAGTCACTGTTGTTGAAGTTGGCGGATTTGCCAAAGCAGGTGAATTATTGGGGCTATCGCAACCAGCTGTGAGCTTACAAATAAAGCGCCTTGAAGATATGCTGGGCCATAAGCTGTTTAAAAAGCAAGGCCAGCGCCAAGTGCTTAATCAATACGGCGAATTGCTTATGCCATTAGCTAAGCAAATGCTGCAACAAAACGATGCCATTTTGCAGCAGTTCACCAGCGAAAACGTGACCGGTAAAGTGCGCTTGGGGATCCCCAGTGAATTTGCCGCACGTATTCTACCTTCGATCATTGGTGACTTCGTGGCCCTCTACCCTGACGTATCGCTCGAAGTACGCTCTCGTTTGAGTAAACATTTGTTGTCGGTTTCGCGCCAAGACCAATTCGATTTAGTACTGGCATTAAACGAAGAGCTAGAATCTGCCAAGTTCCCTATTTTTATGCAAGACCAACTAGTATGGGTGGGTGATTTAAACCTTGCACAAAACGATGTGGTCACGCTTGTAACCGCCCCCGAGGGATGTATTTATCGCCGCCGCGCAATCGAAGCTCTACAAAGTGCGGGTATTAAATACCGTATTGCCTACAGTAATGCCGACTTAACTGGCCTAACTGCGGCATTAAAAGAAGGCTTAGGCATTACAGTGCTTGCAAAAAGCACCGTACCGAATGAGCTTAACTACCAATTGCAAACCAAAGACCTCCCCGAGCTTGGTCAAATAGGTATTAGTTTAATTAAACGCACCGACGACCCCGGTACCGCCGTAGACAAACTCGCCGAGTTCATCGCCCTACGTTTAACGTAGGTTTGAGTTAGCGAGTTAGCGAGTTTCGAGTTTCGAGTTTCGAGTTTCGAGTTTCGAGTTTNGAGTTGCGAGTTGCGAGTTGCGAGTTGCGAGTTGCGAGTTGCGAGTTTTCAAAATTGTAGCAGCGATTTTATATCGCGTAGTAAATGAAATATGTAGTCGTTCTGCTTACATGACACGTTTTAAATAGATCATCGCGCGAAATAAATTTCACGCCTACGGTGCTAGGTGCTAACAGCATAGTGTTTTTTGGGTTGGAATACCTCCCCCTTTGACTTTTTTCAAACGCCTCCTACAACTCGCATCTCGCAAACTTTCCCCTTTACTCTTTACCCTTGTAACTCGCTAACTTTGAATCTGATAGCTGACGGCTGAAAGCTGATAGCTTTAGTTTAAGATCAAAAAAGCCGCAGTGATGGGCGTACCGCGGCTTTACCTAACTTGAAAATAATCTACTGGGTTATTTCCAGCTTCTCATCTTATGGCCTTTTAAGGCGTAAAATAAAATGAATACATAACTTGGGATCATCACAATGTAAGCGCCTTGTGCACCAAGGCCTGCTACGTTTCCTAAACCGATTAATAATGGGCCAAGTGCACCACCAGCAATACCCATGATCAATAAGCCTGATGCAGTGCCTGTTAAGCGACCTAAGCCAGCTAAAGCTAGTGGCCAAATTGCAGGCCAAACCATGGCATTAGCAAAACCTAATAACGCAATGCATAACAATGGGTCTGGTAATTGCGGGCCACCAAATGGCACTAATAATAGGTTTGAAATAATAAACGAGTCATTGCTACCAAGTACCACTAACAACACCGTGATAATACCGGCAATACCCGACATTAATAACGCTGTTTGTTGGCTCATAAAGCGTGGAATAGTCAAAATACCAATCGCGTAACCAATCAACATACACGCCATAGTGTAAGAGGTCATAACTGAGTAGTCAGCAACGCCAATTTGTAAAGCGTACGAGCCAATGGTATCTGCTGCAATCACTTCAACAGCAACGTATAAAGCAATACCCACTACACCTAAAACTAAGTGAGGGTGTGCTAGGGTTTCTTTAATTTCACCTTTACCGTTTGATGTTTCGTCTTCATCAAACACTAAATCAGGTAATGGTGCAAATTTCGCAAAGGCAGCAAATAACATGATTAACGCAGCAATCAACACATAAGGCATGATAAGGCTATTTGCCATAATATCTTTTTGTTCTTGCGATAATTTACCTGCACCATCAACCACACCGCTTACTACTACAGCTGCAAAAATCACCGGCACGATAACACCCGCAAATTTGTTTAATAAGCCCATGATACACACGCGCACAGCGGCTGATTTTTCAGAGCCCATTTTCACCACGTATGGGTTAACAGCGGTTTGTAGCACGGTTTGTCCAACACCTATCATTAACTGTGCGAACAAGAAAATTTCGATCATTTGCAGTTTCGCAGCCGGAATATACATCAGCGCCGATAAAGCCATAATCGCACAGCCAATCGCCATACCATTCTTATAACCAACGCGTTTGATCAGCATAGCCGATGGGATACCGGCAACTGTTACCGCAATATAAAAAGAAGAGATGATAAACGAAGCTTGTAACGGCGAAAGCTCAAGCATTTGCTGCAAAAATGGTGTAATTGCACCATTAAGCCACGTTATACACCCTAAGATAAAAAACATTGAGCCGGCCAATACCATTGGCAGCCAGATGCTTTGTTTTGTGTTGTTGTCACACTCAACCGTTGCTTCCATAATTGTTCTCTTAGTTTAATTATTTTTATTTGGTTGGAGATTATCGCTTAACAAAGCTGTTTAATTTCCATACCAATCACAAAAATTTAATCATACACTAACAAAAATGACAGCGCTATCATTTTGCGTTCATATAAGTGCAAAAAAGCCGCAGCTAATTGCTTAGCTGCGGCTTAAACTAAGTTGTAACAACTAGTTAGGTGTTATTTACCGATTGCTTCTTTTGCGAACAAATGTTTAATTGGGCCAAGGTTGTCTACAAGGCTTAAACTAACACCACGTACAAGCTTTTTCAGTGGGTTAGCACCTGCAAATAACTCTTTTAAGCCTTGCATCATGGCAATATGTTTTTGTGCATCAAGCTTACGAGTACGTTCATAATCACGCAGCGTGCGTGCACTTGCAAACTCGCCTTGCTCATTACTTAATAGCTCAATTAAATAAGCGGCGTCTTTTAGGCCAAGGTTCATACCTAAACCAGCTAATGGATGAATGGTATGCGCTGCATCGCCTATTAATACTACTTTGCCCGACACCCACTGCTGGGCATAACGCATCTTAAGTGGAAACGCCATGCGCTCACTTTGCACTTCACATAAACCACATTGGCCATCGAGGGCTGCCATAACCGCTTTATTAAAGTTGTTATCATCAAGCGCTAAAAGTGTGTCGCAATGCTCAGGGCTTGTTGACCAAACAATTGAGTGCGTATGGTTATCTGGCAAGGGTAAAAACGCCAGCGGCCCGGTTGGCAAAAACACTTGGCGTGCTGTGTTGTTATGCTCATCAGCGGTTTTAACCGTGGCAACAATAGCGTGATGGTCGTAATCTTTAAAAGTAATTGGCATATTGAACTGCTTACGAATAGCCGAGTTAGCCCCATCAGCCGCTACTAATAACTTAGCAATTACAGGCTCGCCGCTTTCAAGAGTAATAAACACATCAGAGTCGGTTTGATGAATTTGCTGGTAGCGGGTTTCGAACAATAAAGTGGCATTACTTTGCTTTTCAAGTTCGCTAATTAAAGCGTAGCGAATAATGTCGTTTTCGACGATATGACCGAGCTGCGGCAAATCGAGATCGTTATGATCAAAATGAATTTTACCAAAGCTGTCTTGATCTCGTACATCCATCGAGGTATACGGTGTAGCACGTTGTTTAATGATCTCTGGCCATACATTTAAAGACTCGAATAAGCCCTGACTAGCCAAGCTCAATGCGCTCACGCGAAGTGCATAATCATCACCCGGTAAGGTTTGACTTTTACTCGCATCAATCACCACAACGCTGATATCTGCTTTTGCTAAACCAAGTGCTAGCGTAAGGCCAACACAGCCACCACCGACAATACAAACTTGTGCTTGTTTCATATCCGTTTACCTTGCTTAACCTGACCCATAAGCTGTTTTGCCAGCGGGGTTTTTAACGAGGAGAATAAATCCATTGAGAAAAGGCCAATGCTGCGACCAAGCGCGAGCAATCGTGATGAGTTAGAGAACAAACGCACTAGGCTGTCTGTGAGTGTCATCACGGTCGTAATATCTTTACTGCGAGTTTGGCTGTAATTACGCGTAAAAGCGTAATCACCAAGGTCGCTTCTATTTGCCATATCACACAATAATTGCACATCACGTAGGCCTAAATTAAAGCCCTGCCCTGCGATTGGGTGAATAGCATGCCCTGCATTACCAATTAATACCGTACGGTGGCTGCTCAGTGATTCTGCTTTACCGTACACAAGCGGATAACTTGCGCGCATACCCACTTTGCTAAATGAGCCGCCGCAGTAACCAAATGCTTTTTGTAACGCAGCTAAAAAGGCATCGTCTTCAAGCGCCATAGTGTGCTCAATTTGCTCAGGCTCCATGCACCACACCAGTGAGTATCGGTTATTACTCATTGGCAACAACGCCATTGGGCCGTGCTCAGTAAAACGCTCAAAGGCATGATTATGATGACCGCCAGCCACTTCGATGTTGGCAATAATCGCCGCTTGCTGATATGCGCGGGTATTAAATTCAATATTAGCCAGTTTACGGCTTTGCGAATGAGCGCCATCAGCAATCACCACAAGCTTTGCGCTTAACTGCTCGCCCGAGCTCAGCGTGATGTTGGCAAAATCGCTTTGGTATTCAAGCTTGGCAACCGTATTAGGGCAAAACAAACTAACATCAGTACGCGTAAGTTGCTGATGAAGGCTGCGCCCAAATGGGTTCACTTCGACCACATAACCAAGGGCATCATGACCATATTCTTGGCAATCAATATGCGTTTTACCAAAATGACCACGATCAGACACAGTGACTTTTTTAATCGCTGCCGCAAATGGTGCTTGGCAATCAAACGCATTGATTGACTTTAAGTACTGAACAGACTGCTGAGCCAGCGCAATGCTTCTATCATCAAAGCTTGGATGATAGTTTGCGCTCACTTCATTTGCTTCAATTACAGCGATTGATAACTGCTTATTGCTCTGTTTTAGGCCTAGGGCACAACTTGCACCTGCCATTCCACCGCCGATAATGACAACATCAAACTGCTTTGCCACGCTTGCTCCTAGCCTTTGTTTGCTTGCATCACTGCTTCAATGTCACTAATGGTTTTAGGAACCGAAATGGTCAGGTTTTCATGGCCATCTTTAGTGACAAGTAAGTTATCTTCGATACGAATACCGATGCCTTTATATTGCTCTGGTGCTTTTGCATCTTCGCTAATATATAAACCCGGTTCGATTGTGAGCACCATGCCCGGCTCAAATACGCGCTCTTTTTCATCAAGCTTATATTCGCCAACATCGTGTACGTCTAACCCTAACCAATGACCAAGGCCATGCATGTAAAATGCTTTGCACGCTTGGTTTGCCATTAGCTCATCAAGCTCACCGGTTAAAATGCCTAAATCAATAAGCCCTTGCGTTAATACCGTTGAGGCCAGTTCATTCGCTTTCGATAAACTACCGCCTGGCTTTACTTGGCTGAATGCTGCTTCTTGAGCTGCTAATACAATGTTGTAAAGCGCTGCTTGAGGTTCGCTAAACTTGCCATTGATTGGGAAAGTACGTGTGATATCTGCCGCATAACCTTCAAGTTCACAGCCAGAATCAATTAACACTAAATCGCCATCTTTTAGCTCAGCGTCATTTTGTGTGTAGTGCAAAATGTTAGCGTTATCGCCACTGCCGACTATCGTGCCATAAGCAGGATGACGGGCACCATTCATTGCATAATGGTGATGAAGCTCTGCTTCTAATTGGTATTCAGTTGCGCCTGGTTTGACAAACTGCATCGCGCGAATATGGCCTTGTGCACTAATTTCACAAGCTGTACGCATAATGTTTAATTCTGCGTCAGATTTAAACAAACGCATTTCATGCACTAAACCACGAATATCTTTAATGGTATGCGGTGCTTTATAGCCTTTTTTAGGTGCGCCGCGAAGTGTGTTTAATAAGTCCCAAACCTTTGCATCGAAATTTGCGTAAGTGCCTTGTGCATAAAATAAAATCTGCTGGCCGTTCACCAAATCTAATAATTGTTCATCTAGTTCACTAAGTGGGCAAGTTGCGTCGAATAAGTACTCTGATTTAGCTTTTTCGAAGCCAATTCTACGGCCATGCCAAATTTCAGCTAGTTTATCTTTATTACGGCAAATAAGCGTACTTGGTGTATCGCTTGACGGGCAAAGCACTAAAACTGCATCTGGTTCGTTAAACCCTGTTAGGTAGAAAAAGTCACTGTCTTGGCGAAATGCATATTCAGTATCACGGCTACGTGTTACTTCTCCAGCCGCAGGAATAATAGCCACGCTATTTTTATCCATCATAGCAAGCAAGCGCTCGCGGCGGGCTTTAAATTCAGCTTTATCTATTGCAATAGACGACATGCTAAACCTCTGTAATTTGATTAGTGAAGGGTCTTCTTAGGGTTTTTATCTGCAGGCTCTTTGCCTAATTCAGCAAAACATAAAAGCGCAGAAACACGCACATACTCAATCACTTCGTGGAGTGCTTGGCTGTCTTCTTCGGTCTCTTCAAACATGGTGTCTAGGCGGGTAATTTCACTAAAATCGCTGATCACTTCTTTCACGTCAGCAGATAACTTGCCGTAATCTTTTTGTTTTAAACCAAAACCAAGCATAAAACCCGATACCCAAGATACTAAGCCATTGGCTAAATCGATCAGTGTTTCGTCGTCGCTTGGTAAGAATAGGTCAAACTGAAATTCTTCATCGCTAAAGCTGGCAACAACCTGAGAATACACATCAGCAAAAAATGCTTTTAAATCTTTATTGAAGGCTAAGCCATCATTGAATACATCGCTTAATAAACCTAAGTATTCGTCGGCTTCGATATTGATGCCACAGGCTAATAAACCACTGATCACACCATGGGCTTCGGCTGGTGCGACAAAAATTTCATTCTTTTCTAATAACAATTGGGCTTGTTGGTAATCAGGTAACGTGCTCATAACTTTTTCTTTGTTCGGCTAAGTAACGCCATGCTACCACTCGATAAATCGCAACTCCAATTAATTGTATGATTGAGGTCAAAAAGCAATCTGAAAAGTAAATAAGCAGTTAAAGGTGGGGAAAAACTACCCGAACGATCCGCTTTTTTTACTTCTATGGTTTAAGGATTGAAACTTGTCTTATATACTGAAGGTGTTCCCTAGGGTGCAGGAGCTTGGTTAAGTCCCTGAGCCGATAAATTTTATGTTAGGGTTTCTGTTCGTTTACTATTGTGCAAGCTCGGCATGTACCGAGAAGCCTACGGTAGACCGCAGATCCCCGCCCTGAAACCTCAAGGTTTCAGGACTGACACCGGGCACCGCATACTTGGGGAACACCATCAAGCCAGCTATCAGCTATCAGCTATCAGCTATCGAAAATCTTCCATGTAGTTTTTCTTTTATACAAGAGCTTATTATTCTTATTCGCGCGAAATAAATTTCACGCCTACGGTACTAATTAGTTTCAAGTTTCAAGTTTCAAGTTATCAATACTTTCCTTATATTTCCCTTTTACAAGAAATTTTAGTTTTCGGCGTTGAAACGCCTCCTACATCTCGGCAGTCGTTAACTTTACTCTTCCCCCTTGCTAACTTGTTTGTTTTTCTGATAGCTGAAAGCTGATAGCTCCTGTATGTTGGGTTTCGCTCTGCTCTAACCAACCTACGAGCTAATGAGTCAAGCAGTCGTCATTTATGGCGACACATAATCGCTAACATTGACGGGCTAAAGCCCGACCTACGACTTACCCGTTATTTAAGAAATATCGCGCGAAATAAATTTCACGCCTACGGCACCGGGTTTAGCCATAGCAATGTGCGTTCACAATCTAACTTTACTCTTTCCCCTTGCTAACTCGTTAACTTATTTGTTTTTCTGATAGCTGAGGGCTGAAAGCTGAAAGCTCCTGTGCGTTGGGTTTCACTTCACTCTACCCAACACACATGCTTTTAACCTATCGCCCCTACTTAAACCACCCTTGAAAACGCTCCATTAATAGGTAATTAACTGGCACTAATAGCAAGGTGATAAGCGTTGCGAAGATAATCCCAAAACCAAGGCTTACTGCCATTGGAATAAGGAATTGTGCTTGCGTTGCTTTTTCAAATAACAGCGGCATTAAGCCAATAAAGGTGGTTAAACTGGTTAGCATAACAGGGCGAAAACGTGCCGCACCGGCAAGCTTAACGGTTTCAAGTAAATCACCGCCCTCTTCACGTTTCTTATTGATAAAATCAACCAGTACCAAAGAGTCATTCACTACAACACCTATCAGGGCTAACATGCCAAGTAAGCTCATAATGGTTAACTCCATGCCCATTACCCAGTGGCCCATTACCGCACCTATCATGCCAAACGGAATAACACTCATCACAATTAATGGCTGTAAGTATGATTTAAACGGTATCGCTAATAACGCATAAATAATAAAGAATACAAACACGAGGCCCCAAGCCAATGAACCAAATGACTCTCGCTGCTCTTTGGCTTCACCTTCGAGAGAGTAATCAACCCCTGGGTATTGCACCATGAGCTCATCTAAGTAGGTTTTTAAATCTGCTTGCAGTACCGTCATATTGGTATTTGATTTTTCAACATCGGCTGTCACATTCAACGTGCGATAGCGATCAATACGATAAATAGACGATGGACTTTGCCCCGGTACTAAGGTCGCCACATGCGACAATGGCACTGTGCCACCCGTTGGGGTTTTAATTAAAATATCGGTTAAATCAGCAACTGAGCGACGTTCTTCAATTGGCAAACGCACCATTACACGCACATCATCACGACCACGTTGAATACGTTGAACTTGCGCACCAAAGAAGGAATTACGCACTTGCTGTGATACATCAACACGGTTTAAACCAAGCGCTAAACCTTGCTCTGTTAGCTCAATTTGCAGCTCGTCTTTACCATCTGACATGCTATCAGCAATTTCGTACACAGTTGGGTAAGTTGCTAAACGCTCTTTTACCTTTTCTGCCACAGCTTCAAGGGTGTCGATTGAGCTGCCACTTAGCTGCACATCAATAGGATCTGAACTGCGACCAAATTCAGCACGGAAAGTCACACTCTCTGCGCCCGGTATAATACCAATAAGGTCACGCCATTCACTGGCAAGCTCTCGAGAGCCGATATCTGATTCACGTTTTTCGGCTGGTGTGATTTCAAAGCGCACACTACCTGTATTTGACGAACCACCACGGCCACCCGTGGTTGCCAAAATATTTAAAATCACGCTTTGACCATCTTCATCGCGATACTTGTCTTGTAGCTCTTTGGCCTTCTCTGACATATCGATGATGTACTTGTTGGTCACTTCAAACGGTGTTCCAGCAGGGAATGTTAGCTCTGCGCGAACGGTTTCACTTGGTATACGTGGGAAGAATATAAACTTTGTCCAACCGCTGGTGATCAGGGTCAAAATGATGAAGAAAACCCCTACGAACAAGCTGACAGTTGCTAATTTATTCTTTAGTGCAACATTTAGTAGCGGCTGATAGTACTTCATAATGGCGTGTTCAAAGCCATCGGCAAAACGCTGCTGAAACTGCTGCAGTTTTGACGGATTACTTTTTTCACTTCGTAGTTTTAAGTACTTTAAGTGAGCCGGCAGAACAAATTTAGACTCAATTAAAGAGAACAGTAATACCGGAATAACGACAACAGGAATTTGCGCAAATAAGGCACCACGGTTACCTTCGATAAAGGCTAATGGTAAAAATGCAGCAACCGTTGTAAGTACACCAAAGGTAACGGGTGTCGCAACTTCTTGCGTACCACGAATAGCAGCTTGCTCACCACTTTCGGCTGTTTTTAGGTGGGTGTAGACATTTTCACCGGTCACAATGGCATCATCAACAACAATACCAAGTACCAAAATAAAACCAAATAAACTCATTACATTAAGCGTAATACCAAAAATTGGCATTGCTAAAAACGCGCCCATGAATGACACAGGGATACCAATAAACACCCAAAACGCAATGGCAGGACGCAAGAACAAGGTAAGTAATGCAAGAACTAAAATACCACCTTGAATAGCATTGGTTGTCAGTGTAGCAATACGGCTTTTCACGATTTCAGAGTCGTCATCCCAAAAGCTTAACTCAAACCCTTCAGGTAGCTGGCTTTGATGCTCGGTAATGTAATTTTTTACCGCATCAGCAACTTCAATCGCACTTTGCGGACCAATACGGTACACATCAATAAACGCCGCTTGCTTACCATTGAATCGCGTGCGAACTGGGGTTTCTTCGAAGTCATCAGTAATACGAGCAATGTCACCTAGGCGAATAATGGTACCATCAGCTTGGTACTTCACCACAACTTGGGCAAACTCATCTTTACGATAGGCTTGGCCTTTTGAGCGAATGAGTACATCACCCCCTTCCGTTTTTAAGTTACCTGCAGAAACATCGGTACTTGAATTACTAATTGCTGAAGAAATGTCCGATAAGCGTAAATCATATTGGCGTAATGTATCTTGGCTTACTTCAATAGCAATTTCGTAATCACGCACCCCACTTAGCTCTACCTGAGTGATTTCTGGCAAGCGTAATAAGTCATCACGTACCTGCTCGGCGTATTCTAAAGTTTCTTTTTCGCCGTATTCACTCGACACGGTTACCGCTATTACTTCACGAGTGCGCTGTGCAAGGGCTACAACTGGTTTTTCGGCATCAACCGGAAAAGTGTTAATGGCATCAACCCGGCTTTTTATATCGGCTAATAGCTCCCGTGGGTCATAGCCGGTATCTACTTCAATTGATACCGAGGCAGAGCCTTCTGATGAGCGGCTAGTAATACGCTTGATCCCTTCGAGATCTTGCACCGCTTCTTCAATACGGATAGCGACACCTTTTTCAACATCTTCAGGTGTTGAGCCACGTAAGGTCACGCTAACACTAATTCTGTCAGACTCAAATGAAGGGAACACTTCGAGTGGTATTTGCGTCGAAACGCTAAATAGCCCCGCTAATAAAATGCTGATCAGCAATAAGTTTGCTGCAACATGATTCTTTGTAAACCAAGCGATCATTATTGCGCTCCTTGCTCTTTAGGCGGCTCTTGATTGCTTGGGCGCTGTGCTTTACCACGCGTAGCTTGATATGCTTCACTACCCATAACGGTAACTTGTGTACCTGAGCTAACTTGTCCAAGCGGAGTAATCACTAAGTGTTCTCCTGCTGATAAGCCTTCGGCAACCATAGCTTGAGTCGCGTTTTGCCAAGCCAGTGAGATGTTTTTACGACGTAATACACCTTGTTCTTCAATATAAACGTACGTGCCTTGGTAAATTGCGCTGTTTGGGATCACAATGGCATTTTCAACCGCTTTGCCGGTAATTTGCGCTTTGATGTACTGACCAATTTTAATTGGATACTGATTCGCAGAAGTGGCTTTGTAAGGGTCATTAATTTGTGCAACCACGTAAAGCTGCTGCGCGCTTTCATCAATGGCCCCTTCGGTGCGAATAACTTGACCTTGCCATTGCTGTTTACCAACAAGATCTGAGCTAAATTTAACGAGTGAACCTGCGCTATTTTTAGCACCATCACGAAATTGTTCTGGTAAGTTAATGAACGGCAGATCTTTATTTTTGATTGGTAAGCGAATTTCAACACGGTCAATCGCATAAATGCTGGCAAGTTCCATGTTATTACTCACCACTTGGCCTAAATCTACGCTGCGGCTTAAAACTCGCCCCGCGTATGGAGCAGTGATTTTTGTACGCTCTAAATCAAGTTTGGCTTTTTCAAGCGTCGCTTGGGCAGACAATACACTTGCCTCGGCTGCTGCAAGTTGTGGCTTACGCAATACCAGGCTACTTGCTTGTTCACCCTTGCCTAAGCGCTCCCAATCAGTAATAGCTTGACGACCACGAGCTTGCTCTTCAAGTAAGCTTTGCTCAGCGGTTAATAACGTCGCTTGTGCTGATTTTACTTCGGCGCGGTGATCTCTATCATCTAGTTGCAACAACACATCGCCTTTTTCGAAAAAGCCACCTTCACGAAATTGCTCACTAATTTCGATAATTTGCCCTGAAGCCTGCGCGACTAGCATACTTTGCGTACGTGGCTTTACGGTGCCAAAACTATCAATCATCACCTGATAGGTTTCTGGTGTTAGGGTCTTAACTGCCACATTTACTTTTGCTTTTGGCGGTGAAGAAAAGCGGTTTGCTTGAGGCGGGTTGCCTTTAATAAACATGACAAGCAGTACCGTCACAACAATTACTACCAATGGAATTAAAATTTTACGTGTCTTGCTATTCATGATTATTGCTCTGCTACTTCGCTGTTTGCTTCACTAAAATCACCACCAAGGGCAATATGTAAGTTGATTCTATTAATAATTAACTGGTTTTTAATTTCGATTACCGAGCTTTGCGCATTAAACGAACGGTCTTGTGCATCGAGTACCGTGGTGTAGGTAACCAAGCCACTTTGATATTGTTCAAACGCTAATGCCTCTGCGGTAATGGCATTTTCTTGCGCTTCTATGGTTTTTTCATAGCGTACTTTAAGCGCTTGCTCTTGGCTGATGGCTGTTTCAACATCGTTAAAGGCATCATAAAGTGTGGCAAGATACGCCTGTTCTTGGCGCTTAACGCTTAGTCTTGCTTGTTCTTCATTGGCTTTTAAGCGACCCCCTTCAAAAATTGGCATCGAAATACTACCAATCAGCGACCACGCTAAGCTTGAAGGCGAAAATATGTCGCTCACTCTATCTGTGCTATCACTCATTGATGCAGAAAGATTTAAGCTCGGAAAACGCTGTTTGTGCGCGTAAGCAAGCCCAGCATCGGTGCTAAGTAATTGATACCAGCTTGCCATTAACTCAGGTTTGCGAGTGATAAGCTCTGAAGGTAAACCTAGTGGAATAGCACTATCGAGTAGTGGTAAATCTGCGCTAACGCTTAACGCGCCAGTTGGGTATTGGCCTGTTAAACGCTCTAAATCGCGAATCGATTTAGTTAACGTTGCTTGCTGCGCCGCAATGTTCGAGCGCTCGGTATTTAGCTCATTACGAGCAAGATAAACATCAAGTGCTTCATTTAGACCTTGGCGATAACCTGACTCAATAATATCTAAATTTTTCTCAGCGTTTTGCTCACGCTGCTTATATAGCTCAAGTAATTTGTGGTTAGTAATAACATCAAACCAACCCGCTACCACATCAGCGACTAATTGTTGCTTGCTTTGTGCAAAGGTGGCTTTTTCAGCTAGGTACTCAAGGTTTGCTTGTCGTTCTGAGGCCGACAATTTTCCCCATAAATCAACTTCGTAGCTTAATTCTAATGATGCAGAACTAGCATTGTTATAACTAACAGGGCGGTTATCTTTACTACGGCTCGCACGTGTTGATAAATCAAGGCTTGGCCATAAATCAGCCCCAGCAGCAATAAGCTGCTGCTCTTTAATCGCGACATCATAGCCCGCTTGTAAAATCGCTTGGTTATGGGCTAATGCTTGCTCAACTAAAGTAAAAACTTGAGGGTCGTGTAATTGCTGCAACCAGTTATCTTCAACAGCAAGCGCCTTGTCACCAGAAGGGAGTTGCTGCCATGCACTTGGTACAGTCTCAAGCTCAGCAACTCGTTCATTGTGAGTCGGCTGACTCGTACATGCACTTAGCAAAATTACACTTAAAGCCAATAAACTCGGCTTATATTGCCAATTCATTCTAAAAACCTGAAAAACATCTATTTATGAGTGTAATTCAAGCACCACGTTAAGTTTTGCTCAACTGACTTTACATAACATTACACTGCCTTACATTTGGGGACGATGAACGGTAGGAAAATGGGGGTAAGTTGCAAACTATCAGCTATCAGCTATCAGCTCAGCTATCAGCTATCAGCTATCAGCTATCGAAAATCTTCCATGTAGTTATTCTCTTATACAAGAACTTATTATTCTTATTCGCGCGAAATAAATTTCACGCCTACGGTACCGGGTTTAGCCATAGCAATGTGCGGGCACAATCTAACTTTACTCTTTCCCCTTGCTAACTCGCTAACTTATGTATTTAAAACCTGAAAGCTGATAGCTCTTATGTTCATCGCGCGAAATAAACTTCACATCTACGGGATGTAAAATCGTGATTTGGAGGGACAGAAACAAAAAAGCCTCGCGATTGCGAGGCTTTGAATCAATGGTGCCCAGAGGCGGAATCGAACCACCGACACGAGGATTTTCAATCCTCTGCTCTACCGACTGAGCTATCTGGGCAAAATAAATGGTGCCGACTATCCGAGTTGAACGGATGACCTACTGATTACAAGTCAGTTGCTCTACCAACTGAGCTAAGTCGGCACACTAAATCTGTGTGCTATGCACGATACTGATGTTTAAAGCATAAATTAAACACCAATATATTAAATAATGGTGCCCAGAGGCGGAATCGAACCACCGACACGAGGATTTTCAATCCTCTGCTCTACCGACTGAGCTATCTGGGCGTGCGGCGTATTAAACGGGTTTTGCCTTCTCAAGTCAACTTTTTTTTGAGGATTCTAACTGTTTGCACAGTTTTCAATCAAGATTGCTGTTTTTAATAGTTTTTAGCTTATTTAATCTACAAACTTTGTGCTTTTTGGTTGACCCTCATCATAAAAGGGTTACCTATGTTAAAAACGTGGTGAATTTTTCTTCATAGATGGTAGGATTGTCCAATAATCAAGAATATGCTTAATGATGCTGTATAATTTGTTGGACTAAAGCCATGCCAAGTAAATCAAATTCACCTGTAAAAGGCCTACTACCGCTTTTTATAATCACGAATCTTGTCATCACCCTACTTGCGGTTGTTGCTTACTCTTTTTATCCAACAAGTGAAGTAACTCAGCAAGATAGCAAACCAACTATCACAGCGCAGCAATTATCAAATCAGCTTTCAGCACCTCTAATCAGCGCATTAACTATGCCTGGCCAAGATAAAGTAAAAGAGGTTCTCGATTTAAGTCACCTGCTTAATGATGGCTTTGATTACTATTTATATCGATATGAATTCAACGGCGATGTATCGCTTGTATACGCCAGTAATAAGAAGCTAATCGAAGCCAGTAAAGTTAATCAAAAGCTAGAACAAAACACCCTTATTCATACGGTGTTAGAGTTTAATGATCAACCAGTTGGTGAACTAGTTATAAAGCAACACCCGATTGCTGAACCCATTGCGCAGTCTGCAGGTCTTGCATATGGTTTAGCCGCATTGACTTTAGTAGCACTGGCTATTTTATCTTTTGCCTTAAGTATCTTTATTAATAAGCGTTTTACTAAAAGTAGTGAGTCATTAAGCAGTGAGTTAATGGCCATCACAGACAATGCTGACTACCAAGCCCAAGTAAATGAAAACCTAGATTTTGGTTTGGATTCAGTAGCAAAAAATATCAATTTATTACTTAATAAAGTTCAATCAGCAATAACAGAGAACAAAGCTGCTCAGGCAGATTTACAGAAACTACAAAGTGGTCTAGAAAACGAAGTACAAAACCGTACTCTAGCTCTTGAGCAAGCAACTCTCAAAGCCGAACAGGCAAACGAAACCAAAACGACTTTCTTAGCAACCATGAGCCATGAAATTCGCACCCCTATGAATGGGGTTATCGGTACCATTGACTTACTTCGCCAAACTGAGCTTGATGGTGCGCAGCACAGATTAAGTACAATTATTCGTGATTCTGCATTTTCTTTATTAGGCATATTAGATGACATTCTCGATTTCTCGAAAATCGAAGCAGGTAAACTGAATATCGATAATATTCCTTTCTCAGTGTCAGACACCATTGAAGAAGTCGCTCGTGTTTTATCATCGGTGGCCAAAAAGCGTGACCTTGAATTAGAGCTGGCAATTGCGCCAGATATCCCTACAAATTTGATTGGTGATACGGTGCGTGTTCGCCAAGTACTTTATAACCTATGCAGTAATGCAATTAAGTTCACTAGTACTGATGATAAACATAAAGGCCACGTTAAAATCTCGGTAGAGGTGGCTCAAAACACCACTGATCACTACACCCTGCGTTTTAGCGTATTAGACAACGGCAAGGGTATGACGCAAGCACAGCTTCGCGAAATCTTTAACCCATTCATTCAAGCTGAAGGCTCAATCACCCGTGAATACGGTGGTACTGGTTTAGGCTTATCGATTTGTAAAAGCTTAACTGAGCTAATGCTAGGTACCATCTCTGTAACAAGTGATTTAGGTATTGGTAGTGAGTTTGTTGTCGAGTTACCTTTTAGTACACAAGGTAAAGTTGAATATGCTCACAAGCAGGTAATGAAAGACCAACGTGTTGTAGTTGTAACCAATCATGATGGCCGAAAAAAACTACTTACTCGTTATCTATCATTTATGGGGGCAACACCTGTTATTGCTGATAGCAGCGACAAAATCGAAGCTGAACAAGATAAAAAAGATATTATTTGGATCCTCGATGGTATCGAAACCATGGAAGATATTAACTATATCTTACGTCGCTTGCTATACACCTTAGAAGACAATAAACAGCAAGTAATTGTGTTAAGTAAACTAGATGAAGCCGCTGTTAATCATAAAAATATCTTCTATCTAAATGCTGCACCGCTGTGTAAGTCTAACTTTATGATGTCGCTACTAGTGGCGGCAGGTTTACATAAGCCAAAACAAATTGCTTCGGCTAAGTCATTTAACGACTATTTAAGTGTTGATAAAGCCCGCGAAGAGAACAAACTTGTATTGCTTGTTGAAGACAACGTATTAAATCAGCAAGTGTTAACTGATCAGCTCCATCTATTAGGTTATGGTGTTGAAGTAGCTGAAAATGGTGAAAAAGGCCTTGAAGCATGGCGTGAAGGTAAACACTCAATTATCTTGACCGATTTACACATGCCGAAAATGTCAGGCTACGATATGGTTGAAAAAATTCGTCATGAAGCATCGCAGCTTGAAGATATTAACGCGCAACCTTATGTGATTGCTATCACCGCCAATGCCCTTAAAGGCGAAAAAGAACGCTGTTTAAGCATAGGGATGAATGATTACATCACCAAGCCTGTTGAGCTAAATGTGCTCGAGGCCACTTTGCACAAATGTGCATACAAAACGAATCCTGAAGCCACTAAACTTGAAGTTAAAAGACCAACAGCGCCTATTGATATGGCGATGCTTGCTAACTATGTAAACAATGATGAAGCAAAGAAACTACGCTTTTTCAAAATGTATTTAGAGCAAAGTAATCAACTCAGTAAAGAAATCAACAGTGGTGTTATTGAGCAAGACTTAGAGAAAATAATTTCAGCCTGTCATCAGCTCAAGTCAATCTCAAAAACGATTGGTGCAATGAAAGTTGCAGAACTAGCTGCCGAATTTGAAAAACGCTGCAAAGAAGATGAACTGTCAAGCGATGATTTAATTGAACTGCGCGATAGTTATGAAATTGAATACTCCAAAGTAGCTCAATTCTTAAAAGAGCAAATACAAAGAGCTGAGCAAGAAGCAACACATTAAAAAAGGGCCTATTGGCCCTTTTTACTTTTAATTTCTTCGTTTATTTTTCTGGAGGACGGTAGCCTTCAATTTCCACGTCTTTACCTTCAAATAAGAAACCTACCATTTGCTCTTCTAAAAAAGCACGGTGCTCTGGGTCCATCATGTTCAGATGTTTTTCGTTGATCAACATCGTTTGCTTATGTTGCCATTGGCCCCATGCTTCTTTACTGATGTTGTTGAAAATCTTTTCACCTAGTTCACCCGGGTATAGTTGGAAGCCTAAGCCTTCAGCTTCTTTTTGTAACTTTTGACAAAATACTGTGCGTGCCATAATTGCTCTCTACTCTTATTGCGTGATGCTATTGTAATCTATTGCGCTTAATTGTTTAACCAGCTTTTTCGTTGGGGCTGCAAGGCCAACCTCAACTGACTCATCAAGCGGATACCAAACTAGTTGCCGCTCATTAATAAGATCTGGAATACTCGGCAAGGTTAAAACATGTGGGTTGATGGTTAGCTCAAAATGCGAAAATACATGGGTAAAGGCTTCAAGTGCCTGCGTATTGTTTGATAAACCATGCTGGGCTAAAAATGTTTCTAGCTCAGATAATTCGCTAAACTCAAAAAAGCCAAACAAACCACCCCATATCCCTGAGCTTGGGCGCTTTTCCATAAGCACCTTATTATCGCAGGCTAGTATAAGTTGATAACATGACTTTTTCGGCACAGCTTTTTTCGGTTTTGAATGCGGGAACTCTTTAACTTTACCTTCTTTAAAAGCAAGGCATTTACTATTTAAAGGGCAAGGCTCACAGTCAAACTTACTTCGCGAACAAAGACTTGCACCTAAATCCATCATAGCCTGATTAAACTCAGTGACCGACTCTTTAGGCGTTAATTGCGATGATAATGACCAAAGGTGATTTTCGACCTTTTTCACTCCATACCAGCCTTCAACCATAAAAAAGCGTGCCAGTACTCGTTTAACATTACCATCTAAAATTGGATGATGTTGGCCAAGTGACAAAGACAAAATTGCCCCAGCAGTTGAACGTCCAATACCCGGCAAGTCCATCACCTCTTCAAGCGTGGTTGGAAATTTACCTTGGTATTTATCACGAACTATTTTTGCCGTTTTATGTAAGTTGCGCGCCCGGGCGTAATAGCCAAGCCCAGTCCAATGGTGAAGCACCTGATCTTCATCGGCATTAGCAAGCGCAATGATGTCAGGAAAGCTTTGCATAAACTTTTCAAAGTAAGGAATAACAGTTACTACTTGGGTCTGCTGTAGCATGACCTCAGAGATCCATACCTTATAAGGGGTTTTATTTAGCTGCCATGGCAGAGTTTTACGGCCATGAAGGTGGTACCAGTCAACCACTTGGTTTGCAAACCAGGTTGACTCCTTATTGCTTAAATTCAAAATAACATCTTTACTTGCTGAAGCTCATTGCGGTCAAGTCTATTGCAGTTAGTTAGGCCAAGCAAGTCGTACAGACTGCGCTCTGCCTAAATTGCTCTCATATAGACGCAATATTAATCTCGAAAGATAAACAGCCCCTGACTATTGTACTCAAGGCGCAGGTCAGGGATAATACGCAACCTTTTTCTATAGTCAGTATTTTAATCAGGCCAAAATATATGAGTGACTCAAGTAACCCAAACCTCGAGCAAGCAAAGCAAGAGGGTAAATATATCCGCACGATTCGTAGTTTCGTTAAGCGCGAAGGTCGCCTAACAAAAGGCCAAGCGGCAGCCATCGAGAAGTGTTGGCCAACTATGGGCCTTGAGCACAAAAATGGCATGCTAAACCTAGCAGAAGTGTTTGGTAACGATAACGATGTGGTACTAGAAATCGGTTTTGGTATGGGCAAATCGCTAGTTGAAATGGCTAAAAACGCACCAGAACTTAACTTCATTGGTATTGAAGTTCACCGCCCAGGTGTAGGTGCTTGTTTAATGGATGCCGATGAAGCTGGTGTAACAAACTTACGCGTATTCGAGCATGATGCGGTTGAAGTGCTTGCTGACTGTATTGCCGATGAAAGCTTATCTAAGCTGCAATTATTCTTCCCTGATCCATGGCATAAAAAACGTCACCATAAGCGTCGTATCGTACAACCAGAGTTTACACAAAAATTACGTAGCAAATTAAAAATTGGCGGTGTTTTCCATATGGCCACTGACTGGGAAAATTATGCAGAGCATATGCTAGAAGTAATGCAAGTGGCTGAAGGCTACAAAAACCAATCAGAAACTAACGATTACGTTCCTCGCCCAGATTCACGTCCACTGACAAAATTTGAGCAGCGCGGTCACCGTTTAGGTCACGGCGTATGGGATCTAATGTTCGAGCGTACTAAGTAATAAAAGGTAAAAGCAGCATGAGTAAGTTAACCAACCCAAGTTTACTATTGCTTCGTAATGAAGACGAACTTGTTGGGCAATCGATTTTAGTGGTTAACTTTGAGCAAGATGGCTTTTTACGCGAACTTAAAGCGCTAAATCCCGACGCAAAAATTACTGCGTTCAGTTATAACCATGCAAATGCTATGTATGCCAGCAAAATAGCCGGTATACATGCAGTGGTTGATCACACTATTCCAAATAATAACTACGATTTAGTTATCTACTATTATCCAAAAGCAAAGCCAGAAGCACAAATGTGCCTTGATAACATTCGTGCTGTTTGCCATCAAGATGCGCAACTATTTGTAGTAGGTGAAAATAAAAGCGGTGTTAAATCAGCAGAGAAACAACTAAAAGACCACTGTGGTTTTAGTAACAAGATCGATAGTGCCAAGCACTGTATTCTGTATTTATTCTCTGAGCTTACGCTAAGCGATAACTTTGCTATCAGCCATTACCACAAACAATTCCAAGTAAAAGCCGGCGATATTGAATTTACTGCGATCAGTGTTCCAGGCGTATTTAACCACGGTGCGCTTGATGTAGGCACTGCGGTACTTCTGAATAATGCGCCAACTGTTAGCAAGGGTAAAGTACTCGACTTTGCTTGTGGCGCTGGCATTATTGCTGCTTACTTAGGTTTAAAGCAGCCTGAGCTTGAATTTGTATGTAGCGATGTAAGTGCTCTTGCAACTTACGCCACTGAGCAAACGCTTGCGTTAAATGACCTCAAAGGCCAAGCAATTTTGAGTGATGGCTTAACTGATATTAATGGTAAATTTGACCTAATCATCAGTAATCCACCGTTCCATACGGGGATTGCCACAGATTACACCATTGCCGAAGCATTTCTTAGCTCAGCAAAGCAACACTTGAGCAAGCAAGGTAAATTGACCATAGTTGCAAACAGCTTCTTAAAATACCCACCGATTTTAGAAGCACAATTTGGCCAATACAGCACAGATTTCAAAAATACTAAATTTGCCGTTTACTCAGCTAAATAAAAGTTGAGTAAATAGCTTATTCGTAGCAAAAATATTTTTTAAAATATTTAGTTACTTTCAAATGTCTTTGCTAGACTAAACTCTTACTAATAACAAAAATTCTGGCCTTCTATAGCGCATGCCGATATTTTCGACACAAACAAGTATTCGTAAAGCGTTGACCAATGCGGTAATGCTAGTCACTGCATTATGCTTGTCTTTGTCTATTTCTATTTCGACTTATCTAGACGTAAAAGAACAAAAAGCGCTGATTGTCGATAAAATCTCTATCCTATCGAAAATAATTGCCTACAACGCTCAAATTACCGTGTTGTTTGACGATAACGAGACCGAATCTGAGCGCTTAAAGTCATTTGAATCTGTGCCGCTTATTAAAAACATCCATATTTATTCAATCGATGAGTTATCAAACGAGCCGGTGTTTTTTAGTAGCTTTAATGCCAACCGAACACCACCAGTACCCATTAAAGTTGGCAGTATAGATAACCTATTAGAGCCACGCTTTAAAGATAAAGATATAGAGCTAATAACGCCTATCGTATACGAAGGGGACACTATAGGTTACGTATACGTTCGCGGCGGATTAGATAGGTTAAACCAATATATCAATCGTAAAATTATCATTGATATTTTACTCACCTTGTTCGTTTTAGTTCTGGTGTACTTTGTTGCTAGACGTATTCAAAAACGCATTGCAAACCCTATTGATGAGCTAAGTAACCTACTGCAAGACGTGTCGAAAAACCATAACTATGATACTCGCGCACAAAAAACCAATATTGATGAAATAAACCAGCTAGCGGGCAGCTTAAATATCATGCTCTCGCGCACTCAAAAACAAATTGAGCGCCACGAAAAAGACAAACAAGAAATAAAACAACTTAACCAAAGCCTTGAAGAAAAAGTAAATCAACGAACAATCGCATTACGTGAGGCTAACCAAGAGCTGCTCAATACCCTTGAGCGTATGCACCAATACCAAAACCAAATCGTCGAAAATGAGAAAATGGCGTCACTGGGGCAAATGGTTGCAGGTGTTGCTCATGAGGTTAACACACCTATTGGGTTAGGTATTACAGGCTCAACGCTGTTACGTGATAAGCTGGCAGAAATTCACGCGCAGTTTGAACAAAAAACTTTAACTTCAGCACACTTAAAACGCTTTATTAATGACGGCATTGAAAACCTCGATCTTATCTATCGCAATCTTAACCGTGCAGCAGAGCTCGTATCTAGCTTTAAGAAAGTGGCTGTTAATCAAGATGTAGAAGTCAGCACCAAAATCAATTTAAATGATTTATTAAATGATGTGGTGATGTCGATGCGCTCAGAGATTCAATATCGTAATCCTAAAATTACGATTAACTGTAGCAATGACGTTAGTATTGAAACCAAATCGGGGCCTTTACAACAAGTACTACAACAGCTGCTAAGCAACTCTGTTATACATGCATTTAGCGATAACCAAGATAATGAAATCACCTTTAATGTTGATCGCAACGAAAGTAGCTTGAGTATTCACTACTTCGATAATGGTATTGGCGTTGAGAAATCAATTCGCAAACGTATTTTCGACCCATTTGTAACTACTAAACGTGGTGAAGGTGGCAGTGGTTTGGGCATGCACCTAGTTTATAACTTAGTGACTCAAGCACTTGGTGGTAGCATCGTATACGATGAACTAGCTGACGAAGGGGCTCACTTTATTATTACTCTGCCATTGCAAGAAGGTGCAGCGTAATGAGATTAGTGAGTTGTATCTTATTAGCTTTGCTTGTTGTATGCCCTGCATTTGCCAAATCACCGGACCAAGTTAAATCAGCCTTTTTGTATCAAATTGCTAAGTTCACGAAATTTAATGACCAAGTGAACCCTCCCCCTATTTCATTTTGTTTTTATGACTTAGATAAAGGTCCAGGGGCGTTCCTTAAAGACAGAAATGAACTGCAAATTAACAAAAAACCAATTAACGTTATATTAGTGAAAAAAACCCAGCAAATTTCTGAACTTTCTCAAGTTTGTGATATCACATACATTGATGAAACATTAGAAAATGATATACTTCCACTTTGGACCGATACAATTTCATTGGATACTTTAACAATAGGTGAAAGTATCAGCTTTTTAGAAAATGGCGGTATAGCCTCTCTGGTTCAAGAAGGAAATAAAATCCGACTGTATATCAATAAGCAGCACGTATTGCAGCATAACTTTAAAGTGCAATCTCGATTGTTAGCTATGGCTAAGTTTTATCCAAATTGATTTTACTTGTTAACAATTGGATCTAATCCTATAATCTCTAGTATTCGGTTTTGCTTGATAATACCGAATTTTTGTAAATAAAATTTCCGAAAAGGTTAATATACAATGCAAACGCCAGTCATTCTGATCGTAGAGGATGAAGACGTAACTCGACTAAACCTCGTTAGTTTATTTGAAGCTGAAGGTTACAAAGTTATTGAAGCCATTGATGGCGATGATATGCATGACAAGCTTACAAATAATGATGATGTGAACCTTGTAGTTATGGACATCAACCTACCAGGTAAAAACGGGCTAATCTTAGCGCGTGAATTACGTCAAAAACGTAACGTTGGTTTAATTTTCTTAACAGGTCGTGACAACGACGTTGATCGCATTTTAGGTCTTGAAATTGGTGCTGATGATTACATCACAAAACCATTCAACCCTCGCGAATTAACTATTCGTGCTCGTAACCTTATTTCGCGCACAGCTCTAGGTGGCGAAGAAGCGAATATCGAAACAAATGGTGTTATCACATTTAACGGTTGGGAACTTGATGAAAACAGCCGTTGTTTAACATCTCCAAGCGGCGACGCTAAACGTTTACCTAAAGGTGAATACCGCGCGCTACGCTTAATGCTTGACTCACCGGGCCGTATCTTCAGCCGTGAGCAATTAATCAAGCACATGACTGGCCGTGAGCTTCGCGCTAACGACCGTACTGTAGACGTAACAATTCGTCGTATCAGAAAACATTTTGAAAGCGATAACAGCACATCTGAGCTGATCAGCACCATCCATGGTGAAGGCTATCGCTTCATTGGTAAAATCGACAGCTAATTAGAATTAATCTTCTAACTGTTGTAAGAATAATTGGAGGGCGTCACGCCCTTCATTTATTTTCACTGCGAGTTCATCAAGCCACTGTTGTAACTCTTCACTACTTTCTTCAAGCGCGCCATGTTCCATCTTCTTAGCATGTAACTGCACATCGTTTAAACCTACAGAGCCAGCTGCACCTTTTAATTTATGTGCCACCGATTTGTACTCTTCTCTATCATCTGCCGCTAACGCATCTGCCAGCTCAGTTTGGTACTGAGGATTTAACTTATTAAATAACTCACAACTGCGATTAAAGATAACCAGCCCCATTGAGCCTACAAAGTCTTCGATGGTTTCTATATCGAGCAGCTCAACGCGAATACCCGATAAATCTTTTTCAGTCACAGCTTTGATTGGCTCAGGCTGACAGTTTTGTTGCTGCTTGATATCAAATAACTCACCGAGCATTTTATCGAGTTTAGTGGTATTGATAGGCTTAGCGAGTGCACCTTGAATATTAATACCAGCAAGCTCTTCTTCGGCGCTACGCACGTTGGCAGTTAAGGCAACGATTGGTAAGTTATCAAAGTGTTCATCGTCACGAATTTGACGAGCAACTTCATCACCATTGATATCAGGTAATTGCATATCAAGTAAAACTAGGTCTAAGTCATCTTCTGTGTAGACAAACGACAGCGCATCCTCACCAGTTTCAGCCCAAATAACTTCGTGACCACGCTGCTCAAGTAAGTTAGTAGCAATTTCAGCATTTAGCGGCACATCTTCCACTAAAAGAATGTTTAAGCTGCGTACCGCATAACTTTGCTCGGTAGGCGCAATACAGAGCTTAAGCGGTATTTCAACAACAAAAACACTGCCCTCACCTTCAGTACTGCTGACATTAATTTCACCTTTCATTGCGCTAACAAGTGCTTTTGTTACCGCAAGGCCGATACCAGAGCCAATAGCATTGGTACCGTTAATATCTGGTGCTTTGTAGTACATGTCAAAAATACGATGCAGCTGCTCTTGTGGAATACCTTGCCCCGTGTCGCTCACACGCATCACTAACCACGGACCATCGGCACGATTCTCACGACGACATTCAAGCTCTACATGGCCTTGCTGAGTAAACTTAACGGCATTATTGATAAGGTTCCAAACAACTTGGCGTAAACGGGTCGGATCAAGAGATGCGTAAACATCCAGTGTGCCTTTACGTTTAATATTGAACTCAAGGCCTTTTTGTTCAGCAATTAAGCCTGCAAAATTCACTACGTCATTAATAAAGTCGGCCACATTGACTGAGTCAGCAACAATATCGAGCTGCTCACGGTCAATTTTATCCAAGTCGATAATATCGTTAAAAATATTGCCAAGGGTCTCGGCACTTGAAAACACCGTGTTACACCAACTACGTTGCTGTTTATCGAGTTCAGTATCAAGTAGCATGCGGGTTAAACCCACAATACCGTTAAGCGGCGTTCTTAATTCATGGCTTAAAGTTGCAATGAATTTCCCTTTATCTTTATAAGCTGCTTCAAGGGCTTGTGCTGCTTCTTTACGACTGGTGATATCACGGCCAAAGGCAAGTAAACCTATGTACTCACCTTTTTCATTAATAAAAGGTAACTTACGCATTTCAAACCAGCGCTTTTCACCATCAACGGGGTATTCAACGTCAAGCGTCAGAGCTTGATGGGTTTGAGATACTTTTTTGTCGGTGCGCAGTACTTCTGGTAAATAATCACTTGGGTAGATTTCTTCGACACTTTTACCAATTAGCTCATCGCTACTTTTACCTATCACTTGTTCAAACATTTTATTACAGCCGGCAAATACACCATTGTTATCGCGGTAATAAAATAAATCGGGAGATGAGTCGACAATAGAGCGCAATAGCATGCCTTGTTGCGCAAGCTCTTGTTGGGTCTTCTTACGCTCGGCGATTTCGCGTCTAAGTTCTTCTATTGCTCTGTGTTTGGCATGAAACGCCATTTTACGCTCATCAATCTCTTCGTTTAAGCGACTGATATTGTCTTTTAGCGTTTGATTGAGCAGTTTTTCTTGTTTGGTTGCGCTATCTAGGTAGCTATAAGAAGCTTCTAATTGGCGAATTGAGTTAAGCAGTACAGTTATTAAAATCGGCGATACCACCGCAGTGAAGAACATCACCGCTAAAACATCAACTAAAGTTACCGTTCCAACTGCTACATAATAAAACATGCACGATAAGATCAGCGACATGACCAATAATAAGGCATAACAGGCAGCGGCAGTTTTAAACTCACCATACTTAGAAATAAAGCTTGAGAGTGTGCGAGCCCACGGACTCAAAGAAGAATCAATCATATATAAAGCTTAGGCACATAATCGAAAAAAAACAGCATAGCTAATTTTATCACTATTCCTTTAGAAATATTCATATTGTGCGATAAACATAGAATTTTTTCATCAACGCCGCTTTTTTATATTTTTTCATGTAAAATACCGCGCTTTAATAATTGCAAAGAATGAGTATTACCATGCAAACCACAATGCCAGATATTGCTGATACGGCTCCCGCCTTACAAACAGGTAAATTAGACTGGGTTGGCATGGGCGAAATTGAACTTCCTTTCATTTTTGAAACTCGCAATATTGCCCCTGTAAATGTAATTGCCAAAGCGCGAGCTTTTGTAAACTTGCATAAAGAAGACGCAAAAGGCATTCATATGTCGCGTTTATTTTTAGCTCTTGATACCTTATCAACCGAGCAGCAAGTTAATCCGCAAACTCTCAAGCAAGCACTTGATGCCTTTATTAGCAGCCATGATGATTTAAGTGACCAAGCACAAATCGAATTTAAATTTGAGCTACCTCTGCGTCGTAAATCTTTATTAAGTGGCAAAGTAGGTTGGAAAAACTACCCTGTTCATTTGATCGCTAAGATCAACCAAGGCACTGTAAGTTTTGAGTTAATGGTTGATGTTACTTACTCGTCAACATGCCCATGTTCAGCGGCTCTTGCTCGTCAATTAATTCAAAATGCCTTTAGCGAAAAGTTTGCAGAGCAAAATATTGATAAGCAAACTGTTTTAGAATGGCTAGGCACAACAGACGGCATTGTTGCTACACCACACTCACAGCGTTCAATTGCAAACGTGAAAGTAAAACTCGACAGCCAAATTGACAGTTTTGATGTGGTTGGCTTAATTGATGCTTTAGAAGCTGAGCTAAAAACGCCAGTACAAGCGGCAGTTAAGCGTGAAGATGAGCAAGAGTTTGCCCGCTTAAATGGTCAAAACCTCATGTTCTGCGAAGATGCTGCACGTAAAATTAAAGGTTTACTTGAACAGCAAAACTACGCAGATTATTGGCTGCAAATAAACCACTACGAATCACTTCATGCTCACGACGCAGTAGCTATCGCTGTTAAAGGGGTTGCTGGCGGATACACGGCTTAAAAATTTCGGGTGACTCCACACACTTAGGCACGCTAATTGCTATTAATTTTCAGTGTCAATTTGTTGTTGTGGAGTTACCGTATGGAATTCGCTTTATTATCAATTTTAGTATTAGTCGTAGTAGCCTCTGTTGTTGCGTCAAAGTTTACCGATGAAGGCGGAAACCCTTATCCTTTCACTCGTAAGCAAACTGTTTTTACGCAAGTTGAGAGTGCTTTCTTACATCTTCTAGAACGTGCTGTAGGCGACCAATATAAAATCGTCAGCCGCGTTAAACTCATTGATTTAATCGACTGTAAGCAAGGCTTATCTGTCAAAGCTAAGCGCGCTGCAATGGCTAAAGCCAAAAACAAACAGTTAGATTACGTGCTTATCGACAAAGACAAACTTACTATTGTTGCCGCCGTTGATTTAGTCAATAACACCAACCGCGACGGCCATAAAGCACAACGTGACTGGTTTGTTAGTGGCGCGTTAGAAGCGGCAGGCATCCCGCATATTCGCATGAAGGTAAAATCAGGTTATCAACCAAGAGAAGTGCGTGATGCAATCATGTTTAAACTTGGTAAACCTGCAGCAGCGCCTGCAAGACCTGCACGCAACCGCGTTACTAAACCTGCGGTATTATCACCATCACAAGCAAAAGCACACTCAACGGCGCTTGCAGAAATATAACCTGTCATAATATTGGCAAAAGCAGACTTTAAGGTCTGCTTTTTTGTTTGTTTCAGGCATTTTTAGGTATAATCATCCTATTCAATCTAAGGAATCAAATATTATGCACGTTGGTATTATTGGCGCGATGGAGCCAGAAGTAAAAATCTTACGCGAAGCAATGGTAAACCCAAGCATCATGACTAAAGCTGGTTTTACCTTTTACACCGGTGAACTAGCGGGTAACACAGTTACTTTAGTTCAATCTGGTATTGGTAAAGTGGCTTCTGCAGTAGCAACAACACTACTGATCGATAACTTCAGTCCAGATTGTGTGATCAACACAGGTTCTGCAGGTGGTTTTGAGCCATCGCTAAATGTAGGCGATGTGGTTATTTCTTCAGAAGTTCGTCACCATGATGTAGACGTAACTGCATTCGGTTACGAAATCGGTCAAGTACCACAAATGCCAGCTGGCTTTGCTGCGCACCCTAAACTGATTGAAGCGGCAGAGCAAAGCGTAAGTCAAATCAGCGATGTTAAAACCATGATTGGCCTAATTTGTACTGGTGATTCATTCATGTGTGACCCGGTACGAATTGAAAAAACACGTGCTGAATTCCCAACTATGCTTGCAGTAGAAATGGAAGGTGCAGCAATTGCACAAGCTTGTCATGTGCTAGAAACACCATTTGTTGTTATTCGTTCAATGTCTGACATTGCTGGCAAAGAGTCGCCGCAATCATTTGAAGAGTATATCGAAACTGCATCTATCAACTCATCTAAAATGGTTGTTGCTCTTTTAGAGAAGCTAACATCGGTGAGTTTATAAAGTGATTGCAAATATTGTTCAAAACCATTTGGACATTATTGTATTTTTTGTCGCGCTCTTAGCTGAGCGCTTCTTTCCTTTGGTTAGTTGGTATCATCCTAATACCTTTTTAACCGTTATTTTCTCTGCGCTTAGCGAGCGTTTATACAACCCAACGAACCCCAAAAGCTATCAATATTTAGCCTCAACCTTAGCTTTTACTCTCACCATTTTAGTGATAGTGACATTGGTTGTGCTGTTTTTAGAGTTTGCTTTTTACCCTGAGCTATTAAATGGCTTAATTTTATATTTGTTACTCAGTAGCCGCGCTCAAGAGAAGAAATCATTACGTATTGCCAGATTACTCAAGCTCAACCAAAAAGCGACTGCAAGAGAGCTACTAGCTAGCCTCGTTGCCCGTGATGTATCACGTTTATCAGCCCCAGGCATTTGCAAAGCAACCATGGAGTCACTGGTGCTACAAAGTGCGCGGCATTATTTTGCCGTTATATTCTTTTATCTACTTGGCGGCGCTATCCTTGCTTTGGTTTATCGTTTACTCACATTAATTCATCAAGCATGGCGAAAAAACCTAAAACCCAACAACCCGTTTTTGGCTCCCATTGCTAAGTTACTGTTTGTATTGGAGTGGTTACCCACTCGATTAGTTGCATTAACGATTGCAGCAACCAATGCCAGTAAACAGTGTATTCATTATATAAAACACTATGGCAGACACTTTTATCAAACCAATACAGGATGGCTGTTAAGTGTTACATCGGCTGCTTTGCAAGTGCAATTAGGCGGCCCTGCCCTTTACCAAGGTGAGCGCTTTAATAAAATGCGTGTTGGGACCGATCGCTTACCAGATGCCGATGATATTCCTGCCTTAGTGAATCGCTTAAATCAAGCGAAAGCATTTTGGTTACTACTGATAGTCGGGATTGAAGTAATTGGCCTATTCACAAACTAATCAAAATATAAGCACAAAAAAACCAGCCGCAGCTGGTTTTTTATACCAATTAGCTTTATTAAGCTAAGGTGATTTTAGCAAACTTACGTTTACCTACTTGGTAAATCTGTGTTGTGCCTTTAGCAACTTCAAGCTTAGTATCCGTTACTTTCTCTTCACCATTAATCTTTACAGCACCTTGTTTAATCATACGCATTGCTTCTGACGTACTAGCTACAAGGTTAGCTTCTTTTAATAGATTAGTAATAAACACAGTATCTTCAGCAATTGTTACTGTCACTTCTGGGATCTCATCTGGTAATGCATTCTTTTGGAAACGCTTGATGAAATCTTGATGAGCACCTTCGGCTGCTTCTTCACTGTGGAAACGTGCAATCATTTCTTTTGCAAGCTCAATCTTGATGTCACGCGGGTTTGCACCATCAGCAACACGCTGTTTAAGCGCAGCAATTTCTTCGATAGATAATGCACTTAATAAGTCATAGTAACGCCACATTAGATCATCGCTGATAGACATTACTTTACCAAACATGTCGTTTGGCTCATCAGTAATACCAATGTAATTACCTAATGACTTAGACATTTTCTGAACGCCGTCAGTACCTTCAAGCAGTGGCATCATAAGTACTGTTTGTGGCTTTTGGCCTTCGTCTTTTTGTAATTCACGACCCATTAATAGGTTAAAACGTTGGTCTGTACCGCCAAGCTCAACATCAGCTTCTAATGCAACTGAGTCCCAACCTTGTACCAGTGGATATAAAAATTCGTGGATAGCAATCGATTGACCGTTGGCATAACGCTTTTTAAAGTCATCACGTTCTAGCATACGTGCTACTGTTTGACGCGCAGCCAGTTTAATCATACCTGCTGCACCTAAGTTCTCCATCCAAGCAGAGTTGAATGCAACCGTTGTTTTTGCAGGATCAAGAATTTTAAATACTTGCTCTTTATAGGTTTCAGCATTAGCTAAAACATCTTCACGAGTTAACGGTTTACGTGTTACGTTTTTACCCGTTGGATCACCAATCATACCGGTGAAGTCACCGATTAAGAAAATCACTTCATGACCTAGGTCTTGGAAGGTTTTCATTTTGTTGATAAGAACTGTATGACCTAAATGCAGATCAGGCGCAGTTGGATCGAAACCCGCTTTGATCTTAAGTTTCTTACCAGACTTTAGCTTTTCGACTAATTCGTCTTCAATTAATATCTCTTCTGCACCGCGTTTTATCTCAGCTAGAGCGGTTTGTAAATCCACTGTGTATTACTCCAAAAATTCAGCTACCGGGGCGTGGTGGCCTATCAGGGTTATAAAATATAGAGCTAAAAACTTTAAAATTTAGCTAGTTAGCACCAAAAAGCGACACTAGAAAAAAGCCTAACTTAAATAGTTTAAGAAACAGCCCTGAAGGCAGCGCGCATGATTGTTCTTTATACCGCGTTATTGCAATTTAATGAAGGTACTTTAGTTAACTAATATAGATTTAGTTTAACCATAGGCATCTGCTGCAATTTTAACCAAAAAAGTTTAACGCGCTGAGCAATTCTAGCGTAAAATAGCGCCAGTTTAAATCTACAAAACACTGGTATTTGCTCTATTTTAGGTATATCCTGCGATATTAGTATTTAAATTTCTTGACAGCAGAAAAGGCACGATATGGTTCACGTAGTGCACAAACTTCCCAAAAAACACAAACTGCTTATTCTCGGTTTGGTTTCTGCTATTGTTGGCTTGGCATTATTGCCTTCTGAAAAAGCCACCGCTTCAAAGGATAACAGTGCAAAAGCACTTGAAATTGGCAAACGCTACGAATTACAAGTTAAAGTTGATGATAACGAAAAACTAACTGAGCTTAATTCACAGCAAGCAGCAGCAAAACTTCCAGAATACGAGCTTATCGACCATGAAGTACGTAATGGCGATAATTTAGCACTTATCTTTAAACGTGCGGGTTTCTCAGCGCAAACATTACACAAACTAGTTAACACCAACGCTGAAACTCGTAAGTTAACAAAAATTCACCCAGGCGAAACCTTAAGCTTTGCAACGGCTGAAGATGGTTCTCTAGCGCAGCTACGTTATGTGATTTCAAAAACAGATACCTTATACGTTACATTAAATGACGAAGGTAACTACGACACTTCTATCGATAGCAAAGAAATCGAAACGCTAAGTAAGTCGGCTGGCGGCGAGATCTCTAATAGTTTTTGGACGTCAGGCATTGCCGCTGGCTTGAGCGAGCGTCAAATTATGAATTTTGCTGACATCTTCGGTTGGGATGTCGACTTTGCTAATGACATTCGTAAAGGTGACCAGTTTGGTCTAATTTATGAAGCTCACTATGTTGATGGTGAGTACATTGGTGATGGTAAAATTATTGCCGCAGAATTTATTAACCAAGGTGAGCGTTATACAGCTATTCGCCATACTGATGGTAACTTCTACACGCCTGAAGGCCGTAGCATGAAAAAAGCCTTCTTACGCGCACCTGTTAACTTTAAGTATATTAGTTCGAGCTTTAACCCGCGTCGTTTACACCCAGTGACCAAAACGGTAAAACCACATAACGGTATCGATTACGCAGCGCGTACCGGTACGCCAGTTGTATCATCGGGTAATGGTAAAGTGATTAAAGCAGGCTACAGTAAATACAATGGTAATTATGTATTTATTAGCCATGGCACACAGTATGTGACTAAGTACTTACACTTAAACAAAAAGATGGTTAGAACTGGTCAGAAAGTGAAACAAGGCCAGAAGATTGGTACTGTTGGTGCGACAGGTCGTGTGACGGGCCCACACTTACACTATGAATTCTTAGTAAACGGTGTTCACCGTAACCCTAAAACGGTCAAACTACCTAAATCAGAGCCTCTACCGCGTGATGAGTTAGCTAAGTTTAAACCGATTGCTGATAACTTCTTAGCGCAATTACAGCGTAACCGTGAGTTACAATTAGCGTTAAATAAGTAGTTAAGTAAACATAAAAAAGCCGCTTCAACTTGAAGCGGCTTTTTTGTGCCAGAATAAATCTGGCTAAAACTATTATAGACTTTACTAAAATCAGTACTGATAGCACTGCGGGTTAATACAATTACTACCTTAAAAGAACATAGATAAGTTGAATAATCAGCGAAATCATCACCAGAGGCCAAATATACTTTGCATACTTTGTCGCGCCATCAAGCCCCATTTTAGACTGATACTTTTCAAGTAGCGGTATTAAAATAACCAAAGCAACAAAAAGGCATAATAAGATAATAAAAATATTCATGGTGGCTTCCTTACACAACTATCATTTAACTACAATTTCTTTAGGGTGACCCTAGTCTATAGGCAAAAAAAAGCGCAGTAAAATTACTGCGCCAGTCGGTTGGAAGTAAATCGACTTAATCGTGTTATTAGCCAACAATCGCTAACAAAATACCTGCTGCAACGGCACTTCCTAATACCCCTGCTACGTTTGGTCCCATGGCATGCATTAACAAGAAGTTATGCGGGTTGCTCTCAAGACCTACCTTATTAACCACACGTGCTGCCATTGGTACCGCTGACACACCGGCTGCGCCTACTAATGGGTTGATTGGCGATTTAGAGATCTTATTAAGACCTTTTGCCATAAACACGCCTGAAGCTGTACCAATTGCAAAGGCTAAAGCACCTAACACCAAAATACCGATTGTTTCTACGGTTAAGAACTTATCGGCTGCAAGCTTTGAGCCTACCGCTAAGCCTAAGAAAATGGTGGTAATGTTGATGATTTCGTTTTGTGCACTATTGCTTAAACGATCAACCACACCTGATTCACGCATCAAGTTACCTAAGCAGAACATACCTACCAGCGGTGTTGCCGCAGGTAAAAACAAGATAGTTAAACTAAGCACCATTAATGGAAAAACAATTTTCTCTTTTTTCGATACTGTACGAAGTTGCGGCATTTGAATTTCGCGCTCTTCTTGCGTTGTTAGTGCGCGCATAATTGGCGGCTGAATAATTGGCACAAGTGCCATGTATGAATAAGCCGCTACTGCGATTGCACCAAGTAAATCAGGTGCCAACTTAGATGCTAAGAAAATAGCTGTTGGACCATCTGCCCCACCAATAATGGCGATGGCCGATGCATCCTGTAGCGAAAATTCAAAGCCAGGAATAAAGTTAAGTAGAATTGCACCAAATAAAGTAGCAAAAATACCAAACTGCGCAGCCGCGCCCAACAGCAACATACGCGGATTTGCTATCAGGGCACTAAAGTCTGTGAGTGCACCCACGCCCATAAAGATCAAAAGTGGGAATACCCCAGAGTCAATCCCGATATGGTACACGTAATATAAAAGACCACCCGGCTCAGATAACCCAGCAACTGGGATATTAGTTAAAATAGCCCCAAAGCCGATAGGTAATAACAACAGTGGCTCAAAGTTACGGGCGATTGCTAAATAGAGTAACAAGCAACCAACCGCAATCATGATCAATGCTGGAAAGGTAAAGTTAGCAATACCCGTGGCATGCCAGAGGTTTAAAACACCATCCATCCTCTGTCTCCTATGCCAGTGCGATTAGCGCATCGCCAGTGGCAACAGAGTCGCCTTCTGCTACTAATACTTCAGCTATTGTGCCTGAGTGTGCAGCGCGAACTTCTGTTTCCATTTTCATCGCTTCCATAATGATAACCACATCACCTTCATTTACTGTTTGGCCAGCTTTTACCTTCACTTTGAAAATATTGCCTGCTAACGGCGCGTTTAAGGTTTCGCTAACAGACGCTGAAGCTGACTGAGGAATTAACTCACTGTCTTTTAGGGTTACTTCTTTGAGCTCACCACCTTGCGCTACAACGACATCGTAAACTTTGCCATCCACTTTAACGCTGTATTGCTCTGCTTTTGCAGGGCTTGTAGAGGCTGGCTTAGTTTCTGACTTAGCGACTTCACCCGTTGGAATTGCTTCAAACGCATCAGGGTTGTTACGGTTTTTAATAAACTTAAGGCCGATTTGAGGGAATAATGCGTAAGTAAGCACATCATCAATCACGTCATCAGCAAGCTCTAAACCTTGCTCTTTAGCTTCACTTAATAACTCTGCTTCAAGCTTCTCAAGTTCAGGTTCAAGCTTATCAGCAGGACGGCACGTAATTGCTTCAGCCCCCTCTAGTACACGCTCTTGTAGCTCTTTATTCATTGGCGCCGGTGTTGCACCATACTCGCCTTTGAGTACACCCGCAGTTTCTTTAGTGATGGTTTTATAACGCTCGCCAGTCAACACATTAAGTACCGCTTGAGTACCTACAATTTGCGACGTTGGTGTAACTAGAGGAATGTAACCTAAGTCTTCACGTACACGCGGGATCTCAAGTAATACTTGATCAAGCTTATCAGCAGCACCTTGTTCTTTAAGCTGATTCTCCATGTTAGTTAACATACCGCCAGGTACTTGGGCTAATAAGATACGACCATCAACACCTTTAAGGCTGCCTTCAAATGCAGCGTATTTCTTACGTACATCACGGAAATAAGCGGCAATTTCTTCTAACTCATTTAAATTAAGGCCGGTGTCACGCTCTGTGCCTTCAACAATTGAAACAATGGTTTCTGTTGCGCTATGACCATAGGTCATACTCATTGACGAAATAGCCGTATCAAGCATATCGATACCCGCATCGATTGCTTTTTGGTAAGTTGCAGTACTTAAACCTGTCGTCGCGTGACATTGCATTGCGATAGGAATAGATACAGTTTCTTTTAAGCCTTTGATCAACTGTTCGCAATCATATGGCTTTAATAAACCCGCCATATCTTTGATACAAATTGAATGACAACCAAGATCTTCTAGTTGTTTTGCAAGCTCAAGCCACATATCAAGCGTATGGACTGGGCTTACTGTGTACGAAATAGTACCTTGGGCATGAGCACCTACTTTAACTGCAGCTTTAATGGCAGTTTCAAGGTTACGTACATCGTTCATCGCATCGAAAATACGGAAAACATCAACACCGTTTTTGTGGGCACGCTCAACAAACTTTTCGACTACATCATCAGCATAATGACGGTAACCTAGAAGATTCTGTCCGCGTAGTAGCATTTGTTGCTTAGTGTTTGGCATTGCCGCTTTTAGCTCGCGAATACGTTGCCAAGGATCTTCACCTAAATAACGGATACACGAGTCAAACGTCGCACCACCCCATGATTCAATTGACCAGTAACCCGCATTATCGAGTTTTTCTGCCATGGGTAGCATATCGTCTAAGCGCATACGCGTTGCCAAAAGAGACTGGTGTGCGTCACGCAATACTAATTCGGTTAATTTTAATTTAGCCATGTTTAAGCTGCCCCGTTATTTTTGTTTATTTCGAAATTGAGCAATTGCAGCGCTGATTGCTGCAATATGTGCCTGTGGCACACCCTGTTGAGGTTGAATTTTTGCTGTACGCGTAGGTTCTGCAGTTGCAGGATCATCAAATCGACCCACTACCTTTGACATTAAAGTGACTGCTGAAATCAAAATAGTCAGAAAAACAAACACGCCTACCATGCCTGTCACCATCAAACTGGCCGCAGTGGTGAGTAATCCACCTATATCCATACGACTCCCCTCGCTTACTTAAAATAAAAAGTTATTTTTGTTAAATAATTATGCACCAATAATAACAAACAAAATTCATTTGTATAGCACCATTGTAAATTGGTAAAACCAATTAAATTTAAAATAACATGACGCACATATAATTAACACCCTACTATTAGCGCATTTAAAGCCCCGTTATAGATGATATAAATAGTCAATATAGCCAAATGTTATATGTTCAGCTATTAACCAATCATAGTAAAAAGCCTAAAAACCACGCACAACAAGGTGTTAGAGCTATTACCTTACAATAAAGTTAAATTGGTCTTACCAATAATCACAGAAATACTCTTTTTCTTCATTCAGCTCAATATGAAAAAATATCACTATGAATAAGTTACATGCTTACTCGTAAAAGTTACCAAATGATGAACCCTCTCAAGAACAACAAAAACACTCAACCCTTTGAAATATATAAAATAAAACTTATGGCACAGAACTCGCTTTAGTTGCATCGAACTTAAGAAAATTTAAATAGCCAAGGAGACCACTATGTTACGCTGGACAATTACTTTTTTAGTTATCGCGTTAATCGCAGCAGTGTTAGGTTTTGGCGGTATCGCAGGAGCCGCTGCAGGCATCGCTAAGATTATCTTTTTTATATTTTTAGTATTACTAGTTATTTCGCTGGTATCAGGAGCACTTAGAGGCAGTGTCCCTAAGTAGTTAAAAGCAGATAACCACTTACTTTATTTTAAATTTACAAGGAATTTCATTATGAAAAATTCAACTTTAAAAGCCGCTACTATCGCCCTATTTTCAGGTTTATTCATCATGGGTTGTGAAGACAACTCTGCTGAAGACGCAGGTGAGCGTATTGATGAAGCAATTACTGATACACAAAATGCAGTTGAAGATGCATGTGAAGAAGTAAAAGAAGGTGTTAACGCAGAAGAAACTAACTGCTAACAACACACCTTACTTAAGAAAAGCGGCCAAGTGCCGCTTTTTTGTGTATGCAAGTTAGCAAGTTAGCAAGTTAGCAAGTTAGCAAGTTAGCACAAGTTAGCAAGTTAGCAACTCTAGTCTGCCTGCTGCTTGTGTCAAGGAGCTTGCTAACTTTACTCTTTCCCCTAGAAACCCGTTAACTTGTTGGGTTTCGCTCCGCTCTACCCTACGTCACGTAGGTCGTCATTTATGGCGACACATGTTTTATCACTCATACTTGACGGGCTAAAGCCCGACCTACGACTTACACGTAGATTTAAGAAACATCGCGCGAAATAAATTTCACGCCTACGTGAGCCTCAAACTCGCTAACTTGTTGGGTTTTAATCTGATAGCTGACGGCTGAAAGCTGATGGCTCCTTTCTCTAGAAACTCGAAACTTTACTCTTTCCCCTAGAAACTCATTAATTTGTTGGGTTTCGCTCCGCTCTAACCAACCTACGATATTACTTACAACCCATTGTAAGAGGCTTGTTTGTCGTTACACTCGCTATATGCCACTGGCCGTCGATAAAACTCACCTTTGCGACATCACTTACAGCAAAGTCGCCAGGTACATTTAAACGCGTTAAGTTACTCGCTAGCTGCTGCTGACAATATGGGCCGGTATCGCCATGCATTACAAGTACAGGCTTATTGGTGTGCTTTGCGAAATCGCTGATGGCATCTCGGTATATTTTAAATGCATCACAATTAGAGCGTTGTGATTCACTGCAAGCAGGTTTACTGGTCGGGTGGTAAATATCAGCCTGAAAACCAAATACATAGGCCTTAGCGTCTTGCTGAACAAGCGCTTGTTTTAACCAAGTTAAGTTGTACTTATCACGCTTGTCGGCGGCATCTAGTGCAGCGTTTTTATCACTTTTTAAAATTTGTGAGCGACCATTAAAAGTGCCCGGTATATGTAAGGTACGAAACTCAATACCATCAAACTGCCAGCGAGCATTTTCTAGCATTTCAGCTTGGGTTGCATAAACCTGAAGTTGCTGTACTTTTTTTGTATAAGCATCGTCGAACATCAAGCCTTTAACAAAGCTTAGCCGTTCAAGCTCATCAAAACGCACCGATAGCTTTTCTCGGTCGCAATCGGTCCATTCATTATCACCCGGGGTATAAATAAAAGGCTGTGTGGTCAACGACGTTAATAACGCTTTATTACTTTGCAAAAGTTTATTCGTGCAAGCAAGCGCTCCCGATTTCATGTCACCAAGATGCATTAAAAAGCCATGAGGTGTTGCTGCGATTGCCTTGGTAATTTTTCCGTCTTTGGCGAGATTGATTTCATCAATCGGGGTGTATGGCATATCGCCCATAACTAAAAAAGTATTTGTGGTCATTGCAAGTGCTAATGACATTGAACTAACAAACATACAACTTACACCTTTAAAATACGCATACCTTAAGCTCTCACAATGACAACTAAATGAAAACCAACTACGGAAGATTTTTTCTATCAATGTTAAACTGCCGCCAGCAAATTAAGTGAGCCCACAAATGACTTTAAGTACAACTTACAAATTAGATAAACCGTATTATTACGAATGCTTTGATGAGTCTTTACCTTATTCATCACAAGCTAAGCCTAAATACCCGCTATTGGTATTATTAATAACCTTAGGCTTATTAGCTTTTTATCAATTAGATAATCATTATTTAGGCAGCTTTATGATTATGCTTGCCGTGGTTGAGTGCTTATCGTTTTACTACAAACGCCCATGGTGGGTCGCAAGACAAATGATGAGTCGTGCATCGGGTAGCGAAGTGACTGTCGTATTTAATGATGAAGGCGTTAAAGCCGAAAACCCGCATAAAAGCTACCAATTAAGCTGGCAACAAATTAGTGAGATTATTGAAACTGAGCGAGGTTATATTTTAAAGGCTCAGCGCGGTATGCAATATATTTCTAAACAAGCGCTAAATGATGAAATGACAGCAGAACTAAATAAAAGAGCCACTCAGTGAGTGGCTCTTAAAAATATCTGTCGCTGATTAAACGTTGCCCGGATTTGGGTTAGATTTCTCTGCTTGGATTCGCATGTAGATTTCTTCACGATGTACTGATACATCTTTAGGTGCATTTACACCAATGCGAACTTGATTTCCTTTAACACCAAGAACAGTAACTGTTACTTCGTCACCGATCATAAGGGTTTCACCTACTCTACGAGTTAGTATTAGCATTCTCTTGCTCCCATGTTCCAAAAAATTAAAAGATTCCGCGTCAAAAACATTCTAATGAAATATAGACTTAAAAGTAAGTAAAAACTCTAGATCTTATTCATTTTCAGTTAAAAAAACTTTGTGCAGCGCACGTACAGCCAGTTCTAAATACTTTTCGTCAATTAAAACTGATATCTTAATTTCTGATGTCGATACAAGCATCACTTTGATGTTTTCATCGGCAAGGGCATTAAAAAACAAACTTGCCACACCAGAGTGAGATTTCATCCCTACACCTACTGCAGACACCTTGGCAACATTGCTGATCCCTTTAATAGATTCTGCGCTGATACCATCTTGGTTACTGGTCAAAATTTCAAGCGCTTGCTCAAAATCATTCGTGTGCACAGTAAAAGCATAGTCTATTTTTTCAAAGTTATGATTAACTTGATTAATCATATCTATTTCGATGCCGAATTCTGCAAAAAGTTTCAAAATTTTTGCAAGGTTTTCCGTTCCTTGGTGCACACCATTAACGTAAATCAAACTTTCGTCACGATTAAAGGCGATACCCGACACAATGTTTGCTTGCACATCCGGCTCCTCAAAACTGATCAAGGTCCCTTGATCCGGGTTAAAACTCGATAACACTCTGAGCGGTATATTATATTTTCCTGCAGCTTCGACACTACGAATATGCAGCACCTTAGCCCCAAGACTGGCCATTTCGAGCATTTCTTCGAAAGTGACATGGCTCATACGTCGCGCATTTGGTTCAATGCGCGGGTCGGTGGTGTATACCCCATCAACATCGGTGTAAATTTGACATTCGTCGGCATTGATAGCGCCTGCAATCTCAACCGCAGAGGTATCAGTACCACCGCGACCAAGCGTAGTGATATTGCCTTCGATATCACGGCCCTGAAAGCCCGCTATAATGGCAATACGGTTATGCTCAAGTTCATGCTTAAGACGAGTCGCAGCAATCTCTTCAATACGCGCTTTACCAAACATGTTATCGGTGCGAATGTTGACCTGATCAGCAAGTAAGCTTACCGCTGAGTGACCACGTTTAATGATAGCCATTGCTAACAGAGAGACTGACACTTGCTCACCGGTAGTTAGCAATACATCAAGCTCACGAGCACTGGGTCGAGAATCGATTTGTTTAGCGAGTTCAATTAGACGGTTAGTTTCTCCCGACATCGCCGAGAGCACCACCACAACTTGATGGCCTTGTTGCTTGGTTTTTACAACAAGGTCGGCGACGGCCTCAATTCGCTCTATTGAGCCAACTGAGGTGCCACCGAATTTTTGGACGATAAGTGCCACTAGTAGTTAAGAACGCTCAGATAACCAACCAGTTACACTTTCTAAGGCTGCAGCTAGGTTCTCTGGCTTAGTACCACCTGCTTGCGCCATATCAGGACGACCACCGCCCTTACCGCCGACTTGTGCAGCCATGTGATTTACAAGCTCACCGGCTTTCACTTTACCTGTTAGGTCTTTAGTTACACCTGCAATTAGGCTTACTTTGTCGCCATTAGCTACGCCAAGGGCAATAACACCTGAACCAATCTTCGTTTTCAGGTCATCAACCATGCCACGAAGTGCTTTAGACTCAGTACCTGCAACATCAGCAACCAGTAGTTTAATACCGTTCACTTCAACAACAGAGTCAAGTAACGATGCACCAGCCGCACTTGCTAGCTTGTCGTTAAGCTGTGCAATTTGCTTCTCTAGGCCTTTTGATTTCTCAAGTAACGCAGTTACTTTTTCAAGTACTGTGCTGCTATCACCTTTAACTAGTGCTGCAACATCGTTTAGTTGTTGCTCTTGCTCACTTACATAAGCAACCGCTTCAGCACCCGTTACCGCTTCAATACGGCGGATACCGGCCGCGATACCGCTTTCTGATACGATTTTAAATAAACCGATATCACCTGCACGCTTAACGTGAGTACCACCACATAGCTCGATTGAGTAGTCACCAATGGTTACTACGCGAACTTCGTCGTCGTATTTTTCACCGAATAATGCCATTGCACCTTTTGCTTTAGCATCTTCGATAGCCATTAGCTCAGTTTCAAGAGCAAAGTTACGACGGATTTCATCGTTCACTGCGCGCTCGATTTGGCGTAATTCGTCTTTTGTTACCGCTTCAAAGTGAGAGAAGTCAAAACGTAAACGCTCAGGGTCAACAAGTGAACCTTTTTGATTTACGTGCTCACCTAAAATTTGACGTAACGTTTCATGTAAAATGTGTGTTGCAGTGTGGTTTTTCTTGATGCTATCACGACGTGCTGCATCAATTGTTGCCTCTGCTTTATCGTTTGTGCCAATACGGCCTTGTACACGACCATGGTGTGCAAATGCATTACCAAGCTTCGTGGTGTTAGTCACTACAAACTCACCGCCAGCAACTTTTAACACACCTGTGTCACCAACCTGACCACCTGATTCAGCATAAAATGGTGTGCGGTCTAAGATTGCGATACCTTCTTGACCATCTTCAAGTACAGAAACCGATTGACCTTCTAAGAAAAGCTCAACCACAGTACCTGTGTAATGTTCTGCATCGTAACCTTTAAAGTCTGTGTGTTTTTCAGACTTAAGTTGTTGGTTGTAATCAGCACCAAACTTACCAGCTTGCTGTGCTTGCTTACGCTGAACAGCCATACACTCTTGGAAGCCGTGCTCATCAATCGTCATAAAACGCTCACGCGCCACGTCTGCCGTTAAGTCTGCAGGGAAACCGTAAGTATCGTAAAGTTTGAATACTAAGTCACCTGGGATCACATCACCTTCGATGTCATTTAGGCTTTCTTCTAAAATAGCCAGACCACGCTCAAGTGTTTTACCAAATTGCTCTTCTTCAATACGCAGTACTTTTTCAATAATTTCTTGTTGCTTAGCAAGCTCTGGGTACGCTTGACCCATTTGCTCAATTAGTGCAGCAACTAGCTTGTAGAAGAATGCACCTTTCGCGCCTAGCTTGTTACCATGACGAACGGCACGACGAATAATACGACGTAGTACATAACCACGGCCTTCGTTTGATGGCATAACGCCGTCAGATACTAAGAACGCACACGAACGAATGTGGTCTGCCACAACGCGTAACGATTTATCATCTAAATCTTGTGCGTTTGTTACTTTAGCCGCAGCAGCAATAAGAGCTTGGAATAAATCGATTTCGTAGTTTGAGTGCACGCCTTGTAAAATTGCAGAGATACGCTCAAGACCCATACCTGTATCAACAGACTGCTTAGGAAGCGGCTCCATTGTACCGTCGGCATGGCGGTTATACTGCATAAATACTAGGTTCCAGATCTCGATGAAACGGTCACCGTCTTCTTCAGGTGAACCTGGAGGACCACCCCAAATTTCTTCACCGTGATCGTAAAAGATTTCAGAACATGGACCACAAGGACCTGTATCACCCATTGACCAGAAGTTATCGCTGGTTGCAATGCGAATAATACGGTCTTCACTTAGACCCACTTCTTTATGCCAAATGTTGAAGGCTTCTTCATCATCGTGGTAAATGGTAACAAGTAGCTTTTCTTGAGGCAGTTTTACAACATCAGTTAAAAACTCCCAAGCAAACTTGATTGCGTCTTGCTTGAAGTAATCGCCAAAGCTGAAGTTACCTAACATTTCGAAGAATGTATGGTGACGTGCAGTGTAACCTACGTTTTCAAGGTCGTTATGTTTACCACCGGCACGCACACAACGTTGTGAGCTGGTTGCACGTGAATAAGGGCGGCTTTCCGCACCTAAAAATACATCTTTAAATTGCACCATACCGGCGTTATTGAATAATAACGTGGCATCGTTACCCGGGATCAGCGAGCTTGAAGGAACAATTTGGTGTTGTTTAGAGGCAAAAAAGTCTAAGAACTGTTGCCTGATCTGTGCGGTAGTCATATGCTGCATGTGAAAATCTCACCCGTTTATTGCTGTGCTTGCATTGCAAAATCAATTTGTTCGTAATTAAAGCCTCGATACATCAAGTAGCGTACACGTTTCGCTCTTTCTTTCTGGTCGAGTTCTTTACCTGAATTTGAAAACTTCTTTAAATATGCGTCCTTTGCGAGTTCGAACCAATCGACTTCGAACTCCTCGAGCGTCTTATCTAATAGTGCTCGGTCTATCCCTTTTGCCATTGCTTCGCTCTGAATGCGTTTTACACCATGATACTTAGCTAAATGGCGGCGTACAAACCCTTCGCAATAGCGCTGTTCGTTAATAAAGTTGTGTGATTCACACCAATCTAACAAGCGCTCTGTGAACTCGGGCGTCGCCTCTTTTTGCTGTAACTTTCGCGTTAAATCCCGACGCGAATAATCTTGTCGAGACAATAACCAAAGTACGTAATTTTTTAACTTTTGTTCTTTATCATCCATTACGCGTCAAAGCGTCCTGATTGTGAGGGCGCTTCAGGTGCTTTTGTTTGGTCATCACCTTTTGGTACAACTGGCATAAAAATGGCCTGAAAAGACACGAAGAAGCTAATGTAACAAATTGGCATTAAAACCAATAGTGGAATAAACGATAAAGGAATACAGATCACCATTAAAACGGCGCAAATTAGGCCATAAACACTCAATGGTGCCATATTATGGTAAAACACCATGAATGAGGTTTTTAAAACCTGAAACATATTGCTTTGTTTTTGAAAATAAACCAAAGGCACTGCATAGGCAAAAGCGGTTAAATACACACAGATCGCCACTAAGAATACCGCAACTTGTCCCATTGAAATGGTTGCCAATAAATCTGCAATATGTGATTGGTTTTGTGGATCAAAAGTCTGACTCGAAATAACTGCGTAGGCATCTGCAAAAATGAAATTAGACAGTAAGGCCAATAAAATACCTGCCGCCATCTGATACACAGCCACACGCACTAAACCTATACGGTTCCCCTTATTACTAAAGGGTTTAAAAATATCAGCTTGGCTGACAGTCCCGCCTTGCTGCTTTGTTAACACAGCTTGATAAAAACCCGCCATCAAAAATGGCGTCACAAACGCACCAACAACTTGCAGTAAAGGTAGTAGCAATGCCAAAAAGCTAATTATCACGATTAGCAGATGCATTAAAATAAAAGTCAAAGGTTGCAGCTTAAAGATTTCCCATCCAGCTTTAAACCATTTAACGCCCGCATCAGCTTTAAAAATACGTACTTCGATCGACATAGTTTCTCATTCAATAACGACAAAACGCACCGAGTATAACTGGGTGCGCTACTTGTTTATAGTCACCTGTAGTGAAATTTACTCAGGCTTTTTAATTTTTTTAATATCAAGCATGTGCGAACCATGTTTGATTTTCGTTTCGAGGTAAGCTCGGTTACCTACCACACCCGCCTTAATGTGCGCATGAGTGCCAACCACTGAATCAACTTCAATCCCTGCATCACGCAGTGCTTTAAGCTTATTTGGGTTATTAGTCATTAGCTTAACGTGCTTTTGATTGAGTGCTTCAAGCATTAATACCGCGTCTGAAAAGTCACGTAAATCATCAGCAAAGCCCAAGTGGTTATTCGCTTCGTACGTATTCATACCTTGCGACTGTAATACGTAAGCATCAATTTTATTGTATAAACCAATGCCACGGCCCTCTTGGCGTAAATACAGTAAAATACCGCCTTGTTGGTGCATCATCTCGATACACTCATTTAATTGCTCACCACAATCACAACGTGATGAATGGAATACATCGCCCGTTAAACACTCTGAATGCATACGAATTAAAGGGACATCTTGCTCTGTGTCAGCTTGATTAAACACTAAAGCAACATGTTCTTGGCCATCATTTAAGCCACTGAAAGATACGATTTCTGCAGGGATATCACTGTTTTTGCCAACATTCAGCTGGACTCTTGCTCTTACTTGCGCCACGACAAATCCAAATTAAAAAATAAATGCGATACTGCAAATGTGATTACAACAGCTTGAAGGTTGTAAGGATGCAACATACGACGAGTGATAACTAATATTGAGGCAGTTACCAGCAATTCAAGTATTATACACTCAAACCACCCCAAGATACGAGCTTTGCGCCTCGCTTTAGTGGCGCTAAAAAAACACCTTAAAAGCTCTACTTTTTAGAGTTAGGCCTTTGAAATAAAATAAATTAATAAATAAACCTTTGTAGATATTCGAAAAAATAGATTAGTTTAATCTCAATAAACCGCTAAGCCTTTATCAACCACCTATCAAAATAATAAAAATAACAGTGTTATGATGAGTGTCAGCGCTGATTAATAACGCACTAAAAGCGCTAGATAAACAATTATGAAGAATAACCAAAAAGTGATGCTTGAAGCTTAAACTGCTCTGCTAACTCATCAATTATAACCCTTTGACTAAGCTTTAAATATCTTGAGCGTGGCCAAACAACATTAATTGGCATAACCGCACCTGAAAAGGTATCTAAAACACTAGTTAGTCTATTACTATCTAGCTGCTCTTGAATAAGCCATGTAGGTAATTGTGCAACACCTAAACCATTAAGTGCGGCATCAAGCATCGCATCTCCATCACTGAGCATATATCTGGCATTGATTAGCTGGTTAAATGACTGCTTTTTACTATCTTTGAACAACCATGTTGGCTGCGAAGAGCGCTTACTGCCAATAATACAATCATGAGTGAGCAAATCCGCTGGAGTGTCTGGCACACCATGCTGGTCAAAATAATCTTGACTACCACACACTGTTAGTTTTTGATAACCCAACAATTTTGCTACCAGATCGGCATCATCTTCTAATGTGCCGATACGTACCACCAAATCAACATTTTCATTTATTAAATTTATACGACTTTCACTAAAGTGAACCGCAAGCTCTAGTTTAGGATACTTATTTGCTAGTTTAGAAAGTATTGGCATTACATACTTACGGCCGAATGCCGCAGGTAAGTGAAGCTTTACTTGCCCTGAAACATTATGGCTACCGGCAGTGACAGCTTGCTCTAGGCTATCTATTTCAGCCAGTATTTTTACCCAGCCTTCAAAATAATGCTGCCCTTCTGGGGTTGCCATAATTTTACGAGTTGTTCGATGCAGTAGCTTTGTACCTAACTTACTTTCAAGCCTAGTAACAGTTTTGCCAACAGCGGAGCCTGTTAAACCTAACCGATTACCAGCTGCTGTGAATGTACCCATGCGTAGTGTTTCAACAAACTCTCGAATACCAAAGAAAGGGCTATCTTCTGGTTTCATTATGGAATCTCAGGACAGAATAAATGGAATATTAGCTAGGTTATCATTTAAAAAGAAGATAATAAAATAGTGTTCACTTATTCAGCAATAGAGAAACATGATGAGCGAACGCAAACTTCTCGATTTACTCGAAAAAGAAGAGATCCGAACTCTTCGCTTAAACTACAGCCAACTTTTAGACTCTGGCCAAATTCATAAAATGGAAGAAGTATTTACTAGCAACGCACGAGTCGAAGTAACAGTGGGGGAAATGAATGGAATTGAACAGATAAAGCAAGGATTAAAAAATGCTTATGATGAATTCGATACCCACAATAGAAAGCACTTCCCTTTTGTTCATGCCGTAATGAACCATCAAATAGTACTAACAGATAAAACGACAGCACAGGGTGAGTGCTATCTAATTGACTTTGTTACAAGTAGGGAGCAAAGCGAATCTCCGCTTTTATTAGTGGGCCGATACTTAGATCGCTATGAAAAAATCGACGGTCAATGGCGCATTAGCCACTCTAAACTTGATGTTGTCTGGCCAGCGAATTCGGGAGTTCAGTAACATGAATAATCTACCAACTAGCTTTACAAATGTATTTGCCGACAACAAATTAACGCTGGGATTGCTCACTCCCCTTGAAGCTTACCCTAGCAGCCCTTTCCCTACCCTCAATGCTGATATAGCAACGGCTAAGCAGGCTGAACAAGCAGGTATTGCCAGTATTTGGTTTAGGGATGTGCCTTTTTATGATCCTAATTTTGGTGATGCTGCACAGATGCTTGATCCATTCACTTACGCAGGTTTCATTGCTGCGCATACAAATACAATTACTTTAGGCACCGCAGGGGCTGTTTTACCATTACGCGATCCTATCATGGTTGCCAAACAAGCAGCTTCAGTAGATCATCTAAGTAATGGTCGTTTTGTGTTAGGAGTTTCAACCGGAGATAGGCCAGTTGAATACCCGGCTTTTGGTGTCGATTTTAACGCGCGTGCTGAGCGCTACAGAGAGTCAGTTGAAATTATCAAAACATTACACCAACAAAGCTTTCCTAAACACATTAGCCAATATTACGGCGAGCTTGATGGTTCACTTGACCTTTATCCAAAACCAGTAAACCAACAGATACCCGTTATGGCCGTTGGTCGTTCTAGGCAATCATTTGAGTGGTTGGCTAATAATGTTAATGCTTGGATTTGGGCTGTTGATAATGAACAAGCCATCAGTGAAATCATTAACAACCTATCAATTGCAAGCAATAGCAACACAAGCCCACATTACGGCTATGCGACATTTTTTGATTTAGATAAAAACCCAGATGCCCCGTATCAGCGTTTTTATAACGTTGTACGAATTGGTCGAAATGCCCTTATTGAGCGACTGTTAAAACACAGAGAGCTTGGCGTAAAACACATTGCACTAAACTTAAAACCTTCTCGAAGGGATGCCCAAGATGTAATTGATGAATTGGGTAGCTTTGTTATTCCCGCTCTTGAAAAAGAGCAAAGAGAGCCTGCTGTATGAGTACTCAAGAACAGCTCGAAAACTTAATATCTCAGTTTAAAGATAGCTGGTTACGCTCGGATAAGCACTCGTTAGCAAAGCTGTTTAGCTCTGATATCGTTTTCATAAGTCAGCACCATGGCTCTATAAATGGGCAAAAGCATGTATCAACAACCTTGAGTGAAGATTTCAAAAACTATGCAACGAATGCTGAATTTACAAATACGTTTACTGCACACCAAAAGGATTTTGCTGCAGCAAGCAGCTACGCTTATGTAGATATAAATCATGGGAAAAAACGTTTTTTATGTGGTTGTACATTTATTTTTCATTTCGTTTATGAAGACCAGCAATGGCTTATTAACCACATTAAATTTCAGGTTAACTGGAATAAAGGACAGCAATCCTTGCTTCCTAACTGGAACATGCTTCCTGGAGTTCAGGGGTGGCAGCTAGTTGATGGCGAACCAACAATTGTGAGTGAATTACACTCTCCATGGGCATTAATTCGTAAGTTTAAAGCTGCAGAGCCAAAGCAAGCTCTCATTGATCTCTATAACAAGTATGCATTTGCTGTTGATAATTGTGATATTAATTTACTTATTGATTGCTACAGCCAAGATATACATGGCAGCTTTCCTCCTTTAGGTGATTTATCTGGTAGAGAAAGTGTTATAGGGAATTTAAAAAACTTTAGACTGCTTGCGCCATTTTGGCAGCACTTTGCAGAGTTGGTCAAAATGGAGGTTAGCCAAGATAAAAAAGCAGCTCGATTTATCATTGCCCGAATCATTCCCGAAAACCCCGTGAATGATAGCAATCAAAAAACCTATGCAGCTCACTATCAGTTAGCAGCAAGATTAGAGTCAGATAACTGTTGGCGACTTTACGAATCGCATTACATACCGGGTTGGTTTGATGAACAGAATTTGCCTGAGTTTATAATCTAACAATAAAGCGCTCAATGTGAGCGCTTTTTCATAAGTACCTGCGACCTGTTAAGCTTAATCACTGTTTTTGCTTAAATTAAAAACAGTGATACATTTAAAAATTACTAGATACCTTGTACCTCATGATGATAATGATTATCATCAACAAGTGTTAATCCCCTCTTATCTGGGCAAAATAATAAGGAATATTATGAAAAAGAGCTCACTTGCCTTATGTGTTGCATTACTATTTAGTCAGCAAGGCATTGCCAATGAAACGACCACCCAAGAATTTAACGACACCTACCGCGCTTATGTCGCTGCTGTAGAAAATAAGCAAGACAGTAGTGAGCTTGCCAAAAAAGCGTTTGAGCTTGGCAAAGGAATTTATGGTGAAAGTGCCGACAACACCGCCAATCTTGCTATTAACTATGCAAACAGCCTTGCTAAAAGCGAACAAGAACAACGCTTTGAGTTATATCGCACAGCCTACGAAATACTTGAAAAAAACCACGGCAAGCTAAGTGTGCAAGTGTATGACTCATTAATCGGCATGGCAGAATCAACTCCCTCAGCAAAGCGCGCTGATACATATCTTGATGATGTCATTGCTATTGCTGAAAAACAAAACTCAGACAAGCTTGTTGCTGATGCAAAAATGACCGCCGCTCGTATCCTTGCTTATAAAGGCACTGGCGAGCGCTATTACACAGCGAAGGAATATCTTGAAGAAGCCGATAAGTACTACCAAGAAAACTTACCAAATAACGCTGTCGATCGTATTAGCGCTGACTTTTTAGTTGCCGCATTCGCAGAAAACCAACGTAAATACAGCACCGCCATTGAGCGATTGAATCACGTAGTTAGCGTATTTGATCAAGAGCTAGACTTTGATCATCAAACCGAATTAAACGCCCATTCGAAGTTGGTTCACTTATACGAAAAAACAGGTAAAAGCGACGAAGCAACCAAACATTGCTTAGCGATTGCGAAAATGGTGCCTTGGAAAGAAAGCCAAGAACAAGAGCCGTTGTACCGTGTGCCACCGAAATATCCAATGTCAAAAGCACAACGTATGGAAGACGGCATTGTCGTGATGGAATTTGAAGTAACCCCGTCAGGCTTTGTAGACAATATAACTGTGGTTGACTCTGAAGGTGGTACTGCATTTGAAAGAGAAGCAGTAAAAGCAATGAAAAAATGGCGTTATGCGCCTAAGTTTGAAAATGGTCAAGCCATTGCTGCAACTTCTCGGGTGCAATTAGACTTTAAAATAAAAAGATAAATAACAGGGTCGCAATGCGACCCTTTTTATAGCTTTTTATAGCTTTTTATAGCTTTTTAAGCAGGTTATCGGCTGCGTCCTCAATTAAATCGAGTACTTTTTCAAAGCCTTGATCGCCACCATAATAGGGATCTGGGATCTCACTCTCCCCTGCATCACCATGACTTAAAAACAGCGACAGCTTATATTGTAAGTGCTCTGGACACTGGGCTTGTAAATCAGCAAGATTTTGCTTGTCGGCTGCGAGAATTAAGTCAAACTCATGAAAATCAGCTTGAGTCACAGGTCGTGAATAGATGCCTTTAAAACTATAACCGCGCTTTTCGGCTGCTGCTTTTGAACGTGAATCAGGTGGATTACCTTGGTGGTAACCAATGGTGCCAGCAGAATCAACTATAACATTGACACCCAGCGCCTTGGCACGACTACGAAGTACCGCTTCTGCAGTAGGTGAACGACAAATATTGCCTAAGCAAACAATCAAAACCTTTTTCATTATTCGTCCTTAAAATTGCTTTAAGATTGACTCATCATAACGTTCTGCATCAAGCGAGAGGTTGTATTTATCTGCAACACTATCAAGCTCTGCCTGCTTAATTGCCAACTCATCCATGGTAATAGTGTTGTCATCAAGCTGCCATAACAAACGTGATCCCGCATAGCTGTATTGAATTGCTAATAAAGCATCTGCATTGCCCTCACGCCCTGCTGCTTTTAACTTTGGCATTTTACGGGTGATTTTATTCAGCGCTTTTTTAAGCTCCCACACATAGACTATTTCAGTCATGTAATCATGATTGCGGTATTTATTAAGCACAAAACCCACCAGCAAACTACACACAACAACACCTAATAGGTTCCAATGAAAATGGCTACCGCTTGGGTCAGGAAATAACGCTATTAACGTTTGTGAAATGGCTAAACTGCCAACGGCTAAAGCAATTACACAAGCAATAATTACTTGGTTTAAATGTTTACGGTAACGGGCTTTATCTATTTGAATAAGTTTCATAACAACCTAAAAAACTTGTGAAAAATAAAAAGTGAAAAAAATTTCACCCCTTTTTTATTTGCCAGCCGTTTTAGCTATGAAAGCAATTATCCAAAGAGGAACGGCTATGCATACTTTACCACTAAACTCAGCAAGCTTGAATAACAGCAATGCTGCTTTAAAGACAACCGCAGCAATTCTTGGCGGCGGTGTCATGACCTTTGCAGCATTTGCATTTATGCAGTACTTAATTTCTGCTGAGCAAAGAGCCGATGTTAAAACAGGCCCAGATATCACGGTTGAAATTTATGAAGTACCGGAAGACTCAAAAGTGCAAGTAAAGCAAACACTGCCGCCACCGCCAGTTGCTAAAATGCCACCAAAAGTACCACCGCGCCCAACCATTGATACGACCGACACTGTTGTAGTAGCTGATTTAACACCAACAATGACATTCGATAACATTGGCGACACGCTTAGCAAAAGCATTAACCAACCAACAGGAGATGCGACACCAATTGTGCGTATAAACCCTAAGTACCCTCCAGTAGCAGCTCGTGATGGCATTGAAGGTTGGGTACAAATTAGCTTTAGCATTTCACCGACTGGCGAAGTGATTGACCCTGTTATTATTGATGCCGAGCCTAAACGGGTATTTGACCGTGAAGCAATTCGTGCAATTAAACGTTGGAAATATCGCCCTAAAGTAGTTGAAGGTGTGGCACAATTACAAACAAACCAAAGCGTTCAACTTGATTTTAAAATAGATGGATAACTGCCTATGCTAATGAGCATCAAGACATGGTTATTTGACAAGCCAAACACAGATTGTTTGGCGCAGTATGCCAAAACGGGCGACAACCGTTACCTTAACCAACTCGTTGCTCAATACGGGAACGATCTTTATCACTACCTAGTTACACAAAGTGATAAGGATCTTGCCCTCGATATATGCCAACAAACCTGGTTAAAAGTTATTGATAAACGCGACTTTTACAATGATCAAAACAACCCAAAAGCGTGGCTTTTTCGGTTAGCACGTAATTTATTAATTGATGAATTTCGTAAGCAGCAAAAGTTCGTTGAATTAGAAGACAACCAACTATTTTCTGAATCTCAGGATGCAAGTTATCACTACGACTATGAAGCCTTTGATAAAGCACTCATGGGGCTTAGCTTTGTACAACGTGAAGCGCTGACCTTACAACAAGAAGGCTTTAGTCTCGAAGATATTGTTGCTATCACCCAAAGTAACCCAGAGACCATTAAAACTCGGCTGCGATATGCCCGTCAAAACCTGAAACAACAACTAGGAGGCCATCATGAAGCGTAACGACGAGCAATTCGATGCTGATTTAAAAGCACATTTTCAAAAACGTAAGGCAGAGCACAGCTTAAGCAGCGACGAGCTTTCACACATGCAAAAGCCACAGTCGGCAACGCCAAGGCCACAGCGCTTTTTAGGCCTGCAAATGACCGGAGTTTTTGCTGCTTTAGCGATTCTTGGTTTTGTCATGCTGCAATACAACAACCGTGAATTAACCCATGTTTACGCCGTGGATTTATCAGATTATCAATGGCTTGAGGTACACGAACTCGATGCCAAAGGCAGCTATGTGAGTAATCTTAAACAACAAAAACAAAACCTAGATGCGAACTACCAGCAAGCATTAACCAATCACAAAGCCCGCACCAGCTTCACCGGCCGTCTAGTCAGTGTTGATAACGACTGGTATATCGCCGACTGCGAGCAAAATGTCATAGTACAAATTAAACAATCACTCCTTGAAGAACTACAAAAACACGGCACCCTAGATACTCATATTCACCAAGGTGACCTACTCGCCCTAGACCAAAACAAGCAAGGCCAAATCATTGCACTCAAACAGCTGACTCATGAGGCGAAAAAGTGTAAAGCTTGAAAGCAGCGGTCAGCTCTCAGCCGTCAGCTATCAGATTTAAAACAAGTTAGCGAGTTACAAGGGGAAAGAGTAAAGGAGTACCGTAGGCGTGAAATTTATTTCGCGCGATGGTTCAACGAGCCATCAGCTATCAGATTTAAAACAAGTTAGCGGGCTACAAGAGTAAAGTCGCAGGTTTTTAAGTAGCAGCGGGTTTACCCCGCGTAGGCGTGAAATTTATTTCACGCGATGGTTCAACGAGACATCAGCTCTCAGCCGTCAGCTCTCAGATTTAAAACAAGTTAGCGAGTTACAAGAGTAAAGTCGCAAGTTTTTAGGTAGCAGCGGGGTTACCCCGCGTAGGCGTGAAATTTATTTCGCGCGATGGTTTCCACGAGATTTCAAACTGACGGCTGACGGCTGACGGCTGACGGCTGACGGCTGACGGCAATACTCCGCTCTTTACCTCGCTTTTCCTACCAATAATCGCACATTGATCTAATGTTAATAACAATTTAATGCTGAACCAGCTAGGCTAATAACATCGTGTTTAAATATTATGGAGTTACCATGAAAAGGTCTTTGTTTAACAGTTTAATCATTGCCTCAATTAGCTTATCAAGCTTGCAAGCGTGTGCTCAGCCGGAGCAAAAGATTCCTCTGGATGCCAGCGCTAATAACTACAAACTAGAATTAGTAAGCGAAGGTATTCAAATTCCTTGGGGTATGGCTTGGCTTAACGAGCGTGACTTACTCGTTACTGATCGACGTGGCGAGCTTAGATTGATTCGTGATGGCAAACTCGTTGAGCAAGCAGTTAAAGGCACACCTAAAGTACATGATGAAGGTCAAGGGGGTTTATTAGATATAGAGCTTGATCCGAACTTTGCCGACAATGGCTGGATTTATTTTTCGTACTCGGGCTATGAGGGCGATGGTGAGGGCTATAACACCTCGATTATGCGTGCCCGCTTTAAAGATATGGCTCTTGTCGATCAACAATTATTGTTTGATGGCGAGCCAAATATTAAAACAACAAAACACTATGGTTCGCGTATTGAGTTCGACAAACAAGGTTACTTGTACTTCTCTATTGGCGACCGTGGCAAAAGAGACGTTCACCCACAAAGTCTAGACTATGATGCGGGCAAAATTCACCGTATCAATAGCGATGGCTCTATCCCTAAATCAAACCCGTTTTATAACCATAAAACAACTCACAAAAGTATTTATTCGTATGGACACCGTAACCCACAAGGTATGGCAATGCACCCTGAGACGGGAGTTATTTGGAGCCATGAACATGGCCCTCGTGGCGGCGATGAAATCAACATAGTTAAAGCAGGTGCAAACTATGGTTGGCCTGAGATCACTTATGGGATCAACTACATTGGTACGAAAATTACCGACGAAACTAGTCGCGAAGGAATGGAACAACCTGATTGGTATTGGGTGCCTTCAATTGCCCCTTCTGGGATGGAATTTATCACCAGCGATAAATACCCACAGTGGCAAGGCCAAATTGCCGTAGGTTCGATGAAGTTTGGCCACCTTGTTTTGGTAAAACTTGATGGTGACAAAGTAACAGGCCACAGCAAAGTATTTGAAGGTGTAGGTCGCGTCCGTAGCCTAGCCACACACCCTAATGGTGACCTATATCTAGGTGTTGATGGTGTCGGTGTTTATAAGGTTGTACCGAAATCGTAGGTTGGGTAGAGCGAAGCGAAACCCAACAAGTTAGCGAGTTACAAGGGGAAAGAGTAAAGGAATACCGTAGGCGTGAAATTTATTTCCGCGATGGTTCAACGAGCCATAAGCTTTCAGCCGTCAGCTATCAGATTTAAAACAAGTTAGCGAGTTATAAGGGGAAAGAGTAAAGGAATACCTTAGACGTGAAATTTATTTCGCGCGATGGTTTCCACGAGATTCCAGACTGACGGCTGACGGCTGACGGCTGACGGCTGACGGCTGACGGCTATCAAACTTGAATATGCGAGTTATCGAAATTCAAGCAATAAAAAACCACAGACTTCTCTGTGGTTTTTTACTTATAACTTAAGACTTACAGCTTTAAGCTTTTATAAAACAATAATACTCGTTACTAGGTAAGCAATGAAGGTTAATGCGCCGCCGAATAAGGCGTATGGCATTTGGGTTTTTACGTGAGTTAATAAATCACACCCTGATGCAATAGCCGATACCGCACTAGTATCTGAGATTGGCGAGCAGTGATCGCCAAACACACCACCACCTAAAATAGCAGCAATAACCAATGAAGGTGGTAAACCTAATGCTTGAATGAGCGGTACACCAATTGGAATAAGTATTGCGAATGTGCCCCATGAGGTGCCTGTGGTAAATGAAATTACCGCACCTGTAATAAAGAGCACTGGCACAACCAAGTAAATAGGTAAGAAATCACCTACTAGGCCTGCAACAAACACACCGGTACCTAAGTCTTTTAAGCTTGCACCCAAAGTAAGTGATAGCAATACAATAGACACTAATGGCAGTAACTCCCCCATTCCTTTAAAGCCAATATCTACCAGCTTATGGTGTGTAAATTCACGCGAGCTAATCATTAAAAAGTAAGCTACAACACAGGCTAAAATAGTTGCATACAGCACTGATTTAGAACCACTACCGCTGGCAATATCGCCATCGCCAGTCCAAAACATAAAACCAACCATACTACCAATTAAGGTAATTAGAGGCACAAGCATGTAACGTGCTTTTGAACCTTTCACTTCTTCTGTTAGTTCGGTTTCTTGTTGCTCTAGGTTTTCTTCTGCTTGCTTTAATGGGCCATGTACCTTGTCAAAGGTGATGGTGTAGAACACGATAAGTAAAGTGATAATGGCGTAAAAGTTATAACCAATACTGCCCCACAACACCGAAACCGCAGACTCTTCCATTTCGTAGTTGCCAAGAAGGCCCAGTACGTATGCGCCCCATCCATTTAGCAAGATTAAGATACACACAGGTGCGCTGGTACTATCGATAATGTAAGCAAGGCGTGCTCGGCTCATTTTAAACTTATCGAATAAACCACGCGATAAAATTCCCGAGGTTAATACGCTTAAGTTCGATTCAATGAATACCGCAATACCTGAGAACATGGTTAAGTAGCCTACTTGGCGCTTACTTTTAGCCACCCCTTTGTTCATCAGTAAATTAACGGTAGCGGCTACACCGCCAGATTCACGAATATAGGCAAGTAAAGCACCTATTAAGATACTAAAAATAAGGATACGGCTATTACCAGGGGAACTGGCAACCTCAATGACTCGCTCAATAGTGTTGATAAAGGTGAAAAACAAGGTATTACCTTCACCATTCAGAGCAAGCAAAAACTCAGACGACGCAACCGCGACCAATAACGCCATGATCACTTCTTTGCGCCAAAACACAATTAAGATAGCAATCAAGGGTGGTAAAATTGAATACCAAGACATAAAAACCCTTTTAAATTAAGAACAACATTTTATTTTTATTATGCGAAAACTCGCTAAGCTTAATGGCTTTGCCACCAAACTCAACTTAATTCGACTAGTGATTTAATATACTCTCATAAATCAGTGAGATAATAGAGCCATACTTACCTGTTTCGAAACGCTTGCCGACAAACTGGTAATTTTCTTTCGAACCTTCAATCGGTGTATGACGGGCATTGGTTAATAGCACAATAGCAAGGTCATACTCAGGGTCAATAACGGTCACAGTCCCTGTCCAGCCGGTATGACCAAAAGCCCGCGGGCTAGCATAAGGGCCAAAATGCCATTTACGCGCTTGATGCCCTGCTCTACGCCATCCTAAACCATAGGTCTCATCACTTGCTTGGGAGTTAGTGAATTGCTCAAGTACTTGTGGCGTAAAAATTTGCTTGTTGTCGTAGCCGCCACCATTGAGTAACACCTGCATAAGCACGGATAAATCACCGGCAGTACTAAAAAGCCCTGCATGCCCCGCTACACCACCTAAAGCATAAAATGCTTTTTCATCATGTACTTCACCTTGCAGTACATCGGTTCGAATATTTTCAAACTCGATGCGACCACCTCGGGTGTTGCCGTTAATTTCAGTGGCGGCAATTTGCGAAGCTAAAAAACCTTTCTGTAATGGATTATAAACCGTATGTGTTAAACCAAGTGGCTGATAAATTTGGCTTTCTACATAGGTATCGAGCGCCATACCACTAATACGTTCTACCAGTACACCAAGCAACATATAATCGATATCAGAATATAGGTGTTTTACGTTACGACCAGCCACGAAAGGGACACCTGTTAACAGTAGGTTTTTAGTACGCAGGCTGTTTTGAGAAAAAAAGCGCTCACCAAATTTATTGTCTTTACGATGAAAATCAACCACCGCAGGATAACCCGCACTGTGGGTGAGTAAATCTTTTACTAAACGCTGTTCACGGCCGCTGCCTCTAAATTCTGGTAGGTAATAAAACAGTGGCTTTTCTACGTCGAGCTTCCCTTCGCTGGCAAGCTTCATCAGCGCAAAATTAGTGGCAAACATTTTTGAGTTTGAAGCTATATCAAACAAGGTATCGTTTTGCATAGCTTGTGGGCTTGCAAGTTCACTGCCATCAGCATGGTACTTTTTAGCCGCGCCATAATGGCTTAGTTTAATCAACTTGCCATCTTTAACAACGGCGAGTACCGCGCCCGGAAAGCCCTCTTTAACCTCTTGATTAATTAATTCATCAACAGCACTAAAACGCTTTTGAGTGCTGTTTTTATCAAGCGTTGGGTAAGGAAAACGTAAGGTTAAGCTTGCCCCTTCAGGCAATACACTTTCTACTTTATACGTGTTTATGCCATCGCGGGTGCGTTTAGCCAAACTGTATTGATATATTTTTTCGGCTGTTAATGGTGAGGCAATATTAATTTTTTCACCATTAATGAAAATATCAGCACTGGTTGCATCTTGGTTGTCAATGATGATCTCACCGCGACCTTTATAGGCAGTAAATGTGCCTCGGTCGTTAACAAGCGCGCGACTGCTTGGATCAAGAGCCGGAATACGCGCTATCACTTGTGCATTAGCCAGTGTTTTTGGCGCAGGCTCAACCGCTTGCTGTTGCTGCTGATACTCTTTAAATAATCGCTCTAACTTTTTAGGAAAGTATTTATCTAATAATGCAAATAGCACAGCCGCACTTCTTGCATCACTATTACCGCTTACATGCCAAGGTAAAAAGTGCATTTGAAAGGCACTTAGAGCATCTAGCGTTTGCGAATCAAGCTGACCCGTTGCAATCACCTCATAGCCGTAACTGCGTAGTGCTTTTTGCATTAATTCAACTGAAGGTTTTGATGCGCTAAATAACTGCCAATATTTATCAACGGTGTCGCTGTCGTACCATGCACCAATACCTGCTTTATACAGTTGATACCAAGGAAAACGCGGGCCTGGGTCGTTCTTACGACTTGGAGCAATATCAGAATGGCCAATCACTTGAGTTGGCCCGATATCTGGGTTACGAGCAAGAATATCTTTACTAAGTTTTATTAGTAGCTCTATTTGCTTAGCGTCGTAGTCTGGAAAAATACATAACTTACTGGCGTCATTTTCCATCGCAAGGTTTGCTTGCTCAGGAATATGGCAGGTTGGTACATTAACAATTTCAATACCAATAGAATGATCATTTAAATCTTCGCGGCCTTGCCAAAAACTGCGTCCGGCATGCCATGCTCTATCTTTTTCATCAACCAGCTGAATAATTTCTAATTCATCTTTTGGATAACTAGAATCGCCTGATTCAGGTAATAAATAATGTGAACTTAAGCCCCCTTCATCCACGAGCGCACGCATTGATTTTTCGTAATCAATGGCGGTGTAATGCATCACTAAAAACTTAACACGGTGGCTGTAATTAGCTGATTGTGTATAGGTATATGGATTACTGGCACAGCTTACTAATAATGCCGCACTACTGAGATAACACAGCTGTTTAAGTAACGTTTTCAAAGGGGTAAAACTCATAACAGATTCATACCTGATGATTTAAGCGTTGACGATTCTCAGCAATACAGTAGCAACACCCACTTAACATGTAAAATATTTTATTTCACAATTAAAGAATAAAAAGCATACATTATCGCTAAGTTACTAAAAATAGAGCTATCTCAATAATTAGTGTTGTATCTATTATGGAATAAAACTATATTATTCCATCTAAATTAAGAAAAATATTCCAAACTTAGGTCTGCTAAAACAAAAATAAGTCGTCGTGTTAAGCAAACAATGCGCCCAAGCCCTGTGTTTATAATAGAACCATCGCTTTGCGCTTTGACTAAGTTAAGCAAACAAAGTGAGCCCTATGTCTACTTTTGTAAAAATTAAAGCCTTACGCCAATCTCTATCGAGCAGCGAAGCTAAGCTTGCTGACTTTACGTTAAATTCAGCGAATGCGATTCGTAATTTATCATCGGTTGAACTAGCAAAAGTGGTTGGTGTAAGCCAATCAAGTGTGGTGAAGTTTTCGCAAAAGTTAGGTTATAAAGGCTTCCCTGCTTTTAAACTTGCGGTCATTGATGCCCTTAACGATGAAAGCAGCGAACCTAAGCTACATGGCAAGATCACTCTGAATGACTCGCTAGAGCAAATCGCCGAAAAACTATTAAGCAGTAAATTGGCGGTGTTAACCGAAACCAAAAACCTCAACGAAGCACCAGCTGTCGAAAAAGCGGTAGAGCTATTAAAATCTGCAAAGCGCATTTTAATTTGTGGTTTAGGTGGCTCAGCACTGGTTGCAAAAGATTTTTCTTATAAATTACAAAAACTCGGTATGCCTGCTATTGCAGAGCCAGATGGCCATGCACAACTTGCGTATGTTGCGACGTTTTCAAAAGGTGATTTGGTTATCGCGATAAGTGAGTCAGGTATGACTCGCGAAATTGCCGAAGTTGTTAAACAAGCTAAGAAAAATTCAAGCTCGGTGATCTCAGTGACTAAATTTGGTAGTAGCCTTGTTGCCGACTCGGCTGATGTAAAACTTTACTCGGTTGCTGAAGGCGAGTCTGTGCGTTTATCATCGATTTTAGCGCGTACGGCGCAAGATTTTGTCATTGATATTTTGTTTATTGCCTTAACGCAGTCGAGCCGCCAAGGTCGTAAGTTACTAGAACATTCTAATGAAGTTGTTGGCGAATTTAAGAATAACTAATTTCTTCAATAAGGTTATATAAATACTTTAAAGCAGCTCAGGCTGCTTTTTTTATGCCTAATTTAGGATGCAGTTTAACAATCCCCTCTCTCCTCTAAACTACCAAACAATTGCGATAAGCGACTGACTTTAAAGTCATAATTTCTTACAAAATTGTAGTAAGAATAAATTAGCACTCCGTTAAAGCAAGTCATTACTGATCTTTACCTAAAATCGGTTATATATTTTATTCCTAAAAACTAACCTTTAAATGAAAAAATATTCTTGACCAACTTAAATAACACCTGTTTAATATATGGGCAACATAATTTTAAAGTTCATAAGTCTCAATTGGGTAAGTAGTCCAGCAAAGCATATAAATATAAGGACGGGAAACAATGAAACAACATGCATCCACACTCGCAATGAGCTATATAGCAAAAGCGACTAGCAATGCACTTCGCGCAAAGAAAACAGCCTTTACAGGTGTTGTTATGGCCGCGGCACTCGCCAGCGCGCCAGCCTTTGCAAATCTAACCGGGGGGATCAAAGGTAAGGTATCATCACCAGAAGCACAGCAGTCACTGGCAGGGATCACTGTTACAGCAAAAAGTAATGTGATGCCAAAACCACGTACTGTTGTTACGCGAGAAGACGGCAGCTACGACTTACCACAATTAAAACCAGGTACTTATGAACTGACTTTCACCGATAAAAACGGTGTAACTCAAACTATGACTGTAGATGTTTTACTTGAACAAACTTCGAGCCTAAACGTCACTATGGGTGGTGCTAACGAAAACGTTGAAGTCATCACGGTTACCGGCAGTAAATTATTCCGCCAAGGTAAGTCTGCACTGACTAACTCACTTGGTGAAGAAGCAATCAATAGCGTACCAGTTGGTCAAGATTACCGTGACCTATTAAAACTTGTACCAGGTGTTGAGCTTTCGGCAAATACAGTCTTAGGTCCATCTGCAGGTGGTTCAGGGGTTGATAACTCCTACGGCTTTGATGGTGTAAATGTTTCAATGCCAATGTTTGGTAACTTAGCATCAGAGCCATCAACCCATGACGTTGCTTACGTAACTATGGACCGCGGTGGTGCAAAAGCGGTAGGTTTTAACCGCTCAGGCGGCTTCTCAATCAACACAGTATCAAAATCGGGTACTGACGAGTTCCACGGTAATGTTGAATACAAGGTACAACCTAAAAGCTTTGTTGCAACACCTGTGGGCGAAGAAAGCTATGAGCTTGATAAAAGCTGGTTAACAGCAAGCTTAGGCGGTCCGCTTATTGAAGATACCTTATATTTCTATACCTCTTATTATCGCCCAGAAGAAACTAAAGCGAACAAAGCTACCGCTTACGGTGATGTGAAGGACTATGAAAGTATCCGCGATGAATACTTTGGTAAATTAACCTGGGCACCTACAGACGATATTTTAATTAATATTTCACAGCGTACATCTGACAAAGAAGTTAAAGGTGATTCAATTGGCGCTTACGAAACTGACAGTGTATCTGTAGGTAGTAAAGCTGACCAAGATATCTTTACTTTAGATGGCTCTTGGATTTTAGGCTCTGCAACTACTCTATCATTTCAATACAGTAAATTTGAATTGGAAACAGGCTCGAAACCAGATACTGAGTTAAGCGTTATTCCATCATTATCTAGCCAAGTAGATATCAATAACCTTACTCAAATGGGTTATTTTTCTGTTCCAAACCTAAGAGAATATGATTCTGAAGGTGCTTTCACAGAAGAGCAAATAGCTTCTTATAATGCGGGAGCTACAGCATTAATCAATGCTTATGGTTACTTAGAAGATGGTGTAATGAAAGGTGAAGGTGGTGTTGGTGCTTACGCCCAATATGATAACCAAAACTTTTACAGAGACTCTTTTGAAATTAATTTAGAGCATGAGTTTAACTGGGGTGACACTTACCACACACTACACTTAGGCGCAAAATGGGAAGAAGGTGAAGAGCAGATTACTCGTTTATCAAATGGTTGGGGGCGCATCTCTTACCTAGGCGGTTTAGTCGATCCTGATGCAGACACTGAAGGTTTTGACCCTGCCGACGCTATATATAGAGCACATGTACAGCAAATGAGTCTAGCAACTGATGGGAGCACAGTCTCTGGTATCAATTCAGAAATGCGTAGCCTCAATTTCGAAATAAACGATACTATTGAACATGGTGATTGGACTTATAATATCGGTCTACTTGTGAGCCAAGATACTTGGTACGGACAAGGCTTAAAAGAAAAATCAGGAACAATATCAGGTTATGAGCTAGCTCCAGGCCATAAGTATGAAATGTATAAAACAGATTGGTCTGATATGCTTCAACCGCGTTTAGGTGCAACTTGGACCTATTCTGAGGAAGACTCAGTATTTGCGAATTTTGCTATTTATAACCCTGAAGCAAGCTCATTAGCGCGTGCAGCATCTTGGGATCGAAACACACGTTCGGAAATTGAGTTACTGCTTGATGATTCGGGTAATATTCTTTCAGCATCGCCTCGACGCGGTTCTTCAGGTAAAGCATTCCAAGAAGGAATGAAACCTCGTCGTATCAATGAGTTCACACTTGGTACCACTAAATATGTGGGTTCTGACTTAGTGCTACGTGCTCACGTACGTCACCGTAAAGGTATGCACTTTTGGGAAGATATGCCAAACACAGCACGTTTAACTGACTACTCTGGCGTTGATGCTGATGGTGTACCACAACACATAGCAGATAAAGGTTTATATGTAGATAACCTAGCCGAAATCCGCGATGAAATTGGCGGTTCATCTTATGTTATTGCTGAAGTAGATGGTGGCGAGACTAAATATTGGGAAGCTAGCATCGAAGCTGAGTACCTAGGTGAAAATAGCTACATCAATGCTTCTTATGTTTGGAGCCATTACTACGGTAACTTCGACCAAGACAATACCACAACAAGTAATGATGCTAATAACTTTATTGGCTCATCATACTATGGTGATGGTCGCGGTCGTTACTCATGGGATAACCGCTACGGAACACTATCTGGAGATAAACCGCATAAAGTCAAAGTGTATGGTTACTACACTGTGCCATGGGAAGCAAACATTGGTGCTTACTTTGTATTCCAATCTGGTCAGGCTTGGGAAGCATGGGATGGTACACAATACGGATACGCTTCAAGTCATGTGAGTCGCTATGCAGAACCTGCTGGTTCTCGAAGAACAGCAAGCCACTGGCAACTTGACTTAAACTATACCCAAGACTTTAAGTTCTCAGGTGATATGGAATTACAATTCCGCGCAGATTTATTTAATGTCTTCAATAGACAAACAGGGTTCAACAAAAACCCGTACGCTCAGTATGACAACTTTGGTGAATCACGCAGTTACTATAACCCTCGTAGTTTACAGCTTTCAGTTAACTTCAAGTTCTAAGTTTATCAATCCTGTTGGGGGCCGCTATAGCGGCCCTTTTTTATGCCTTAAAAACAGTAAAAACTTAAATTGTACAAAATGCTTTTGCGGCATCCATATTACTCGCTTCTTTCATAAAGTAGTCGAGTTGCACAGTTCGAATAATCGCTCTCGATTCGCTGTTGCTTTCCCTTGCCTGCCAGTGCCAAGTTTTAAGCGACTTTCGCGACACATCGACAAATAGCCCTTCAGGGAAGCTCTCTACAAAACGGATATCGGTGGTATTACCTTGTTTATCAATAGTAATAATAAAGCGCGCACAGCCCGTCTGTTTGGCAATTTCTGCTGCTTTAGGGTAACTGGGCTTTGTTGCGTGTTTAAGCATCCACAACTGCTCTGCTGCGTTTTTATCATCCCGAAGGTCAAGTACATCGGTTGAGTTACTTGTTGTACTGTTTGGGAGTTGTGAGCAGCCAGCAAGTAATGTAAATGCAGCAATTAAATGAACTTTCATGGTATATCCTTACAAATCAAGTTCATGAATATAACATAGCTTTTTATAGGCATAAAAAAACGAGGCAAGCGCCTCGTTCTTATTTATCTAGTTATCTAGTTATCTAGTTATCTAGTTATCTAGTTATCTAGTTATTATTGATAAAGCAAATACGGGGAGCGCTTGCGTTTATAAGCACTTAAATCGGCTTGCCAGCTTTGCTTTATTTGTTGCTCTGTTTGGCCTTCTTCAATGGCTAAACGCAATTTATCAGTCCCTGCAAGTTTATCCATAAAATCAGCACGTTCAAAAAACGTATGATCATTCGCATTTAGCTTTTGATAAGCCGAAATAAACAAGCTTAAATCTAGGCCGTGAATATCAGCATCTCGTAAGTCTTGACCAAATACTTCGACCCCTTTGAATTTAGGGTGCATTGAAGCGCCTTTAATCGCCCTTGGCGTAAAGCTAAATTCGCCGAGTTTAACTGGCGAGTAACCAACAACTTGAAACGGAAAATCAGTGCCCCGGCCAATAGTCACAGGCGTAGCTTCAAAGAAACACAATGATGGATACAGCGCAATTGATTGGGCATTTGGTAAGTTAGGACTTGGCTTTATTGGTAGCTCATAAGCCATAGTGCGGTCATAATTCTCAACAGGCACGACACTTAGCTCAAGCTTATCAGCGTCATTTATCCAACCTTCGCCTTTGATCATCTGAGCAAGCTCAGCCACTGTCATACCGTGTAAAACAGGAATTTCGTGCATGCCCACAAATGAGCGAAATTGTGGGTCAAGGATAGGCCCATCTACATAGGCTATATTCGGGTTAGGTCTATCGAGTACTACAACCTCTTTACCATTTTCAGCGGCGGCTTCCATCACATAGTGCATTGAACTGATATAAGTGTAAAAACGCACACCGACATCTTGAATATCAAAAATAATGACGTCTAGATCTGCAAGCATCTCAGGGCTTGGCTTTTTATTACTGCCATATATCGACACAACATCAATGCCGGTTTTAGCATCTACTGTGCTTTTAACGTGAGCACCGGCGTCATGGTCGCCGCGAAAGCCATGCTCTGGGGCAAATATTTTGCTAACGACAACGCCTTTCTCAAGTAATGCATCAACCAAATGTTGACCATTCACAACTGATGTTTGATTAACTACCAAGCCAACACTTTTCCCTGTTAATGCAGGTAAATAAGCTTGAAAATTGGCCGCGCCCACCTGTAAAGGCTGTGCATTTTTAGGCGCTTGTGCAGGTGTTTCTTGGCAACCTAAAAGCGCAAAACAACTAAGAACTAAAACAGCTAAAAAACGCATTATTCTTCAACCGCCTTACGTAAAAAGCCACCCGCTTTTGACAATAACTGTTTTGCTTCAGGGGCTGGTTTTCCAGTTAACACAATTAAAATTGCTAGTTTGGCACTTTGCTCAGCTTGCTTTAATGCATCCACAGCTTGCTGCTGAGAACACTCTGTTGCTTGCATCACAATACGAATAGCACGAGCGTGCAGTTTTTCGTTACTGGCATTCACATCAACCATCAGGTTTTTATACACCTTGCCTGTGCGGATCATGCTAGCTGTGCTTAGCATATTCAACACCAGCTTCTGTGCCGTGCCCGATTTCATACGTGTAGAGCCAGTTACAGCTTCTGCACCCACCACGGGGCAAATGCCGATTTGTGGTAAACGCATCACCGCTGAATCAGGATTGCAAGTGACACCCACAGTGACACAACCAAGTGATTTAGCGTATTCAATTGCCGAGCAAACATAAGGAGTTCGACCGCTGGCGGCAATGCCAACCACGACATCTTTACTGGTTAAATTAGCATTTTTTAAGTCTTCAATAGCAAACGTGGTGCTATCTTCAGCGCCTTCTACGGCTTTTTTAACCGCGGTGTCACCACCAGCAATAATACCGAGCACTTGCTGATCGCTTACGCTATAAGTAGGTGCACATTCAACCGCATCCAAAATACCCAAACGACCACTGGTGCCAGCACCAATGTATATTAACCTGCCACCTTGTTGAAATGCTTCAACGACATGATCGACAGCTTCACTAATTTGTGGGATCACAAGTTTCACGGCACCCGCTACTTTGTGATCTTCATTATTGATTTTAGTGAGGATCTCAGTGGAGCTGAGCAGATCGATATCCAAAGTGTCAGGGTTTTGTCCTTCAGAGACAATACCGTTTAACTCTTCGAGTAACTCACGTTGTTGCTTAAAGACGTGCTCAGGGCTCATTGGGTTGTCCTTTTTCAATAATGTCATGGTAATGCTTTACCGCTAAAATGGCGGCACCAGTTAATGAATCTCCCTTACAAGGAGATAATTCGTTTTGTAAGGCAAGTGGCAATAACGGTTGGCTAACTTTCGCCAAACCACCAATTAAAATCACCGGTAACGGCGAGTTACCTCGGCTTTTATTTATTAACCTAACCACCGATTGGGTGTGCTCTGTTAATACCGCTTTTGCCGCCTCACAGTCGTTTTGTAAGCTAAACACCAACGGGCTAAATGCTGCATAATCCGCGGGTTTTGCTTGTTTAAGCCAACGACTAATTGTTTGACGAGTGCATCCTAGCTGCTCACTCAAACGAATCGTTAATCGGCTTTTTGGTAAATCGTAAATATCTATATCGTTTAATAATTGCTGCACAGCCATCAGGCCGATACGCGCACCACCGCCAAAATCATCAACGGTAAAACCCCAGCCACTCACCAGCTTAGTTTGCTTTTGAGCGTTTAATCTTGCGCCGACGGCACCGGTGCCAAGTGCAATAACCACACATGGTTCACCAAGATTAGCACCATATAATGACGTAATTGCATCACTGGTAATTTGCAAACTGGCAAATTCTATTTCGTAAATCAGCTTGAGCATCACTGTTAATTGCTCAGCGAGGCTCTGCGATGAGCCACCAGCAACACCCATAACGGTGACGATTTCACTAGGCTCAGCGCCACTTTGCTGGCAAACATCACGGGTTACTTTAACAATGTTTTCTAACGCTAAATCAAGATCATTCGAAATTGATGCCGAACCCGCTTGGGCACGAAAAGTAGCGCCACTTACCTGCTCTTTTAGCTCTGCTAACACTTTGGTGCCACCACCATCGATGGCTAAAACATAGCGTACAGCCATTTACGCACTCTTCTCGTCTGCCGCTTTACCAAGGCAACACACCAATGTTGCGAGCAATGTACCTATGCATAGCTGCCAAGTAAATCCTAAGTAAAAGCGCATTGATTCGGGTAGTAACCAGTCAATCATGTACGGCTGCATTAGTAAGGTCACCATAAAGCCCGCTATTAGCGCTGCTAACACTGAGCCTTCACTGCCTCGTTTGGTAAACAAGGTAGTAAAATACACACCTAGCAAACCGCTGTACGAAAATACCATTACACTTAGCGCAAATTTTAATAATGGCATATCACTGTATTGCTGCCAGAAATAACAAAGAATAGCCATCAGCGCTAAGGCAAGGCTCACTAGTGCCATACCCACACGACCCGCTTTTACAAAGTGATGATCGCTTACTTGCTTGTTATGTTTTTCTAAATACGGGCGATAGATATCTTGTACGATGACTGAAGACATCGAACTAAGCCCAGAGTTCAAAGTAGAAATAGCAGCTGCAATAATACCCACGCTGACTAAACCTTTAACCCCGGCTGGTACTTCGTTTAATACGTAGTACATAAAGATAGTGATTTTTTCGCCGTTAAATTCTTGTACGACCGTTTGCCCAGCTTCGTTATTCATTAGTGCAGGTTGCTGATAAACAATATAAAGCAGCAAACCAATAAAGATAAAAATAGCCATAACTGGGATCACCATCACTACCGATAGTAATAACGCTTTACTGCCTTCTTTTGGACTTTTACAGGTTAATAAGCGCTGCGTCATATCTTGGTCTAAACCAAATGCGGCGATATTTAACAGCACAAACCCCGTTAACACAGAGGCCATGTTAAAGACCCCTGACGGGCCAAAATCTAAATCAAATTTAAACAGCGCGAGTTTTGAGTCTGCACCAGGACTTGGCTCACTCAAAGTTGCAATTATGGTTGAGAAATCAGCCGGAATAACACTCAGCAAGCACCAGATAACCGCAATAGCCGCACTGACATAAACGATACTTTGCAGTACATCAGAATAAATAACGCTGCGAATGCCACCCAAAAAGGTATAAAGCAGACCTGCAAGCGCCAGTACTAAAGTTGCGATAACCACACTGTCGGCATCGATATTGCCATATAGAATCATCGCCACAGCAATAGCGGCCATATACAAACGGGCGCCACTGGCAAACACACGGCCAAATAAATACATCATGCCGCTACGGCGCTTGGCCTTTGGCCCGATACGTTTTTCAAGCAGTTCGTAAACGGTATACACTTTTTGCTGGTAAAACTTTGGAATTAAAAACGCCGATACAATAAATGCCGCAATAAACGCACCGATATTGGTCGCAATATATGAAAAATCACCTTGATAGCCTTGATCTGGTCCACCAATAAACGTTGCCGCTGATTGCGAAGTGGCTAAAACAGAAATAGCCACCATCCAAGTTGGCATGCTATTTCCGCCTAGAAAAAAATCTTGGCTTGAGTTAGCGCGTTTGCGATTAAACCACCAGCCACTTAACAATAAAATTGCACCGTAACTTGCGAATACTAGCCAATCGAGAAAAGCGTAATTTGCACTCATTTATTATCCTAACCCAAACCTCAATGGAATATATTATTCCACCATTATGACAAAATTAAAATACTTTTATTTTATTATTTTTATTTAGCTAAGTTAGGTAATTGCCACTGACTTTGCTTTTGTTGATATTGCGCTTTGGTCAAGCTGACTAATAACGGTTTTTTACGCTCATCTAACCAAGCAAGTAACGCATCCATATCGCTTTCTGTCATTGCTGTACAACCTGCTGTTGGCTTACTTGGTGCCCGCCATAAATGCATAAAGATACAACTGCCCGCACCATTGATATTGCTTGGGTTATGCTTAACAACAATGCCTTTTTTATAAAGGTTATCTTGACTGTAAATATCACGACGCATCCATTCTGAAGAGTCTTTTACGGCGTCTTCACCTACTTGTGCTTTATCAACCAACTGGTTGTAAAACGGTGAGCCTTTCACATCAATACAATAATCATTTGCTGTCATTGCTTGATAACTGAGGTTCGTTTGTAATGAATCTAAATAACCAAAAGCAGTACCAAGCTCAAAAATACCCGCAGGTGCTTTACCATCGCCTTCTTGTTTTTGCTGACCTGGCTGTGCAGGATGCAGCCCCACTCCCCATGCAAGGCCAGTACGACCTAGTACCACCGCGTGTTGCTGACCTTGTTGTTGCCAGCTGCCAGCGGTTTTTTCAAAGCGATACAAGGTGGCATCAATGGCATCACTATCATTGGCCACCACCACCACGAGCTGTTGATGACTGTTATCAATAACAGGTTTAGGTAACTCTTTGCTGGCACAAGCCGATAAACTCATAACTGCAATAAAACTGACTAATTTTTTCATGCTGGCCATACTCCGTTTGTAATTGGTTCAAGCCCCGTTATTGATTCAATGCCAAGACCCGGGGCATCCGATAAGCGTATTTGTGGACCGCTAAATTCAACGCCCCCTTGCACTGGGTCATACTGACCAAGGGCTGGGCCATCTAAATCGATTTTACTGATTTTCTTCGCTTTGGCAGAGGCTAAATGTGCAGCACCAGCTACGGCAATACTGCCCTCTAGCATACAACCAATCATACACTCTGCTTGGTATTGGGCTGTGATATTAGCAATCTCAATTGCTCGGCTTAAGCCGCCCGTTTTCATTAATTTAATATTGATAATATCAACTGCGCCAAGCTCTAAAAGTTGGATCACTTGCTTCGGTGAAAAGGCGCTTTCATCGGCCATAATCGGGGTATTCACTCGCTCAGTAATATATTTGAGCCCTTGAATATCACTGCTTTTTACTGGCTGCTCAACCAACTCTAATACCACGCCTGCTTGCTCAAGTTGCTGTAGTGCAAACACAGTTTGCTTGGCATTCCAGCCTTGGTTTACATCTAAACGCAGCTGCGTTTTAGCGGCAAAGCCTGCATGGATTGCTTTTACACGTTCAATATCTTGATTAAGGTTATTGCCGATTTTTATTTTTAATACATCAAAGCCTTGCTCAACCGCTCGCTGACAGTCACTAAGCATTTTATCTATGTTATCGACGCTAATGGTGATATCGGTTTTTAGCGCTGACTTACCACCGCCAAGTAACTTATATAAAGGCGCTTGATAGAGCTTGCCCCATAAGTCGTAAACCGCTAACTCCAAAGCCGCTTTTGCACTACTGTTACCAACCACCGTAGATTGAATAATGTGGGTAAGCTGATTAATGTTTTCGATTTCTTGCCCCACTAATTTAGGGGCAATAAACTGCTGAATGACCGCGATCATTCCTTGATGGGTATCGCCTGTAATAACCGGTGTTGAAGCCGCAGAGCCATAGCCAATTTGGCCACATTCGGTGTCGATTAAAACCACTAAATCCTCAATAAAACTCACTTCTCTCAGTGCTGTTTTAAATGGGGTAACTAATGGCACTTTGAGCTTTGCAAAGCGAACAGCTTTAATTTTCATAATGGCCTCTAGCGAATACGCTTAATGTTATAAACACGATCTAAGTAGCTGGTTTCTTGAGATAATCTAAGTGGCAATAATGGTGTGACCGACACCCCATTCAAGGCACTATTATAAAAACTGCCATCGCCTTTGTTATAACCTAAGCCTTTAACGTCATGAATAACATAAGGCTCACCATGATGCTCTCCTAAGTACATCATTACATGACCCGGAATATAAATTAGATCGCCAATCGCCATATTTTTAACCGTCGGTAACTTATCATCTGCCGCAGTATTTTTATCAAAACGACTATTTTTCCCGTATTCACTACTGCCTTGCTGTCCTGAATTACGCGGCATTAGTAGGCCAAAGCTCTTATAAATTTCACCAACAAAGCCAGTACAGTCACGGCCATTGTAATCATGGCCCCAACCATAGCGCTCGCCTAAAAACTTAAAGCCTTGTCTAATCAGATTCTGCTCGTTGTAGTCTAGGTAGCCTAAATTTACATCGGCAGTTTTACTTATCATTGCAGGTTTAATAACAAGTTTGCCTTGCTCATCGCGGGTAGGTAACTGTACAACATGGCTAGCATAGCTGTTTTGGCCGTTGAGCAAATACGGTACTTGCTCACTATCAACTAATGGTAAGCGTACTCCCATATCGAGCTGAACTTCTGAGAGGGTTTCATCGTTTGGCACATAAGCAGTATTGACCTTTGCACCGGTTACCACCAAAAAGTTATCTTGTTCGCGATAAGCTTTTATTTTATCTGCATCAGCAAAGGCAAGATCTTCGGCAGGCGTCCACGCAAGATAGTTGTAAGCACGTACTAACAACCATTTTTTATCTGCGCTTTGATGTAATACAGCAACCGCTTCGCCCGGAAACATACCGCTTTCTTGAAAGCGATCTAAGTCTTGATCAAGGCCGCTATTTAAAACCCGATCCCAAGTTGGAAAAGTACGTAATGCGGTGCGCTTAACGACCACAGCAAAGCGTACCTCATTGTTATCTACGACCTTGTTAAGGTTTAAATTAGCCTGATATTTAGCAAAGTCTTTCGCGGTGAGTTGTCGGCCATCGGTAAAAAAGCGCGGGCTTTTTGGAATTGAACTTGCTGAATGAATGGCGCTTGTTAGCTCGTCTTTAGTGAGCGATTTTTGAAATGAAAGAGGATCAACAATGTATTTATTTTCTTTAATTAATTTCTCGTTGAAGGCCGCAATTTGCGCCTCAGTCATGATCACTTTTGCCGATGCACCTTGTGCTAGCCAGTAGCTGGGCGAAAGCTGTGACTGCGTGACCCCGATAACATCTGATTGCCAACCCTCAGCATGCATAGGTGCACTAAAAGCAACACCTAAAGTAATTGATAAAGCGATAATTGAACGACGCATAGCTGTACCTTAATTCTTATTGAACGCGTTAATCTAATAATTTTGTAAAAGCATGCTGCAACTTTTGCTGCATTTGCTTACCGACTATTGGCAAATTGGCTTCGTCGGCCCCCGAAGTTGACTGCTGTACACTAAACGTAAACTCACGGCCACCTTGGTAATTGCCTAAACACACATGTGCCAACATAACCGTTTCTGTGGTGGAGCGCGTTTCACTTGGCCCCCAGCCAATTTTTTGCCAAACACGCCATTGCCCATTCGTCGCGCTATCGAGCACTTCTTTTGCAGAGCGACTATCATTTGGCGCAATAACATTTGCCAATGCATTTGTAACGATATGACTGATACCTACCATCATACCGCCTACAGGAACATGTTCATCTGTATGACCTGTGCCGTTAAGTAGCACATCAACATCACTTGCTTGTAAAAAAGGCATTTGCGTACTTGGTTCACGCTGATGACTAACCAGACGTTTTAACCATTCCGCTTGAGCAAGTGTGGTCATTGCTTTGTTGCCCGTTAAACCACAACTCTCACAACGATACCCTAAATAGCCAGGATCATCACTGCTTGCTTTGAACCGAGCTATCTTTGCATCAAGCTCATTATTGACAAGGTTATGCCAGTATTCGTCTGATGGCATAAACTGCTCTGAGCCATATGCGCCGTTAAATAACAAACGCTGATCCTCTAGTTTTAGCCAGCCTTCATTAAAAAGCCCACGCAAATATTCGCGCCCTACGACATTGACAAAATAACTGGCTATCGCATTTGAATTACCATCGGCTTTACCAAATGCTTCGTAACTATTAATACTGCTGATCAAATCAGCCAGTGCTGTATCACCGGCAAATGAAGCTGCACCAAGCTGAGGGTGAGTTTGCCTTACTTTTGACAGCGCACCGCTAAACGCTTGAATTTTTGATGAACTCCAAGGTTCATACAACTCATTGTGGCTGCCGTCACTTAAATACCGGTAAGCTAATTGCCCTGCTTGAACTTGATAATCAATTAGGAGTAGCTTGCCCGGTTGCTCTGGGGCTAAAAAATACTGCCAATCGGCCGCAACTCTGTTTTGCCAACCTGTTTGCTGGTAATTAACCTCAGCCGCTGATTTATAGCTTTGCAGCTTAGTTTCACTCTCAAGCGATAAACAACCGGTATTCGTTAAATCGTCTGGCAAAATAGCAGGCGCTAACATCACCTGCTCAAAGTATTGTTGGTCGGTTAATGGGGCTGTTTCTGTGCTAGTTTGACAACCAGCCAAGAGCATCAAGCCGCAACTTATAGCCAGCCTGTTTTGATATGCACCTTTCGCATACATAAAATAAAATTCCCGCTTGTTATTATTTTTGGAATATTTTATTAAATCTAACACAAATTGACCGTGAAGCAAATTAACACGGTTTTATTGCGTAAAGGATTTGAAACAGTGAGGATTTAGGTGAAGTTGAGTGTGAAACTACACTCAACTTCTTAAGAGATTAAAGAACTTGCTCAGTGTATTTTTGTAAGTCAGTGATCAAATCACGATATAGCGTTGAGCTTTTATCCTTAATGCGGTCGAGAAAGAAATCGTCAGCAATATGGGTGATTTTTTGACGCTTCTTTTTATCGCTTAATTTGCTTTGCACAACATCCATCAGTTCGGCTATTTTCTCACGTTCATAGCCGTTTAAAGAGGGATCTGTGCTGATATCTTTTAGCATGATTAATGAGTCTATTGTTGAGCCATTTAGGGTTACCGTTAACGCTTTTGCTAAGCTTGGTAACCAGGGTTTTTCAATCTGCTCACCAATCACATAAAACATGTTTTGTGCTGTCGCTAGGTCACCATCACGTACTGCAACACTGCCAATAATGAGATAAGAAATAAGCTGCTCTTTTGGATAGCTCTGGCTCACTGTCGCAAACAGAGGATCGGTGCGAATGAAGTCAGCTTTTTGTTTAGCCATTTTACGCCAGCCTTTGTTATAAAAAGCCAAAGACTGAGCACTGTATGCTAAATATTTACCCCGCATATCAGTCGCTTTAGCAAGCGCTAAGTCGCTTTCAGCAATTGCAAAATCTTTACTTACACCAAGGCTCAAAATGTAGCTCATCATGGCATGAGTCAGTGTTGGCTCAATTGCACCTATTTGCTCTAACTGTTCTTTTTGCAGTTTGTTATAACCATAAGCAATGGTATCGACACTGGTATTCGACACTCCACTGTACGTTTCATAACTAAAACTATCTTGTAGATCAGCATATTGTTGTTGCTCAGTCTTTGTTGATTTGCAACCACTTAGTAAAGCGACACAAAACAGCGAGCACGCTGCTAATTTAACAAAAGGGATGCTATTTAAAGCGGTCATCAATAATTCCTTTTTCTACTTCTATGGCATCATGTGCCAAACCTTGGTATATCGGGCTATGGATTCTACTTAACGAGAATATAATATTACTGTCATCGACAACGCTTATTGCATGCTCTGATGCATTGATTTGCACACCAGCACCATCAAATCGGCTTTCATTCAGTTTTACACCTTGTTGTGCCGTAATAGTGACATTGGTTAGTTCAACCACAGAACGCTTAATATTTAAAGCGAGTTTAGCCCCTGATAAGCTTACATTTTCTAATCTCACTAAAGAATCTTTAATACGGATAGATTCAGCAACCACATTTTTAAGTAACACATTATTACAGTCTTCAATGATCATATGACGGTAATGGCCTGAAAACTCGCGGCTGTGCTGATCTTCACAATGAAATGTTTCGATTTGTTTATCAGAAACTTCTGCACTGGCTGCTTTTTTAACTTCCCCAGTAAATGCACGATTTAATAAAGCTAAAAACTGGCTGGGCTGTTGCTTCATTGGCACATGGCCCACATCAGGCAAAGTAGCTAAATCACTATTGATTAGCTGGCTGTTCAATACTTTTGCAGTTCGTAATGGAGCTACTGCATCTTCTTCACCCCAAATAATATGTGTTTCTATTTTCAGATTGCTGACAATCTCGCTAAAGTCTTCTTCAACTAAACTCAGCGCTGCATTCATATTTGATGTTTCACCCATTACTAGCTTCCACGCACCATCACTACGCTGCAATAACTCTGTCAGATATGAATCAATCGCACCTTCTTCAATGAGTCCGGTTGTAAAATCATTGAGCTGAGCTAACTTAGTTGAGAGAAATTTAGGTAGCTTAGTATTAGGCTTAGGTACGTTGGAGATAGGCTTTATAAATGCCACTTTATGTAAGATACCCGCTGCGTCGACTAGCACCAGTTTATTGAGTTTCTCCGGGTATTTGCCAGCAAAATACAGGCTGACCGCGCCCCCCATCGAATGACCCACAACCGTGGTTGGTTCAACAATATAGTGATCGACCACTTCCGCCAGTACAGCAGCATAATTGCGAGGAGAGTAACGCCCTTCGGGGCTTTCTGAGTGAGCAAATCCAGGTAAATCAATCGCAATAACATGATAATGCTTAGTGAGTTCAGGAATAACCCCAAACCAATCTTGCATACCTAATACGCCTAAACCATGCACAAGCAGCAAAGGCGGCGACTTTTTATCACCGGCCTCTAAGACCAAAATTGATGAATTAAATACGGACTCTTGGTAAGTACTAAACAACCAATCTGCTTTAATAGGAGATTCAAATTTGAGTGCTTGGATTTGTTGTTGGTTTAATGGTGTTGATTGCGATACAACTGGCTCGCTTTGCGCAGCAAACGAACCAAGCAAAATGCAATAAAAAAAGAATAAATGAAATAGACGCAAGGGATATTGGTTTAATTATTATTATATTAGCGAGATTGTACCCTTTGTCGGTTAAATGTAAATAATGCATGAGCATGAACCTTACATTGAGAAATGCTTATTCTGGGATAGATAGCAAGATGTGAGAGGTGTAGATCATCATTTATGGCGACAGCATCTTGATACGCGTGAAACACGTTTCACGCCTACGGGGTGCACTTTTTATATTTTGAGCTGGGTTTTAATTTGTGGAGTGCAAGCATGATGTTCGCGACTGAAGTCGCTCCTACCCTGTAGGTCGTCATTTATGGCGACAGTATCGTGATACGCGCGAAACACGTTTCACGCCTACGGGGTGCGTTTTTTGTATTTTGAGTTGGGGTTTAATTTGTGGTGTGGAAGCATGATGTTCGCAACTAAAGTCGCTCCTACCTGTAGGTTGTCATCATTTATGGCGACAGCATCGTGATGCGCGCGAAACAAGTTTCACGCCTACGGAGTGCGTTTTTTGTATTTTGAGTTGGGATTTAATTTGTGGAGTGGAAGCATGATGTTCGCGACTGAAGTCGCTGCCCACCCTGTAGGTCGTCATTTATGGCGACAGCATCGTGATACGCGCGAAACAAGTTTCACGCCTACGGGGTGCGTTTTTTGTATTTTGAGTTTGGTTTTAATTTGTGGCGTGGAAGTGAGGTGTTCGCGACTGAAGTCGCTCCTACGAATATTGCGATAATAAACGCGATATAAAATCGCTGCTACAGATTTATATCGTGTTTTCACGCTCCTACGCAAATTGCAGGCACAAAAAAACCGACTTTCGTCGGTTTATGTCACTTTCAAGAAGAAAGTGGCGGACGCGGGAGGATTCGAACCTCCGACCGCCTGGTTCGTAGCCAGGTACTCTATCCAGCTGAGCTACGCGTCCACTCATATTACTTTCAAGACATGCCATTTTAGGAAAAATGGTGGAGAAGGAGGGATTCGAACCCTCGATAGAGCTACAAACCCCTTAGCAGGGGAGCGCCTTCGGCCACTCGGCCACCTCTCCGTCTTGTGGGGCGTATAATAAAGATTTCAGGAAATATGTCAAACACTTTTCAAGGAAAATCGCATAGATGGTTATAGATTGTCCATAACGAGCCAAAAGAGCTTGTTTTTGTTTATCCTTTCGCCGTTTTTTCTTTATCACTCAACGGCTCAAGACCCGTCAATGGGATCAATTCATCAGTTAACTCTGCGAGGTATTGATCTTGATAACCCAACTGTTGAAATTCGGCGATGCAAGCACGATAAAAATCTTCACGTTGAGGCTCGCTTTTGTTCGTATCTGTAGGCAACGGCGAAGGCTTTTTAGTCATTATTATTAAGTCCATTTATACATTGAACGAGAATTGCGCAATGATGTCATATCTTGGCTAAAAATAATACTATTGGCCTTGGGATTTGTAGAAAAATTTTACAACTTAGTAACTTTGTTGGAAGACTAATTCAGTATTTCTTTTTAGATCAGCTAATTACAATTGAGTATTAAAATTGAGAGCAATAAAAATCAGAAATTTCTGATAACAAAAACGCCGCTAAAAAGCGGCGCTTTCAAGACTTTTAGCTGATTAATCAGCTTGAGGACGCATGTGTGGAAATAGGATCACGTCTTTAATTGTTGGTGAGTCAGTAAATAACATCACTAGACGATCGATACCAATACCCTCACCCGCTGTTGGTGGTAAGCCGTATTCTAATGCACGGATATAGTCATCATCGTAGTGCATCGCTTCATCATCACCTGCGTCTTTCTCTTCAACTTGACGAGTAAAGCGCTCTGCTTGGTCTTGTGCATCGTTAAGCTCAGAGAAGCCATTTGCTAATTCACGGCCGCCAACGAAAAATTCGAAGCGGTCAGTTACAAATGGGTTTTCATCGTTACGACGTGCAAGTGGAGATACTTCCCACGGGTAAGCGGTAATGAAAGTCGGTTGAATTAGCTTATGCTCAGCTGTCTCTTCGAAGATTTCACATAGGAATTTACCCGGGCCCCATACACAGTTTTCTGGGATCTTAACGTGTACTTGCTTCGCGTACGCTTTAAGTTCTTCAAAATGGTTTTCAGGGTCATTAAATACCGCAGCATCAAAGTCTGGATTGTACTTAAGGATAGCCTCGCTCATTGTTAAACGAGTAAACGGTTGTCCAAAGTCGTACTCTACTGAATCAACCACTTCACCATTTTCATCTTTCGTTGTGTTTACGACAATTGGTGAACCAAGTACGTCTGTCGCAACAGTACGTAACATGTCTTCAGTAATGTTCATCAGGTCAATGTAGTCAGCGTATGCTTGGTAGAATTCGATCATCGTGAATTCTGGGTTATGACGCGTTGATAAACCTTCGTTACGGAAGTTACGGTTGATTTCAAATACACGCTCAAAGCCACCCACAACTAAACGTTTTAGGTAAAGCTCAGGTGCAATACGTAAGTACATGTCGATATCAAGTGCATTGTGGTGTGTTACGAATGGACGTGCAGACGCACCACCAGGGATCACTTGTAGCATCGGTGTTTCAACTTCCATGAAATCACGATCTGCTAAGAAACGACGGATACCTTCAACAACTTTTGAGCGAATACGGAAGGTTTCACGTGTCGCTTCATTAGTAATTAAATCAACATAACGTTGACGATATTTAGTTTCTTGATCAGATAAACCATGGAATTTTTCAGGTAACGGACGTAATGACTTTGTCAGTAACTCGTACTCTGTCATTTCTACGTATAGGTCACCTTTACCTGACTTATTAAGTGCGCCTTTAACACCGATGATGTCACCGATATCAAGTTGACCATATTTTGCTTTTAATTCTTTTTGTACGTCTTTTGATGCGTACGCTTGAATTTGACCTTTCATGTCTTGTAACGCAAGGAAAGGACCACGTTTTGCAAGAATACGACCTGCAACTGATACAACGTGTTGCTCAGCAACTAATTCTTCTTTCGATTTATCACCAAACTCAGCTTGCAAATCAGCCGTGTAATGTTCACGACGGAATTGGTTTGGATGACCGTTGGCTGGGCAATTTTCGCGGATTGCGTCTAATTTGCCACGACGCTCAGCGATTAACTTATTTTCGTCTTGGATTTGATCAGTCATTTTTTAGCTCTTTTTTAGCTTGGTGGTTATAGGCCAGATTTAAGGCTGGCTTCAATAAATTTATCTAAGTCGCCGTCAAGAACCGCTTGTGTATTACGGTTTTCAACGCCTGTACGTAAGTCTTTAATGCGCGAGTCATCAAGTACGTATGAACGAATTTGACTACCCCAGCCAATATCAGATTTAGCATCTTCTTGGCTTTGTTTCTCAGCATTTTGCTTTTGAATTTCAAGCTCAAACAATTTCGCTTTTAACTGCTTCATTGCTTGGTCTTTATTCTTGTGCTGTGAACGCTCATTTTGGCACTGTACAACAGTGTTAGTTGGTATATGAGTAATACGAACCGCAGATTCTGTTGTATTTACGTGCTGACCACCGGCGCCTGATGCGCGGTAAACGTCAATACGTAAGTCTGCCGGATTAATATCAATTTCGATATTATCGTCGATTTCTGGGTAAACGAATGCCGATGCAAACGAGGTATGACGACGACCACTTGAGTCGAACGGGCTCTTACGCACTAAACGGTGAACACCTGTTTCTGTACGTAACCAACCGTAAGCATATTCGCCAACAAAGCGCACTGTTGCGCCTTTGATACCAGCCACATCACCATCAGTTGCTTCAACCAGTTCAACTTTAAAGCCTTTTGCTTCACCCCAACGTAAATACATACGCAGTAGCATGTTGCACCAGTCTTGGGCTTCGGTACCGCCAGAACCTGATTGTAAATCAAGGTAAGCATCGTTTTGGTCATGATCGCCTGAGAACATACGACGGAACTCTAGCTTTTCAAGCTGTGCGTTTAAATCGCCTAATTCAGCTTCGGCTTCTGCGAAGGTTTCTTCATCTTCTGCTTCAACAGCAAGCTCGACTAAACCTTCAACATCTTCGGTACCTGACACTAGATTATCGATGGTCTCAACGATAGCTTCGAGTGCCGACTTTTCACGGCCAAGTGCTTGAGCTCGCTCTGGCTCATTCCACACTGCTGAATCTTCAAGTTCTGCGTTAACTTCTTCTAACCGCTCTTTCTTAAGAGGGTAGTCAAAGGTACCCCCGAAGCAGTTCAGTACGTTCGCGAATTTCCTTGATTTGATTAATCACAGGATTCACTTCAAACATGTACATTACTCCAAAATGGCTGATTTACCGCGCACCGATATCGACAATAAATACGGTAAATTATCTACAAATATTAAAAACGCCCGATTTTAACAAAAAACCGAGCGTTTTATTAGCCTTTTATGTCGATTATAACGATATTTTTATGTCGCTTTTTGTAGCTCTCGAATAATCAACTGTAACGAGAATTTACCACGGAATTCATTTATATCGAGTTGATAAGCAGCTTTCACATAACGCACTTCGGTATCTGGCCATGCACGCACATCAACACCAAATGCAATACCGTCAACTAATCGTCCTGATTGATGTTTTAAAACCAGTTTTAAGTGTTTTTCACCGACAATGCGCTGCTGTATTACCTCAAACACATGCTCAAACACTGGCTCTGGAAATTGCTGTCCCCAGGGGCCGGCATTTTTTAGTAAGTTGGCAAACTCCATCGAAAAGCACTCATTAGGTAATTCACCGTCGGTAAGTAAAATACTTTGCTTATGCTCTTCAGTGAGTGTGTCTGTCACCATTTGCTCAAACACGGATTTAAACTCAGTAAAACTTTGCTCATTGATACTCAGCCCGGCCGCCATAGCATGGCCACCAAATTTACTGATCAAATGCGGATAGAGTGTATTTACTCGCTCGAGTAAATCACGCATATGCAGCCCTTCAATAGAGCGGCAAGAGCCTTTTATTTCGCCGTTATCGCCCGCTGCGAAAATAATCGTCGGGCGGTGATACTTTTCTTTTAAGCGACCAGCCAAAATACCAATCACACCTTGGTGCCAATCAGCTTGGTATAAACAAATGGCATCAGGCACTGACTCAGTTTTAAATGCTAAACGGTCAAGCACCGCCTGAGCTTCAGTTTGCATGCCCTGCTCTATTTCACGGCGCTCGTGATTGAGGCTGTCGAGCTCACCGGCAATTCGACGTGCTTGATTTATATCGCTTGATAACAAACAGGCTATACCTAAACTCATATCATCAAGACGCCCTGCTGCATTTAAGCGTGGTGCCAATGAAAAGCCAAAGTCACTGGCACTTAAACGGGCAGCATTACGATTTGCCACTTCGATTAGGGCACTGATACCTGGGCGTGTTTTACCACTGCGAATACGTGCTAAACCTTGATGCACTAAGGTTCGGTTATTGGCATCAAGAGCGACCACATCGGCAACGGTACCAAGGGCTACAATATCAAGTAACTCAGCCAAATTTGGCATTGGATTATGCTGAAAATACCCTTGTTCACGTAAGTGGCTACGTAAAGCAATAAGCAGATAAAAAGCCACCCCAACGCCCGCTATCGATTTCGATGGAAACTGACAGTCATGGCGATTCGGATTCACGATGGCATCGGCATCTGGCAGGGCTTCACCTTGTAAATGGTGATCAGTTACCAGCACCTTAATTCCTGCTTGCTTTACAATGGCAATGCCATCAATACATGAAATACCGTTATCAACAGTGATCACAAGCTCGGGTTGCATAGTCACTATTTGCTCAGCAAGCGCAGGACTTAAACCATAACCTAGGCTGAATCTGTCAGGTACCAAGTAATCAAGATTCTTTAAGCCAAACATCGCAAGACCTTGCATTAAGGTTGCTGTGCTGGTTGCACCATCGGCATCAAAGTCACCGACGATTAACACGCGACTTTGAGCCGCGAGCGCTTGTTGCAATAGCACCACAGCTTTGTCGATATCTTTAAACAACTTAAAGTCATGTAATGTCGCAGCGCTATTATCGAGTTCGGTGGCACTTTGCACCTGTCGAGTCGCATATATTTGCTTAATTACAGGGTGTAAATGGTGTGGTAGATGCGAATCATCAACATGAGGACGAGCTTGAATTATTTTTTCCATGTCGGAAATGGTACTTCTTTGCTTAATACAAATAAAAAAGGCCTACGACAAATAGGCCTTTTCGTTTAAAAAATCAGTTATGAAGATGTTTTTGGTAAGGCATCAAGCGCTTGGCTAATTTGCGCAGCTGATTGATAACCTGGGATCATGGTGCCATCTTCTAAAATAATTGCTGGAGTACCCGACATACCAAAGCTTTGACCTAGTTGGTAATGCTCAGCAATTGGTGCGTTACAACCAGGCACGTCTGCGACTTCTGCACCCGCTTTTGCTTCTGTTAACGCTTCAGCAGGGTCTTTAGCACACCATACATTCATTAGATCTTGGTAACCTTTACCACGTAAACCACCACGTGGGAAAGCAAGGTATTTAACCGTGATACCCGCATCTAAGAAATCATCAAGTTCACGGTGTAACTTACGGCAGTAACCACAGGTAATATCGGTAAAGACTGTGATTGAATGCTTTTCGTTTTTCGCTTTGTAAACGATCATTGAGTCTTCGTATTCAGCAATGCCTTCTTTACGTACATCGCTCAGTGCATGCTCTGTTAGGTTAACTCGGTTATTAAGGTCAATCAGTGTTCCTTGCATTAGAAATTGACCGTCTGGGCTTGCGTAAAGTACACCCTTATCAGTAATTAGTTCTTTAAGGCCTGCCACTGGGCTTGGGTTAATTTGCTTAACGGTTACGCCTAATTCAGCAAACTTAGCAATAATAGGGGCATCAGCAGCGTCTGTTGTTGATACGCCATTGGCAAACACATTTAAGCTTGTGCCTAGTAGTGCTGTGGCTAAAACTAACTTTTTCATAAATATCCTATATCCTGATCATTTTTCATATAGACCGGTACATCTTTAAAAATCTTGCACTAAGCACGTGGATGATGTTGCTCGTGTACCGACTTCAATCTTTCATTCGCTACATGGGTATAAATTTGTGTTGTTGATAAGTCACTGTGACCTAACATCATTTGCACGACTCTAAGGTCCGCCCCATGATTAAGCAAATGCGTTGCAAACGCGTGTCTGAGCGTATGCGGTGATAACGGCGATTCAACTGATGCCAAAATAGCATAGTGTTTGATGCGATGCCAAAAAGTTTGTCGTGTCATGCCAATCCCGCGCTTAGATGGGAACACAAAGTCAGTGGCATGTTTAATCATTTGCGAACGGCCCACTTTTAAAAACTGCTCAAGCCAATACATTGCTTCTTCGCCTAGGGGAACTAAACGCTCTTTATTACCCTTACCTTTTACAAAGACCACCGCTTGGCGCAAATTAATTTGCTCCATTCTGAGCCCCACCAGCTCTGTAACACGAAGCCCTGTGGCATATAACAGTTCAAGCATTGCTTTATCGCGAAGCCCCATAGGATCTTCTATGTCTGGGGCTGCAAGCAGAGCTTCGACTTCGGCTTCTGACAGCGTTTTTGGTAATGACTGCCCAGCTTTTGGTTGAGCAATATTGACCATCGGCGAATCGGCAATGGCTTTTTCGCGTACAAAATACTGATAAAAACGCTTAAGCGCACTGATGCTTCGCGCTGTGCTGCGCGACTTTAGCCCTAAATCAACACGGTATGCTAAATACGCTTCAATGTCATCAGAACGAACAGCTAGTAGGTCTTTATCTTTTAAAAATTGGCAAAACTTTTCAAGGTCACTGCGATAAGCAGCGAGTGTATTTTCGCTGACCCCCTGCTCAAGATACAGCGTATCTAAAAATAACTCTAAATGTTCGGCGTTATTTGCTGTTATTACACCTTTTTGGGCTTGTGAATTATTATCAGCCACGCGTACTCTCATCCTTATCAAGGTATCAATTGATTATACCTTACGGTAAACTTACGCCTATCATATCAGGCAAATACACAGTGATAAATACGATGCAGATTGGTTTATTTTATGGTTCTACAACCTGCTACACAGAAATAGCGGCAGAGAAAATTCGCGATATTATTGGTCACGACATAGTGAGCCTTCACAATATCAAAGATGAGCCATTAAAAAATGCAGAGCAATTTGATTTCGTGATCTTCGGCATTTCAACTTGGGATTTTGGTGAGTTGCAAGAAGATTGGGAATCAATCTGGGACGACATTAGAGATGTTAACCTAAACGGCAAAACCGTGGCTCTGTTTGGTATGGGCGATCAACAAGGTTATGGTCAGTGGTTCCAAGATGCGCTTGGCATGTTACACGATGAAATTTGTGATCAAAGCATTACCTTGTTAGGCAAATGGCCTAACGATGCAAGTTATGAATTTGAGGCTTCAAAAGCACTCACTGAAGATGGCAAACAATTTGTTGGCTTAGCCCTTGATGAAGACAGTCAATACGAGCTTAGTGATGAACGTATCGCAAGCTGGGTTGAACAAATCATGACTGAGTACAGCGAAAGCTTGTAAGTCATGAATAAAAAAGCCAAGCATCGCTTGGCTTTTTTAATGGTTATTCAACACGTTGCCAATATTGATTACGATAGAAGAATGCAATATATCCGCGTACTTCAAGCACCTTACCTTGTTCTTGTGGGGTCAGTTTAAGGGTATAGGTTTTACCATTGTTTGGGTCTAGAATTTCACCCTCTTGCCAGCTACCATCGCCAGCATCTGTAGCGCCTTCTATAATTTTTAACCCTAAAATAGGCTGATTTTTCTTATCACCTTTACACTCTTCGCAGATTGCGTCTTGCTTGGCTGGGTTAAGGATTTTTTCAACACTACCAACCAATACACCATCTTGCTCACTAATACGTACTAAAGATTTCGCTTCATTCGTTTCTTCGTCAATAGTTTTCCAAAGACCCACAGGCGTCAATGCAGCAAAACTCAACTGAGAAAATAATAAGGCAGATAAAACAATTGATAAACGGAACATAAAAAACTCGTATAAAACTTAAGACTTTGGCACTATATCAGGGCTTAACCAAACACGCCATTTTGCTAAGCTCCGAAATCGACACAACATTGCGAGGGAACACAATGAGTCAATTCACATTAATTACCGGTGACATTGTCAGTTACGACAGTAATCAGGTAGCTACAATTAACGCCACGGGCGAAATAAAAATAAATCGCTTTGCTGAGCCATTATTTATTCCTGATAGCGCTAAAGCCGCCATTGAGCTGGGTCGGCTTGATGATAACTTGTTTAATTTAAAAAAGTTATTACGTTCAGGCTATGCCGACCCTTGCCCTACGACCCGCGTGCTAATTGAAACCACACATCCTTTACCTGAAATCAACGGCCTGCTGATAAAACGCCGCTTTAGCATTATTGACTTTTGCAGTGCCGAAATAGAAAAGTCGCACAGTAAAGCCGTGTTAGACGCCCTATTAGAGCTTGAATATGTGCAACAAATTCAGCTTGATGAAGTAATGCAATTACAGCCACCGGTACAATTTAAAAACCAATAAAGGTACAATAACTTATAAGTATGCTAATCAGCTCCTTCATTTGTAAAAGGAATAACAATGAAAAGTGCGCTACCTATAATGATTGCCGCAAGTATTTTGCTAACTGGTTGTGATGAATTAGAAGTTGAAGAAACTCATAACTTTGGCGATGAAATGTATGAGAACAATTACACACTCGTAAATACCACTGATTTAGAAGTGGACTATTACATGGCAAACACTGACCTGTTTGGTGATGCTCAAGAAGTTAAAGACTCTCAATACTATGTTGACACGCTTGCATCGCAATCACTTCCCGTTGATGTAACACATGCTCACAATGAACGTAGCCGTATTTCATTTTATGTAGTCGGTCACAGCGACATAAGTAACTCAGCCACACAGATGTATCAGGTAGAGCAAAATCAACCTTATCATTTTGTGGCTTGGCAAAATGAAGAAAAGCTTCGTTTAACTCTAGTAAAAAAAGCTAATGATGATAAAGATGACTTTTTTGCTATACGTATTCTCGCAACTGAAAACCTTCGCTTAAAAATCGAAAATCAAATCGTCAATTTATATCAAAATCAATTAAGTTACTGGTACCACATTGATGACTGCGCTGATGATTTAAAAGTATCAAAGCTCAATGATGAAGATAAGCGAGTTTATGAACCTGTCTCAATCTGCAACGCATCATATGGGCAGTCATACACTTTACTTTTAAGTGAAGATGGCCTTGAAGCAAGCATTGCTGAATAACGATTACATCTTTAGGTAAAAAGCTTTACAGAGCTCTTTATAATCTTGGCTATAGCTGCCATCAGCTGCATGTATGGTTAACGATGATGTATCACATTCGCCGTTGTTTTGGCTGAGTAACAACAAGCTGCGACTTGGTTGTTTTTTCTCGGTTGTACGTACCAAGCAATGGCGATTTAAGTACCAGCCTGCCTGCTCAGCTACCGCAATGAATTGTTTTGCTTCTACGCAAGGCAAAATCACATTCAAAAGCGTTTTGCCGTGGCTAAGCCTAGTACACGCTTCTATCAATTCGCTGAAGCTAAGGCCGTCAGTATGGCGGGCAGTATTTCGAGCATCATTTTCACCTTTTAGGCTCGCATTAAAATACGGTGGGTTGGTGATGATCGCATCAAAAGGCTCTGCTGCGCTAAACGACTGTACAGCTCCTTCGAAAAGGTTTATATCAGGCCATGGGCTAGCCGCAAAGTTTTCTCGAGCATCATTACAGGCACCCGCGTCAATTTCTATGGCACTTACTTTTGCTTCAGGCGCTCTTTGTTTTGCCATTAGCGCCAACAGCCCTGTGCCTGTGCCAATATCTAAAATGCCCTTAGCACCACTCACATCAGCCCACGCCCCTAACAAAATACCGTCGGTCGACACTTTCATCGCAGTGCGTGTTTGCGTTACTGTAAATTGTTTAAACACAAAGCCTGACATTTTTTCACCTTTTCATTCACCACAGCCGCGTTAACGCGTATAATTAGGCTCAATTGTCCTCTATTTATGTCACTCTATGCAATTTTCTGAATTTGATATCGATAACAAGCTGTTAAATGCCATTAATAAAATGGGTTTTGATACGCCAACCAGTATTCAACAACAAGCGATCCCTGAAGCTCTTCAAGGTCGTGATATTTTGGCATCAGCCCCTACTGGTACGGGTAAAACAGCCGCGTTTTTGATCCCTGCAATTCAATACTTGCTTGATTTCCCACGTCGCGATCCTGGCTTTGCGCGCGTATTGATCATGACACCAACCCGTGAGCTTGCTTATCAAATTCATGAGCAATGTGAATTACTCGCCGCACAAACTCATCTTAAAATTGGGGTTGTAACAGGTGGTATAAACTACGGGACACACAGAGAAATTTTCGAAAGCAATAACGATATTCTCATTGCCACACCAGGGCGTTTAATGGAGTATCTCGAAACAGAGAACTTCCATGCTGAAAACGTTGAAATGCTTATTCTTGATGAAGCTGACCGCATGCTAGACATGGGCTTTCGTAAAGAAATGCTACGTATTTGTGATGAAGCACGTAACCGTCGCCAATGTTTCTTATTCTCAGCGACCCTTGAAGGTGACAGCGTTGAGTTATTTGCAGAGCGTATCTTAAACGACCCTGCACTGCTTGAAGCCGAATCTTCACGTAAAGAGAAAGGCAAAATCCACCAATGGGTTCACCTTGCGGATGACTACGACCATAAACTAAAAATGTTGGTTGAAACGTTAAATGGTGACGACATTCATAAAGCAATTGTGTTTGTTAAAACCCGTGAGCGCTTAGAGACATTAGTTGGTGAATTAAACAATGAAGGTCTTCGTGTAGCTTGGTTACGCGGCGAAATGCCACAAGACAAGCGCATGAAAGCCATGGAGAACTTTCACTCTGGTCGCAACAATATCTTAGTTGCAACGGATGTTGCTGCTCGTGGTATTGATGTTGCTGATATCAGCCATGTTATCAACTTTGATATGCCACGCACCGCAGACGTATACGTACACCGTATTGGACGTACTGGTCGTGCAGGTAAAAAAGGCATTGCGATTTCATTTATTGAAGCTCATGACGTGGCAATTGTTGGTAAGGTTGAGCGCTACATTGAGCAAAAACTTAAACGCCGAGTAATTAAAGGGCTTGAGCCACAGCACAAAGAAGCGAAGATCCCCTCTAAGAAGAAAAAAGATCCAGTAAAAATGAAGGCAAAGAAAAAAGCCAAAGCTAAAACGAAGAAGAAAAAGTAGTTTTAACTTTAACATCATAACTGTGAAAATGCCGAGCTTGCCTCGGCATTTTTGTACCCTACCCAATTTTACCTAACGAGTGTGTAATTAGTTCACACTTTATTACTCACCCATCCCGTCAAAAAAATAAAACCAATTAAAATCATAAACTTAAATATTGGAATAATAATTGTAACTGGTTCAGCAATAGTTCACAGCAGACTAGATTAACGAGGGAATTGTATGAGCCGCTTCAAATTAACCGTAGTACTTACATCATTAAGCTGTATTTTTTTACTTGCATGCGCAACGAACGTAAGCGCTAACACCAGCGTGCTAACAACTAGCACATCGGCTCAACCACGCCTACAGCAAATGGCTTTGCAGAAGTTAACTAGTAATCCGAACTTTCGAATTGAAAACCTACAAGTGATTGTTGAAGGTGAGACTGTTGAACTAAAAGGCATTGCAGAAACGGGCTTTCAACGTGCTTTAGCACAGAAGTTTTTAGAGCACAGCCAAGGTGTGATGCAGATAAAAAACAACCTTAAAGTGAGTAAGCTTAATCACACATCACTTTAAGGCTAGGTTTACAGGTGGGGCTTGAACTTATTCGCCACTTGCTTGTAGGTTGATAAATTTTGCAAGCTCTTCTGGTTGACCCATCAGCATTTGAATTTGCTGATTAATCTCCATCATAGTCTTACCTTCTGGTAATTTAGCTGACACAGAAAAAGACGATAAACCATTCACAAAGTTACTAATCGCTGTTGCAAGTTCTTCGCTTACTGGCACTTGCTGTAATTGCATAGCAACGACTTGCTTAAATTGCTCATGAGTCATGCCTTGCGCAGTTAAGAAGCTATCAACGACCGCTTTAAGCTCACCTTCATCAGCAATTGACATATTGATGCTACGTGGCTCTAACTGCGTGAGTGCTGCCATCATCTTTGATTGCTGTTGTAACTGCTGCTCTAAAGTAAGCTGACCATCAGCTGCTTCATTTTGCATCTGGCTCACAGCGAGTGATGCTTCCATCAGCGCTGTGGTTTTAGCTAAACCAAGATTAAAGTTAACGTCAGCCACCTCATTTGCAGTCACTTTAAGAGCAAAGTCGCTGTCGCCTGAAGCTTTATTATAATCAAGCGATGAGTCAACGTTATAGCTTGTTGATGCTAGCTTGTTATTAGAGTTTTCTGGCAGCTGTGTTAAAAACTCATCGCTAAAACGAAAGTTTTTCATAACAAAGCCAGTGTGAGGCGGCACCGCATCTACTTCGTAACCCGACACATCAATGCTATCGATTGTTGCAACAGGCTCATTGCTTATGCTATTAGAAACAGTGATATCAGATAACTGCATGCTGCTATCAAAAATACTGGCTGAGATATCGCTGTATTTAATTTCTACACCGCTTTGGATTGATAGAGCACTAATTTGCTTATCAACTACCTTTTTCACTTCCTGTGTAGCTGCGTAATTAGCGTAAGCTACGCCACCGACAGCTGCAGCAACAACCGCTGCAATAATTAACTTCTTCATTTTATTTCCTTTAATTGGTGTAAATTTTTTATCAGTGTATCAAATTGTATTTAGTTTATTAACGACAATAGCTCATGCACGGTTTTCACTGGGGTGATCTTCGCACCAAGGCCTTCCATTGATTTATGGTAATTACGATATGGAATAAAGATCTCAGTAAAACCGTGTTGCGCAGCTTCTTTAACTCTAGGTACGCCGCTGTCGATTGGTCTTACATCACCATTTAAACTTAGCTCGCCCATAATACAAGTGGTACGTGGCACCACAAATTCGTTCAAGCTGCTTAATAACGCAGCCACCAGCGCTAAATCAATACAAGTCTCTGACTCATCGATTTTTAAACCACCAACAATATTAAAAAAGGTGTCGTGAAAGATTTTTGTTTTTGTATGCTTACGTAAAATGCCCGTCAGCATCTTGATGCGGTTCATATTTAGACCAACACATACTCTCTGCGGGAATTCAGCTTCGGTTTCTGTGGTTAAACATTGAATTTCAAGTAGTAAGTTGCGGTTACCTTTACGGATACAAGTGATAGCAGAGCCCGGAGATTCAGTACTAGAACCAGATAAAAAGATTTCACTTGGGTTATCAACGCTCAACATTCCGCGCTCACACATTCTAAAAATGCCCACAGTGTCGATATCGCCAAAGCGGTTTTTATTAGCACGCAGTGTTCTGACTTGGCCATCGTTAGTATCGATATGTAATAAAGCATCAACTATGTGCACGAGTGTTTGCGGCCCAGCAATTTCGTTATTTTTGTTTACATGAGCAATGATGAACATAGTGACATCATTTTGCTTACAGTATTGTGTTAGTGCCTGAGCTGCACTTTTTACCTGTGAGGGTGAACCAGGGCTACCATTTGCCGTTTCTGTTACCACGGCCTGAATTGAGTCAATCACCGCGAACTTAATTTTGTTTTTATCAAGTTCTTCAATAATGGCTTCAACACTGGTTTCAGACAGCAAGTAAAGCTCGTCTTCGTTGTAATCTAAACGTAAGCGATTAACACGGTTTTTAAACTGCGATAAAGACTCTTCAGCTGTACAGTATAAAGAGGGCATAAGCTTTGACATACGTGCGACTAAATCTGACAGCAAGGTGGTTTTACCGGCACCAGGGTCGCCAGAAATAATGTTAACAGAGCCTGTGGTTACGCCACCACTTAGTACTCTGTCTAGCTCACCTATTTCCGTGAGGCGTTTTTCGGCCTCAGTGGTCGCAACTTCATTGATTTTCTTTGAGCCACCGCTAGCGATACCGGCATAGCCTGCCACTGCCGCACGGCTTGCCGCTTGCTTCGATTGCCCCGCTGAAGGCTTAAATTCTGCCAGCGTATTCCACGCTCCACACTTACACTGACCTTGCCAGCGTTGATAGTTCATGCCGCACTCAGTGCAGACAAATTCGATTTTTGCTGATTTTGCCATTCGGCCTTACCTATTTTGGTCGCTGTTTTGTGACTATTTCTGTATTTTCAAGCATATAATAGCTAAAGTAAAACATATGACTCAGGTAATTAAACTAGAGTCACTTTTGTAGTCACAAAAGATAATATGCTGTAACTTGCCCCATGAAAAACGCTTAATCATGCTAAGTGCTTAATTAAGAAATGGTTAAGGGCACAGTTTTTGCTTACAAATAAAACTTTACAGTGCTTGCCATTTAATTGGCGAATACATATAACAATAACTAATAAAATAAAAAACTAGTTACACTGCTTTGGCTTTCAATAGCCCGCTAGTATACCTACTTTTTTAGATAGACGGTGATGGTTTTATAAATGGCTGAAGACATACTGCTTAAATATGAAAGCCTAGTTGAAGAACTAAAGGCACATTTAGGCACTCCCCAGTTCGACAAACTGTTTAAATCAAAGACAGCTAGCTTAACTAAGCCAGAGCAGTTTCTGATCAAAATGGAAATGTCGCGCTTATCTCAGCCTGTAGCACGCTTTATTGATTTACGTGGCCAGGTAACCGGCCAAGTGAAACCCTACGAATATGATGGTAAGCAACACTTTATGGACGATACCGCCATTGAAGTGTTTGAAGATGCTATAAAGCGCCACGGTGGTTACACCCTTGCCGTTTACGAAGCGGTAATGAATACCGAAAACAATCACCGCGTAATGCAAAAAAAAGCCGCTGAACAAGCTTTAACTGACGATAGTACCACGACAGAGCAGTCTGCTAAGGTCATTAAGTTTGCATCCTATGAAAGTCGCCGCGAAGAGCGGATGAACTACTCAATTAAAATTACCGTTGAACTAGATAAAGACAATAAGGTTGCAGCAACTACCTCGGACATCTCTTTAAGTGGCGCAAAAATCAAGTTAGCACCACGGTATAAAGTTAAAAAAGGCCAATTAATTGGTCTGCGCTTAGTTGGCCTAGAGCAAGATTTTGAACTGGGCTTAAAAAACGGAATTCAATACGAAGTGGTTGCGGTAGAAAAAGTATCCCGTGAATACAACCATGTACGCTTAAAGCGCACCTTTATTGAAAATAATGATAAGTTTGATGAGTTCTTAGAAAGCTTTATTCACGGTAATAAACGTCGCTATAAAGTGAACTTAGACAATACCTTAGATGCGGTTGTATCGAAAGGCTACGAGCAATACTACATTCCACGTGTTACCTCGCTTTATACTTTTTTGAGCTTACAAGGCGACAAGCTTTATCCTAGCCTTGCGTTAACCACAGAAAATAACATTTTTATTCAGCGCTATTTTTGTGATGAGCGTAAGTTGTCATGCTTATATAGCATTATAAATCAGCAACGTTTAGGTCACTTGCTCAGTTCACCAGATGCGGTAAAAGAAGAATACCTGTACACCTTCACTCATACCGTTGCTGGCAAAATTTATTACTACTCAGCTACACGAACTGAGCTTGATAGCCAACCACAACTGAGAGATTTATTTTTCGGCTTTGGTAGCCAAAAAGACAGTTGGCAATGCTTTAAGCTTCAGTTGATGCCAAGCCATCCGGAAGATTCGTATATTCCGCTGTCGCTACCAAGCAGTGCTGGTAAAAACATCGAAAAACTAAATAAGCCACCGACACCACGGGTGCAGGGGTTGATTAAAGATGTTAAATATCTACTGATTTTGACCTCGGTGGGTACTAAGTTTGAACAACAAACATACCAACAGCTTGATTATAATAAAGATGCGGTAAACCAACTTAAACAGTTTGGTCACAGTAAGCATAAAACGCCTCCTCATTTAGAGCCTGTGGCGCTTGAGTATGTGAACCTTCGTGCTCATAAACGCTATTTATACAAAACAGCTATCAGCATTGAACATCATGAGCAAACAATTACAGGCCATACTCGTGATTTGTCTGTGATGGGCTTGCAAATTGAATGCGACCAACCGGTTGAGTTCAAAAAAGGCGATATCATCAAACTAAACTTGCCTGATTTGCAAAAAATTACCAAAAAGCACGATTTAACAAATCTGGCTTATGAAGTAATGGCTATAAGTAAATCACTGACAACAGTAAATTTAAAAGTGCATAAAGTTGGTGACTTACCGCATATGGCGATTAAGTTTTTCACCGTATTAATCGATAACAACAAAGACAAATTACGTGTTTGTGAAGAAACCCCTAAAATTCCGGGGCTATCAACTGCACTCAGAAATATGGTGACCAAAAGCGTATGCCAATTCCCGTTTTATTTACATAAAGAAGCTGCCCACTTTAAAGCTGGCGCTATTGGCCAAGGCTTATATCCAAGCCCTCTTCATGTACTACTACAAAATTTTGCGTTATTGAACGAAACAACCAGCATCGACGGATTCTTATCAACGGATCAAATTACAGAAGTGATCACCCCGTTGATCAAAGACCGTAGTCGCCAAGATCCACCTCTGCCATTTACCCTATTTGTTCGCTTTGATCCGCGCCAAGCCGAAATAAGCGATGCAATTACCAGCCGCTGTATTAGTGAAGATGATTACAAACCACAAACTTTGTTTGTGAAAAAAGCGCTGAAAAACGATTTAGTCTTTGTATTTCGTTTATATGTATCACGAACTGGTCGCCCTGATATTGATTACTTAGCGAATGAACTCAAATATATTAGTCAGTACGCATTACATAAAGCAAAAGACTTAGAAGAAGCACTATGGGCAGTAGCTGGTGTGGGTGATTTAATTGATATAACCGAAGAAGCGCTTACCCATTTTGATATTGACCAAAGGCTGATCAATGAAATGAGCAAACGCAAAGCGACTTGGTTAAAGCGAGTAATCTAACGGTAGAGAGAGTAAGTAAGCAACTTGCAGTAATGAGCCTTCATTAATTGCAGTTTGTGCTTGCTCAACTACTTTAGGTTTACCATGCACAGCAACACCAAGCCCTGCCGCAGCCATCATTTTCAAATCGTTCGCACCATCACCCATAGCAACAGTTTGGCGGTTGTTTAATGTAAGCTTTTGTTCGATTCGTTTAAGTACACGAGCTTTTTCCTCAGCATCAACAATCGTGCCTATGACCTTGCCTGTTAAACAGTTATCTTTAAATTCAAGGGTATTGGCATGCACTTCATCTAAATCAAGCAGTGACTGTACTTGCTCAGCAAATGGCACAAAACCACCTGATGCTATTGCTAAATGCCAGTTATGCGCTTTTAGGTATTGGCATAATTCACTCACGCCCGGCATTAGCGGTAAACGCGCTTTTAAGCCATCAATTAAGTCTACATCGATACCTTCAAGCTTAGCGACACGTTGCTTTAAGCTTTGTGCAAAATCCAGCTGACCGGCCATTGCTTGTGCGGTTACAGCGGCAACTTCGTCATAAACATCGGCAAGGCGCGCTATTTCGTCGATGCACTCGATAGTAATGGCTGTTGAGTCCATATCCATCAGCAATAAACCTGGTTCATTCACTGTTGGTGGATTTGTTAATTGCACCAGTTGAATACCCAATTGCTTAGCAAACTCAACTAATACCAAAGGGCTTAGTGCTGTTGTTGTATCGCTATGAAAGCTCCACGCTACTGGCATGTCTGAGATTGGCTGATAACAACAAAGCGATAAATTGCTAAACCCTTGCGCTGCTAAAAAATCGCTAATAGCAAGTAATTGCTCAGCATTAAGCTCATTACCAAAGGCAACACTGAACACGCCTTGATTTGCTTTTGGCGTAAAGTCTGTTGTAATAAGGTGTTTGTTTTCAATTTTATACCAGCAATTTAGGCTGATTTGTTCTGCTAGATTTGCTGAAGGTGTAGCAGCTAAGCTAAGCTGTGACATAGTGGCTCCACATTAGACTTATGTCTGTCCTTGGTCGTGCATTTGGCACTCGCACTCAAGGGGCTGTTAAAGTTATCATGTTGTACCATCAAATTTAAAAGCTGTCAGTAACGTATACGGTGACTATGAAAAATAACCAACTTAAAATTCCCTTTTCAGCCACTTATCGCCAACGTGTTGTGCGCTTGAGCTTGGCTGCAGCCTGTTTTGTGCTGTTAAGTTGGGTTGCCATGAATAGTAGCTTTCAAAGCCACCAATTACTTTATGATAGTGCTGACAGCACCGCGATAAGCTTAACCAAGTTTATGGCACTAAATGCAAAAACCCCACTGCAAGAAAAAAACAAACCAGAGTTAAATGCTTTGTGTAATCATATTGCTGAAGATGAGTATGTTTTAGCGGCAACGATTTACGATCAACAAGGTATTCAAATTGCGGCCAGCGATAATTGGCAAAGTCACCACACTTTTGGTTTATTACCTGATTCAACGCCGGGTATCAGCAAACTTAAAACCCCATTTGTAGAGCCGGTGATAAGTGATGATGAAAGGCCAATTGGCTTTGTGTCGATTACCTATTTAACGCAGGCTTCTATTGCAACCAGCCACAGTAGTTTTCATGATTTAGGTCGCCAAGTGTTATTAATGTTAGTGATCACCTGTATTTTTACTTGGCAGCTAGGGCGCGGCTTAAAACACTGGCAAATCAACCGTTACATCAAAAAAAGTGCAGAGCAAGAATCATAAAGTTTAGCAGCCAATTTCTGCTTTGTATCGCCTGTAACGCCTTTAAGCTCACATAAATGAGCAAATACATCACGCACCTTAAGTGGTGTATTAATCTGCCCTTGAAAACCAGCTAGCGGCATTGATGGCGAGTCGGTTTCAAGCACTAAATACTGCGGTTCAATTGTGCTTATAACTTTACGAGTTTTAGCAGCGCGCGGGTAACTAATCACGCCACCAACACCAAGCTTAAACCCTTGTTTAATATAACTATGAGCTTGTTGCTCTGAACCTGAAAAGGCATGAATAACACCTCCATACTTTGGCTTGCAGCGCTTAAATGAGCGAGCAATTAAGTCATGGCTTTGTCTGTGATGTACAATCAGTGGTAAAGCGAGTTGGTTGGCAAGCTCTATCTGCCCTTCAAAAAGCTGCGTTTGTTTATCGAGGTTGTCGATACTGCGATCAAGTCCGCACTCACCGATGGCAATAAACTGCCCAGTATGGGTTTTCGCTAATTGCTCTAGTTCAGCGAGGTGATGAGCTTGGTGGTCAGATAAAAAATAAGGATGTAAGCCTAAAGCAACTGAAATACTTGGCTCTGATTTAGCAAAAGAGAATAGTTTTGTAGATTGTGCCAAGCTCACACCCGGCACAATAAAATGCTCGATCCCTACTTGCTTGCATGCCTTGATGAGCTCTGTGCGAGTCTCATCAAATTCGCTAAAATCAAGGTGGCAGTGGGAATCGATAAAACGCATTTACGGATTTAAACGACCAAACTGCCAACTACCGTCGGCTTGGCGTTGATACATAAAGCGGTCGTGTAAGCGGTGTGCTCCGCCTTGCCAAAATTCGATTTTAGTAGGCTCAACACAGTAGCCTCCCCAAAAATCAGGCAATGGAATTTCACCCTCTGAAAACTTTTGCTTCATTTTCGCAAATGTTTCCATTAGTACCTTACGCGATGACACAGGACGACTTTGCTGAGATGCCCATGCAGCTAACTGGCTTTCTTTAGGACGCGATAAAAAGTACTTAGCCACAGCAGTTGTTGGTAAAGGTTTAGCTTCACCATAGACAATGACTTGTCGCTCCATGTGGTGCCACGGAAAGTGGAGAGAAATTTTGTTATTACCTTTAAGCTCCTGCGCTTTGCGCGAGCCGGTATTGGTAAAAAACACAAAGCCATTTTCATCAAGATGCTTTAACAGCACAATACGCTGTGAAGGCTGACCATGTTCATCAACCGTTGCGACGACCATCGCCGTAGGATCAGGCAGATTAGTGGCAACAGCTTGCTCAAGCCATTTTTCAAACTGCTTGATTGGAGACGCATCAAGCATGTCTTCAGATAAACCATCCTGTAAATATTCACGGCGAATATCTTCAAGTTTCATAAAATTCCCTCTATCGCTACTATCAGCTATCAGCTATCAGCTATCAGCTATCAGCTATCAGCTATCA
>NZ_LJSO01000004.1:146032-261650 GCF_001399985.1 Pseudoalteromonas sp. P1-8
AGGTTCTAGGTTCTAGGTTCTAGGTTCTAGGTTCTAGGTTCTAGGTTCTACAAGCTACTCCCCTAGCGCCTAGAGTCTAGAGCCTTCGATTTATGTTGGATTTCGCTGCGCTCTACCCAACCTACGAAGCAGAATTTACCTAAGTAGTTTAGCCTAAGACAAGACGGAAAACCGACTTATCCCTATGAGTTCTTATACTTTCTGCAAGTGTAGGAGTGCTAGCAAGGCAATGAGTTTATTTATGCCAAGGAGCATACGTGTTTTGTATGTGACTTAGGCTAAATAAACTCATTAACGCAGCTAAAGCGAACTACACGAAGCAGATTACATTTGCTCCATGACTTCGATACCTAAAAGATCCAATCCTGACTTCAATGTCTTAGCAACCAAATTACACAGTACTAAACGGCTGTCACGAACACTTGGTTCTACGCCTTCTTTTAGAACTGGGCATGCTTCATAGAACGTCATGTATAGGCTTGCTAGTTCGTATAGGTATCCACATAATACGTGCGGTGTCGCTTCGCTGATCATTAGATCGAGTACTTCTTCTAACTGAAGAAGTTTAAGTGCCAGCGCTTTTTCTTGTGGCTCGTTGATTGCAATATCTGCTGTTAATGACGCTGCATCGATACCTGATTTACGGAAAATACTGCGAACACGTGTGTATGCATATTGTAAGTAAGGTGCTGTAGCACCTTCAAAGCTCAGCATCGTGTCCCAGTTGAAGATATAGTCGCTAGTACGGTGCTTAGAAAGATCCGCATATTTCACTGCGCCAATACCTACTTTGCGGGCAATTTCGCTACGCTCTTCGTCGCTTAAATCTGACTCACGCTCAGCAAGTTTAGCTGCTGCACGCGTGATTGACTCTTCAAGTAAATCAGCAAGTTTAACGGTACCGCCAGTACGTGTTTTGAATGGCTTACCGTCTTCACCCATCATGGTGCCGAATGGGCAAAATTCATAACTTGTTTCATCACGTAATAAACCGGCTTTACGTGCTGTGAGCTCAACTTGATTAAAGTGTAAGCTTTGACGTGCATCTACAAAGATTAAGATGCGATCAGCACCCAGTTTATTTGAACGGTAATCACAAGCAGCTAAGTCGGTTGTTGCATATAAGAAACCACCACCTGATTTCTGTACAATAAACACTGAAGGCTCGCCGTCTTTGTTAGCAAGCTCATCTAAGAACACCACTTGCGCACCATCAGACTCAACGGCAATGTTTTTGTCTTTTAATAGTGCGATAATGTTTGCAAGTTCGCTGTTGTAAGCACTTTCTGCCATGATGTCATCTTGCGTAAGTGTGACGTTTAAACGCTTATAAACTTCTTCAGAATGCTTTACAGAAGTGGCAATGAATAACTTCCAAAGTTTTTCACAGTGTGCGTCGCCGCCTTGTAATTTAACAACGTAATTACGGGCTTTGTCGGCAAACCCTTCTTCATCATCGAAGCGTTTTTTCGCATCGCGATAGAAGGTTTCAAGATCGGCCAGCGCTACAGACTCTAAGTCTACACCTTGGTTGATTTGATCTTCTAAGTGCGCGATTAGCATACCGAACTGAGTACCCCAGTCACCCATATGGTTTTGACGAACAACTTCATCACCACGGAACTCAAGGGCACGAACAACTGCATCACCAATGATGGTTGAACGTAAATGGCCTACGTGCATTTCTTTAGCAAGGTTAGGTGATGAGTAATCAACAACTACTTTTTGCGCTGTTGCATGAGGCGCAACTGCTAGCTTTTCGTCTTCATTTGCCGCTTTTAAGCTAGCTGATAAAAACTCAGGCTTTAAGTGGATATTGATAAAACCAGGGCCCGCGATTTCAGTTTTTTCTGCGATATCAGCAAGGTCTAGGTTATCGATAATTTTTTGTGCAAGTTCACGCGGGTTTGATTTTAATTTTTTAGCCGCGCCCATTGCGCCATTGATTTGGTAATCACCAAACTGTGGACGTGTGCTTTGTGTTACCGCTGGATTAGTGTCTTCAGGTAACCCTGCTGCAACCATAGCAGCAATAGCTTTGTCGATTAAAAGAGTACGAATATTCATTGTAATTTTTACCTTTATGGCCCGCTGTACGGGCACTTAAATTTGAAGCAGACTTAGCGTATTAGTTTTCGCGCGTATGGTTAAACTTGATATCTGGATAGCGTTCCATCGACAAGTTTAGGTTTACACGGCTTGGGGCGATATAAGTAAGGTTATCGCCACCATCAAGCGCTAAGTTGCTTTCGCACTTACGCTTAAACTCTTCAAGCTTTTTGGTATCGTCTGAGCTTACCCAACGTGCAGTGTTAACACTCACACCTTCGTAAATCGCATCAACGTTGTATTCTGCTTTTAAGCGCGCAACAACTACGTCAAACTGTAGTACACCGACCGCACCTACGATAAGGTCGTTATTGATAAGCGGTCTAAATACTTGCACAGCACCTTCTTCAGATAACTGAACTAAGCCTTTTAACAATTGCTTTTGTTTTAATGGATCTTTTAAGCGAATACGACGGAATAATTCTGGCGCGAAGTTAGGAATACCACCAAACTTCATTTTTTCACCTTGCGTGAAGGTATCACCAATTTGAATTGTACCGTGGTTGTGTAAACCAATGATGTCACCTGCGTAAGCATCTTGCGCTCGCTCACGGTCACCGGCCATGAAGGTTACCGCATCAGAAATACTGACTTGCTTACCAATACGCACATGGTTCATCTTCATACCTTGGCTATATTTGCCAGATACAATACGCATAAAGGCGATACGGTCACGGTGTTTAGGGTCCATGTTCGCTTGGATTTTAAATACGAAACCAGAGAAGTTATCTTCAGTTGCCGCAACTTGGCGGTCTTCTGTTTCACGTGGTAATGGCGCAGGAGCCCACTCAGTTAAGCCATCAAGAACATGGTCAACACCAAAGTTGCCAAGTGCTGTACCAAAGTAGACTGGTGATAATTCGCCAGCTAAGAACTGATCTAAATCAAACTCGTGCGATGCACCAATGACAAGCTCTAGCTCTTCACGAAGCTGCTCAGCAAGTTCGCTACCAATCGCAGTATCAAGCTCAGGGTTATCTAAACCTTTAATAACGCGCACTTCTTGAATTGTGTGGCCTTGACCTGTGCTGTACAAAATCGTTTCTTCACGGTGAATGTGGTAAACACCTTTAAACTCTTTACCACAACCAATTGGCCAAGTTACCGGCGCACAGGCAATGTTTAGCTCAGTTTCAACTTCGTCTAATAACTCCATTGGATCACGAATATCACGGTCACACTTATTCATGAAAGTTACGATAGGTGTGGTACGTAAGCGTGTTACTTCCATTAATTTACGAGTACGATCCTCAACACCTTTCGCTGCGTCGATTACCATTAGGCATGAGTCAACCGCAGTCAGTGTACGGTAAGTATCTTCAGAGAAGTCTTCGTGTCCTGGAGTATCAAGTAAGTTAACTAGACGCTCATTGTAAGGAAATTGCATAACAGACGTAGTTACCGAGATACCACGTTCTTTTTCCATTTCCATCCAGTCTGATTTTGCGTGCTGGTTTGAGCCACGACCTTTTACGGTACCCGCTTTTTGAATCGCTTGTCCGAATAACAGAACTTTTTCTGTAATAGTGGTTTTACCCGCATCCGGATGCGAGATGATCGCAAAGGTGCGTCGTTTATTAATTTCGGTAGTTAAATTAGACATGTAAGCTGCTTTTAGTCATAACAAAGCGCACTTAACTGCCTTATAAATTATAAAGCTCGGTGCGCACTGTAAAAATAAAATAGAATTGCCAAGTATTATACCTTGTTTGTCTTAGCCAAAAAAGCAGCGATTGTAAGTAATTATTCACCTTTCGTTGCGGATTTTCGTTGTTCACTTTTTTGCTAAGCTTGTGTAATCAAGTTGTAACGCATACTATTGATAAATTGCACGGAGGGATATCAATTTAGGTCATGAAAACCAGTAAGCTCAGTATTCGATTATTATGGTATATCACACCATTAGTGATCTTACCTTTGTTGTTTTTAGGTGGCTTTACGTTAACCAATGTGACCAATTCAACAAAAAAACAAGCTGAGCTGATTGTCAGTCGCTTTGTTGAGCAACAGCAGCAAAAAATCTTCAATTACATTGACTCATTTCACTCGATTACCCGGTTGCTTTCGACCTCCCCTGTATTGGCAGACTTTTTAGCCCGCGAACCTGAATCAAAAAATCAATACATTGAACGCCTTGGCGAATTAATGAATGTATTTGCAAGCTATTCAGAAGCTTACCCTGATATAGTAAGCATTAACTATGTTGCTCCAGACGGTAAAAGCGATGCATTTTATTCAAGTCAATTAACCCCTGCGCCGAAAAGTTACCCGTTTTTTGATCAAGTACTGCAATCAAATTTGCGCCAACAGCAATTTATGATCTCCAAAGAAGATGGCTCAACTAGCCTGTACTTTGTGCACCCAATTTATAATATTGATTACTACTTAAAACAGCCGCAGCAACTTGGGTTTATTGTTGTTCATGTTGAACCATCGATATTAAATGCCAGTATTTTAGAAGCACCATTTAATAACACCCTAAATTTATTTTTGACTACTAAAGGGCAAATTTTATTTAGCTCAGACTATGACCTACGCGGCAGCTACCTAAGTGAATACGAGCTTGAACAAATTAAGAGTTTGGCCGATTACGGCAAACTAGCCAATATTGAGCTGTCGAGTATCGATAAAGAAGAGCGCATCATCTACGCGGTACAAATGACCGACGGTGATTATTTTATCTCTACCACTCCCAAAGATTTGCTATATCAATCTGGTAAAGCCATCAGTTTAATTACTGCATTAATTGTTATTATTTCAGTGATTTCACTGCCTATTTTGATCTACATTGTGGTGCGCAACTTACTACTTACCCCAGTCGAATTATTAGGGGCTGCAAGTCATCGAGTTGGGGATGGTGACTTATCTGTATACCTACCCGCCCATACAAACGATGAGGTAGGTGTGCTTTTTAATGACTTTAATCACATGGTGAACCAAATTCGTCATTACCAAGACGAGCTTGAAGAATATAAACATCACCTAGAGGAAAAAGTAGAAAGCCGTACTAAAGCCCTCGAAGCAATGAATAGCAAGCTAGAAGTAGCAATTGCGCAAGCTGAACAAGCTAACCAACTGAAAAGCCGCTTTTTAGCGAATATGAGTCATGAAATTCGTACCCCACTTACCGCAATTATGGGCTTTACAGAGCAACTTCTGCACAACAAGGATGCGGTGAATGATGAGCAGCATTTAAGCACTATTTTACGTAACTCTAAACACTTGCTTGAGCTCATCAATAACATTCTTGATTTATCAAAAATTGAAGCTGAAAAACTCGCCGTTGAGCGCGGGCCATGTAATGTAGTGCAGCTTATTCATGATATTGATTCGATTATTCGTCCGTTAGCTAATGAGAAGCAACTGGCGTTTAATATCAACTACAAGCTACCAATACCTAAAACTATTAATAGCGATACCACACGTTTAAAACAAATCTTGATCAATATTGCCAGTAATGCGGTTAAGTTCACTGAGAAAGGCAGCATCTCGATTGATATTAGCTACAACAGCGAAAAACAGCATTTAGAGTTTGCTATTCAAGACACCGGTATCGGTATGTCTGAGCGCGAAGTCGAACGGGTATTTAAACCGTTTGAACAAGCCGATGCGACGACAACTCGCCGCTTTGGTGGTACGGGTCTTGGTTTGTGTATATCGAAGAACTTAGCCCAGTTATTGGGTGGTGATGTGCAACTGATTAGTGAGCCTGGAAACGGCAGTTGTTTTACCATACAAGTTGCTGCTCACTTAAATGCCGAGCAGCTTAAGTACGAAGCCTTTATTCATAGCTATGAGCAATTATCGCCAAGTAAAGACGTTCAGCTTTCATTCGCAGCAAACAGTTTTGATGCCAATATACTAGTGGCCGAAGATAACCCAGATAACCAGTTGCTGATCAAACTGCTGTTACAAACTTGGGGGCTTGAGCCTGACATCGCGAAAAACGGTGCTGAAGCAGTAGAAATGGCATTAGTTAACGATTATCAGCTGATCATCATGGATATGCAGATGCCAGTCATGGGTGGCTTAGAAGCAACGCAAATGCTACGTCACGCAGCCTATGATGGCCCTATTATTGCGCTTACGGCCAATGTAATGAAAACCGATGTTGACACCTACATTGAAGCGGGCTGTGATGAAGCACTCGCCAAACCAATCGACAAAGATGCCCTAGAGCAAGTGCTTGTAAGCTACTTACATATCGAAAAAGACAGTCAAAACAAGTGGGAAAACTTACTGAAGAGTGAAAAATTCCAACAAATTAACGACAACTATCGCTCAAAACTACCTGATTACTTAAGCCAAGTTGTGCAGTTGTATCGCGCTAAAGAATGGGAAGCCCTACGCTCATTAGCACACAGCTTAAAAGGCAGTGCGGGGTGTTTTAGTTTTGAGGCCATTCATAAGACAGCTGGTCAGCTTGAAAATGCGCTACGCAGTAATCAAACTGAACAGGTAGAGCAATGCTACGATGCACTTATCAATGCCCTTGAAGAAGCATCTTAAAGGCTAAAGCTCATCCCCATTAAAATAGCGTCTTCGTTGCCTGTCGCGGTTGGGTAGTAGTTCTTTCGCACCGACATATGTGAAAAGCCAGCGCTTTCATACAGGCCAATAGCAGGAGCGTTCGACTCACGCACTTCTAAGAATAGGTTTTCAGCTTGGTGCTGCTCGCCGTGCTCAATAAATGCATTTAACAACTGCTTAGCAATGCCCTGCCCTTGGTACTTCGGCGCAACACAAATATCCATTAAAGTGTAATCTGGGCCTGCTTGTTCACCAATATAAAAACCTAGCATCTCATCACCTTGAAAAGCAGCTAGGTTAAAATAACGCCCAGCTAAACACGACAGCATAGTTTTCTCTGTCCACGGGTGACTATGGCAGGCGTTTTCGATAGCCATTAACTGGCTAATATAGGTTGCATCTACAGGTTTAAAGCTTATCAAGTTGTTCACCGATTAAAGACCAAAGTTGTTTTTTCTGTTCGCCATTGAGCTTATCGCTTGGTAAGCCTAAGCAGCCCTCTTGCCAGCTAATACTCGTTGCTTTAACGATTTGAGTAATAACTAACGGCGCAAATGCTTTTTCGAGGTCTTGGTGAAACTGTAACGGAAGCGTCAATGTTTCTTGTTGAGTGTTTGATATCTGTTCGCCAGCAGAAGTATCAGGCGCAGTTCGATAGTGTTGATTCAACTCTAAAGATTGTACAGAGAATATCGCAGCGTAACTTGGATTCATAACAACTCAATCATGATTAAGAGCAAGTAATATAGGGAGATTTGCGATTAAAGTAAAGAAGGAAGAAATGGCAGGGGCGGAGAGATTCGAACTCCCAACCGTCGGTTTTGGAGACCGTTCTACCAATTGGAACTACGCCCCTGCAATGACGACGAATTATATAGAGCTTTTTTCAAAGGTAAAGTAAAAAAACACAGTTTTTAGTTTAACTGCTTCTTAAATAAACAAAACGGCGAATTAGCAAGCTAATTCGCCGTTTTTGTACCAATTCAGGTCAGAATAATAAAATTATTCCCACTCGATTGTTGCCGGTGGCTTACCTGAAATATCGTAAACAACACGTGAGATACCATCGATTTCGTTGATGATACGGTTAGAAACCACACCTAAGAACTCATAAGGTAAATGTGACCAACGTGCTGTCATAAAGTCGATTGTTTCTACACAACGTAGCGATACAACCCAGTCGTATTTACGCGCATCACCCATTACACCTACCGATTTAACTGGTAAGAATACAGTGAAGGCTTGACTTACTTTGTGGTAAAGCTCAGCTTTGTGTAGTTCTTCAATGAAGATAGCATCTGCGCGACGTAGTAAGTCACAGTACTCTTTCTTGATTTCACCAAGTACACGAACACCTAAACCAGGACCCGGGAATGGGTGACGGTAAAGCATGTCGTATGGTAGACCAAGCTCAAGACCAATTTTACGTACTTCATCTTTGAATAGCTCACGTAACGGCTCAACAAGACCCATTTCCATGTCGTCTGGTAAACCACCTACGTTGTGGTGAGACTTGATTACGTGTGCTTTACCTGTTGCAGATGCAGCAGATTCGATTACGTCTGGGTAGATAGTACCTTGACCTAACCATTTAGCACTTTTCAGCTTTTTAGCTTGCTCGTCAAATACTTTAATGAAGGTATGACCAATCGCTTTACGCTTATCTTCTGGGTCTGACTTACCTGCTAAGTCTGCTAAGAATTGATCTTCAGCATCTACTTTAACAATGTTTAGGCCAAACTTGTTACCGAACATGTCCATAACTTGCTGACCTTCGTTTAAACGAAGAAGACCGTTATCAACGAATACACACGTTAGCTTGTCGCCGATTGCACGGTGAATAAGCATGGCAACAACAGATGAATCAACACCACCTGATAAACCTAAGATAACTTCGTCATCACCTACAGTTTCCTTAATACGCTCAATAGCATCGTCGATGATTTTAGCTGGTGTCCATAGTTTTTCACAGCCACAGATATCAATCGCGAAGCGCTCAAGTAAACGTAAACCTTGGTGAGTATGAGTTACTTCTGGGTGGAACTGTACGCCGTAAAAACGTTTTTCTTCCCAAGACATTGCAGCATGTGGACATGTTGAAGTTTTAGCAGTTGTTTTGAAAGTCTCAGGTACTTCCATCACTTTATCGCCGTGGCTCATCCAAACGTCTAGTACGCCTGCACCGCCATCAGTAATGTGGTCTTCGATAGCATCGAATAACGCACAGTTACCTACTTTTTCAACTTGCGCATAACCAAACTCTTTCTTATCAGAGCTGTGTACGCTACCACCTAGTTGCGTTGCCATTGTTTGCATGCCGTAACAGATACCAAGTACTGGAACGCCTGCGTTAAATACATACTCAGGAGCACGTGGGCTGTTTTCAAGTGTTGTAGACTCAGGGCCACCCGACAAAATAATACCTTGTGGATTAAATTCGCGGATTTGCTCTTCAGTTACATCCCATGCCCATAGCTCACAGTAAACACCAATCTCACGTATACGACGTGCGATTAACTGTGTGTATTGCGAACCAAAATCTAAAATGAGAATTCGTGAATCGTGAATGTCTTTGCTCATGGAGTATCTCGTTAGTCAGGAACTGCTCTCCCAAAGGGAGATGATCAATAAATTAGGGCTAGCAAATGCTAGCCCATGTAATTTCAATACCTTAAGGTAATTAACCTAGGCGGTAGTTTGGCGCTTCTTTAGTGATTTGCACGTCGTGAACGTGTGACTCACCCATACCAGCTGAAGTTACGCGAACAAATTGAGGTTTAGTATTTAACTCTTCAATTGTTGCACAGCCAGTTAAGCCCATTGCACTGCGTAGACCACCCACTTGTTGATGAATGATTGTCGCGATAGGACCTTTATAAGCAACACGGCCTTCGATACCTTCAGGAACAAGCTTGTCTGCTTCGTTCGATTTTTGGAAGTAACGGTCTGATGAACCTTCTTTTTGGTCCATAGCACCAAGGCTACCCATACCACGGTATGATTTGTAGTAACGACCTTGATATAGCTCAACTTCACCCGGTGCTTCTTCAGTACCGGCTAACATTGAACCCACCATTACACATGATGCACCAGCAACAAGTGCTTTTACGATGTCACCAGAGAAACGGATACCACCGTCAGCAATAACAGGAATATCACGGCCTTTTAAGCCTTCAACTGCGTCAGAAATAGCAGTAATTTGTGGAACACCACAACCTGTTACGATACGAGTAGTACAGATAGAACCAGGGCCGATACCAACTTTAACAGCATCAACACCCGCATCAGCAAGGGCAATCGCGCCTTCAGCTGTTGCAACGTTACCTGCTACGATTTGTAGATCTGGGTATGCTTGACGTGTTTGTGCAACACGGTCGATAACACCTTGTGAGTGGCCATGTGATGTATCGATAAGTAATACGTCAACACCTGCTTCAACAAGTGCTGCGATACGCTCATCAGTACCTGCGCCAACACCAACAGCTGCACCTACACGTAGACGACCTTGATCGTCTTTACATGCATGCGGCTTGTCTTGTGCTTTTTGATAATCTTTTACAGTGATCATGCCTTTAAGTTTAAATGCATCATCAACTACGAGAATTTTTTCGATACGGTGCTCGTGCATTAGACCTAAGATTTCATCACGGTCTGCACCTTCTTTAACAGTCACTAACGATTCTTTTTTCGTCATTACTGTAGAAACAGGTTGCTCAAGTTTCGTTTCAAAACGCATATCACGGCTTGTCACAATACCAACAAGGTTATTGTCAGCGTCGGTTACAGGGAAACCTGAAAAACCTTTGTCTTCTGAAAGCGCGATAGCATCAGCAATTGTAAGATCCGCAGTCACAGTAACAGGGAAAGAAACAATGCCCGCTTCGTAAGTTTTAACTTTACGAACGTTTTTAGCTTGCTCTTCAATTGTCATGTTTTTGTGGATGAAACCTAAACCGCCCTCTTGCGCTAAAGCAATCGCTAAGCGTGCTTCTGTTACAGTATCCATAGATGCTGAAACTAGCGGCAAGTTAAGATTGATACCACGCGTTAAGCGAGTTGAAATATTTGCCGTGTGTGGCAAAACAGTAGAATGACCTGGTACTAAAAGTACGTCGTCAAAGGTAAGAGCTTCTTTAGCGATTCTTAGCATAGTGCAACTTCTCACATGTGGATCTGAGTATAAGGAATTGCGGCCAAATTTTATCAGCGTTGTGAGCACGAGTAAATAAAATTATTCATTTATTTGTGTTAAAGTACACAGAGAATTTTTTACTGGGGTTTTTAATGGCTTTTACGCAATCAACACAGCCTGTTTACACGGTCTCGCGCCTAAATAAGGAAATTCGCCATGTTCTTGAACAAGGCTTTTCATCGCTTATCTTAAATGGTGAAATTTCTAACTTTATAGCCCCTGCATCTGGACACTGGTACTTCACTTTAAAAGACGACCGAGCACAGGTAAAAGCGGCAATGTGGCGCGGCAATAATCGCGGCCAAACTTTTCGCCCGAGCAATGGTGCACAAGTAACTGTGCGTGCCCGCGTATCTTTATATGAACCTCGTGGTGATTATCAGCTGATTGTTGAGCATATGGCCCCTGCAGGTGAAGGCTTATTAAAGCAAGAATTCGATGCGCTAAAAATGCGCTTAGCTGCCGAAGGTCTATTTAGCTCAGCCCATAAAAAACCATTACCAACCAATATTAATCGCGTTGGGGTAATCACCTCAGCCACAGGTGCGGCTATACGCGATATTCTAACGGTACTTAAACGCCGTGCTCCGCAGCTTGAAGTCGTGATTTACCCAGCTATGGTGCAAGGTGCAGATGCCCACAGCCAATTAATAGAAAAAATAAACATCGCCAATCAGCGCAACGAAGTAGATGTGCTTATATTAGGTCGTGGTGGTGGTTCACTCGAAGATTTGTGGTGTTTTAACCATGAGCAACTAGCTCGCGCTATTTTTGAAAGTCGCTTACCTATTGTTAGCGCCGTTGGTCACGAGGTCGATACCACAATTAGTGATTATGTTGCCGATATTCGCGCCGCAACACCTTCTGCAGCCGCCGAGCTAGTTAGTCCAAATACCGAAGAGCTACATAACAAAGTTACGCAGTTAGTTAGGCACTTAAATCATGCCTTTAAACACGCTTTAGCTGTAAAACGCAGTACTGCCACTCAATTTGAGCATCGCTTGCAGCTATGCCATCCCCGTAATCAACTCAATCAACAAGCGCAAAAACTAGATGAACTTAGTTTGGCCTTACACAGCGCAATGAGTGGCAAAATCCAGCGACATGAGCGAGTACTTACTAACCTAACACCACGCTTAATGCAACGTTCTCCTGAAAAGCAGCTAGCGAAAAGCGAGCATCAACTGGCGCAATTGCATGCCCGCCTCACACAAGCGATGCAGCAACAACTTTCAAGTTCTCGAAACCAGCTTTCTTTACAAGCGAGCCGTTTAGATTCTGTGAGCCCACTCAGTGTGTTAGCACGTGGTTATAGTATTACTAAAAACCAGCACGGTAGTGTAGTGAAATCGGTTAACGATGTAAGTTCTGGTGAGCTTATAACCACCGAGCTTGCAGATGGGCAGCTACAATCAAAAGTTGTATAAAATTACTGCGTGCTTGCGATGATTGTTAGACTATCGTCACTTGAGGTGGTGGAGGTAAATTTAAATTGCTTCCACCAGCTTTGTTCCATCATCTTATCGGTCATGTTACGCCAATAATGACTTGGCAAATCATCAACATCCTCTGGTTGCAATAGCTTAAACTGACACACAGAGCTTTTGCATGTAGAGACACTGAGCTGTGGTTGCACTGGTAAATCGGCCATGATTAAAAAATCACTCATGGCTGTTTCAACTTGGTAGGCCCAAGCCTCATCCCGAGATTGCTCTTCTAACAAGGTATAAAGTTCATCCAGGTGTGAGTCGATTTGCTGTGGAGGTATCGCACTTGAACGGTAACTAGCAATCACAGCTTGTTGATTTTCGACTTGTAACTTTAACTCTACTATTTGTTGCTCAAGCTCGCTTTTGCTATCAGCTACTGAACTATCTGAATTAACTTCAGCGACTTGTTTATTAATAACAGGCGCTATAGCAGTGGCTTGCTGCTCTGGTGCTTGAACTATTTGTTCTTCAACAAATTCTTGCTGGTAAGTGTGTGGCTGTTGTTGTGGGTCTGATTGAAAAAGTGACATAGCGACAGCGCCACAAATAAATGACGCTGTAACTGCTAATCCGAAGGATAACTTAGACAATTCCATTGCTCTTTTAAAGTGTAAAACTACAACATAGCACTGGTGTGGGAGGCATTACTAGCGGTAGTCGTACCATCATCTAAAAAGTTTTGGTTCATGCTCTCTGCTGGACAGGGACAGCTCGGTTTGCCGACCACTTTAGCAGGTACCCCAACCACAGTTGTGTGTGCTGGAACTGCACTTAACACGACAGAGTTTGCACCAATACGCGCCCCCTCTCCTACTTCGATATTACCTAGTACTTTTGCACCTGCGCCAATCAAAACACCGGCGCGAATTTTTGGATGGCGGTCACCTTGCTCATTACCCGTACCACCTAAGGTTACAGATTGTAGAATCGATACGTTATCTTCAATAACTGCTGTTTCACCAATTACAATCCCAGTTGCATGGTCAAACATAATACCATGACCAACTTTACAAGCAGGATGGATGTCAACGCCAAATACTTCTGAGGTTCTGCTTTGAATGAAGCGAGCAAGCTCTTTTCGGTTTTGTTGCCATAAACAATTTGCGAGTCGGTGTGCTTGTATTGCATGGAAGCCTTTAAGGTTCAAAATAACAGTTAAGTAACTATCGGCCGCAGGGTCGCGATCTTTAACTGCTTTTATGTCATGAGCCACATGCGTCAGCATTAGATCACATTTAACAAAGGCTTGGTCGAATAATTCACGGATAGTAAATGCTGATACCACCGCATCTGCAAGTTTATTTGCCACAATAAAGCTCAGCGCCGAACCTAAGCATTCATGATTTAACACGCACGAATAAACGTGACTTGCTAAAAGCGGTTCACGGGAAACGACTTCGTTTGCTTCATCTCGAAGCTTTTGCCAAATTTCATGACGCATAATATTGCCTTTCTGGTTGTACCTAACTGCTAAGCCTTAAGTTTAACGGATTTGTAGCAAGATGTACTAACCCGTTGTTTATTTGTTCTGGTTATATCTAATAACCAGAGTAACAATACCTATTTTTACTCTTTTTGCTGTGCTTTTTTGCCAATCGCATATGACAGTAGCAAATTCTAACTCTAGCCGAGAAACTTAATTAAAGTGCTTATTTTTCAATGACAAAACAGATATGACATCTTGCCTGTCATATGCCAAAATAGGAACTGGCATATCGCTGACGGCGTAAAAAACAAAAATAATCATTAAATTTACATCATCAACTTAACAAGGAAACGATGATGAAAAACGACGTACTAAACTCACACAAGCTAGGTTATAAATTTTACTTTCAAGATGGTGACAACCAAATCGCATGCTTTGGTCATATCATGAGCGGTAAAGAAAAAGTATATGTAAACGACGAATTGGTAAGTGAAAAACGCAGCTTCGGCTTTAAAAGCCATCATGACTTTAACTACCAAGGTAATGCTTATGCAGTCAAATTTGAGATGCAAAATATACTGACAGGCAAGCTTGAATGTTCGTTTTATAAAGCTGACAAATTAGTTAAACAGAGCACACAAACCTCACTTACTGATAATCCAAAACAAGTAGCTTTGGTTACCTTAGGTTGTTTTATTGGTGGGGCAATATCGGGTTATGCTGTCGTTACTTTTATTGAACCATTTCTTGGGAAGTAAGTAATGCAACTGAATCCCAATACAATAAAAGCACTCAGGCTTAAATTCGATTGGACGCAGCAGCAACTAGCCGATGCCTGTGATGTAAGCCTACGTACTATTCAACGAGTTGAAAAAGAAGGTGCGGCATCAAAAGAAACCACTATGAGCCTATGCGCAGTTTTTGAAGTGCGCCAAGGTGAGCTTATTAAGCTCGATGACGAAACACCAGAACAAAGCACAACACATGCAGTGAGTAAGCAAAATCTCGCTGCAATCGTAGCGGCTTCTTCGTTTGTAAGTTTTGCGCTTGGTATGGCAACGGTATTTGTTATTTTTTAGGAGTGATAGATGACCAAAGAACAACGCGGCTACGCTACACTTATCGGCTTTGTAATAGCAACCATGCTATTTGCACTAGCAGTTAAAATTGGCGCAATGCTTTAGCATTTCTAAGCATATAAATAAAATATAACTGTCAGAACTGAACGTTGAGCTAGGTGCTGGCAGTTTTTTCATATCAGCACCTACAGATATCTGTAGATATCTACTTTCAAATAGCCAAGCTATAAGTAAAAGACAATACCTTATTAATTGTTTTTTATGTAAACCACGGTGAAAACCCAGCATTTATTGCTAATCTTAAAAAAGTGACAATGGCTAGGAACTAATGTGGTTGAATCAAAAGAGTTTCTAAAATCAATACTCGATACGATCTCTGAGCATATTGTGGTGATTAATGACTCGGGTGATATCAAGTTTGTAAATCGTAGTTGGCAGACATTTGGCGATGAGAATAATTGCCAGTGTAACACTCAATGGGAAGATCAAAACTACCTTGCTATTTGCAAATCAGCTGCTACCAATGGCGATGAATTTGGTGCAAAAGCCTACACCGGAATAAACCAAGTTATTAAGCAACAACTCTCCGAGTTTTACCTCGAGTACCCTTGCCACAGTGATACCGAAAACCGCTGGTTTATGATGCGCGCAGTGCCTTTAAAACTTGGCACAGCAGGTTATGTTGTGATCAGCCACTTGAATATTACCGAACGTAAAATCGCCGAGCAGCAAGTACAAGAACTCGCCCGTATCGATGGCCTCACACAAATAGCTAACCGACGTCATTTTGATGATTTTTATAAACAGGAATGGAGTCGCTGTGCACGTTTAAAGCACCCCTTGTCGTTAGCCATGATCGATCTTGATAACTTTAAGTCTCTTAATGACAACTTTGGTCATCTGGTGGGTGATATTTGCTTGAAAGAAGTGGCAAAACTATTACCAGATTATACTCGCAGACCTGGTGACTTGTGCGCTAGATACGGCGGTGAAGAATTTGTACTGGTACTTGGTAACACGCAAAGCCATCAAGCACAAAAACTCGTGACGCGTTTTATGGCAGCGCTAAATACGCTTCAATTACCAGAGCTTGCCGGTCATCCCTTGACGGTTAGTATTGGTTTAGCAACTATCTGCCCTAGTAGCATTGATGATGCCATGTTACTCATTGAAATGGCTGATAACACGCTTTATCAAGCAAAAGAAGCTGGCCGAAATCAGCTTGTGGTTGCTGATAACATCGAGCCATTAAACATAGAAAAATGCCCCTGATTAGGGGCATTGATTAGAGCCTGTTTATTCAGTTATTACTGAAATACTTTTTCGACATCAAGTACTGAAATGTTTTTCGCTGGTATTGCAAGCTTATAGTCTGCAATCACTTTATCTTCAGCAACAAGTTCTGCTGGTTTTTCAGCGTTATACACCATTGGTGATGTTTGCTCTGAAGCAAGGCGCTTTTGCATGTCTTTGCCGTCACCAGTAATAAACACATAGTGAATATTCTCTGTTTGCAGGTTATCGCGAATAACACGGTTAACATCATCAAGGGTTAGCTTTTCAAGCTTGCCGCGCACATAGTCAACAAAGCTCTCAGTGTTATAGAACTCACTATCAAGTGCATAGCCTAACTGGCGATCTTGGCTTGCAACCATTTGTGGCACAAAGTTAATTAAGAAGTTACGAGTCGCTTCAAAATCTTCTTTGCTGATGCCATTTTTAATTAGCTTATCAAGCTCAAATAATGCCGTACGCGTTGCAAAATGCGCATCGTTATTAGAACGAAGCGGACGTAACCACACTTGGAAAATTTGCTCTGAACGACCTAAGTTAGCATCAGGTTTCGTTTGGAACATACCGCGCGGGAAGTACTCAATGTATGCATAATCACCATAGTTCATACCACGGGTTTGACGAATGCGCTGATACAAGAAGCTGTTTGAGCTGCGGTGTTCGCCAAAGTAAGAACGCACTAACCAAAGCGCTGTCCAGTCATCGCTACTACGAATTGTATCGATTGGGAAACCAAATGACACAGCGGTAGATTGCGCTGATTTTTCAACAATCGTTGCATGATGACCTTTAAGTTCTGGCGCATCAGGGATCGTTAAGCGGCTTTCTTTACCTTGTGGAAGCGATGTTAAATCTTTCATCATCGTCGATTTAACATCACTCGGAATCGCACCAATTAGACCTACTGTTAACTTAGATTGAGTAAACTGGTTAGCATAAAACGCTTTTACATCGTCAAGTGTCAGTGCTTCAAGGTCTGATAAATCACCATAGTTATAGCTTTCATACGGGTGGCCTTTATAAAGCTGATGATAAAGCACTTCTTTACCTAGCTCTTCGTCATTTGACGCTTTCAGGCCTGCTTTAATGCTATCAATAAGCTCTTTTTTCAGACGCTTGAAATCATCTTCTCTAAAGCCAGGATTTAACAACTGGTCGCTAACAAGTGCATACCACTGCGCGGCATTGTCTTTATGTACACGGCCGCGTAGTGAAATCATCTCTTTATCGATTTGATAGCCAAAGCTTCCCGCTAGTGGGTATAACGCTTTTTGAATATCTTTGTAGCTCATAGTTTCTGAGCCACCTTGCGCTAGCATCGCTGCAGTGAGTGCTGCTAAGCCTTTTTTACCATGTGGATCAGCCGCTGCGCCGGTATTAAATAACCAGTTAACATCAACCAGTGGTGAGCTATTGGTTTTATCAAGTACTTTAAAGTGACGCTCTGTTGGGGCTTGCTCGATACTGGCAACCAAGGCATTTAAATCAACTTCTTGCTCAAAACCAGCCACTTTATCAAGCGCCGACATTGTCACCGTGGTACGGCTCGGATCAACAAAATATTTGTTTGCTACCGCTTTGATATCATCCGGAGTGATGCTGTCAGCTGTGGCATAAAGTTGGTTAATCACTTCAGGATCACGCTCAAAGTGCATGTAGCTTGCAAGTGTTGAAGCTATTGACTGCGATGAATCAAGACCATTTATAAAGCTATACTTTAGGTTTGATTTTAAATCCGCTAACTTTTGCGCATCTACTAATTCAGTACGCGCTTGTGCATAGGTACGGTTAATCGCATCACGGGCTTTAGCCAGGTCCGCTTCGTTTTCGACTTTTACAAACACATGTAATAAACCCGGATCTTTAGTATCTGGGTTATAGGTAAACATTTGGCTGGCAATTTGTTTATCAACAACAAGCTCTTGATAAAGTGCCGAGTTGTTAGAGAAATACAGCTGTGAGATCAAATCAAGAGCAGCACGGTCTTTTTGAGTTGGATCCCATTCAGTGCCTTTATAAGACACAAGCAACCAGTGGCCTGGTAAACCATCATTTTTTTCATGTACATATTTTGCGGCTTGTTGCTTTGGTTCAACAGGAATATCTGCTTGGTAATCACCTTTTTTCCAATTACCCCAATGCTTTTTCACCATTGCCATGGTCTCTTGTGGATCAACATCACCAACAATGACTAAAGATACATACTCAGGCTTATAAAATTTAGCGAAAAACTCTTTACCATAGGCCATTTGATCAGGCATAGCTTCAATGTCTTCGAAAAAGCCCATGGTGGTGTGCTTATAGGTATGCTTTTCGAATGCTTCGTTACGAACCGCAGAAAGTAACTTACGAATTGGGCTAGCATTATTCTTTAAATACTCACCTTTTACAGTCAGCGCTTCGGTGCGGAACTGCTCTTCGCTGTAAGTCAGGTTTTGGAAAATATCAGCTTCAATTTCGAGCACTTTATCTAAGTGCTCTTTTGAGAAGTTTAAGTGATAGTTAGTGTAATCGTTGGTCGTATACGCGCGATTATCAACACCCGAGTTTTTTAAAATATCTGAATACACATCTTGTGGGAATTTTTCAGAGCCTTTAAACATCATATGCTCAAAGAAGTGTGCAAAACCGGTTTTACCTGCTTCAACCTCATTACGTGAACCAACCGATACTGGAATTTGCAGTGACACAACATCTGGGTAATCTGTTTTAACTACCATCACGCGAAGGCCATTCTCAAGCTCTTCTAATAGGTAATCTTGGCTAAATACACGGTTATCATCTTGGCTTACTTGCTGCTCAATTTCGACTTCTTTAACCATCGTTGACTGTGAGTTACTTGCGCAGCCACTTAAAGCAAGTGTTACAGCAACACTGGTTGCTAATAATCTAAATTTCATAATGTTCCCTTGTTAGTTATTTTTCTCATAATCATTGCTGCTTGATTATGCATCAAAGCGCCAGAAAATATGAGGGTCAGAGCAATAATTTATGTAAACAGGTGTGTCAATTTTGCGAAACGCTCAGCTTTAAACTTGAGTAAAATTCATAGTCATTGAAAAACTTTCAAGAAAAAAAATCTATCTAGACGTCTAAATGGCTGCTATATTATTTGTCATAGACATTAGCACGAGCTGGAATGAGGATTATGGCTTTATCATTACAAGAGAAAATTGAAGACACCAATCAAGGTGTCTACCTAATTGGTACCACACCACCAAAGTCTGGTACTGATAAAGCACAGCTTGAGACCATTGCTCAGAAGCTGCTCGGTCGTTTACACGAAATTGAATACGACGGTGTAATCATCTACGACATTCAAGATGAGAGTAGCCGTATTGCAAAGCCGCGTCCTTTTCCGTTTAAAGAAACGGTAGATCCTCGTGAATACAGTCAGTTACTACGTAGCTTGTCACAACTTGATGTGATCACTTATAAAAGTGTTGCCCAGCGTGGAGAAGCTGAATTTACCGAATGGTTAAACGAAACACGTAACGACTTTGAACTAAAAAACTTAGTGTTGGTGGGTAGCCCATCATCTCATGGCGACATCAAATTAAGCCTACCTGATGCATATAAAACGCTGGCAAAACAGAACAGTGATGTATTTTTAGGTGGTGTTACTATTGCCGAGCGCCATGCCAGCAAACGTAATGAACATGAGCGTTTAGTTGAAAAAACAGCGCAAGGTTGTAAGTTTTTCATCTCACAAGCCGTTTACAATGCCCAAGCAACGATTGATTTAATCACCAGCTATGCGCGTAGCTGTAAAGCACAAGGCACAGCACCAAAACGCATTATTCTGACGTTTACCCCTTGTGGTGGTGAAAAAACCTTAGAATTTATGGAATGGTTAGGTATTTCTGTACCAGAAGCGACTAAATACCGCATGTTAGATTCGGCAAATACATTGAGTGAATCAGTGCGAATTTGCCGTGAGAATCTCGACTTAATTTTACAAAGCTGCGCACATTTAGATGTACCGCTAGGTTTAAATATTGAGAGCTTAACCAATCGTAAAGAAGAAATTGATGCGTCAATTAACCTTTACCGTTTACTTAAAGCAACTATGGAGTTAAACCTAGCTGAGAAGCAAATAGCTTAGCGTGCTGCCTTAGAAGCTTGCTTTTTCTCATACATATCTTCATCTGCTCGTTTTAATAGCTCAGCAAAGTTTTCTTTTGGCTGAGCTATTACCCCTGAACCAATACTTAAGCTCGTAACAGGAATGCCCCGCTTCTCTAAATTAGATTGATAGGTGGTGTTGAGCTTATCAGCGATGCTGTCTATGCAATCACCGGGCTGAACTTGCAATAACGCAATAAACTCATCGCCCCCTAGGCGGCCAATAATATCGGTTTCACGTAGGCATTCTTTCATGGTGTCAGCTAAACAAATCAGCGCGAGATCGCCCACTTCATGGCCATACGTATCATTGAGTGGCTTAAAGCTGTTTATATCGATAAATAGACAACTAATATCAAAACCAAGTCGTTTCGATATATTTAATTTATGTTGGCAAAGCAAATCTATTGCACGGCGATTATAAATATTGGTCAATGAATCAAGCATGGCAATTTCACGCATTTGCGTAAAGTTGTCTAACAGTGCAAGGTCATCTTCGACCATATCGCGAAGCTGCTCGATTAGTTCTAAAAAGCTCTGTTGATAATGGGTTTGTTTAAAATCCATAACACAAAAGGTGCCAAAGGGCTCGCCACTTGGCCAGCTAATTGGCACCCCAAGATAAGACTCAAAACCATCTTTTACCAGAGGGCTGTCATCCCATTGACTGTCTTGGCTGGCGTGATCCACATAAAGCGGTGCCATGTCACGCAGTACTTTTTTGCAGAAGATATTATCGTCGGCGCTTAATTCAGCCCCGGCATCATAGGGGTTTTCTTGTTGCTCACTGGAGACGATAATACGATAAACATCATCTGTTTTATGAACGATAAAACCTGCGGGAGCAGAAAACAACTCGGTCATGAGATCAATTGTTTTCTGCCACTTTTCTAAGGAGAACTGTTTATCAGCGCGGCGGAACGTCCATTTATTCTCTTCTAACATACTAAACTCTCAACTTTAGCCGGAGGATAGTATAAATATATGCCAGATTTAGGAACGTCTCCTACTTTTTTGCCCTAAAATACGTTTTTTATCACGAGAGCGGCGTGCCTTATTAGTATTTTTACGAACTTGCTTTGGCTCTTTGGTTAAATCAGGCTCATACCCTGGTAACCACTGCGGCGTGAGTCTTGTGTCGAGTAAGATATCTATTTCGTCCAATAGCCACTGCTCATCGATGCTAACCAGCGACATCGCCATCCCTTTCTCGCCAGCACGTCCTGTTCGACCAATACGGTGTACGTAGTCCTCAGCCACATAAGGCAACTCATAGTTAATCACATACTTGAGTGAGGCAATATCAAGACCACGCGCAGCAACATCTGTCGCAACCAGTACTCTTGTCGCACCTGATTTAAAATTTTGCAGTGCTTTATCACGCGCACCTTGGCTTTTATCGCCATGAATAGATTCGGTTTTTAAGCCGTCTTTACACATTTCTTTAGCAAGCACATCGGCGGTTTGTTTAGTACGAGTGAATATCAGTACTTGCTGCCAATTTTTCATGCCAATCATGTGAGATACCAGCTCGCGCTTACGGTCTTCATCAACCGCATAAACTAGCTGCTCAACTTCAACCGCTGCTGAGTTGCGTTTATTCACTTCAACTAATTTAGGATCATTTAATAACTGCTTACTGAGTTTAAAGATGCTGTCGTCAAATGTGGCTGAAAAAAGTAAGGTTTGGCGCTCTTTCGGCACATGGCGCAAGATACGTTTAATTTCGTCAATAAAGCCCATATCAAGCATGCGATCAGCTTCATCAAATACCAGCGCATTGATACTTGAAAGCTTAATACTGCCTTTGATCACATGATCAAGTAAACGCCCAGGTGTTGCCACTACAACCTGCGCCCCTTTTATGGCTTTAATTTGTGGGCCAATACTAGCACCGCCATAAGCCAGTACTGCTTTTATTTCAGTATGCGCAGCATAACGCTCTACACTTGCAAATACTTGCTGAGCGAGCTCCCGGGTAGGTGTTAAAATTAGGACTTTAACGGCATCAGGGAGTACTTCAGCAGATAGCAAATTGTGCAGTAGTGGCAAAACAAACGCGGCGGTTTTGCCCGTTCCCGTCTGTGCACTGCCCATTACATCAGCACCCGCTAAAATAAGTGGGATTGTTTGCGCTTGAATTGCTGTAGGTGTGTGATAATTCTCTGCTTGCAGGGCTGTTAGCAATGCAGGGGCAAGATTTAACTCTGAAAAGTTCGCTACTGACATAGTCTGAAGTACATTTGGCTATAAAAGCGCTATTGTACGCGGAACATCAGCAACAAAAAAGGCGCAATCAGCGCCCTTTGTAGCAATTGTAAAGATTACGCTGGTTTAAGTGATTCTTTACGTTGATTATAAAAACTAATTAGGTCATCAACCGTTGCTTGGCAATAGTCACGAATGCCAGACACAAGCATGTGTTTTTCACCCGCCCCTACTTTTTCGCCATTTTCTAACAGGTTGAAGCGAAGCGTGATTTTGCCGCGTTTGCCAGTAAACTCAAAATCAGGCTCAGCAAACTCTAACTCAGGTGCGCTGATATCAAGACGGTCAAGATTAATCAGCATTGATTCGTAAATCACCATTGGACGGGCTGGATTGATCATTACATCTTGCTTCCCCATCAATGGAATAATAACATGCGGGAAGGTCGTGCCAGAGAACTCAACATAGTTTTTGATTAAGCTATTTGTTAACTCAGGACATTGGCTAACAGCCCCTTCGCGTTTCACTTTTAGCATGACTTTTTCGCCATCGGTGATCGCAAACTCATCAGCCCCTTCAGGGAAAGTCAGCTTTGAATTTTCATCAACCATGCCTGCAAACGTGAATTCCATTTTTTCACTGATGCCATAGCGGTTTAAAACCAGCGAAAAAAGTAAATCGCCCGGCACACAAAACTTTTTGGCATCTTTATCGTGTAACGGATTGAAATCATCAGCCACTAACTTGGCAAAACGACAGCCTTGCTCACGTGAGATAGAAACGTAATCAGCATGTTGCTGATAATAAGGACTTAACATAATTGTTCACTGCTTAAACTACTTATAACCTGACTATACTACCAGATAAAATGAAAATAGAGGTCGAATCTGTTAATTATTAATCACGCGCTCAGCATATGTTTAAATGCATGAGCTAAAATAGTGGTTTTGATAGGCTAAATTTAAATTGTATCAATTTGTACGAAACAATTAACAAATAACGCAGAATAGTAAAGACTAAGGCCCAACTAAATTTAGTGAAAAACTATTAGCTAAAACTAAATATAAATTCAGTTTCCCTTTTAAAACAACAAGCTAACTTTAGAATATAAAGAAAATACGCCAATAGGTTGAAATTACTGGCTTTGCATAGCACCTATTTGTAGCTATAACGATAAATGAGGTATGATAGACACGCTTTTTTATCGTGTAATCGCCACTCATAGGCTGCATAAATAATAATTATAATAAACGGCAAAAAAATGAGTACTCAAAGTGAGTTGGGCAGGTTACATCAGCTTTCGATGGTTATTGTTACTTTGAAGAAAAGACTTCTAAAAAACAGAGACTTGGTTAAATGATAAACCGATTTAGTTGGCTATTACTGTTTTTTTGTCTTTGTTTTTCGTCGCTTTGTTTAAGCGATGACAGTCCCGAGCAACCTTTTTTTAAAGTCTCACCCACCGTGTGTGTGACAGATGCAAAACAAAAAGCCTGTGAGTTTAATATACAGATTCATTTTCGTGTTGCTCCCTTTAAAGAACTTTGTTTAGAAATAACTCAGCGTCCTCAATATACGCAGTGTTACAAACAAGGTGGTTTAATTATCGAGAAATTAACGGTTAAGACTGAGCATCCGCTTACAGTGAAATTAATTAATCCATTGAGCAATCAAGTTGTTAAGCAACAACTACTGTCAATAGCAAGCTATGAAGCTAAAGATTACCGAATAAAACGGCGCTTTGGCTGGAGTTTATAATGCAGCATATTTTTTTAATTGAAGATGATGTGAAATTAGCAAGCTTAATACAAACGTTTTTGTTAAAGCATGGCTATACCATAGATGTATTCAATACTGCTGAGGCGTACCGTAGCAGTGAAATCACCTTTATGCCTTCACTGATCATCTGTGATGTGATGCTACCGGATGGCAATGGCTTTGAGTTAATTTCTCAATTGAAAGAAAAGTACAGTTGCCCTGTTATTTTTCTAACGGCACTGGATTCTGTGCAATCACAAATTAAGGGCTTAAACCTAGGTGCTTACGACTACCTTGTAAAACCCATTAAGCCTGAATTGTTACTCGCCAAAGTTAAAACGATTATCGCCCACACTGTTGGCCAAGATAACTTTTCACACCAAATTGATATTTTGCGTATCGATAGTAAAAAACGCGATATCTATTTTCATAACACAGCATTGAACCTCAATGAAAGTGAATTTGAGATCATTGCCTACCTTGCGAAAAACACCCCTGAACCGGTTTCTCGCGAGGTATTATTCAAGCATGTTATTGGCCGTGAGTATGACGGACTTGACCGAGCTATTGATTTAAAAATTAGCCGTTTACGTAAAAAGCTAAAAGAAACCATTAGCGAGCAAAAAGAAACGCTAGATATCAAGTCTGTACGAGGTAAAGGATACAGCTTGGATATTTCAAAAATATGAAGCAGCAATTTTTTAAGCTTTACTTAATTATCACAGTAAGCTTAATTGCCTTAGTTTTAGCTTTTGGCCAGCTTTATAATCAGTTTTTTTCTGAGCACATACCGAGTGTGCAAATAAGTGTTGCTGAACTTGCTCAAATAGCTGAGCAAAAAGAATCTAGGATCAGCTCCTTTAACCAAAACGAGCTTGTTTTACCTGATTCATTACAAGCCAAATTCGATAAAGATGGCATTATCAGCGTCACCGAAAACAATCAGCAGTATATATACCTCAAAGGCAATAACGGTAGCATCCAAAAAGTTGGCCCCATTTCTTTGATTTCGCAAGCCAAAACTGACTGGCTTGCATTTTTTGCCTTTTACTTTTTACTTGGTGCGATGATCTTATTATTCATTCGCCCAGTATTTCGTGACTTGAGCTTATTACAACGCGCAGCTCATCGTTTTAGTAAGAAACCGCAACGTATAGAGCTTGATATAAAACCAAATTCATCTATTGCGCCATTAGCCAGCACCTTCACCCATATGTCTGAGCGCATCAATAAGTTTGTTCAGCTACATAATGACTTATCGCGTATTATTTCTCATGAAATTCGCACTCCCCTTACCCGTATGCGATTTGCTTTGTCGATTGCCGATTTGGAATCTCAAGAAGGTAGCCAAATTGAGCGTGATATTGATGAGATTGAATTACGTCTAGAGCAATACTTATCGTTCGCTCGCTTAGAGCACCAGCAAAGTGTATTTAATCAGGAGAAAGTTAACTTAGCTAAACTGATCAACACAGAAATTGCTAAATTCGATTTATACAAAGAGCTCGAATTCATACCAGCCCTTGAAATAGACACAGCCTATTGCGAAGCAAGCTTTATGGCAATCGCGGTACAAAACTTACTGATCAACGCCACAAAATACGCAAAACACACAATCCATATAAGTAGCACAGAACAAGCGGGCTATTACAGTATAAGCATTACAGACGATGGACCTGGCTTACCAATTAATGCGGATGCGTTAATTGAGCCTTTTAAACAAGGTGAAGGAGATAAACTAGCGAGTGGGTATGGATTAGGACTTTATATCGTGCATCGTATTGCCAGTTGGCATGGCGGTAAAATTAGCTTGGCTAACAGTTCGCAAACAGGCGGTGCAGAGATCACCATTCGTTGGCCTAAAAGTGATAAGTAATGCCCGTAAAACCTGAGAAATAACCGTTTTTATTGATCATATGTGAGTTAGCTAAGTTGCTATCAAGCCAAGTATGTTTAAGTTTGAAATCAAGACTGAAACTGTCGCTGATCGGATATTCATAACTTACTTTGAAGTAGTAGTTAGTGGCACTTTCTAAATTGTAGCTTAGTAAACGCGTTTTGCTTTCCGATGGGTTAACCGTGTAGTAATAATCGATCAGTTCTTCATTTTTGTAATTAATGCCCGCTTCAAGACCTGCAGTACCAGAAAACAACTCAAATACATGATAGCCGTTGAACAATATTTCATAACCATTATGAACATTGGTTACATCGTGCACATACGCAGCACTTAACCAGATATTATCATACACGTTTACTGCCGATGATAACCCTGCCATGTAAGAAAGGTCGCGTTCTATAGGTGTTAAATTAATTGGTGATGCAGTGGGTAATGTCGGTCGTCCTGAACTCGAACGAACAACACCTGTGGCATAGAGTTTATCTACCCCATCCAGCTCAAAGAAAAAACCATCATCATTAAAGCGCCCCAGTAAATCAACGTAGAAGTTCTCTGTTTCATATAGGCTGTAGCCAACAGAGAAATCATCGAAATACCAGTTATCACCATAATAAGCAAAACTTGGCAGAATTGGCGAAGTGACATCATCAGCATCAAGTACCGGGTTTTCAATGCCCCCGTACCCCACTGTGATGCTGGCATGTATTGTCGACTTTTTAATTAATTGTGGTTGTTTAACATCAGCCTGCGCAAACGCAGTTGATGCAGTTAAACAACATACTAAGCCAAACAATTTCTTCATTAACGCAATTCACCTTTATGTCATAAATAACAATCACTATGACAACTTAATACTACCAAAAAGTCTTTAGTCTTTACTTAATCGGGGACGATCATATCGCTTGCGCGCTTTATTGTATAATTTTTTTGACCAACAAAGCGGCGTAGACTGTTAATTTACGCCCTATCTTCAAACTAACACACTGAAAAAAATATAAAATAGCATGTACATTTTGCTACATAGGTTTTCAGTTGTTAGTTATTCTTTTTGGTTATTAAAATGTACGACTTATTTTTGCTAGACCAAAAAAAAGGGCCCGAAGGCCCTTTGTTACATAACATACTTAGGGAGTACTTAGCCTCGTTTTACGCGGCGACGAACACCTGCAAAACCAGCTAATAGAACAGTTAACCAAGCAAGTGAACCACTTGATGATTTCGCTTTTTCTTCAGGAACAACGGTTGTCTCTTGTGCCGTTACCGTCACTGCTACACCTAGTTCCATCGGTTCAACACCATCACTTACCGTTACAGTAAACTGATGCTCACCAGCTGTTAAACCTGATACTTCAGTGATTGCTGATGTTGGGCTTGCGATTGTACCTGGGCCTTCCCATGAGAAAGTTAACTCATCGTTATCTAAATCATGTGATGCTGATGCATCTAGGGTAATCATGCTGCCTTCAGTAACTTGCTGAGCACTTGCTTCAACAACCACTACCGGTGCATCGTTAACTGCTTCAACCGTTAACATAAAGGTCGTGCTTGCAGCATCTGAAGGGTATTCAATATCAGATACCATCACAGTTACTTCTGTCTCACCAGAGAAGTTCTCATTTGGTGTAATCGTTACTGTATCGCCATCAACTTCATAGGTTACGTCGTCAGAAATTACCGAGATTTCATTCTTCGAGTTCTTTTCATCAATGTGATGAACTTCAAAGCTAATCGGTGTTTCTTCTGTTGTTACCATGTCATCAAGGGCTACCACAGTGATGTTGCCTGGAATGGTTAGTGTTGCTGTTGAAGTCATGTCATTCAGACCCGAGATTGCTGCTTTAGCTGCAACTTCAAGTGTTTGACCTGCTGCAGACGGCGTAACTTCGGCCCAAGCAGTCACTTCAAATTGTGATGACTCTGGACCTACATAGTCCATACACACCACGTAACCATCGCTGATCACTTCATCTAGGTTGTTATAAGCGATTTGAATACCACGGTAGTTTTCAAGTGGACCATACTCGAACTGGGCACCACGGAAACCTTGCAGGCCGATACTACCTGCAGGACGCGTCGAACCGTAGTCTAGATTGTCGTATGCATAGTAAATTTCATGCTCATCTTTACCAAAGCGTGTATTTGCATTAAATAACACCTGGAAATCAAAAGAGTTATCACGTTTAGTGTATGTGTATTTACCTGTTGTACGGTCATATACTGGATTATCATAGTCTGATGCGTTATCCCACTCAACAATGCCCCAACCAGTTGTTGTACTTGCAAGTGAAATACCTTCGCTAGACGATAAACCAACTGACATTACAGAGCGCAATAAGCCATTATCAGTGAACTCCCAACCACGCCATAATGGGCCCATATTCTCATATGGGAATGAGTTATAAGGGAACGGGTTATGAACAGGGAAGAAATATCGGCTACCATTTGTGTTAACTGTACCCATACCACGAATTTGGATTATCGAGTTTTGGATATTGGTATTTTCAGCATTGTTATAAAGGCTGAATGTATCATATGCGCCGTTATAAAAACTTGCGATTGGTAACGAGTAACCATTTCGTGAGTTGTAATAATTATTCTCTTCAAAACCAGATAAAACAGGTGTAATACCAAACTCTGCTAAGTCAACATAGCCTCCCGGGTTTGAGTTACCAAAATCAGGCGTACGACACATTTCATCGGTAATGTTATCTGTGACGATATAATCAGGTTCAACATCGCGAGTATCCGCTTGCGTACCAGTTACAATCACCTTACCGTCAGCAATTTCAACATTGATTTCTGATGCTGTTGAGACCGCCACGTTTTCTGCTTTAATATCAAGACCCGCAGGGATATCAAGCTCTAGTGAGAACTCTCGATCTACACCTGAATTATTTGCTAACACTTCAAATGTGTAAGGCACCATATCACCCACTTTCGCACCAGTATATGGTGCATCAAGATGAGCAACGTCATTACCACGGTTGAGCTTAAATGGAATAGAACCTAGGTTACCATGGTTCACAGCCGATGTACCTACATCTAATAGTGAGTAGTACACACTGTCAGCATCAATGTCCATATCCCAGTCAACAGTCATTTCAACAGTATTTTGACCATCACTTCCTGGAAGGCTTGCAGTCATACCAGAGGCTACTTGGTCTGACACAACCGCTGTTGCAAGTTCAAATGTTTCTTCAACGGCACCCACTGACGCTTTATTCGGGCTATAAGCAACAACCCAATACTCACCTTCTTCTGGGTTATTGATATTACAGAAGTTTTTATAAATCTTATGATTAGATACACATAATATTTCATCTTGTGGCTGAACAATTCCATCACCGTTGTAGTCTTTACCTATATAAATAATAGGGTTAACTACGTTCAAGGTGCCTTCTAGCTCAGATTCAACATCAACAGTTTCTGCGATAAAACGTTTTGAGTTAGCTGGTACTGTCACAAACTTAGTAAATGTTGCTTCATCTAAAATATCAGCTGCATCAACATCACCTGTGCGATTCATCGTCCAAGGGAAAGTACGCTCATCATCTTTTGGTAAAGTCACCGTTGTGATATCTGCTTTTACTGGCTCATATGCACGGGCCACTGGCGCTTCAACACTTGGTAATACAATACCTTTAGCTACATAAGTACCTACGTTTGAGTGAGCTGTTGTCTCTAAAGATGATGGTAAGTTACCACGATCATATTTAAACGCCACAGGCCAATGTGCATCAGGGATATTTTCTTCTTCAGCCTGGAAAACAAGGTTAGTATGAAGCTCAACTTCAGAGTTACTGAACCAATCTTGGGTATCCATGATCGATGCTTTAACAATGATTGTTTGTGTTTCACCTTTTTTCAGCGTGAAAGTTTTCGGGAAGATATCGATATTCACACCGTTTTGCGCTGTTTGTGAGTTAACATCAAACGCCCAGTTTTCTACATCTTCATGACTTACAGTCCAAGTACCATCTTCTGTTGCTTTAATTGTACGAACCCACTGACATTCAGGCGCACAAGAGAAATTAACTAGATTTGGTAAGTTAAGTTTATGTGGTGTACCACCATTATATGGATCAGCAGCTAAGAAGTTATCTGCCGTTTCATCCATGACAAAACCAGCTTTAGCAGCCAATCCAACATTGATGCGACCTGCGCCCGAACGATAGGTTTTCGCATCAGCAACAACATCACTTGCACTATTCAAGCGATGATACTTAACAACGTTTTCAGCAGTCATCGATAATGCAGATTGGATTTCAGCCGCAGTCCACTCAGGGTGAATTTGACGTAACAACGCCATTGAGCCTGCAACATGTGGTGATGCCATCGATGTGCCGCTAATTGCAGCGTAATCTTGGCCATGTGGCGTTACAAATGGATGTTCATCAGAGTAAGCCGCGTAAATATCAACACCAGGAGCAGCGAGCGTAGGAGCAAGTACTTCAACATTAGAATAAGACGGGCCTCGTGATGAGAATGTTGCCAACCAGTCAGCATCTTCTGCATCAACACGACGCTCAATCACTGTTGGTTTGATGGTGATCATATGACCAAGTTCTGAGTAACTATCTACCCAATCTTCTAAGCCATCTTCTGGATAAACACCATTCCATTGGTCATAAGTAAAGTGAACACCTGGTAATGAATAACCTTCAGCCACAGTGCCTTGATCGCGGTCACGGTTAAACATGATGAAACCATCCGCACCACCGGCTTTTACATGATCAACTTTTGCAGTACGCGCATTGGCTGCTGAATCATTTGGATCGTGACGTTGACAGATAACAATAACATCAGTGCTACCATCAGCCGCGCCCGCGATTTCAGTACCATCTTTGTAGAAATTGAAGGTGTTTTCTGGATAATCTGCCGTACAGTAACCGTTGTAGTCTTTAAAACCATTTACGTCTTCGTAATCTTTAGCCCAAACAACAACACCGGTAATTTCTTCGCTATTAATTGAACCACCAACAAGGCCTGTTTCTGACCAGCTAGGTACTTCTGAACCCAAAGTATCGTCTGCAAAACCAGCAAACTCGACCGCAGTTTCAACAGCGACAGTACGACCATGTGTTGTTGCTGCAACTTGTGCAAGCCAAGGTGATGAATTATCTAAGTAACCAAAACACTCAGCCGCGCCACATGCTTGACCACTGTTACCTGCTGCCGCGGCAACGTTAATGCCCGCTTCACGCGCTGCTAAGAATGCAAGTTGTACTGGATCGGCCCACACATTAGAATCAGCACCACCAATTGAGAAGTTGATTACATCAACACCATCAGAAATTGCATCTTCAATACCCGCTACAAGTGCTTCGCCAGGACAGCCTGCGTATTCGTCACTTGATGGATAACATACTTGATAAGCAATGATATTTGCGTGCGGTGCAACACCTGATATTTCAGGGAATAAACCTTCTTTTAAGATATTACCATCGGTGTTTTCACCAAAGCTCGGAAGCATAAACGGTACATCTTTGACCACGTTACCAGCTGCTGTTGAAGCTACGTGTGAGCCGTGACCTTGGTAATCTTCACCAATTGCTGGCCAGCCTGGGATCATGGCATCAAATGCATCAGTGATCACATCATAAGAACGCACACCGATTAATTTATTATTACATTGAATTTCTTCAGGTTCTTCAACACAGTCACCTACATAAACACCTGGACCAAACGGGTTTTCATGCTCGTAACCATCCCCACCTACAGCTGCAAATGAAGGGTGATCTGAGTTAATACCGGTATCGATGATACCAACGATTTGGCCTTCACCTTTACCCTTGATGCCACTAGGAACGCTTGAGCCATCCCAAATTTGATCAGCGCCGATATGCTTAGGACCTTCATCAGAAAGAAGATCATAGTTCTTCGAACGCATTACAGAAACGACTGCACCAAGCTCTGCAACGCGCATCGCTTCTTGCTCTGTCATTTTTACAGAGAAACCATTTAATGCTTTAGTGAATTGACGACGCATCTCTGTACGACCAGTCACCGCAGTCACGTTTTGCATTACAGTACGTTGTTTTGAAAGTAGTTTGTTTTGATAATCAGTTACAGCAGAGACCGCCGCTTGACCTTTCTCAAATACTTTTGAAACGCCTTGTGCTTGAAGTGATTGTGATAATGGTGAGGTTAAATCGCGTGCTTCAAGAGCAACAGAGTTATCACGTAAACGGATAATATAAATATGCTCACCATCAATGCCTTCTTCAGCAAATTTATTTGCTTTGCTATTTAGCTGAACATTTAGGCCATCGTTTTGTAGCATGTTGCTAGAGTCACCTTGGTTAAACTCTTTGCTAAACGCTTTTACTTCTTCAAATGTTATATTAGGTGCTTTTAATTGGTGTTTTACTTGATTGTTATCAACACCCACTGCATGAGCAGCACTGGCACTGTAGAGAGCTGCGGCAACAGCAATCGAGAGTGTTTTCACTTGCATAAAGTATCCCCTGGATAGTTAGTTGGAGTAATTATTCAAGCTTTGTGAACATCCATTTCACTGCTTGCGACTACAATATAACCACAAGAGGTTTTAAAAATGGCGTACATTCGTGTAGCGTTTTGTACACACTGTTAACATTTAAATTACCAGACAAGTATCAATATTAAGTTTATTTTTACAATGCCGATAAATAGAAAAAGGGGCAGCGCATATTATTTAGGTGAAGTTGAAGAGCTTAGTTGTCTTGGTGAGCGCTCAGCACAATCTGGTGGTTATAGCCCTACAGAGGCCAATAATATTGCTATTGAGCAGCTAAAACTTGAAGTAGTAAATCGAGGCGGCAATGGTTACTTAGTTGAGAGTTGTAAAGACTTTACCAGTGACTACCAAGACTGTGATGTTGCAACCTTGTGTTCTGGTAAAGCCTATCGTTTTTAGCGGTTTAACGCTTGCTGTGAAATCATTTCAGCAACACTACCCACTTGTACTGACATACTCTCTTGGCTAGGTGGAAAAGCCTTAAAAGTTTTTACAAACTCTGCAATTTGATTACCTGCTGGGCCTAAAATCCAACTACGGTTTTCTGCCCACTCATCATAACCCCTAGCATCAATGAATCGCTCAAATGGATCCATTTTTAGGTTAATAATGTAAGGTGAAGTAAGGGCTTGCTGTGTAGACCTAAACCAATGATTTTGTTCTGTAAAGATTAACTTCCAGTCACCGTAACGCATTCCATGAAAGGTAGTTTCGGTGAAATAATAGAACTCTTTACGCTTTGTTTTACCATTGTTTAGTAAAATATCACTTTGATCAAAACCATCTAAATGAACTTTATACTTTTGACCATTAATCTTGGTGCCTTTTAATAAATTAGCTTTTAAATCTTTATCGCCAACCCACGACATAATCGTTGGCATCCAATCTTCCATTGTCATGAACTCACCGGTGCTCACACCTTTAGGAACATGGCCCGGCCATTTAACAACCATAGGTACTCTGAAGCCACCTTCCCAGCCACCAACGCCTTTTTCACCATGAAATGGCTGGTTGCCACCATCTGGCCATGAGTTTGATGCGGCACCGTTATCGGTAGAAAACATCACTATTGTGTTATCAGCTACTTTAAGTTCATCAAGTAAGTTAAGTAATTCACCTACATCATCATCCATTTCGGCCATACCATCAGCATATAAACCAAAGCCAGTTTTGCCGTCATAAGCTTTATTAAGGTTAGTTTGGTAATGCATACGAGTTGTGTTGTGCCAAACGAAGAAAGGTTTATTTTGTTTTACTGCATCACGGATAAAGCGTTTTGACTCTACAAGTACTTCTTGGTCTAAATTGCGCTGACGCTCTTTCCCAAATGGACCAAGATCTTTAATCTCTTGCTTGCCATTTCCAAGCGCTTTTGAATGAATGACCCCACGCATTTTTAAACCAAACTTTTCTTGTGTTTTGGCATCTTGAGGATAGTCTTGTTGTTCTGGATATTCACCGGCATTGAGGTGATATAAAATTCCAAAAAATTCATCAAAGCCATGATTTGTAGGTAAGTGCTCATCACGATCACCTAAATGGTTTTTACCAAACTGGCCTGTGACATAACCCTTTGATTTGAGCATAGTTGCTAAGGTGGGATCTTTCTCTTGCAAGCCTTGCTTCGCGCCAGGAAGCCCTACCGTACTGAGACCAGTTCGCATTGGGTACTGACCTGTGATAAATGCAGCACGGCCAGCAGTACACGAGGCCTGTGCATAATGGTCCATAAATATCATGCCATCATTAGCAATTCTATCTATGTTTGGGGTACTGCCTCCCATCATGCCTCGATGATAGGCACTAATGTTCCACATACCAACATCATCACCCCAAATAACAAGTACATTGGGTTTATCAGCCGCGAAACTTGGCAAACTAAAGCCTAAAATGGCCAAACAGACCAATACGTATTTAAACATCACTTTCTCCTTGAAAACTAACTAAAGCATTCGCCTCAGCTTAAATAATCCCTCGCTTGCAGTTACCTCATACTGCTTCATTAAGATATATCTACAAGTGATAAATTGTGCATGTTTAATACTATTAGAGCAGTCCCTATTTACAAGTTAAATCTGCATTAACTTTGATTTAAATATAAAAAAACCGAGCAATAAGCTCGGTTTTTAAAACTAACAATTACGATTAAACTTGTGGATAATCGCGATATGCACGCTCAATTTTTTTCGCTTGCTTTTTAGACACACCAATATGTGCTAGTGCAACACGTAAACGAGCACGTGATAAGTCAGAACCTAAAATTTCCATCGCATCAAGTACTGAAGTTGAAGATGTCTTACCTGTGATAGCCACAAAGATTGGCTCAAGGAAGTCTTTAATCTTCAATTCATGGAAAGTCGCCACTTCTTTTGCGATAGCAAAAATCGCTGGTTTTTCCCAACTGCGTAAACCTTCTAATTGCCAGATGAAGAACTGTAATGCTTGACGGATAGCATCTTCATCAGCTTTACCTGCCGTTAATAGCGCAGGATCATAGCTTGGAATACCACCCACAAAGTGACCAGCAAGATCAACCATGTCAGAAAGCGTATTAATACGCGTTTTTGCTTCTGGTAATACTTTAGCGAATAGCTCAGTATTAAACTTCCAATCAACAAAACGTTGCATTAGTTCTGCATCAGATAAGTTTTCACGGATCCACATACCGTTTAACCAGCTAAGCTTATCGATGTCGAAAATAGGGCCACCAAGCGACACTCGTTTCATATCAAAGTGTTCAATCATCTCTGCTAACGTGAACTTTTCACGCTCATCAGGCATTGACCAACCCATGCGGCCTAAATAGTTTAATAGTGCCTCAGGTAGGTAACCCATTTCTTTATAGTAGTTGATTGAAGTTGGGTTTTTACGCTTCGATAACTTTGACTTATCAGGGTTACGAAGTAATGGTAAGTGACCTAGTACAGGTGCTTCCCAACCAAAATCTTCGTATAACTTTAATAGCTTAGGCGCTGAATTGATCCACTCTTCACCACGGAAAATGTGGCTAATTTGCATGTGGTGATCATCAACAACGTTGGCAAGGAAGTAAGTTGGGAAACCGTCAGCTTTAAGTAGCACTTGCATGTCTACATTTTCCCATGGGATCTCAATTTCGCCACGTAGGTAGTCGTTAAACTTGAACGTGCCTTCGCTTGGGATCTTCATACGGATTACGTAAGGCTTACCCGCTTCAAGGTTTGCTTTAATTTCATCTTCAGAAAGATTTAAACCACGACCATCGTATTTAGGGCGTAGGCCTTCGGCCATTTGCTCTTCACGCATTTGGTCTAGTTCTTCGCTCGTAGCAAAACAGTAAAAAGCTTTACCCTGTTCAACTAACTGATGCGCAAATTTCTTATATAAATCGCTACGCTCAGATTGACGGTATGGACCAAACTCACCGCCTACATCTGGACCGTGATCCCAGTTTAAGCCTAACCATTGTAAGCTATCCATAATAGCTTGCTCTGATTCTGGCGTACTACGAACTTGGTCTGTATCTTCAATACGTAACACAAACTCACCGCCTTGCTGCTTAGCAAAACAGTAGTTAAATAATGCGATGTATGCAGTACCTAGGTGCGGGTCGCCTGTCGGTGACGGAGCAACACGGGTGCGAATTGTCATGGTTATATCTCTCAAAAGACAATTAAAAATTTGCCCAAATGCTAGCACAGCACGGGCTATAATCGAAGTGAAAAGCCGCTTTATGCAGCGACTTTATCTAAATAAGCAATGATATCGTTTGATTCATACAACCAAGTTACTTGGCCGTTTTCTTCAATACGTAAACAAGGCACTTTCACTTTGCCGCCCTGCTCTAAAAGTTCTTGGCGAAATTGCTCGTTACCTTTAGCGTCACGGGTTTCAACTGATAGACCTTGGCGTTTAATAGCACGACGTACCTTCACGCAAAATGGACAGGCTTTAAATTGATAAAGCTTAAATTGTGACGTCACTGAGTCAAGCGCTGCTTGCTCTGCTGCCGGACGCTTTTTACTGCGTGGTGTGAATACAAAATCAAAAAACAAAATGATGCGGCCTAACAACCAACGAACAAACTTCATCTTACCTTCTCATGTGGCTCTAAAAATAGTGGGCAATTTTAACACAGCTAAGCGCGCTGCAACACCTTAAAACAGCTCTATTGAATCATCTTGAGGCTGGCTTTGTTGAATATCTAACTCGGAATAGGCAGTCACGCAATTACGACCACTGTTTTTAGAATGGTACAAGGCCTGATCGGCTTTTTGGACTAGGCTGGCAACCATTTCGAACTCGTAGATTGGCATAAAACCGCTACTCACTGTTAAGTTACCGACTTGAGGAAAAGGGTATTCTGCTACGCAGCCACGAAAGCGATTAAGGGCATTGCGTGCATCGAGCTCGTCACTTGCTTGAAATAACACAGCAAACTCTTCGCCGCCGTAGCGAAAAACATAATCTTCAAAGCGAAAGTTATTTTTTAATAGCTGCGCCACTAACAAGATCACTTCATCGCCAATAACGTGCCCATAGTTGTCATTTACGCTTTTGAAATGGTCAATATCGACCATCGCCAAATACCAATGACGTTGCTTTGAGTCATGGCTTTCATGGCCTACAGCGGCATCGGCTGCAATTTCAATCACCTTTTTATCAAAGGTTTGCCTGTTTAAAAGCTCAGTTAAAGGGTCAAGTTGCGACTTATAAAGTAACGACAGTTGATTCGCGTAGATATTTAGCATGTAGATGGCGAGCATGCTACAGCGCTCTGAAAGCTCTTTTTCAGACTCAATGACCAGTACACCAACCACATTGCCCATGTAATAAATGGGTACATAAGTAGAAATAAAGCCGTAGTTGCGACTGATGCGAATTTTATTGCGGCTGACTTTTTCGATGAGCTCATTGACTTCGTGTTCACTGAGCTCTTCGATAACAGAATCTTTATTTAGCAGCCTTGCAGGCAGGCCTGGTTTAAAAAACTTATTGATGTAAATAGCAAAACGAGAGAATTCATCTAATTCACTCACGGCATTAATAAGCGCCTGATCGAGCTCAGGCTCTTCTTCTTGTTGGGTGATTTCTACAACCCAGTCATGTCCGCAAGCATTAGCCGCCATCTAAAAAGTCCCCAAAACTGCTTATTACTTTAGTTTAGTTAACTTTATCAGAATTACTAAAAAACTATAACAAAATCATATCATCTCGGTGAATTACTTCACTGCTTGGTGCAAATGCAAGCAACTGGGTAATTTGCGACGAATGACAGCCTTTGATTTGATCTATTTCTTGGTGGTTAAAATTAACAAGGCCTTTGGCTATACATTGCCCTTGACACGTCACTACTTCAATCACATCACCGCGTTCAAATTGCCCTCGCACAGTTTTTACGCCTTTTGCCAGTAAGCTTGCGCCACGCTCTTTAAGTGCAAGGCTTGCGCCATCATCAATCACTAATTGCCCCGTGCTTTTAGGTCCTGCAAGTAACCATTTTTTGCGGCCATCTTTTGGTGCGGTGAGTTTTAAAAAGCGTGTACCAGGAAGCTTGTCAGCCATACAATTTAGTATCACATTTTTGCCTGCGCCTTTGGCAATAATGACCTCAACACCAGCGCGACGTGCAATATCGGCTGCTTGCAGTTTGGTTGCCATACCACCGGTACCTAGGGTAGTGCCACTGCCACCAGCGAGCTCTCTTAGCTCATCATTAATATGCTCAACTTCGTTGATAAGTGTCGCATTGGCATCAGAGCGAGGATCGCCTGTAAATAGGCCTTCTTGGTCAGTTAACAGTAACAGCTTTTCTGCATTCGCTAATATCGCGACTAAAGCAGATAAGTTATCGTTATCACCTACTTTAATTTCGGCGGTTGCCACGGCGTCGTTTTCGTTAATAATTGGTACTACATTGTGCGCAAGTAGCGCATTTAAGGTATCGCGGGCATTTAAGTAACGTTCACGGTCTTCTACATCGGCCCGGGTCAGTAGCATTTGTCCAACATTCACACCATACAAAGCAAACAAACTCTGCCAAATATGAATAAGTTGCCCTTGACCGATTGCAGCAAGCATTTGTTTTTCAATCAAAGAACGACCACAGGGGGTAATGAGTTGCTCGCGACCTGCAGCAACCGCGCCGCTTGATACTAAAACAACCTGATAACCCTGCTTTTTTAACTCGCAACATTGGCGAACAAGTTCAACCATGTGCGCTTTATCTAATTTGTCGGTACCGCCTGTCAGCACGCTTGTGCCCAGCTTTACAACAACGACGTGTGGCCTTTGCATTTGATTCTTATATTCTGTAATTAAAATAGAGAATTTATATATACCAGCTAACGGTTTTTGAACAAGTTAAAAAAATTCATGCTAGGATCGCGCTCTCGTTTTTTTACTCAATAGCGACACCTATGCCAGCCAGTTTATGCTTAATTATTGCGACCTTTTTATGGGGTAGCTCTTACATTGCTTTAAAGCATGCAATCAATGTTTATGACCCTGTGTTAGTGATTTTTTTAAGAATGCTAACCACATTATTGATTAGCTTATGTTTATGGCGCTATATAATCCGCTTTGAGTTTAAACCAGGTGACTGGAAGTACTTAATTGGTATGTCGCTGGCTGAGCCTTGCTTTTATTATTTATTTGAAGGGCATGCCCTTGAATACACTTCGGCATCGCAAGCTGGGGTAATTGTTTCTTGTTTACCAATTATCGTCGCTATTTTGGCGTTCTTAATACTAAAAGAGTACATCAGTAAAGCCATCGTCGTTGGTTTTACCTTGTGTATTGGCGGCAGCATTTTATTAACGCTATTGTCACCAAGCACAGAGCAAGCCCCTAACCCGCTGCTTGGTAACTTTTTAGAGTTGATGGCGATGGTTTGCGCGGCGTTTTATACCGTGAGCGTAAAACACCTAGTAGCTCGTTACTCACCACTTACTTTAATTGCAATTCAAGGGTTTAGCGGTAGCTTATTCTTTGCGCCTTTTTTATTTTTCATCGAACTACCCAGCGAAAATCAGCATGATTTAAGTGCCCTACTGAGCATTTTATATTTAGGCTCATGTGTCACTTTAGGCGGCTATGGCATGTACAACTACGCCATTAGTAAGGTGTCGGTATTAACTGCTGCTGCTTATTCAAACCTCATTCCAATTTTTGCGTTAATTTTGTCAGCTATTTTACTTGGCGAAGTACTCACACTATGGCAATGGGTGAGTATTGCAGTGGTATTCGCCGGTGTTATTGTTAGTCAACGTCATCAAGAGCTGAAAGTTGACGTAGACGACGATAATTTATCAGCCGACACCAATAGCCTAAACTCTGTCCCTGAAGCTAACGAGTCAAAAGGGTAACAGGTTAATAAATAAAGGCCTGATTGTGCTAAAAAGCCCTGTTCGCTTTGATGAATAACATCAATGCTACGAACTTGATAGTGCTCAATCTGGCCACTTTGCAACTGCATACTGAACTGCTCACCCACTGCGACATGTTTTAGAAATGCAAAGTGGGTGTCGTTATGGCCAGCTATTAACACCCCTTTTGAGCTGCCAAGTTCACCGCTTGGCAAAAAATGCCCGGGGGCAAACGCAAGGTTTCGCCCCGACGCACCGGCAAGTACAGTCAATTCTTGCTGCTGGCTTGGCCAATTTATGTGTGCAGTGACATAACCATCGGCGTAAAACCAGGGCCTTACTTGCTGATTAGGACTTTGCAAAGCTTGCTGCCAAGCTGACTCAATTAGAGCCTGTGCCAGCCAAGCTTTCGCCTGTATATAGCCACCATTAACAAACAATGCGATGCCAAGTAAGGCGCTGCAAACTGGCAGCGCTTTTTTTAGCGTCGCCATTGCCATAACCATGAGAATGTAAGCAACAACAACCCAAGTAACATAAACACCCGGCTTTGTCCGTCGGTTTGCGGTAGCGTCATGCCATTAGGAAGCTTGTTTCGTACTTGCATTGAACGCTCTGCAATCTCATTCCCCGCGTAGTTATCAACTGCAATAAAGGCCGTAAAAGGGCTAAGTAAATGATGCTGAAGTGCTAATGCTTCGACTTCTGCGCGTACCGCCTGTTTTTCGTTATAAAGCAGCAATGACTTAATTTTTTGTCTGGCCCAGAGTCTAGCGATACCTTCGCCGTGTGCAGCATTGGCAGTTGCTAAATTAATCGTCATTGGCCCTGTGTTTGTCTGCCCCTTTAATGTTAAGTGCTGACTGCCATCAAGCTTCACGGCAACCAAAACCGGCTCTGAAAAATACAAGTCAGGTAATGGCGATGGCCAATACTCAAGGGCTGCTTTGTCACCTTCAAGAACAAGATCTGTAACAGCGGGATGCGCCAGCTTATCAAAAAGCAGCTGCATTTTTGGCTGTACTTGGCTGGTGCTACTTATAAAAGTGAATGTACCACGGCCAATATCAGCAGCTCTGGTCATAAAAAAGCTATTAGGCGCACTACCAATACCGACGGTAAAGAGTCGGCTGTCACCTAAATCTGTTTGAATTTGTTTAAATAGCTGCGTTTCGTTACCCACACTGCCATCGGTTAAAAACACCACTTGGCGTACAAAGCCATCATGCTGTTTACCATCAAGTACCTGAGTCAGTGCTTTTGCTATTTCGGTGCCGCCATCAGCTTGTAAGCCATAAATAAAGCGCTCTGCACGGCGAATGTTAAAGTCATTGGCAATCATTGGCGTGTCACTTAATACCGACACTTCGTTATCAAAACCTATGATGTTAAAACTGTCATTTTCATCCAATAACGAAAGGGCATAAAACAAGGCTTGTTTAGCCTGCTCCATTGATTGGCCATGCATTGAGCCAGAGGTATCAACAACAAACACCATTTCGCGAGGAAGACGAACTTGCGAGGTAAAGTGATCGCTTGGCGGTACTAACATCAGTAAACCATATTCTTGCCCTGCTACTGTTTCGGTAAAAAATGCAGCCTGTGAGTGGGCTTTATCAAGGGGTTTAAATGTCAGCTCAAAGTCTCTATCCATTGGAACATCACGATTAAGTGATAACTGGTACCGACCAAAACTTGGGTTATCGATTTGCATACCCGCTAAATTAGCGCTGATATCACTGAGTTCAAGGCCAATATCCATCGCAATTGCAAGGTTTAGGCTCGCATCAGACTCTTGGCTTTGTGCGCGATGAAAAACAGGTTTCAGCCACGCTGATGCCACTTGCGCTGTGTTAGCTGTTGCGTCGTTCTGTTGTTCTGTGTCTGTTGTTTCTAGATTCGCTTTTTGCTGTAGTTCTGCCGTTAAAGGTTCGTAGCGCGGCGTAATAGTGGTAGGAAAGCGCAGTGAAAACACACCATCTCGAAAACCGATTATCTCTTGGTATTGCAAGGTAATTTCAATCTCTTCCCCTGCTCCAAGGTTTGCCACATCAGTAGAGAAAATATTCGCACGTTGCTGACGAACTAAAGCGGCGCGTTTACCCTGTTTTTGAGCTTGCTCAAATTGCTGTTCAGCCTGCTGTTTAAGGGCAATGTTACCGGTGATAATGCGCTCACCAATTTGCATTTGCATGGCATGAACTGCACTTTCATCAGGTAACGGAAACACATAGCGTGCATTAACCGCAAACGGGTGCGGGTTTTGATAACGTTGTTTAACAACAACATGATTAATAAGCCCAGTGAGCGTCATAGTGACATCGTTTTTCACTAATAAGCCCGACGACACTTGGCTATTTGAATCATCATAAAAACGCAGTTCGGCACTGGCATTGGCTGCAAATGCAGGGTTAACTGCATAACCTAATAAGAGGATAAAAAGGCTCCCAAAAAGGAGCCTTTTGGTACGGTTACTCAACATAATATGTCACTCCATCGACCGATGAATTAGTGATTACTTTGTGCTGTACGTAAGCTGCTTTGTGACACAGGGCGTGTCGTTAAGGTTACGCGGCGGTCAAACACGTTGTCTTCGTAGTTATTTGAATCGGCAACACTTTGCTGCTCACCAAAGGCGGTTGCGGTTAAGCGCGTATGAGGCACACCTTGTTTAATTAAGTAGCTTTGCACTGCATTTACACGCTGTTTTGAGAGCATTAAATTAGCCAATTCATCACCACGCTGATCTGCAAAGCCATTTAAGTCGATAGCCAAATTTGGCTGGGCAATCAATAACTGCGCGACTTTGTCGAGTTGATTAGCAAAGTGTGGGGCAATTTCGCTAGAGCCGGTTTTAAACTGTACCGTCATCGCCAGTAAGGTGTTTAATTGGGCTTGTAGTAACTGCTCTTTTTCGTCAGCTAATAATTCAAGCTGCTCACTTAGTGCTGCGTTATCGGCAATCACTTGTTGGTAATCAGCGGTTTGCTCCTTCATTACAACTAATGCGTGAGCTTGTTCATCAATGGTGTTGTCTGCCGCTTCTTTTTCACCAATTAAGCCACCAGCAAACGCGCCAATAAATGCTCCCACTGGGCCGCCGACTATGCCGCCAACAACTGCGCCAGCACCTAAGCCAATGGCTGTTTCTTTTGGTGTTTCTTGTTTAGTTTGACTCGCAGCATCTGCAAAAGGGGCTACAGATACAGCAGATGTGATAACAGCGGCAATAATTAATTTTTTCATGGTTTAATCCTTTTTCTACTTAATTGCTTGGCAACATTGGTTGGTGTTGCAAACTTGGTATGGAGCTATTAAAACAAGTCGAAATGGCAATAAAGGGGATCAAAAAAGGCAAACTGCTGAGCAATTGTGGCAGAAAAATGGCAATCGCGTTTTTGCCAGTACGCAAGGCAAAAAATTAGGTATAGTTCGCTATAGAAAGAATTTAAGTAAGTATTAGCAATGAAGAAAATAGCAATCGTTGAAGATGAAACTGCAATCCGTGAAAACTACACAGAAATGCTCAGCGCTCAGGGCTATCAGGTTGTAGGCTTTGCTGACAGATCCAGTGCTGAACTGGCATTTAGTCAATCTTTACCAGATTTAGCCATTGTTGATATTGGCCTTGGCCATGAAGTGGATGGTGGTTTTTTACTTTGCCAAACATTACGCAGTCTTTCTAAAACCTTACCGATTATATTTTTAACCGCCCGCGATAGCGAAATTGATACCGTATGCGGTCTGCGCATGGGAGCCGACGATTACTTAACCAAAGACATCAGTATGGCGCACCTTGCTGCTCGAATTGGCGCATTGTTTAGACGCCTTGATGCCTTCGACCAACCCGCCGATCAAACCGCTCTTTTGCATCGCGGCCCATTAAAGTTAGATACTCAGCGCATGCAGGTTTTTTGGCAAGAGCAACTGGTTGATTTAACTGTGACAGAATTTTGGATGGTGCATTCACTTGCACAGCGTCCAGGTCATGTAAAAAGCCGCAACGAATTAATGAGTGATGCCAAGATTTATGTTGATGACAGCACTATTACTTCTCACGTAAAACGTATTCGTAAAAAATTTATTGCTTTAGATGGTGCATTTGACTGCATTGATACCGTTTACGGTATGGGTTATCGCTGGGAGCAAGCTTAATGCTGCGTTTTGGGCTTAGAACAAAGTTTATTTTCTTATCCTGCTTTTTATTTTTATTGCCTTGGCTTGGCTATGAATATGTTTGGGAAATGGAAAAGTTCTTAAGACAAGGGCAAGAAAAAACCTTAGTAGGCACCACCCGCGCACTCGCAACCGCATTACATGAACGCCCCGCTTTGTTTGACTCGCAAACCAACTTTTTAGATCAAGTTGTAAAAGGCCGAGATTTATACGCTTACAACCTAAATAACCCGATTCAGCTTGATGGTAAATTGTCGGAGTGGCAGCCTTACCAAAGCTTATTTTGGCATTATGACAAACGCTACTTACAGGGGCTAAGCAATGAGCATCAAGAAAGTGATCTAAGTTTTGATCACATGGTAGGCAAGTACGAAAACTACCTTTATGCGGCATTTAAAGTCACTGACAGCTCACTGGTGTATCGTGCTAAAAATGTGCTTAGCTTTACCCGTAATGATCACTTACAGATCATGTTAAAAACACCTGAAGGTGAATTTAAAAGTTATGTGGTGGCTGCCCGTCAAGATGGTTGGGTTAATGCCTTTGATGCTACGACACAAGAGCCGGTCACTAAAATCCAAGGCTATTTTAAAAGCACCGATACGGGTTACAACATAGAGCTGCGTTTTCCGCTTTCGATGCTAGGTAATAAGCTTGGTTTTGCGATTGAAGATTGGGATGAAGACAAAGTTGAGCCTCAGCTAATGTCGACCTCAAACCTGCAAAACCCAAATGATATCGGCTCAGTTTTAGTGCCTTCACCAGAAATTAACCGTATTTTGAAAGGCATGGGCCACAGTGGCAGTCGAATTTGGGTCGTCGATAACCATCATCGTGTCCTTGCGCAATCAGGCTCAATTCATCATGCCGATGGCGTTTGGGCAGACGGCTTAAAAGAGGAGCCTGCAACAACATGGTGGCAACGCTTTGAGCAAGATTACTTACACCCACTTTACTATAAAATTTTAACTCGCCCAGAAAATGAGTTTATTGATACCTTGCATGATGTCGCAGCGATGCAAGGTACTCACATAGCCAGTGCTTTAAATGGTAAACCCGCATCATCATGGCGCTTAACCCCAGATAACAAAGCCGTTATTTTATCGGCGGCCTACCCTATTTGGATCCAAGATAAAGTCATTGGTGCAGTAATCGCAGAAGAAACCACCAACGGCGTGCGCACTCTGCGTAATAAATCCTTAGAAAAGCTCTTTAATGTGATTTTAGCGGTGATGCTTGTTGGTACTGTGACACTGTTCTTTTTTGCTTCAAGAATTTCCAGCCGTATTCGCCGCTTACGTGATAATGCCGAGCAAGCTATTGATGCTCAAGGGCGGATCACTGGCAAGATTACTTATGCCGATTCGAATGACGAAATTGGCGACCTTTCTCGCAGCTTTGCCAACATTGTTAGCCGTTTAAGTGGTTATACTGATTACTTAGAAAATATGTCATCACGACTCTCCCATGAACTTCGTACGCCTGTGGCTGTTGTACGCTCATCACTTGAAAATTTACAAATGCAGCCGCAATCTGAACTGAGTCAAAAATACCTCGACCGTGCCAGTGAAGGGGTTGAGCGGTTAGGTAAAATTATTACCACCATGAGTGAAGCAACGCGCCTTGAACAAAGTATTCAAAATGCCGAGGCAGAAGAGTTTGACCTGACCAAGGTGATCACCGGCTGCATGCAGGGCTATCAAATAACCTATGGTGAAAGCCTATTTACCTTGTCGCTTTGTAAGGAGCCGTTAAATGTTAGTGGCGCACCAGAATTTATTGCGCAATTACTCGATAAGCTCATCAATAATGCACTTGAGTTTAAAACCCCGCAAAGCACAATTTCAGTCAGCTTAACCAAGCAAGAGCAGCATGCATTATTAAAAATCAGCAACCAAGGGCCTTTGCTCCCTGACGGTTTAGTTGAACACATTTTCGACTCAATGGTCTCGGTGAGAAGTCAGCAACATCAGCAGCAGCCACACTTGGGTTTAGGCCTTTATATTGTAAGGCTTATTTGCGATTACCATCACGGTAAAGTATTAGCAGAAAATTTAGCTGATGGCACAGGTGTTGTATTCACTGTGGAGCTGCCTATTTAATAAGCATATTTGCGTTACATATGATTACAGTTTAATGACTGGGTATTCACCGATAATTCAGATTACAGGACGTAATATTTGTAATACAAAAGGCAAATTATTCTTTGGAGGGCATCATGCGATCTGGATTACAACGTGAAGAGATTGAGTTCATTATGGGGCTATTTAGCTATAATGAAGCAACCGATAAACCAGCGGCTCCAAAAAAGCAGCCTGTAAAAGCTGACACAAAAAAAGTTGATACAGCGCAATATAAAGCAAACTACAAAGCAACTTATTTGACCTAACTAAGGGTAGCTCATTACAATGGCGCACCTTTGGAATATAACGCCTTGTAATGAAAAAACACTCACCTAAAAAAGAACTGATTTTACTGCCCGTTTTGTTCGTGGCTATTTTGCTTTGTGTTGCAGGTCACTTCCTACTCCAGCCTAACTACCAAGACAGCCATACCGTTGAGTATTTACTCGCTGCACTGCCATTTGCCTTGTTTGGATTAGTGATTATCGCCTTTAAAGTTGCCAGTAAAAACGATAACCAAGAATAGATCAAAGAACGTGATAGCCAAACCAATCGGGCTTCATTGCTTGAGCTTGCCCGCTTGGCGTTAATTTTATTGATAAGTTGCTATCTAACAAATCAATCGCAAAACAATCGTCTACATCGTGCAAATCATCTTTATGAAGATGAGTCATTCCAGCCAATAAAGACTCTTTAGCGCGTTGCTTCGCTTCTTCACTGCTACGGGCAACGTACAATGCAAAATCATGTTGCTCCGCAAGACTATCAGCTCGGTAAGCACCTAAATTCACAAAATATAGTTTTTCTGTTTGGTGATGCGCAGTATCAACCACTTCGACCTGATAGCCATCGATGTGCTGAATTTGCATGTAGCTATCCATGTGCACATTGCTTTTATCACCCACCCACTGTGCTTTTAGTTTTGAGTAAGTTTGCTCAATGTTATCGCCTACGACAAATCGAACGTCGTGCATTTCAATGTGGCAACCTTGAATACGACCGCCCAGATAGACTAAAAAAAGCGCCATGTTTTTCCTTATATTAAGCTTTCAACATTAATGTTGTGCTTTTTAATTAATTTATAAAAATCTGAGCGATTACGTTTCGCAAGCTTTGCGGCTTCAGCAACATTACCCGCTGACATTTTCAGCATATTAATTAAATAATCTCGCTCAAATTCTTTTTTTGCATCGTTTAACGAAAGCGGCTCAGCAATACTTACATTACTATTTAATGCACTCTCTACTAACTGAGCGGCAATCACTTTACCAGGTGTAAGGGCTACTACCTGCTCTATTACATTTTGTAATTGACGAATATTACCCGGCCAGTCATAGCGCACCAAAGCATGCATTGCATCATTGGCAAACTGCTTTTGCTCTTGCCCCATACGTTTAGCAATTAGACCTGCAAAATGCTGTGCTAGCAAACTTATATCTTCTCTGCGTTCACAAAGCGGAGGCAGTTTTAAGTTCACCACATTTAATCGGTAGTATAAATCTTCACGAAACTGCTGATTGCTAATTGCCTCAGGAAGATTCTTATGAGTCGCCGACACTACCCGCACATCAATTGGGATCTCTTCTTGAAAGCCCACTGGGCGAATGGTTTTCTCTTGTAAAACCCTCAGTAGTTTTACCTGTAAATTTAGCGGCATATCACCAATTTCGTCTAGAAAAAGGGTACCACCTTGTGCTTGTTGAAACAAACCTTGATGGTCTTTGACTGCACCTGTAAATGCGCCTTTTTTATGCCCAAACAATTCAGATTCTAAAAGCTCTCCCGGCACTGCGCCGCAGTTAATTGCCACAAATGGCCCATCACTAACATGGCTGTGTTGATGTATTGCTTGTGCAAGCAGCTCTTTACCTGTGCCGCTGGCACCGGAGATCAACACATTCACTTGCGTTGGACCAAGCAATTTAACTTGCTCAAGTAGATGCAACATCGCGCCGCTACGGGTGACAATATTCGTTTGTGTGGGTGTTTCATCACCGTGTACACCATGGATCTCGATAGCTTTAGCAAGGCTGTCGAACAGCTCATCTTTATCAACCGGTTTGGTAATAAATGCAAATATACCTTGCTTCGTCGCTTCTACTGCATCAGGTATCGAACCATGTGCTGTCATCATAATCACCGGCATTGAAGGGTAACGACTTTGTAACTGGCGATGTAGAGCCATGCCGTCCATTTCATCCATTCTTAAGTCGGTGATCACCGCATCGTAGGTTTGGTTTTTTAGCATTTGTAGTGCCTCAATGCCACTTTCAACTGTGTTTACCAAATAACCTTTTGACTCAATTCTAATCGCTAGTAACTTTAATAAACTCGCATCGTCATCTACTAATAAAACCCGTGCTTTTGTTACTTCATTCATGGTTACTGCTCCTTGGTTTCTTCACGTAGCAGAAGTTGTTGTTCGATAGTCGCAAGCGACGATAAGGTTTTTTCCATTTCATCACTCAGTGCTTGCTTAGCTTGTTTCGCCGCTAAATTCTGTTGTAAATATTGCTTTTGTAACCATAGATACTGCTTAATATCATCTGGCCAATAAAAAGCATGGTCACTTTTTTCAAGCTGATTAAGGGCTTTTTCTGGCTCTGAAGCACCGAGTAAACAAATTGACTCAAACAGACGCTTTAGCTCATTTTCGCCAACATAATTTGATTTATCAGAACTCGATTTAAAGCCACCGCACTTGGCAGCATGCCAAGCAATGACAGTACTTGCAGGCGGGTATAACGGCTCACTTTTCGGCCGAGGCTTGGGATTAGGTTGCCCTTGAGGCTTCACATCTGTTGTCGGCTCTACTTGCTCTGGCTCGACATGCTTTTGCGTGATCGTGCACCCTGTTATAAAAAGTGTGCCTATAACAAGCATAAAACTGGCTTTATTCGCTAAGCCCATATCAGTTAACTCCTTGGGTTAATTGAATTGGTAAAATGGCTGTAAATACACACCCTTGTGGCTCATTATCTGTAATAGAGAGCTTACCGTTTAATTGTTCAACGGTTTCTTTAACTATGGTTAAACCAAGCCCGCTGCCCATTTCAGTATGTTGTTTTGCATTCTTACCTTGGTAAAAAGCCCCAAATACAGCTGCTTTTTCAGTATCCTCTATCCCTACTCCTAAGTCGCTAACACTCAAAATTAACTGTCCCTGCTTTAAGCTTGCTTTTATTGTCACTGACTCATGTTCCGGCGAAAACTTTAGCGCATTTGAGGTGAGTTGAATAAGCACCATTTCAAGTAGCTCAATTGAGATAAACAAGGTTTTATTTGGTAACTCGTTAACCCAAGTAATGGATAAATCACGCGCTGATAATCGGTGCTCAAAATGACGCTCAATTTTATTCATCATCAAGTTAAAGTTAAGCTCGCTTAGGCTTTGCTTACTCGTGCGAATAGCGTTGTAACTCAATAAGCTTTCAATCATGGCTCTGAGCCGCACCATACTTTGCGTTATTAGCTCAAGGACGGCTTGTTGCTCGCTATTGATTGGACCAACAATTTCATCTGTAAGTAAGTCTGTGCCTTCAACCATAGAAGCGAGGGGAGTTTTTAATTCATGTGTCACATGGCGTAAAAACGTATCTTTTTGCTGCTCAAGCATATGTAACTGTGCTTGAACCCATTCTAGTTTATTACCTAATTCAACTAACTCTGACGAGCCACGAACTTGAATTTTTTGCTGCCAATGGCCTTGCCCTAGTTTATCAATCACATGTGTGAGTTCCCTAAGCCGTCCGCTGATCCGCCAAAGAAACCCGCCCCCGACCAATAACGTGAGAGGAATTAACGCAACTAACCAATTAATAAATGAAGCTTGAAGTGCTTTTAATTGCTGCTGATTTTTTGTGATGCGTAATTCATTTTGTTCTTTGAGCCAATTTGTTTGCTCACTGATAAGCTTACTAGCGGGTGCAAACAGCTCACCATCTTGCTTTTGTTCTATTAATAAATGTTGATGCGCAAACTGTAATACCTCAGCCAATTGCCGCCACTGTGAGACATAATCAGCGGTTGGGCTTAAAAATATAAGTTCATCGACACTTTGCAGTGACGATTGCCACTTATTGGCAATCAAGCTATCGAGGGATTCACTTTTAAGCACCCAATTTTGTCGAGTTGCCCTTTCTAAGCTATTTAAGTCTTGTTTGAGGTTATTAAATGCTTTAGTGATTTCGTAATTGTCACCGACGATTTCTTGAGTCACCGCTAGCTGCTTATTAAGCGCATTTAAAAATAAAATCACCACCAAAGATAACGGTAGTAAAGACAGCAAAATGCTACAGACGAACTGGCCAATAAGACTAGGTCGCCAATTGAGTAACTGTTTTATTTTTATCGCTACTGTATTTTGCATATTCACTCTCAACATAATTTCAGATGCTGATTATTAGTGAACAAACTTAGACACTCGCTGAATCCGACCTTAAAAAGTACTAATTTTTACCCAAAAACCGATACAAAGTTGCTATTTGGCAACATGCTAACTAATTGAAATAATAAGGATAAACTTTTAACCCCTGAAAATCGTTGCAAAAAAGACACAACACCCTGTAACTATTTCGCATTCAAAACCACATAAAAACCATAAACCATTGATAATTAAAACCTTTCAACATTGGCACTGATTTTGATTAGTACTAAGCAAATTAGTTATTTAGGACACAAAATGAAAGTAACGGCCCAGGTAGCCACCCTGCTTATAAGTCTCATCTCGCTAAGTAGTTATGCACTAGATTTGCAAACAACGTTTAACGAGCTTGATAAAGACAGTAATGGCTTTTTGAGTGAAGCAGAAGCATCTGAAGATGCATTATTACATGGCAACTTTACGCAAATTGATAGTAACCAAGATGGCCAAATTTCATTTTCTGAGTTTCAGTCGTTTATTCAATAGGAGATTGTAATGAAACAACTTTTAGCTGCATTCTCGCTGATGTTTTTAGTTATCAGCGCCACTGTTTTAGCATCACAAATGGATGTTCGATTTGCTAAATTTGATACAAACGCCGACGGCGAGATTTCATTAACTGAAGCAACTAAACACGATAACTTACTTAAGCAATTTGCTGATCTGGATGAAAACGGCGATCAGGTTTTGTCTGAACAAGAGTTTGAAAAATTCAAACCTTAACGGCTTAAAGTGCTTGCCATAATCCCAGAGGGAATGTGTAAACGGATTTAAATTTTGGGAGTTAAATTATGGCAAGCACTTTTATTTATAGAGGAGAGTAATTATGAGAATTTTCTGGCTTGCTTCATGCACCTTAATTACTATAAGCTTCAATAGCTTAGCATTGGATGTAAAACAACGATTTGATCACCTCGATAAAGATAAAAATGGTTTTTTATCTGTGCAGGAACTGTCATCACAACCGCACTTGCAAAAACGCATAGCGCAGTGGGATACAGATAAAGATCAACAAATCTCGCTCCTTGAATTTAAACACTATTTAACAAACAAGAGTTAAAATAATGTCAAAATTAACCTTTGCCAGCCTAATTTTATGTGGTGTATTTAGCACAATAAGTTTTGCTGCAGATAGTATTGGTGAAAAATTTAAACAACTTGATCGTAATGACGATGGCTACCTGACTCGTTCAGAGTCAGCGAGAGATCCTGCTCTGTGGTCACGTTTCAAAAACTACGACAGCGATAAAGATAATAAATTATCGCTCAGTGAATTTAAGGTCTACGCAAGCAAATAAAGAGTTACAGTTAATTATTTACCTGCTGCTGAGTTGCAGTTTACTGCAACTCTGATACTGTTTTCGTAAATCAATAAAAACTATTAGAAGATTATGAAACTCATCATCAGCTTACTAGCAACAGCTTCACTTAGCTGCTTTGCCAACACCACAGTTATTTACAATGTAAATGGCTACACGCCAACCTATAAAGGTGAAACCCAACACTTTTCAGCACTGGTTTTTAAAGACGGTAAAGTCGTTAAAACAGGTAATGATTCAATTAAAAACAGCTTCCCAGACGCCACCGCAATTGATGGTAAACAAGCCACACTATTGCCTGGTTTGGTCGATGCTCATGGCCATGTAATTGGTTTAGGGAATAACCTTTCACAACTTGATGTCAGGAATACGCGCTCGGCAGATGAGGTTGGCAAAATGCTGGCTGAGTTTGCCAAAGATAAACAAGGTTGGATCATTGGTCGCGGTTGGAATCAAGAGCAATGGCCTGGCGGTGAGTTTCCAACTGCAGCTGATTTAGACAAGTATGTAAAAGACAAACCTGTGGTACTTTCTCGCGTTGATGGTCATGCAGTATGGGTTAACTCAAAAGCCATGGAACTTGCAGGTATCGCTAAACAAACTCCCTCTCCTGCCGGCGGTGAAATTTTAAAGCTAGATTCTGGGTTACCTTCAGGGGTATTCATCGATAAAGCTGAAACACTTATTACCCAGCATGTACCAAAAGCAAGTCATGCCAGCATAAATACAGCATTAGATAATGCAGGTGAACACTTGCTGAGTTTGGGTATTACATCAACCCATGATGCTGGTATCGATTATGATACATGGCAAGTGTACAAGCAGCGCTCTGAGCAAAATACCCTCCCCGTAAGAATCGTTGCCATGTTAAGTGCAGCCGATCCTCAACTAGAAACCATGCTCAAAGCCGGAAAATATAAAGACATGAATGACATGCTGTCGATTCGCAGTGTCAAAGTGTATGCAGATGGTGCTTTGGGAAGTCGAGGCGCAGCTCTAATCGAGGAATACGCAGATCGTAAAAATCACCACGGCTTAATGCTTGAAACCCAAGAAAAACTTGAGCAACTATTCAACTTAAGCTTTGCTCATGGTTTTAGTGCGAACACCCATGCCATTGGTGATAAAGCCAATCATGTTGTGCTAGATGCCTATGAAAATGTATACAAAAAAACCGGTGGGATTTTACTGCGTAACCGAATTGAACACGCACAAATTGTTACTCCTGAAGATATCCCTCGTTTTAAAACGTTAAAAATTATTCCATCAATGCAGCCTGTTCATGCAACCTCTGATATGCATATGGCAGAGCAGCGCCTAACTGAAAAACAACTTGAAGGGGCGTATGCTTGGAAAACCTTTTTAGCGCAAGGCTCAATAATTGCAGCAGGTTCTGACTTTCCTGTAGAGCTTGCTGATCCGTTTGATGGATTATATTCAGCCATTACACGAATGGATCATAATCAACTTCCTGAAGGTGGCTGGCGACCACAAGAGCTGCTATCGCGTGATGAAGCTTTGCGTGCTTTTACTTTAGGTGGTGCTTATGCTGCACATCAAGAGTTTAAGGTAGGTAGTTTAGAGCAAGGAAAGTGGGCTGACTTTATTTTGATTGATAAAGACTATTACAAAGCCCCAGTTTCTGAAATCCACGATATAAACGTGACACAAACTTGGATTGCGGGCGAGCTAAAATATAAAAAAGAGGAATAATATTACTCGGCGTCAGCTTTTTGCTGACGCTTTAATTTAATGATGTGGTAAATATTCACAAACGCCAGTAAACCATTTGTGAAGGCAACCGGGACAGCACCAATTGCCAATCCGTAGAAGGTAAATGCAATACACCCTGCTAGGTTAAGCCAACGTAGTTTTACTACATCGCTCATTGTCAAAGAGGCAACCAACAGTGCTGACGCTAAATAGCCTAAATATTCCCAACTCAATTGTTCTCTCCTAGGCTTTAGGTTAGCATTGGAGCTTGTCATTTTTTTTTGACGCACTCAGTGCTACTTTGACAATAAAATAAAAAAGCTAACTTACTAAAAACCTTGTAAAGCTTAAGAATAATCTTGGCTTTAAAATCATTACACGGGAAATGAAGGTATCAGTAACGTGAAACACCTTACTAGCAAGTTAGCGTAAATTCTTAGAATCTTAATGCTAACGTCATTAAGATGTAATAAATAGGACAATTGTCCGAAGAGCGGCGTTAATGTTTCAATATCATTTTTCAAGCTATCTTGTTGACCAATTACTGACATTTGCTGGCAGTAGTTTTCAACAAGCTAAAAAAGAAGTGCTGATCCACCAAGATCAACCCTTGTCAAAACTCGTATTAGTGAGAAACGGCACAGTGTCGTTCAGTTATGACGTGGGGAATGGCCGACGCCTTCTTTTGGGCCAGCTTGATTGTAACAATACACTGATTGGTGAGATTGAAGCTCTGAATAACTACCCGTGTATTTACACAGTTACGTGCTTTAGCGATGTAAGTTACAACCTAATTGAGCTTAAACATTGGCGCACACTACTATTAGAAAAGCCTGAGTTAAGCTTATACACAGCGCAAACTATTGCTGCTAAGTTCCAAGAAAACCAAAAAATAAACTTAGATAAGCTGCTATTACCACTTAGCTACAATATAGCTAAAGATTGCTTATTAAGAGCTGAAAACAGCAACCCAACACTACTGCGTGCTTACCCTACCGTGAATGCTGAAGCTGAGCGCTTTGCCACCACCGAAAGAGCGTATAGACGCGTAGTTACAGAATTAGTTGAAAAAGGCTTAGTGCAGCGAAGCAATCAAGGTTTACAAGTAGTAGATATCGACAAGCTTAGCGACTACGTAGAAAGTTTTGCACAGTTATAAATGTGTTACAAATTTTTCTTAAATGCTTTAAAATAATATTACCAAACTGAAAAGCAAAGTCAGCACAAGTTCAGTTGGATAATCTATAAATATTCATAGAGTTAAGCTTCTTTACTGCAAAGCTCTATATTATAATTTTGCAAAGCGGTGTGTTATCAGCTGTTGCACTTGAAAGATAAGACAGAACTTTCTTATTTTATTAATGAAAGTATATATAATGTTCACTTGACGTATATATAATGTACGCTTATCCTTCAATAACAGATAACCATGTGTGGCGTTTTTTCGGTGCACAAACCGGTACTATTTGCTCTAATAAAAGTCTGATTACTTTACGAGAAAGGAAAGAAAGGTAACGATTATGGGAAACAATGAATTTAAACTAACCAAGCTAGCGCTAGCGTTAGGTGTCACTTTAAGCTTAAGTGGTTGTTTGAGTGATGATGACAAAAACGACACAGTGCCTGAGCCACCAGTTCCAACACAAGATGTAGCAGTTCCACCTACGGCAGCTGAGACTCAAGCAGGTGCTATCTCTGTTAGCTTAATTGATGCTACAGGCGAATTGCTTGATGAATCAGTGACGGCAACCATCACATTTACATCTTCTGAAGATGGCTTACTAAGTGTTGCTGGTGATGCACTTTCTGATGAAGACAAGTCAACCACAGATGGAGCTTTCAGCTTTACTCTTGAGTCGATCCCTGCTGACGGCGTAACTTACGATTATGTTGTTTCTGCTGAAGGATACTTAAATAATTCTGGCTCATTCACAGTAACAACTACTGAAAACGTAGCAGCTGATGAAATCCGACTAACGCCACGTAATTTAGCTGATTCTGATGTTCCTATTGTTGCGGAAACAAAGTCATTAGAATCTTTAGTACCTGAAGGTGAAAATACAACTGTAGCCTATGATCCAACAACCGGCTTAAGTGTTTCTGGTGATAAAGAAGAAATTGAACTTCCTCAATCTGTAAACAAAGCTGGCGTTGCTGTTGGTGGTACTACTGTTAAAATTAAAAATGGTACTCAGTTTTTAACTGCTGACGGTACAGCTTTAGAAACAGTGCCTGAAATCACTGTGGCTTACTTTGCCAACGAAGCAACACGTAATGAAACTGAAGCTGATAACGCTACAGTTGAAAATTCATCTCTTGATGCATTTCCTGGTGGTTTAGCCCTTTCTGTTGCAAACCCTGATGGCTCAGATTCAAATGTTTCTGGTTCATTTACATCAGGTGGTTTCGTTGCAATCGAGCTTACTGATGATGCTGGTAATAAAGTAAAAACATTCGGTGAAGGAAACTCTCTTACTGTTGCAATGCAGGTAGATCAGAATACTTCAAACCCATGTCCAGTTTCAGTTCCGGCTGGTACAACTGACCTTTCGGCATATGCAGAAGCTAATGGCTACAGCATGGGTGTTTGTACGTTAACTTCTCCAACAGCTCGTAAAATCGCTGTAGGTGATGTATTCCCAGTTTGGAGTTATGATGAAGACGCTGGTAAGTGGTCTTTTGAAAACTATGGTGAAGTTACAGACAATGATAGTGCAGACACGTTTGATGTTTCTGTAGACGTTAATCACTTATCTTATTGGAACTTAGATTACTTCAACAACAATCAATGTTCTAGCGTATCATTCGATATTGTTGACAGTAACGACCAACCAAATGCAGGCCGATATAGTCTAGTAATTGAGAACAACGGTTTCCGCCGTAATGTTCGTAATTTAAGAGCTAATAGAGGCGATTATTCACAAGCTAATATAGCTAATCCTCCTGGCTTCCCTGTAACATTGAAAATACGTCAAAATGGTGCAAACGTTTTAGCCGGTTTAGCAAGTGATGCAGGTACTACTGCTACGAAATTGAGCGTTAGTAATATTTGTGATTTAGATGGCGAAACTTTAAAGCTAACTACTTCAAACCCTGGCATTATTTCTAAGCAAGTTACTACTCAGTTAGTTTGTAGTAACACTGAAGACTTTGATGTTAACGCTGATCCAGTTCCTACACCTACATATTCTCGTCTATTCTCAGGTAATGCACTTGTAAATACTTACTATGGAGAAGGTGCTACATTTAATGTTGCTTTAGAAGAAGGTTCAAGCTATTCAATTAGATATTATGACTATGGTAATAGACAATGGCTTTCTCAAGATTTAGAGGTAAACACAACACCTGTAACTCTTGATATTCCTACAGTTTGTGAAGTTGTTGAGCAACCAATCACTGGTGGTACTGGTTCATCTGGCTCAGGCGGTAACGGTGGCTAGTCCACAACGCTAATAAAGCTTTTAAAACCGCGCTTATGCGCGGTTTTTTATTGCCTTTAAAAAATATACATAAACACCAAGTTTCTCTTTTGTGATAAGCATCAATGCATTTACGCTGCTTAAACTACCACTATTATCAATGGGGAGTTTTACGCACTTAATTAAAGACAATAAAAAAGGCCCACTAAGAGCCTTTTATGAATAATCTGAACAAGGTTACTTTTCAAGTAAAATGTCGTGGATGTTCGCTAAATCAGACTTACCTTCGATAATTTCGTCTGGCGTTAGGCCTGAAAGCTCATGAGGGAACACTAACCACTCTTCAGACTCATGAATGAAGTAATCTGGCACCATGTCTACCTTTGAGTTCTTCGGCTTGTAGTAAGGGCATGCAACGCGAATATCACGTGGTAGGTTTAAACGCATTAACTCCGAAAGCTTTTCTTTTAATGCAAAAATACTGCGGCCAGAATCAAAAACATCATCAACGATTAGTAATGAGTTATCTGCATTGGCATTTTCAATGATGTAATGCAAACCGTGAACTTTGATCTCTTTAGATTGCTGGTTAATACCGTAATACGAAGAAGTACGCACTGCGATATGGTCAGTTTCGATGCCTTTGTAATCGTAATATTCTTGAACTGCGATACCAATTGGAGCACCACCACGCCAAATACCAATGATGAAATCAGGACGGAAACCATCTTCATAAACTTGTGCCGCAACACGAAATGAATCTTCAAGAAGCTGCTGCGCAGTGATATAGCACTTATCTGACATAAATAGAGACCCCAGTGTGAATTGATCATTCAAGTGTAGCTAATTTAATAAAAACTAACCACAGGATGAGAAAATGTGGGGCGTGATTTTATACTAATTTACTCAAAAAAGCTTGTATCAGTTTGTAAAATTCCCCTTTAGATCAAAAAAGCCCCTTAACTTAGATAAAGTTAAGGGGCTTAATGAAAAAGATAATTGCTTATGCTTTTTCTAGTAATGTTCTTGCAACGGTACGCATACCTTGTGTTGTTGCGCCTGCAGCCCACTCGCTTGTGCTACCCATGTTAAATGCAGCAGCAAGGTCAATGTGCACCCAACCTTTCCCTTCATTTGGCACAAAGCGTGATAAGAAACCAGCCGCATTGGAAGCACCACCGTAGCCACCACCTTTTTGTGGGCGGCTATTTGCTGTGTCAGCATATGGCGACGGGCAATTTTGTTGGTGCCATTTTTCAAGTGGTAATGGCCAAGCAGCTTCCATTTCTTGCTCTGCAAAGTCTTGTACGTCACGTACAAGCTCTTTATCAAGACCAAACAATGCATTGTACTCTTGGCCTACAGCAACAAGCGCAGCGCCTGTTAAGGTTGCCGCATCAATGATTAATGGCGCGCCAGACTCACCTGCTGCCATTAAGCCATCAGCTAGTACTAAACGACCTTCAGCGTCTGTGTTAACGATTTCAACCGTTGTACCATTTTTATACGTTAAGATATCGCCAAGTTTGTAGGCGTGGCCTGAAATTAAGTTTTCAGCACAGCATAAGAACAACTTAATGCGTTTGTTGATACCACGGCTAATAGCAAGTGCTAAACCTGCAGTCACAGTTGCTGCGCCGCCCATGTCGCATTTCATGCCTAACATGCCTTCACTTGCTTTGATTGAGTAACCACCTGAATCAAACGTAATGCCTTTACCAACTAAAGCGGCTGCAACAGGCGCGTTTTCATCACCAGTTGGGTTGTAATCTAATGCTAATAATACTGGTGGACGTTCACTACCACGGCCTACCGCATGGATACCAATCCATTGTTGCTCTAATAAAGCATCACCTTTAATAATTTGGTAGCTTACGTGCTCAGGTGCTAGTGACTGAATAAACTCAGCTGCTTTACCAGCTAGGCTCTCTGGGAAAATATCATCAGCTGTGCCATTGATCATTTGACGAGCCCACGTCGCAGCTTGCTTTAAAGAAGCCAATTCTTTGCCGTCTGTTTTTGCATTTTCAACAAACTCAATAGCATCTAAATTCTTTGGTGAAACAAAGCCTTGGTAGAAAGCCCATTGTGTTTCTGTACACCAAACATCGCCCACTAAGGCAATATTTTTTAAGCCTTGATTAGCTAACGTACGTGCTGCTTTTTGTACGTTTTTAAGTGTATCTTGCTCAGTTAAATGAACAGTTGCGCCTTGTTCAGTAAAAGAAAGAGCGGCTTTTTCGCCCCAATGTGCGGCAGCGCCCTGCTCGCTAAGTTGAACTAGAAATTTTTCTGACATGTTAGAATACTCTTTGCGCTAAAAATGTTACTCGAGTTTACTACAGCCAACGTCAGTTCCCAACAGCTTGCGATAAATAGCATTATGAGATGTGGTTCAATCCTCGTAATGAATCACTTACAATAAAGAAAAACGAATTACTAAGAGCCATGAAGTTTACTCCCGCATTACAAACAGCTACCTTAATTAAACGCTACAAACGTTTTTTAGCCGACTTAAAAACTGCCGATGGCGTAGAGTTTACAGCTCACTGTGCTAATACCGGCAAAATGACGGGCTGTGCAGAGCCTGGATTTAAAGCGTTTTATTCAACCAGTGATAACGCCAAACGTAAGTTTCCTCAATCCTTGCAATTAACTCAGAACCAATTCGATCACTTAATATGTGTTAATACCGCTATTGCAAACAAAGTTGTGCAAGAAGCCTTAAATGCAGGCACGATTGCTGAACTTGTTGACTACCAGACAATTGCTGCAGAAGTAAAATACGGCCAAGAAAATAGCCGTATCGATTTTTTATTAACAGGTGAACACAAACCCCATTGCTATGTAGAAGTAAAATCTGTGACATTACTTTCACAAACAGAACCACAATCTGGGCAAGGGTATTTTCCGGATGCAAAAACTGAGCGAGGCCAAAAACATCTGCGAGAGCTAATAGAGATGGTGCAACAAGGACATCGTGCAGTGCTATTTTTTGCCGTTTTACATGAAGGTATCAATCAAGTGAGTGCGGCAAAACATATCGACTCAAAATACGCCCAACTTTTAACTGAAGCTATAGATAATGGTGTTGAAGTGATTGCTTATAAAGCAAAAATTTCGGCAGAAGAAATTAAGTTGCAAGAAAAATGTGATTTTCTGAACTAAGCTACTCTTTTACTAAAACGACAATAAAAGCACTATTTTAGTTGTATTATTTTTTTTTGCCCATATAACTTAGCAAATTTAAAAAATTTATGGATAGTTAAGGGCTTACAAAACCGCCCATAATTATTTGAGCAATCATTAGCGCAAGGTCTAGAGGATTAATTAAAAATAAATTTGCCTCAGTCTAATGATTCTGCTATTTATAGCCGCCGGCTAACGCTGGGCAAAATATTAAGGATTTAGGAGAAAGTTATGCCAGACCAAAAAAGACTAGGGTTATTGGCTCAGGCCGGGTTGGAACCATACCAAGAACAGCCAGGTGAAGAGTATATGAATGAAGCACAACGTGCTCATTTCAAAACAATTTTAGAAGCTTGGCGTAACGATTTACGTAACGAAGTAGACCGTACTAAATCGCATATGCAAGACGAAGCAGCTAACTTTCCGGATCCAGTAGACCGTGCAGCACAAGAAGAAGAATTCTCATTAGAACTTCGTACTCGTGACCGTGAGCGTAAACTGATCAAGAAAATTGAAAAAACGATTCAATTAATCAAAGAAGACGATTTTGGTTTCTGTGAATCATGTGGTATCGAAATTGGTATCCGCCGCCTAGAGGCGCGTCCTACAGCTGATTTATGTGTAGACTGTAAAACGCTTGCGGAAATCAAAGAAAAGCAATCTGGACGCGGTTAATTACATCCTTTAATTAGCCCATGTCTACCACAGCCGTTAACACGCCAATGCGTGAATATCGTGGCCGCTTTGCGCCATCCCCTTCAGGGCCATTACATTTTGGCTCACTTATAGCGGCTGTGGGGAGCTTCCTTGATGCAAAAGCCAATCAAGGAAAATGGTTAGTACGCATTGAAGATATCGACACAACGCGTGTTGTAAGCGGTGCTAGCGAAGATATATTACATACCTTAGAGGCTTACGGTCTTTACTGGGACGAGCCTGTCATATACCAAACCCAGCGTCATGAGCAATACCAAGCCATTGTTGACGAGTTAATTTCGCAGAACCTTGTTTATGCATGTCATTGCACGCGCAAAGAAATTAAAGCAATCGGTGGCATTTACCAAGGACACTGCCGGTATAAAAACCACGCTTTAACTGATTCAGCGCTACGTTTAACCCAGCAATTTGCAACCAGTCAATACCATGATTTAATTCAAGGTAAAGTGTATGTTGATAGCCAACTTGCCAAAGAAGATTACTTAATAAAGCGAAGCGATGGTTTATTTGCTTACCAACTGGTCGTAGTCGCCGATGATATTGCACAAGATATTACAAGAGTCGTTCGCGGCGCTGATTTACTCGAACCTACCGCACGACAACTCAGTTTGTTTAAGCAGCTAAATAAACCGGCCCCAGAATACGCCCACCTACCTTTAGCAGTAGCTAAACCCGGTTTTAAGCTATCAAAACAAAATTACGCTCCGGCAATAGCAAAATCAGATCCAAAGCCTGCGTTGTTCGATGCCTTGCGCTTTTTAGGCTTAAAGCCAGAAAGCTCACTTTTATCGTTAAATATCGATCAGATGTTAGCATGGGCTATTGAAACTTACCGCCTTGAACACATACCAAAGGTGCAAGAAATACAAGTTAGCGAGGATCCAAACTCTCCTTTTTGTAACTTTGTTACTATTGAAAAATAAATTGCCAATTTTAAAGGCCGGGTAACTTAATTTTTCAGCCCTGCTGGTATATGATAGCGACCCAAAGTGTGCGAATCATCAACACCTTAATTTAGCGCCATTTAAAACACACTGATTACACGTCAATCTCACATCGGCGAAGTATCAAACAAACGCTATACTTGATGAGTCGCAAAGTCCGCGTCGTAGGAGACAGATTATTATTTCTAAGCTTTTTCAATTTTGTCGGCAGATTATTGGCCCAAATGCCACGACATCAAGTGATGCTTTGCCAACGAGCGAGTTACCTTTGGTGATCGAGCGCAGTGAACATGGTATTTCGCGCAAACAATTTAGCCCAAATGCAATCAAAGTATTGTACCGCCTTAAAGAAGGTGGTTTTGATGCCTACCTTGTAGGTGGTTGTATTCGAGATATATTGTTAGGCCAACAACCAAAAGACTTCGACGTTGTAACAAACGCAACCCCTGAGCAAATCAAAAAGCTATTTCGTAACTGTCGCCTAATTGGTCGCCGTTTTCGTTTAGCCCATATCGTGTTTGGTCGAGAAATTATTGAAGTGGCGACCATGCGTGGCCATCACGAAGCCGAAGAAAGCAAAAATCAAATTAGCCAATCAAGTGAACACGGCCAACTCCTGCGTGACAATGTCTATGGCAGCATCGAAGAAGATGCTGAGCGCCGCGACTTTTCGATTAATGCACTTTACTACTCAATTAACGATTTTTGTATTTATGACTATGCCAATGGCATTAGCGCGATAAAAGCAAAACAAATTGAGCTGATTGGCGACCCAGAAACACGTTACCGTGAAGACCCTGTGCGCATGTTACGTGCAGTGCGTTTTGCCACCAAACTGGGAATGAGCATTGCACCTGGCACCGAAAAGCCAATTAAAAGCCTTGCTAACTTACTTGATCATATTCCGCCAGCTCGTTTGTTTGAAGAATCACTCAAATTGTTCTTAAACGGCAAAGCAGAAGAAAACTACTTAATGCTCCGCCAGTATGGTTTATTCAAAGCATTATTTCCTGCGCTTGATAAAATCTTAGATGCTAACCCTGAAGGCTTTGAACATACGTTTATCCTGCAAATGTTTAAAAACACCGATAAACGTATTAATGCTGATAAAAAAGTCACTCCAGCCTTTATTTTTGCAGCCTTATTGTGGTTCCCATTACTGAGCATTACTAAAAAGTTACAACAACGCGATCAACTTTCAGAGTACGATGCATTTGCACAAGCAATGAACAAAGTACTGAGTGAAAACGCGCAACAGGTAGCAGTACCAAAACGCTTCACCTTGGGTGCACGCGATATTTGGCATATTCAGCAACGCCTTGATAAACGAGGTGGTCAGCGTGCTTACAGGCTCACTCAACAGCCTCGCTTCAAGGCTGCCTATGATTTCTTACTACTGCGTGTGCAAGCTGGCGAAGAGCAGCAAAAAGAGCTTGCTGACTGGTGGACAACCTACCTAAGCCAAGACATCAATGGTCAAAAAGAAATGGTTAAAAGTTTAGGACACCAAGGTGGCCCTAAGCGCCGTCGTCGCCCACGCAAGAAAAAAGTAGACTAAGTATGAATACCGTTTATTTAGGTTTAGGTGCCAACTTAAACACACCACGTAAACAAATTCATGCTGCTGTCACTGCCCTAAAAGCATTAAAAGACGTTGAGTTTGTTTGTGTATCCCATGATTACGCAAGCAAACCAATGGGGCCACAAGATCAACCCGATTATGTAAATGCAGTCGCGTGTGTTAAAACTGCACTTAAGCCAGAGCAGTTGCTTGATTTAACTCAAGCCATTGAGCTTGAGCATGGCCGTGTTAGAAAAGAAGAACGCTGGGGTCCGCGTACCCTTGATATAGATATTTTATTGTTCGGTAATGACGTGATAGACACCCCTCGCTTAACTGTGCCTCATTATGGCTTAACAGAGCGAGAATTTGTTGTTTATCCCTTGTTGGAAATTGCACCAACACTTGTACTACCGAATAATCAATCACTTGCTGATATAACAAAAACGTTGCCTTTAAACGATTTACAACAACTCCCTCAGCAGTAATCAACCAAGGCTAAGCCTTAGAGGAAATTATGTCTAAAATCACCGTTTCAACTCTCAATAAAATGAAACAAGAACAACAAAAAATCACCGCATTAACGGCTTACGATGCCAGTTTTGCTAAATTGTTTCATGATAATGGCGTCGAGGTGATTTTAGTCGGTGACTCACTAGGCATGGTACTGCAAGGTGCTGATGACACCCTTGCAGTAACCAACACAGATATTGCTTATCATACACGTTGTGTACGTGCCGGAAGCCGCGAATTATTTGTGATTGCTGACTTACCTTTTATGACCTATGCCAACCCAGCTGATGCCTGTAAAAATGCAGCTGAGCTGATGCGTGCTGGGGCAAACATGATTAAGCTTGAAGGCGGCGAATGGCTGCACGACAGTATTCGTGCAATGACCCAACAAGGTATTCCAGTATGTGGCCACCTAGGATTAACACCTCAGTCAGTACATGTATTTGGCGGTTTCAAAATTCAAGGTCGTGAGCAATCTCAAGCCGATAAAATGGTCAGCGATGCAAAAGCACTTGAGGCGGCAGGTGCACAGTTACTTGTTTTAGAATGTATTCCAAGTGAACTTGCTAAACGTATTACTGATGAACTGAGTATTCCTACCATTGGTATTGGGGCAGGTAATCAAACTGATGGGCAAATCTTAGTAATGCACGACCTAGTTGGTATTTCGGCAGGTTATATCCCTAAGTTTTCAAAGAATTTTTTATTAGAAACCGGCAATATGCCAGCAGCAGTGCAAAAGTATTGTGAAGATGTAAAAAGTGGTGCTTTCCCAAGTACCGAACACGAGTTTAAATAAATGCAATCAATCACTGAAATTAAATCGTTACGCAGCCAAATCAAAGCTTGGCGTCAAGCGGGCCTGAGCATTGCGCTAGTGCCTACCATGGGCAATTTACACCAAGGTCACTTTTCACTTGTTGAAAAAGCCAAAACATTGGCTGATAAAGTGGTTGTGAGTATCTTTGTAAACCCGATGCAATTCGGTGCCAATGAAGACCTTGATAGTTACCCGCGTACACTAAACGAAGATAAACAAGGTTTAGCAGATCTTGGTACTGATATCGTGTTTACCCCATCCGTTGAGACGATTTACCCAAATGGTTTAGGCGAGCAAAGCTTTGTCGATGTACCGGGTGTTTCTATGGGTTACTGTGGAGGCTCGCGTCCTGGTCACTTCAAAGGCGTTGCAACCGTTGTCACTAAATTATTTAATTTGGTTCAACCTGACTTTGCTTGTTTTGGTGAAAAAGATTTTCAGCAGCTACAGGTTATTAAAACCATGACGCGCGACCTATCTATCCCAGTTGAAATTGTTGGCGTTCCTACTTGCCGTGAAATCTCAGGTTTAGCAATGAGCTCTCGTAATGGCTATTTATCTGATGAGCAAAAAGACACTGCAAGAGTACTGTTTGCCACACTAAATAATACTGCAACGGCACTTAAACAAGGCAGCGCAGACATTGCAGCTCTTGAGGCAGATGCAAAAGCACAGCTTGAAAAGGCAGGACTAAAACCTGACTATTATTCGATTGCAGAGCGCTCAACACTAAAACCAGCCACCGTGGCTGACAAACAACTTGTTATTTTAGCTGCTGCTTATTTGGGCTCAGTACGTTTAATTGACAATTTACAAGTTGAGCTGGATTAAATAGCAACAATCTGGGTAAGATGGATTGCAAAGAAAAGACATAAACTAGGGATAAGCATGAAAAAATTACCAGCAATTGCAGCAACATTGTTTGCTATGACATTACTGTCTGCCTGCTCAAACAAAATTGAAAACCCAGAAATGCAGCAATGTGCTCAGCAAAACTATCAATGCGAAGCGAGCTGTGAGCAACAAAGCACCGCTGATGGCTTAGTTCATAAAGTCTGTAGCAACAAGTGCATTGAAGCTTACAACCAATGTAAAGCCAATGCAGAAAAGTTAGGCGAAGTTAAATAACAACGACTCGCTTTTTAAGGCACTGAAAACCTATTCGGTGCCTGCACTCCCCTCCTCGATTACAATTTCACTCGCACAATTAAGCCTCTGGTAATTTTGTTCATATTTTTGTTTACCCTTTAAGCTATTCATATTAGGGCAAGCTTTCGTTCATTAAACTTCTCCATATTGGTGACGAATAAACAACTGCAACTGTGTAATTGTTTCTCACTAATTTCAAAATTTTACTCTTCGCATTTAGCTGCACCAACTCAAAGCCATTGAGATTGTTAATTTTTATTTTGGGTCCAGCAATTGCTATGAGATATGAAAGAATTATTGTGATTTACGGCTAAAGGAAAATTGAATGAAACCAGAAACCCGAACTAAGCTCTTCAGCGCTATTAAAAAGAAGACCTTCTTGGGCGTATTATTAGCCATGAGCGCAGGTCATAGTTACGCAGTTGAAGACCCAGAGCAGCCAAAAGCAACTGAAACAGAACAAACAGCCGCTGAGGTTCAAGCAACCGAAAATGAAAAACAGCAAGTAGAGGATACTGCTGCTGTTGAGCTTAAGCCTGCAATGATCACGATTCCAGAAGAAAAGCTATTTGAAGTTATCACTGCACGTGCGAAAAAATTAGCCTCTGAGCCGTATGTAGCGCCTAAAGAGTTAGAGCTTGAAGCATTAACTAATATTGGTTATCAGGACTACCGTGCGATTCGTTTTCGTACTGAGCAAGCAATTTGGAAAGATCAAAGCCTGTATGAAGTGCAGTTATTCCACCCTGGCTTTTTATATCGCTCACCAGTTGCAATCAATACTCTTGAGCAAAATGCCGAAGTAAAAAGTTTACCTTTTAAAACAGATTACTATCGTTACGATGCAACTGCTGCCCCGTTAGAGCAAGAGATCAGCACCGCTATTGCCAATACACAACTTGGCCATGCAGGTTTTCGTTTGCATTTTCCACTGAACAACAACCAGTACAAAGACGAAGTAGCTGTGTTCCAAGGTGCTTCGTATTTTCGTTTAGTTGGCCCGCATCAAGTATATGGTCTGTCAGCTCGAGGTCTTGCAGTTGATACAGCACTGAGCTCAGGCGAAGAATTTCCTGTTTTCAAAGAGTTCTGGTTAGTAAAACCTGCACCCGAAGATACTACCATCGTGCTTTATGCATTATTAGATAGCCCTTCAGTGTCGGGAGCCTATCGTTTTGAACTAACACCTTCTACTAACACAGAAGTAAAAACCGAGATGCAAATTTTTGCCCGTAAAGACATTAAAAAGCTCGGCATAGCCCCGCTAACAAGTATGTTTTACCACGGTGAAAATAGTACTAAGTTTTTTGATGATTACCGCCCTGAAGTACATGATTCTGATGGCCTATTAATGCAATCAGAACAAGGTCAATGGATTTGGCGTGCACTGAATAACCCAAAAAAATTAAGTGTCACTTCGTTTAGCTACGAGAACCCTAAAGGCTTTGGCCTTGCACAGCGAGACCGAGACTTTAATAACTACCTTGATACCGAAGCGCATTATCACAACCGTCCGAGCATGTGGATTGAGCCAGTGGGTAATTGGGGTAAAGGGCGTGTTGAGTTAGTAGAAATCCCTACAGATACCGAAACCAACGACAATATTGTTAGCTATTGGGTGCCAGAGCAGCCTATGAAAGCTGGTGACAGCTTAAGCTTTAGTTACAAGCTGTCGACTTTCAATGCCACGCTTGCAACTCAAGATAAAGCGAGTGTGTTAAGAACCCGAATTGGTAGTGCAGCATTACCTGGTGAAGACAATCCACCACCAAAAAGCCACCGCCAATTTACCGTTGATTTTAGTGGCGAAACCATTAATCAACTATCAGCTAATTTTGCCATGCAGGCGGATCTTACACTCTCTGCTGGGCAAATAAGCGATAAAACGGTACAGCAGTTACCAAACAATCAAGGATGGCGCGTAGCATTTAAAGTGGCGCCAGAGGGAGATAAGCCTGTTGATATGCGCTTATCGTTAAAACTACGTGATAAAGAAATCAGCGAGGTATGGAGCTATGTCTGGTATCCAAACGACGTCCAATAGTAAAGCATTAAAGGCAACAGCAATGCCATTTAAGAAGACCCGCGCTTGGCTTTTTTCAAGCCTAGCGCTTACCATTACCGCCTATGGCGTGTGGATCATGTTCGATATTTTAAATTCTAACGGTATGACACCGCTTGAGTACGCTTTACTGGCATTATTTACAGTTACCTTCGCGTGGATTGTTACAGCCTTTTGTAGTGGCTGTATGGGCTTCATCCTGCAATTATTTCGTATTGACCCGTTGACCTTAAAACGTCAAAAGCCAATCGAGATTAATCAGCATGCCTTGAGCCAAACTAAAACAGCCATTGTTATGCCTATCTACAACGAAGATACAGAGCGTGTCATCGCCGGTTTTGAAGTAAGTTTACGCTCGCTGGCTAAAACAGGGCAAATGCCGCATTACGACTTTTACTTGCTAAGTGATACGCAAGACCCTGAAATTGCACGTAATGAACTTAAAGCGTGGAATGCACTTACTGAGCGCTTAGGTGATTTAGCAAAGCATACTTTTTATCGTCGCCGTGAAGATAATAAACACCGTAAAGTGGGTAACTTAACTGATTTTTGTGAACGTTGGGGCAGCCAGTACGATCACATGATTGTGCTTGATGCCGATAGCATTATGACGGGTCAATGTATGCTTGAACTGACTTCTAGCATGATCAGCAATCCAAAATCAGGCTTGATCCAGACGATCCCGATTCCGGTTCGCCAAGACACGTTTTTTGGCCGCTTTTTACAGTTTGCATCAATTTTATATAGCCCAATGCTGGCAACTGGTTCTGCTTTTTGGCAAACAAACCAAGCAAACTACTGGGGCCACAATGCGATTATTCGCGTTGAAGCATTCACAAAGTGCTGCGGCCTACCTGTTCTAAAAGGTAATGCCCCATTTGGTGGTGAGATCTTAAGTCATGACTTTGTAGAAGCTTCTCTGCTACACCGCAGTGGTTGGGATGTGTTACTGCTCAGCGATGTTGAAGGCAGTTACGAAGAAGTACCAAGTAACATTCTCGATTACGCGATTCGTGATAGACGCTGGGTGCAAGGTAATATCCAGCATTTAGGTTTACTGCCTAAATCAGGTCTTAAGCTAATGAGTAAAATGCACTTTTTATTTGGAGCCACAGCGTATATTTCATCGTTGATTTGGTTATCGATGCTGGCATTAAGTACCTTAGATGCAGTAACTCGTGCACTTAATAGCGACGTGTACTTTAACCATGCTTATCAACTTTTCCCAACCTGGCAAATTGCTAAAACGGATTTAATTGATTCGTTGTTATTTATTACAGCTGTATTGTTGTTACTGCCTAAATTAATGGGCGTAATTGTGACTTTAGTGCATCGTAATAACGCCTTTGGCGGTACGATGAAGTTAATTGCCGGTTCACTCATCGAAACTATTTTTGCGATTGTGATTGCCCCTTTAATGATGGTTTTTCATAGCTACTTTGTAGTGTGCGTATTTTTAGGCAAAAAAGTTAGCTGGGATGCACAACCTCGCGAAGGCAGAATGGTACCGTGGAAAGAAGCGATTGGTTATACGTTATTTTCGACTATTACCGCGATTATCTGGGGCTCGGTTGCTTACTATTACACACCGACCTTCTTTTGGTGGTTATCACCTATTTTAGTAGGCCTTATTTTAGCAGCGCCAATTGTACGCTATTCAAGCAGCATCGGCTTAGGAGTGAAAATGCGTAAAATGGGTTTATTTTTATGTCCAAGTGAAGTTGAAAACGATGATACCTTAGCGGCACTTCGTGTACATCAACAAGAAATTGGCTTGCCAAAAGATGAACACGCTGACTTTAATGTACCAGCATTACCCAATGAATACCCAACGGTAATGCCTATTCAAAGCTTTAAGGCACCCTCGGGTAAAAAGCGCAAGCAAGTACGTATTGCTCAGCAACGTATTAAAGCCAAGTTCTTTGCCAAAAGCTAAACGAAAAAAAACCGCTCAATGAGCGGTTTTTTCATATATGTCTGTATGGTTGTTACAGAAGGCCTAGCTTTTTAAGTTCAGCCATTGCCATTTTACCTGAAAGTGGCACATAACCATCTTTCTCAACAATTTTTTGACCGTCTACAGAAAGAACCATTTTTAAGAACTCTGCATCGATTGGTGAAAGCGGCTTGTTAGGGTGCTTGTTCACATAAACGTATAAGAAACGAGATAGTGGGTATTTACCTGTTGCTACGTTTTCTAATGTTGCATCAACAAAGTTATCGCCTTTCTTAGAAAGTGGAACTGTGCGTACACCTGATGTTTTATAACCGATACCTGAGTAACCAATCGCGTTCACTGAAGAAGAGATTGACTGTACTACAGATGCAGAACCAGGTTGTTCGTTTACGTTGTTACGGAAGTCACCTTTACAAAGTGCTTTCTTCTTGAAGTAACCGTAAGTACCTGATACTGAGTTACGACCGTAAAGCTGGATATCTTTTGCAGCCCAATCACCCTCAAGACCTACTTCGCTCCAACGGTTAACTTGTTCACTTGCACCACATTTACGTGTAGAAGAGAAAATCGCATCAACTTGGTCAATACGTAAACCTTTGATTGGGTTATCTTTGTGTACGAATACAGCTAGAGCATCGATTGCAACGCGAACTTCAGTTGGCTTGTAGCCATAACGCTTTTCGAATGCTTCAATTTCTTTTGACTTCATACGACGGCTCATTGGGCCGAAGTTTGCTGTACCTTCAGTTAATGCTGGAGGAGCAGTTGAAGAACCCGCTGCTTGGATTTGAATGTTTACGTTTGGATAGAAGCGTTTGTACTCTTCTGCCCAGAACGTCATCATGTTTGCAAGAGTGTCAGAACCAACAGATGAAAAGTTACCAGAGATACCACTTGTTTTAGTGTACTCAGGCATATCTTTATCAACTGCAGCTGCTTGTGCTGATACAAATGTTGTTACAGCCACACCCATTGCGGCAACGAGATTTTTGAATTTCATAGGGGTTACTCCGATTTGTTCGTCCCATTTCCTAACTGCGGTCTACTCTAATGACACTAGATGACAGTTAGATTACCCTTAAATGACATTTTTATGACTTTGCGGTTTTTTTGGTATTACCTGCAATACGCACGACTTTTTCGCTACCAAATGCAAACGCAAAGGTCGAGCCTTGTCCTAATTTACTGCTGATATCTAAACGACTATCATGCCTTGTAAGTACATGTTTTGTAATAGCTAAACCTAATCCAGACCCACCTGTCGTACGGCTACGCGCTTTATCTACACGATAAAAACGCTCGGTTAAACGGTTAATATGCTCTGCGGCAATACCATCACCATTATCGGTCACACTAAATGCGGCTTGGTTATTTTTAAGCTGCCAATCAACTACAATCTTGCCACTAGGCTTGGTGTAATGGATGGCGTTAAACACAAGATTAGAAAAGGCACTACGTAATTCATCTTCGGCCCCTTTAATGTCTAAGCTCGCATCAACATTAAAAATAAGCTCATGGCCTTTATCTTGGTTTAATGACTGTGCTTCGGTTTGAATATAGGTAAGTAGCTGCGGTACATTGACAGGCTTATCGTTATCTTGACGACGTGCCCCTTCAATACGCGACAAAGACAGTAATTGATTGACCAAGCTATCCATACGCTTACATTGCTCAAGCATGGTTGTTTGCGCTTTTTGCCACATTGCAGGAGGTGGTAAGCTATCTGAATCAAGCATCTCTAAGTAACCGGTTACCACAGTAAGCGGTGTTCTCAGCTCATGAGAAACATTGGCCACAAAGTCTTTACGCATCTGCTCAAGTTGCTTTAAGCGAGTAACATCACGCACCACCATCATCAACTGTGAACTTGCATAGGGCATAACACGAAACTCTAAGGTTTGATCGTAGCTGTGGCCACCATCAAGCTCGAGCGGTTCATCGAAACAAGCTTTATGCATGTACTTTGCAAACTTAGGATCGCGAATAAGATTATCTAAGCGTTGCCCATGATCAGTAGGCCACTGTAAACCTAAAACCTTTAAAGCCAATTGGTTACACCAAATAATGCTTAGGTCTTTTTGTAATACAACCACCGCATCAGGCACAGCTTCGGCGCCATCACGAAAACGGCGTATTAAGTCTGCCAATTCATTGCGTTTTTTACGGTTGCGGTGTTGTAAATGATAGATCCCTTCAAAGACTTGCTCCCACGCTCCCTCCCCTTCGGGTGGGTTAAAACTACGTTGATTAAGGAGCCAATCGCTGAGGCGATATAATTGATGATAATGCCAAATTAAAAGTGCAAAAGAGCCTAAAAATAAAAGCAAAAAAGGCGCACCTACAAGTACGCCAACTAATAACAAGGGTAAGAAATACATAAACAGGCGTTTTGCTAACGCCTGTTTATTCACTACTCGATACATACACTCACTTTACCTTAAGTATGTAAATTAGCTTGTTAAGGTCATTGCCATGACACTTATAATTTACTTGAAAAACGATAGCCTGCACCGCGAACGGTTTGCACTAAACGGTCATGCCCTAATGGTGCAATCGCTTTACGTAGACGGCGAATATGTACATCAACAGTACGGTCTTCTACATATACATTTGTTCCCCATACATGATCAAGTAATTGTTCACGACTGTAAACACGTTCAGGATGTGTCATGAAGAAATGTAGTAATCTAAATTCAGTAGGCCCCATATCTAATTCACTACCTTCTGATGTTACACGGTGTGAGATTGGGTCAAGGCGTAAGCCATGAACTTCAATGGCTTCTTCTAATGAGGTTGGTGAAACACGGCGAATAACCGCTTTAATGCGCGCCATTAATTCTTTAGGAGAAAATGGTTTGGTTACGTAATCATCAGCACCTACTTCAAGGCCGCGTACTTTGTCTTCTTCTTCACCGCGAGCAGTCAGCATAATGATAGGGATCTGACGAGTATATTCGTTTTGCTTAAATTTCTTAGCAATTTGAATACCGCTACCACCAGGTAACATCCAATCTAATAAAACCATATCTGGGTATGGTTCAACCATAGCTTCAATCGCAGAGTCATAATCTTCTGCTTCAATTGCTTGAAAACCATTTTGCTCTAAAACAAAAACCAGCATCTCTCTGATAGGCGCTTCGTCATCGACGACTAGTACTTTACGTGACATTCCAATTTATCTCTTTCGTTAGCGAACTGGTTTCATTATTATGACTAAGTATGACATTTTTATGAAAGTCTAACGAGTAATTGAAAAAGCGCAAAAAAATCAAAGCAAAAATAGCCATTTTTTACGCTTAAATAGTAAATTTTGGATTAAAAGTCATACCTTAAAGTGACTGCAAGATGATCTTCATCAGCATTATTATCTAGTGAAAATTGCGTATACCACATGTACATACGCGCTTGTTTTGACAGGCTTCGTTCAACCCCAACAGAAGTACCGCTACCCGAATCTTTCAATTTACCAAAGCTGCCATCAGTATCTTGATATTGCGCCAGCAACTTATATTTATCTATTTTGTAAGATGCGCTCACTAAAAACCCATCTTCTTTGTCAGAACCTGTGATTTTTTCGCTTTGTTGATACATACCGCCTAGGGTTAAATCGCCTAATTTGCCTTGCGCCGTAAACCGTGTTGTATCATAACCGGCTACTTTACTGTCGTGGGCAACACTTACAAAGTAAGGCGCTTTTTTAAATTTACTATCACCATACATAAATGCCGTAGAAACACCGGTTTCTTTATCTTGTTTGGAGTTATCTTCAGCAATATAGGTGACCACAAATTGCATATTGCCAACAATTGGCGAACTGTAATGAACTACATCACCAAGGCGATTTTCACCATTAAATAAGGCTTTAACATCACCATTAAAGTCGTTCATTAAATCAATTTTACCCTGCGATACTTTTAACGCCGTATCGTGACGACCAAGCACTACCTGCCCATAGCTGCCTTGTAGACCAACATATTGATTACGCGCGGTAATATTCTCTTCAGTTTTACCATCGCTATCTTGATCTGCCGCATTTACTGCAAATTCAAACTTATATACGGCTTTTAACCCATCGCTTATTTCACCGCTGCCTTTGATCCCCATACGAGAGTTATAGCTCTCAATAGACGTTTCGCTGCCATCGCCAGTGTCGCTATTAGCAACCCCTAAATGGGCCCGACCATACACATCTACAGCTTCGGCAGCACTATGAAAAGAAATAAAGCACATTGCAAAGCTCGACAACATCATGGCAGGTTTATTCATGGTAGCGATCCTCAATTTAAGCAATAACTTAAAAATCGAACATAAAGGGCTTTTGGTCAAGGCGAGGAGGAGATATTTCACATAAAAATCACGGATCACTGATCTACCAACTTAATCAGATCAGGATCAGGTTTTTACTAAGAAGATCAACTTCAGATCAGTTTTTTACTTAGAGAATAAGATAACTTGTTGATTTAATGTTAAGACGCTCAGCATTTCGTTTAAAAGATGAGCAAAGAAAAGCCTGTGATCAGTATACAACTAGTAAAATAATGATCCGTGAAAGCGAAGGTTAGTAAAACAGTGATCCTGAAAAGCACGAGTAGGTATTTCGCTGATCCGCCTTGATCTAACTATTAATACCTATTTGAATGTAATAAAAAACCGGCATAAAGCCGGCTTTTTCAACTTATTATCAATTACTTGATTTGTGGATCAAGTTCACCCGATAAGTATTTAAGGTGCATATCATCTAAAGAGATAGGCTTGATCTTACCAGCTTGACCCGCAGTACCAAAGGCTTCGTAACGAGCAACACAGATCTCAGTCATTGCTTTCGTTGCTTCTGCTAAGTATTTACGTGGATCAAAGTTAGCTGGGTTTAAAGCTAAGTGACGACGAATTGCACCTGTTGATGCTAAACGAAGATCGGTATCGATATTTACTTTACGAACACCGTACTTAATACCTTCGATGATCTGCTCTACAGGCACACCATACGTTTCAGGGATTTCGCCACCGTATTGGTTAATCACTTCTAGCCACTCTTGTGGCACAGAAGAAGAACCATGCATTACTAAGTGTGTGTTAGGAATACGCGCGTGGATTTCTTTAATACGATCAATCGCTAAGATATCGTCTGTTGGTGGACGAGTAAATTTGTACGCGCCATGTGATGTACCACAAGCGATAGCAAGTGCATCAACCTTAGTTTTACTAACGAAATCAGCGGCTTCTTCAGGATCTGTTAGCATTTGATCAGTAGACAATTTACCTTCAGCACCAACGCCGTCTTCTTCACCTGCTTCACCTGTTTCCAGTGAACCTAAAACACCTAACTCGCCTTCAACAGACACACCACAAGCATGTGCCATTTCAACTGTTTGACGTGTTACATCAACATTGTATTCGTAGCTTGAAGGGGTTTTACCATCAGACATTAATGAGCCATCCATCATAACTGACGAAAAGCCTAACTGGATTGAGCGCTGACATACACCTGGTGAAGTACCGTGGTCTTGGTGCATTACAACTGGAATATGAGGCCATTCTTCAACGGCTGCTAAAATCATATGACGAATAAAAGGGGCACCAGCATAGGCACGTGCGCCTGCTGAACCTTGTACAATTACCGGGCTGTTTGTTTTGTCAGCCGCTTCCATAATTGCACGCATTTGCTCTTGGTTATTAACGTTAAACGCAGGTACGCCGTAACCATTTTCAGCTGCATGATCAAGAAGTTGTCGCATACTGATTAAAGCCATTTGGTATTCTCCAAATTGTATCGACAGTAGTTTCCTACTATCTAGTTTGAACGGATAAGTTATTTTTTTGATGCATCACTGCATCACGAAAAGCTCGCGCCTACCGTAACAGCTGTAAATAAAACGAGGGTGAGAGGTATTTTATTAACAGCTAAACCAGCGTAATTACCTAATAACTACGCTGGCAAACGCACTAATTACTTAGCACGTTCTTCAAGCATAGCAACTGCTGGTAATTTTTTCCCTTCTAAAAATTCAAGGAAAGCACCACCACCGGTTGAAATGTAAGAAACTTTATCGGCAATGCCGTATTTATCAATCGCTGCAAGCGTATCACCGCCACCAGCAATCGAGAATGCACTTGAGTTAGCAATCGCATCAGCAATAGCACGTGTGCCGTTACCAAATTGGTCAAATTCAAATACACCAACTGGACCGTTCCATACAACAGTGCCTGCATTAGCAATGATTTTTGCTAGTTGGTTTGCTGTATCAGGACCAATATCGAAGATCATGTCTTCGTCTGTTACTTCATTCACATCTTTTAATGTTGCCACTGCAGATTCTGAGAACTCATTACCTACAACAACATCAGTTGGTACCGGTATTTCACCGTTATTAGCTTTTGCCGCAGCACTTAATTTGTTTGCTTCATCAATTAAATCAGCTTCAAATAAAGATTTACCTACTGGGTGACCTGCCGCTGCGATGAAGGTATTAGCGATACCACCACCCGTTACAAGTTGATCAACCACTTTAGAAAGTGAATCAAGTACAGTTAACTTAGTCGATACTTTAGAGCCACCAACGATAGCAACTAAAGGACGAGCTGGGTTATCAAGCGCTTTACCTAGTGCGTCTAGCTCCGCAGCAAGCAGTGGACCTGCACATGCAACATCAGCAAATAAACCCACACCGTGAGTCGATGCTTGTGCACGGTGAGCCGTACCAAATGCGTCCATTACGTAAACATCACATAATGCAGCTAGTTTTTTAGACAGTGCTTCGTCGTTTTTCTTTTCGCCAGCGTTAAAACGTACGTTTTCGAAAACAACCACTTCGTTATCAGCAACGTCTACGCCTTCTAGGTAGTCTTTTTCAAGACGAACTGTTTGCTCAAGGGCATCATTTAAATAATTAACCACAGGGGCAAGCGAAAACGCTTCATCATATTCCCCTTCCGTAGGGCGGCCAAGGTGTGACATCACCATTACTTTAGCGCCTTTTTCTAACGCTAATTTGATAGTTGGTAATGCTGCACGAATACGTGCATCAGAGGTCACTTTACCTTCTTTTACAGGCACATTTAAATCTTCACGAATTAACACGCGTTTGCCGTTTAAATCTAAATCTGCCATTTTAATGACCGACATGGACTTCTCCTTAGTTAACGATACTAATATTATATTTATAAATTATTGGCTTACAGCCATCATCGCACGCGCAGTGTCGAGCATACGATTCGCAAAGCCCCACTCATTATCGCACCACACTAACAACTTTATCAGTCGTTTATGACTAACACGTGTCTGAGTGCCATCTATGATACAAGAATGTGGGTCATGATTAAAATCTACCGATACCAATGGCTCTTCTGTATAGCTTAAAATACCGTCAAGGCGGTCTTTTGCAGCTAACTTAAGTGCTTGATTGACAGTCGCTAAATTCACATCGGTATTCACTGTTACACTTAAATCCATCGCCGTCACATTGATAGTTGGTACCCTAACAGCAATGGCTTCAAAGCGACTATGAAACTTAGGCAAAATACGCTCAATACCACGAGCAAGCTTTGTATCCACCGGAATAATAGACTGGCTTGCAGCGCGAGTACGACGTAAATCATGATGATACGCATCAATCACTTGCTGATCATGCATCGAGGCATGAATCGTTGTAATAGCCCCAGATTCAATCGAAAATGCGTCATCCAGCACTTTAATTACTGGAACAATACAGTTTGTGGTACATGAACCGTTTGAAACAATCGTATGTTCAGCTTTTAGCTCATCATCGTTAATACCATACACAATTGTGGCATCAACATCAGCATCTGCAGGCTGTGAAAACAATACTTTTTTTGCACCAGCAGCCAAGTGTAGTTCTGCATGTTCACGAGAGTGATACACCCCAGTACATTCAAGAACCACATCAACATCAAGAGTTTGCCAAGGTAGTTCTGCAGGGTTTTCTTCTGCAAATAAGGCTATAGAGTCGTTAGCAACCGTTAAAGTATCTTCGCCAAGATTAACAGGGAATGAAAAGCGGCCGTGAGATGTATCGTATTTAAGGAGATGGGCAATGCCCTTAGGGTCGGCTAATTCGTTAATAGCGACAATTTTGATTTGATCTTCAAGCCCTGATTCATACAGTGCACGGACGATATTGCGCCCGATTCGACCAAAACCATTAATTGCAAGTTTGATTGCCATGAAGAAGAAAATCCACTCTATTTGCTTGCAGATAAAGGCAACTGCCTTTTAGATGGCGGTATTGTAATCGACCTTACACATTTTTATAAGAGGGCAAGGTAAATAAAACTACTTTAACAACCCTAGATGGCTCAATTTTGGTAATCGACCTTTGAAGTTTTTATAAGAGGTCAGCCAAAATAAAAATTGCTTAGTATGTTTTAGATGGCGCAGTTTTGGTAATCGACCTTAGACATTTTTATAAGAGAGCAAGATAAATAAAACTGCGTTAGCAACCTCAATCTTACTTTTTTCCTTTATAGCCAGCGACGAACAGATTTTTTGTATTGCTGGTATGCTGAACCAAACTTCTCTGCCATAAACGTTTCTTCTGGCATAATTTGAAATCGATTCATATAGAGAATAAATACCGGCAGCATTATAAAACTCGCAATATTACCAAGATAAATTCCCCAACCAACTAGCATTAATAACATACCAACATACATTGGGTTACGGCTAAATTGATAAACACCACTTGTAACAAGGCTCGCCGACTTTTCTGGAATTCGAGGGTCAACAGTCGTACCTTGCTTACGAAATTGATAAACACCTAATAAAGCAAACACCACACCTAAAAATGCAATGAGTAGTGCTACAAAAGATGATGCGAAAAACGAGAAGCTAAAACTCGTAAACAACTCTGCTATGCCCCACATCATCAACGCAATGATCAGCAGCAGCGCGACTGGAGGAATTTTTAATTCTAACTGATTCACACAAGCTCCCCTACTTTCAATGCCTTACCACGACTAATTTGATGACACTGGGCTAAGAATAACTCGGCCGTTGCCATGGCATCAGTAAGGGCATGGTGCGAGCTGTAATACGGTAAGTTGTAGCGTTTACGGCATTCGCTAAGTGTTAAATCATCGTGGCCAATTTCGTGGCCTTGCTGGTGCAGGCGTTTTTTTTCAATAACAAAGGTATCAAGAATTAAACGCGCTTTTGCATCTAAGCCAAGCGTTCTGCAGGCCTGTTTTAAAAAACCCCAATCAAGTGCCGCGTTATGAAACACTAAAATGCACTCACCAAAATGCTGATGCAGCTTGCCAAGAATGGTTTCGAGGCTTTCACCTGTATCTATGTCTTGTTTTGCAATACCATGATAAATCGGACTTTGCTCTAAGCTTTGCACGTCTTTATTTATTAAGTGCTGTGCACCGCTGAGTTTAATGCATTGATCTTCTATCATCACCCACGCCACCGAGACAATTTCGTGCTGGCGAGGATCAAGGCCCGTTAATTCCATGTCTATCACTACGTAGCGCTCTTTATAGGCATCGGCTGCCAAGAGTTGCTTGCGCGCCAAATACCGACTTAACCAGCGTTTAACCATACCCTCTCCTATAAACTACCGCGAGCAAATTTAAATGCGGCGGCTTGCTGTGCCTGTTTAACCAAATAAAATGCTTCTTTTAATTGATGTCGCTCTAATGAATTCAAAGCATTTGGGTTAATACAGTTGCTAGGCAATCCTTCCTCGTTAATTTGCGTGCCTAAACGCAGTTGAGTTAAAAAACGCCAACAGTCTTTTAAGTTATACAAGTCATCTTTATTGAGTAGCGAAAATTTCATTAATGCATCAATACGCTCTTGCGTATTAGCGCGCTGAATACCCGCTTTGAGGGAATATAAACGCACGATGTCGTTGATGATCACCACACCGCGTTTTTTTAAGTCGAGATACTTATGCTGCTTTTCGTCTTTCTCTAATTTAAATTGATTAAACAAACCAATGGGCACTGGCGTATTTTTAATGTCGCTGGCCATAGCCGCATAGAATAAGTCGTTTTTAGAAATGCGTTTTAGCTGCTCACAAAAGCGCGCATATAAGGTAGTGGAACCTTCAATAAAACGTAGGTCAAAAAATATCTTACAATTGAGCATCGCCTCTGGTGTGGGTGAGGTGATCCACTTATGAAACTTTTCTGTCCATGCATTAATGCCCATACGGCACTGTGCATTGCTCGCCATAATATTGCCAGGGCAACGTTTTATACCGCACTCAATTAAATGCTCACAGACATACTCGCCCATGCGCTTAAAGTAATCGTGTTGTTCTTCTGTTAAATCATCAGGTAGCAACAGGCCATTATCTTGGTCAGAATGCAGTGTTTGCTCTTCCCTTGCTTGTGAACCAAAACAAATAAAACTAAAGCTGGTTGGTGCCGCGCCATTATCTTCTTGGAACAAACGGATCAAACGCGAAGTCAGTGCATCGGTTAAGCCACTTAATAATTTACCAATCAAGGAGATGTCATCAATATTGTTTGAAAAACCTTTTAATAAACCGGGTATCTCTTGCGAATAACGCTTTAAATCAACCACGCTGTGCGCTTTGTAAATTCGTCCAATCAATTGTACTGGGTCGCTTTTTTGCTGACGCAGCAAATCAGTACTGGTGAGCATACCTAGGGGTTTGTGATGTTCATCAAGCACAGGTAAATGGTGAATATTGTGCTTAAGCATTAAGTGTAGCGCCGAAAACACGCGGTTATTTTCAAAAATAAACTTGGGCTTACACGTCATGATGCTACTTACTGACTCTTGAGGGTCAACCTCATCGGCCAATACGCGGTTGCGTAAATCTCGGTCGGTGACAACCCCAACGAGGCGATCATGTTCCGTTAACATAATCGACGAAACACCCTGTTGTTTCATTTTTTTAGCGGTTTGACGAATACTTGCATCTGGTGCCAAGGTAACGGCTTTGCGATTCATCAATTCGCAAATTTTCTTCTCCGACCAACTGTCGTTTTGACTTTTATAATGAGACGACAATAAACGGTTTTTGTGGGCGCGAACAAAGTATTGCTCAAACACTTTATACTCTCGGCGTAAGTAATCAAATGCCGCTTGGTTTAGCATGTAAACAATGCCTTCCTTTTGCACTGAAATACTATTTTGAATCGCTTCGCCAGTTAACAGTGAAGGAAAACCAAAGTAATCGCCACTCGATAACTTAGTAATCACATCGCCTTTTGGGTCGACTAAATCATAATCGCCAGAGCGAATTAAAAATAATCTGAGATTATCTGAACTTAACCACTGATTTTGATTCTCACGGGTCAGATAAATAATATCGAGATGGTTTACAAAATACTCACTGGCAGCGCCATCAAGCTGATTAAATGGCGTTTGTTGCATCACAAATTGGGCGACTTCCTGTTGCTCGGTATTCATGGTCATTCTCGCTATAAAATAGAGACAATATCTACACTACCCCTGTTTGAAATAAATAAAAAGCCCGACTTAAGTCGGGCTTTTGAACTTCAAGAGTGTGTTCTTATAAAATGGTTTTATTAGTGCGCGTGTGCTGCACTCGAACCTTTAGGGTTACGGATACCTTCAACCATTTCTTGGATTTCAACTGGTGTTTCAGCCGTTAGTTTAAGTACGATAGCTGCAACTACAAAGTTAACAATCATACCAATAAGACCGATACCCTCAGGTGAAATACCAAATAACCAGTTTGCAGGTGCATTCAATTCAGGGCTTACGAACTTGAAGTAGATAATATAAGCCGCTGTGAATGTAATACCTGTCACCATACCCGCAATCGCACCTTCTTTATTCATCTTCTTAGAGAAGATACCCATAATGATAGCTGGGAAGAAGCTCGCCGCTGCTAAGCCGAAGGCGAAGGCAACAACCGAAGCCACGAACCCTGGCGGGTTAATACCAAAGTAAGCTGAAATCACAATCGCTATCATCGCAGCTAAGCGCGCTGCAAGTAGCTCTTGTTTGTCACTTATATCTGGTTTTAAGGTGCGTTTTAATAAGTCATGCGATACCGAGGTCGAGATCACCAATAGTAAGCCTGCTGTTGTTGATAGCGCTGCTGCGATACCACCTGCTGCTACTAATGCAATCACCCATGCAGGTAAGTCTGCAATCTCAGGGTTTGCAAGTACCATGATGTCGCGGTCAACTTTAACTTCGTTTGCGCTGTTTGGATCATCAATCTTACCTGCTGAGTAGAACATTTTGCCGTCACCATTTTTATCGTTAAAGGTGATTAGGCCTGTTCTTTCCCAGTTCTTAACCCATGCTGGTGCCTCTGCGTACTCTGTACCGCTACCGTCTTTACCGTTAATTGTATCAATCATGTTTACACGAGCGAATGACGCTACAGCAGGTGCTGTTGTATAAACGATTGCAATGAAAACAAGTGTCCATGCAGCTGAGATACGCGTGTCTTTAACACGTGGAACAGTGAAGAAACGAACGATTACGTGCGGTAAACCTGCAGTACCAACCATTAACGCGCCTGTGATTGCGAATACATCAATCATGCTCTTCGAGCCTTCGGTATACTGCGCAAAGCCAAGCTCGGTACTGAGCCCATCTAGTTTATCAAGTACAAACTGTCCTGAGCCATCGCTAAGGGTTGCACCGAAACCGGTTTGTGGGAAGAAGTGACCTGTCATCATCATTGAAATGAAGATTGCTGGAACAAGGTAAGCAAATACTAGTACACAGTACTGAGCTACTTGCGTATATGTAATCCCCTTCATACCGCCTAATACAGCGTAGAAGAATACAATCACCATACCAATGTAAACACCGGTCTCAATATCTACTTCTAAGAAGCGAGAGAAAACCACACCTACACCACGCATTTGACCTGCGATATATGTGAAACAGATAAAGATAGCACATAAAATTGCAACAACACGTGCAGCTTGTGAGTAATAACGGTCACCGATGAAATCAGGTACCGTGAACTTACCAAACTTACGTAGGTAAGGAGCTAAACAAAGTGCAAGTAGTACATAACCACCTGTCCAACCCATTAGATATACACCACCGTCATAGCCCGCAAACGAGATAATACCCGCCATTGAGATAAACGATGCCGCACTCATCCAGTCAGCAGCGGTTGCCATACCATTTGCTAGCGGCGGTACACCGCCCCCTGCAACATAGAATTCATTTGTTGACCCAGCACGAGCCCAGATTGCGATGCCGATATAAAGCGCAAAGCTTAAACCGACGATAATAAACGTGAGTGTTTGAACATCCATTGCTTAGCTCCTATTCGTCTACGCCGTATTTTTTATCTAACGTATTCATTTTGAAAACGTAAACAAAAATCAAAGCAACAAAGGTGTAAATAGCGCCTTGCTGGGAGAACCAGAAGCCGAGTTTAAACCCAAAGAAACGTATCTCGTTAAGTACGTCTACCAGTAAAATGCCGAAGCCAAATGACACGACAAACCAAATTGCTAATAATTTAAATAGCAGTGCGAGGTTTTCCGCCCAATAAGCTTTTGCTTGTTCTTCATCTTTAAAAGCCATTTTTTATCCCCTTATGCATTACAAGAAAGTAATGAGTGGTATTAGTTGTCATTAACTAAGTTAGCAAGGGTTCTGATTTATGGAATTGAGACCATAGTCGTAACAGCTAGTTTACGTTTACGTAAACTGCAAAACATCATTTGTTAACGAATGGTAAAAAACAATATTTAACAACAACTTAACCTACAAAGATAAATTTACGAAATAACGAAAATAGTAAAAACGAATGATCTGCGACATTAGTCTAATAAAGATACATAAAACAGTACTATTTATTAATTTTCAATAACTTGCATTTTATTAATTATTATTGCAAAAAATCTTGCCATCGAAATCGCGCATAATTCTGGTAAGGTAGTGTTATTACAATAATTACTGAATTTAAACATGACAGCTGCGCTTTTATTTGTTGCACTCGCCTATATTGGCGTGTTGTTTTGGTTGGCAAATTGGGGAGACAAAACCACTCCTCTTGCTAAAAGAATTAGTCACCACCCATTTGTTTATTCTTTTTCATTAGGGATTTACTGTACGTCTTGGACCTACTACGGTTCAGTTGGTACAGCAGCCACCAGCAGTTGGAATTACTTACCTATTTTAATTGGCCCTGCGTTGCTTTTTTTCTTTGGCCAAGGGTTTTTACGCAAATTAGTACTGGTCAGTAAAAAGCAAAATATCACGACCATCGCCGACTTTATTTCAGCTCGCTATGGTAAACGGCAAACCACCGCCATTATGGTGACAATTATCGCTTTATTGGCGACTATTCCGTATATCGCACTGCAATTAAAAGCACTGAGTAGCAGCTTCTTACTGCTACAAAACGACGATCGTATTTCGGGCTCTATGCTCGCCCTTTCGGCAACACTCATTATGGCGATGTTTGCGATATTTTTTGGTACTCGTAAAGTCGATGTAACCGAATATCGCTCAGGGCTTATGCTCGCTGTCGCCTTTGAATCTATGATTAAGTTATTAGCTTTAGTGGCCGTTGCGGGGCTTGCTTTATACACATTATTTAATTTAACTACGGTGCAAACCGAGCAGCTAACGGGCTCTATTTGGAAGCACTGGCAGAACTTCGACTTTTTTAGCTTTAACTTTATCGGCCAGTCATTAATGGCGGCAGCGGCGATTATCTGTTTACCAAGGCAGTTCCACGTGACTGTGGTCGATAACCAAGATAAACGCCACCTTTATACTGCCCGCTGGGCATTCCCCCTGTATTTGTTACTAACTGCTGCAATGATTTTCCCTATTGCAACGGCAGCTATACACCCAGGCATTGGCAGTGGCTTCTCACCAGATAGCTTTGTATTAGCCCTACCACTGATGCACGAAAACGCCTTTTTAACGACCTTTGTATTTATCGGGGGTCTATCAGCGGCTACAGCGATGATTGTTGTAGCCACACTCACGCTCAGCACTATGATTTCAAACGATGTAGTGTTGCCGCTAATGCTGCGTCGTAAGTTTAAACGTAACCTCATCACTAGCAGTTATAAGTCGCAAATCCTGTTAGTAAGACGCTTCACGATTGCCGGCATTTTGATTTTGTCGTATTTCTACCAGCAATGGTTTGGCCATGGTAAAGCATTGGCTAGTATGGGTTTAGTGGCCTTTTCTTTAGTGTCGCAATTACTTCCTGCGATTGTGGGTGGCCTATATTGGCGAAAAGGCCATGCTTATGGGGTTTATGCCGGATTATTAGCAGGCTTTATTTGCTGGGTTTTGTTCTTAATGCTGCCTATTTTAGATGCAGGCAATACCTTAAACGCAGAGCTGCAACAAACACTTATTACTCGTGGCACCCTAATCGCCTTATTTGCCAATATTGGCTGTTACATTAGTTTTTCGCTCGGTGCAGATGAGCGTTTAATTGATAAAATTCAAGCAGCTGCTTTTGTTAATCCAAAAGAGCAAGCGGTATTCGCCAGACGTTTAAATAAAAACGTAAAAGCCACTGTTTACGACTTTAAAGTACTGCTACAAACCTTCTTAGGTGTGCAGCGCTCGCAGCAAGTGCTGGCTCACTTTGCGTTGTCGCATAACTTAGATGACAACAACGCGCACCCAGAACCTGAGTTTATTGCTTATTGTGAGCGCGCCTTAACCGGTGTGCTTGGTGCCTCTTCAGCACAAGCGCTGATCCACACGGTTGCTTCTGGTAAACGTATGGCCTTTGAAGAAGTGGTTAACTTTTTTGATGAAACCACACAAGCCCTGCAATTTAATCAAAACTTATTATTTACCTCTCTCGAAAACCTCAGCCATGGTATTTCGGTTGTTGATAAAGAACTTAATTTAGTGGCATGGAATAAGCGCTACGCAGAGATGTTTGCCTACCCAGATGACTTTCTCGAAGTAGGCCAACCAATTGAAGATGTGCTTAGATACAATGCCGAACGCGGTGAATGTGGCCCCGGTGAAGTTGAACGCCATGTAGAAAAGCGCGTGCAGCATCTTAAAAACGGCTCGCCCCATCACTTTATTCGCCACCGCCGTAATGGCCAAGTGTTCGAAATGATAGGTAACCCACTGCCAGATGGCGGCTTTGTAACAAGTTTCTCTGATATTACCACGCATATCGAAACGCAAAATGCGCTTGAAGAAGTAAACATGGATCTTGAAAACCGCATTGAAGCGCGTACTCAAGAAATCCGTACTATCAATAAAGATTTACAAGCACAAATCGATAGCCGAGTACAAACTGAGCAAGCACTTACTTTAGCCAAAAAAGAGGCTGAGCAAGCTAATGACAGTAAAACGCGATTTTTAGCCTTGGCTAGCCACGATATTTTACAACCGCTGAATGCGGCGCGCTTATATCTTGCAGCTATTGATGATAAATCCCTTTCGAGCAACAACTTAAATAACTTTGAAAAGCTGGGTGCAAGCTTAGATTCAACGGTGCATTTGATGTCGGCGCTGTTAGAAATTGCCAAGCTCGAGCAAGGAGCAATGACCCCTACTCCGCGTCACTTTAGTATTGATGACATACTTGCCCCGCTGAAAAATGAATACGCCATTATGTCGAGCGAAAAAGGCTTAAAACTGACGGTACGTTCAAAGGGAGTTATCGTTCACAGTGATATCACTTATTTACGACGAATTATTCAAAATTTGGTGTCAAATGCGGTTAAATACACCGATAGTGGCCGAGTTTTAATTGCTTGTCGCAAACGCAAACACCATTTACGAATTGAAGTATGGGACACAGGCCCTGGCATTACAGAAGTAGAGCAAGCGAAAATCTTCAATGACTTTTACCGTATTGAAGCCGGTGATAACAAAGGGGTTGGCCTTGGCTTAGGAGTTGTAAAACGAATGGCCGACTTACTCTCTTTACGTTTAGATGTCAGTTCAACGCCTGGCAAAGGTAGCCGCTTTAGTATTGAAGTACCTTATGGTGAAAGCCAATTTATTCAACAAAAAGATACGCCTAAAAAAGGGGTTGAGAACCGCAGTGCGATGAACATTATTGCAGTGGATGATGACCCTGAAAACCTTAATGCCATGGCAAGCCTATTGCAAAAGTGGCAGGCAAATTATCAGCTCTTTGATCAAGTTGAAACCGTGATGGCCTATGCCAAAGAGCACCGAGCGCCCGATGTGATCTTAATGGATTACCAGCTGGGTCATGATTGCGATGGCATCACGCTTATTAAAACCCTAAGAGAAATTTGGCAAAGCCCAGTGCCTGCCATTTTAATCACAGCGGTGCGTGATGAAGCCCTTAAACAGCAAACCAAAGAAGAGCAAATTCATTACCTTAGTAAACCCGTTAAGCCCGCAAAACTCAAAGCTCTGCTTAACCACAGTACTTAACAATAGTGCTTAACCAACGTTTTTAACAACACCGATTTAAGGCAAAGCAGTAGGCTTTGCCTTAAATTTTTGGAACAACCAACTAAGCCCAACTAACGACAAGCCTAAGCCGATAAACGAAATAGCCCGCAGCAACCCGGTTAAGTTTGCCATATCAATCAAGAACACTTTTAACACCACCAGCGCCAATAAGCCAAGGCCGAGCTTTTGTAATACCGTAATGGTTCTTAACTGCCCCACCACAACCACCAAGGCACCGATAACAAGCCAAACTAAAGAATAACTGTAAAGCTCTGCATCTGAAGTTGGCAAAGCAATATTTATAAACTCGCCTTGCCAGTTATGGCGAATTTCCGCATTGATATATAAAACACTTATCACACCTGCAAGTGCTGTAAACAGCTTTTGTAAATAGTGCTGAGATTTAGTCAGTTGGCTTGCCCAAATTGCAATACAGGCGGGGACTAACCAAAGTAATAGTAACCAGTTAATAATCGGCCAACTGCCTATATTTATCGGCTCAAAAAACGGATTTACAGCAGTAAAGCTTTTCAGTATTAGTAAGCCACTCAGTGTTAATAACGCAAAACCTGCTACTTGATAGAGTTTTGCCAATTGCGCAGTAAAGCGTGAACGCAGTAAATAAACACAACCTAATATACCCCAGTTACAGGTTAATAAAATATGCTCATACACAGACAAGCTCTCAAAGTCTGGGTAGTGCCCCACCAACTGATAGCTCGTCTCTGTGGTAATAAATAAAGCAATGCAATGAAGCGTTGCACCTTCTAGCCACACCCGAACAGATTGCTGCTGCCAGTGCCTCGCTGCAAAGTAAAATAAGCAAGCGCATACTGGGTATACAACCAAACTCCAGTGCACACCGAGCAGCAACGCATCACTGTAATCAGTTGACCAAGGTGCAAAGCTTAACCTAACTAGTAAAGCGCCAACTAAGCCCTTAAGCGGCCAAGTAGGTATGCTGAGTGACTGTTTATTGACATAAAAACTGATCAACAACACTTGCGCAGCAAGCGCTAAGGTCAAGCTGCTGCCTTCAAGGAGCATGGTTAACGCTAAGCTAATATTGGCATTACCGCCAAGCCAGTAACTAAATACCCGCATCGGGTTAGTGCTATTGACTGATAGCTTAAATAACCAAGCAGACAGAGCCAATAATACAAAGCACCAAACCGGATACGCCGTCATCAAGGCATGATCGGGAGTGATAACATATAAGCAACTAATAATCACAAAACTTGAAAGTGAAGCGAGTAAAGCAAAACCTAAGCGTTTAGGGTATTTACGACCAAACAAAAACCCATAACCCGCGAACAAAGCAATAAAAAACAGCCCTGCTCCGTAATTTTGCCGAAATACAAAAAGCTGCTCAGAGTAATCAACAGCATTATGTTGCCCTGTAAGCAAACACACCACACTCACCACAGCTAGCATCAGCCAGTGATCCCATGCACTGTTTTTTAATACCAAAAGAAGCAGTAAAGCCACTAACGACAATATACTAAGCTGCCAAGTAAGCAGTTGGTTACTGCTCATGAGTAAAAGATAAAGTGGCAAGACAACAGCTATCAACAGAGGGTTGTCGGGCAGTTGCTTAAGTAGTGTTTTAAAGCGATGTGGACGGTATTCTATTTGTTTAATACTCAGCCCTAGGCGTGGAATCGCAATTAACAATACGATGCTAAATAGAGCATAAAGATTAATAAACCAATGCAGATTTTTAGCTGCACCCATTGCAACTAAGTAATACCAGCCTAAGTGACCTGCCCATAACAGATACCACAACCAATGCCGTTTTACGTAATGCGCGACTAGCGAAGCCGATACACTGACAAACGCAACATAGGTTAGCAGTGCTATAAAGTCATTACTCCCGTTATTGACCCAAACCGGCACGCTGTAGGCACCAATAACACCAATGACCGCAAGCACAGGACCAAAACGCAGTGCCATCCAGCTTGCTGCTACAGAAACTAAGGTTAAAATGCTAAATGCCGGTAAAGCTTGCAGTAAGCCATAATGGCTATAGGCCAGCAAGGTCAATGCAAAACAACTAATAAAACCACCACTTGCCAGCGCTGCGGGAATATAGTTGCTAAACCCATCAAAAATAATACCTTTACGATGTAAAACCTCAGCCGCAACAATTAAGCTCAAACCAAAAATAGCGCCAAGCGTGAGTCGCATGGTTTCGGATAATAAGCCTGCCTCCAGTGAATAGCGGGCTAAAAAGATACCGCCAAAGGCAAGTGCAACCGCTCCTACCCAAGTTAACCAATTAGCTTTGATTTGTGTAACGAGTTGGCTTATTAGCGGATTTAAAGTCGCAGGCTTGGGTTTTGTTTGCTCTGGCTTTTTAGGGATAGCCTCAATCGGCTTACTAATGATTACAGGCTCTGGTTCAAATTTTGCTGTGTCAGTCAGTTCGTCGTTTGAATTATCAAACTGATTTGCAGTATTTGCTTGTGGATTATGACTATATGTCGCGTTAAGTTTGACTCGAAGAGCAGCTACTTCTCGCTTTAAACTGGAGAGTTGAAAAAAGGCAAAAATACCCGCAATGGAGCCACCTACAACAACTAGTGCTAGTAATATTAGTAACGCAATACCGCCATCCATACTCTCTCCTTGTGTACGCTTTAAACAAAAAGCAAAAGCCTTAATTGTTTATACAATAAACACTTAGCAAGAGTAAATAAACAACGATATTGCGTTTTAGCCGGTTAAGACTGTTCAGTCACCGTACGCTCTAAGGTCATTTTAAAACCTGAGTCTGTGGTTTCATCGTGTTCAATCACTAAGATATAGTTACCTTCTTCGGTAAAATCCATATCGCTTTGTTGTAATAGCACAATCTGTTGACCATTGTCTTCATAGACCACATAGGTTGTATAAACTTCGTTATCAACCACCTGTTCTTGCTGGTCGTATTGATCTAACCCTTCAACAACATTGCTGGTATCTTCAACCGTTTCACCATTGAGGGTGAAGTACACATCAACTTCGTCAATCTCTTGCCCTGCATAGCTATCAATTAAGTTAACCACAGTAACTGCGTGGCTGTAGCTGCTTGGAGTTAGGTTTTCTTCAATGGTCATCATACGAGGCCCGTAATCTTTGTCATTGTAGAAAAGACCAACCGCACTTTGCTCACGCTCTAATGTCATTAAGAAGTTATCGACAATTGTGTCACCCGCTTCGTCTAACATAGCGACGCTATAACTATTTGGTGACATGCTCATGTATTCAGAGTAACTATCGTTGCTAACAACTTCGGTGTTGGTCGCCGTTGTGCCTCGGGTTACTTTAAACTGGGTTTGCGTGTAATCATCGATGGTATTGATAAAACGCAGCTGACCTTGCGCGTCTTGGTGGTTTAGTTGTGTTACTGAGCTACTTGCCGTCACGACATCAAGCGTAATACCATCTTCTTCTGTTGCATAACTTGGGCGGATCATCGCCATGTACGTTGCTTCATCATTAAAGTACACGGTTGGTGATTCAAAAATCACATCAGTGCTGCCGCTAGCGGTAATATAAATAGTGTAATAACCTTCCTCAAGCGTCGCTAATTCTGGCTCAACGAGGTATTGCGAAGTCATTAATAACTCAGCGGTATCAAATAACCCGTCGTCAGTGGCAACGTATACATCGTAAAGGTTATCTTCGCCAACGATATTAAAAAAGCCAACATTGAATTCATCTTCATCGCTTGACGTCGGAACACTTAGCTCAGTAAAAATTGGTTCAGCAAAATCACCATTCATTACTAGCAACTGAGTTTGATCATTTTTAATTTTGATGGTTTCTTCGTCGATGGTGATATAACTATCATTTGCATCAACATATTCAAAACTGAGTTCATACTCCCCCGAACTGTAGTTATGACGAGTTGATACATCACCAAAATCTGCCCCCGAACGTTCAGTGTCATCAACAAATAAACGCGTGTATGGGCTGTTGTAAGAGCCATTGTACAGTTGCACATAGCCACTGTTGCTACTGCTGCTGTCATCGCTTGAACAGGCAGCCAGTACCGAAAGCAAACTTGAGGCAACAATTGTTTTAAGCAGAGTGCTTTTCATGGAATTTTTTCCTTATTGTTTGTAATACCCCATTCTGACTCGAATAGTGCGAAAAAATTCTATGTTTTACAAACTATTACCTTCACTTACAGTTACTTACGATAAGGTTAAAAAGTGTAGAAAATGATGTAGAAAAGCACTTAATTAATCATAATTATGGACAGAAAATCACATTTATAGTGAAAGCAACTTACTTTTACACGAAAAGTAAATAATGATTACATTTTAGACGCTTATACAATCAAATCAGATAAATTATTAGATAGTCAAATTTGCGCTATGCAGCACAAAAAAATTAGCAAATAATGGTGTTCACACAAACGGGATTAGAATGAGGACTATGAACACGATTTTAACCACACAATGCGATGATGATGTTGGTCTAATTGCCAAGATCACCGGCCTTTGTCATCAGCATAATTTAAATATTACACGTAATAACGAATTTGTAGATAAAGACGCTAAACGCTTTTTTATGCGTACAGAGTTAAGCGGCGTTATTTCAGATGACTTTTTACCAAGTCTTGCTGAGCTACTTCCTGATGGCGCAGAGCTTGCCCTGCACAGCAGCGAAAGAACCAAAGTGGTATTGCTTGCTACCAAAGAAGCGCACTGTTTAGGTGGTGTATTACTAAAGCAATTCGAAAAAGCCTTAAACATCGAAGTACTGGCTGTGATTGCCAACTACGCCGACTTAGCGCCACTGGCTGCAGGCTTTGGTGTACCATTTCATGTGGTATCGCACGAAGGCTTAAGCCGTGCGGAGCATGATCAACAAGTCGGTGATTTAATAGCCAGCTATCAGCCTGACATTATTGGCCTTGCTAAATATATGCGTATTTTAAGCCCTGAATTTGTGGCGCGCTTTGAAGGTAAGATTATTAATATTCACCATTCATTTTTGCCAGCCTTTATTGGCGCAAAGCCTTACCATCAGGCATTTGAGCGCGGTGTAAAAATTATTGGCGCGACCGCTCATTTTGTTAATAATGAGCTTGATGAAGGGCCGATTATTTTACAAGATGTGACGCATGTCAGTCATGCGGATACCGCAGAGATGATGGCAAAAATGGGTAAAGATGTAGAGAAAACAGTGTTCTGCAAAGCGTTGCAGCTCGCATCTGAACATAAACTGTTTATCAATGGTAATCGAACCGTGGTGTTCGCTTAAGCAATAAAATGAAGAGGCTGAATGGCCTCTTTATTGTTTTTATTATCTTTTGTTATGCCGACTCAATAGGCTCTAATTGTAACTTAGAGGCAATTAATACCGCTTGAGTACGATTATACACACCTAGCTTTCTAAAAATTGCTGTAATGTGTGCTTTAACGGTTGCTTCGGAAATATGTAACTCGTAAGCAATCTGTTTGTTTAACAAGCCTTCGTGTAAGTATTGCAACACCTTGTATTGCTGCGGCGTTAGTGAAGCCACTTGCGCAGCAATTTCTTTGTCTTCGCCATCTACGGCAGCCACTTTATCTTTAAGCTCAAGTGGAAGCCAAACATCGCCTTCAAGTATGTGGTTGATTGCCAGCGCAATATCATCTGATGAAGATGATTTTGGAATAAATCCCATCGCACCATAACCCATTACTTTAGAAACTACATTGATGTCTTCGCTGCCAGAAACAACAGCTATTGGTAAGCTTGGATAGTCTTCGCGAATGCGAATAAGGCCGTATAAATCGCCATTGCCTGGCATGTGAAGGTCTAGTAGTAAGATATCAAGATCTTCTTGCTCGCTCAGCACCTGCAAAGTGGTATCAAAGTTTTCCGATTCAAACACTTCTAAATCAGCGAACTTAGCACTCAATGCCCCTTTCAGCGCTTCACGAAATAACGGATGATCGTCCGCTATTAAAAACTGACTCATGGTTCACTCCTAATAAATTCGGCTGACACCTATTTCTAAGTGACAGCCGATATACTACGTTTAGAATCAACTTCTAATCAAGTTTTTAACGCGATTTTAACGATTTAATCGGTTTTCGATTAGCTCATCAACAACGCTCGGATCGGCTAGTGTAGAAGTATCTCCAAGCTGTTGGTGCTCATTTGCCGCAATTTTACGTAAAATTCGACGCATGATCTTACCAGAACGAGTTTTCGGTAAACCTGGAGACCATTGGATCATATCTGGTGATGCAATTGGGCTTAACTCTTTACGAACCCAGTTACGTACCTCTTTTGTTAGTTCATCGCTCACTACAACACCCTCATTTGGAGTGATGTAAACATAGATGCCCTGACCTTTAATATCATGTGGGTAACCTACTACTGCAGCTTCTGCTACTGCTTCGTGAGCAACCAATGCACTTTCGATTTCTGCAGTACCTAGGCGGTGACCTGATACGTTAAGTACGTCATCTACACGGCCTGTGATCCAGTAGTAGCCATCTTCATCACGACGACAACCATCACCTGTGAAGTACACGCCTGGGTATGCTGAGAAATAGGTTTGTTCAAAGCGTTCATGGTCGCCATAAACTGTACGTGCTTGTGATGGCCAGCTATCTAAAATAACAAGGTTACCGTCAACCGCGCCTTCTAGTGTATTACCCTCAGCATCAAATAGTGCTGGTGCAATACCAAAGAATGGACGTGTTGCTGAGCCTGGCTTCATATCTGTTGCACCTGGTAATGGTGTGATCATGATGCCGCCAGTCTCAGTTTGCCACCAGGTATCTACGATTGGGCAGTTTTCGTTACCAATATGCTCGTAATACCATGCCCACGCTTCTGGGTTAATTGGCTCACCTACAGAACCCATAACACGAAGACTTTTACGAGTTGAAGTCGCTGTTGGCTCATCGCCTTTCGCCATTAGAGCACGAATAGCAGTTGGTGCTGTGTAAAGGATAGTCACGTTGTGCTTATCAATTACTTCACCCATACGCCCCGCTGTTGGGTAAGTTGGTACACCTTCAAATACGACTTGCGTGCAGCCATTCACTAATGGGCCATAAGCAATGTAGCTGTGACCTGTGATCCAGCCCACATCGGCACTACACCAGAAAATATCGTCTTCTTTAAGATCAAACACATATTCATGTGTCATCGATGCATAAACAAGGTAACCACCGGTAGTATGAACCACCCCTTTTGGTTGACCCGTTGAGCCTGAAGTATAAAGAATGAAAAGCGGATCTTCTGCATTCATTGGTTCAGGTTCGCACTCAGTTGGTAAGTCAGCGACAAGCTCATGCCACCAAACATCATGACTATTCCATTCAACTTCACCACCCGTTAGCTGATGAACAATAACGTGCTCAACGGTGGTTACTGAGTCTTGTGATACCGCTTCATCAACATTTGCTTTAAGTGGTACGCAGTTGCCAGCACGGCGACCTTCGTCTGAAGTAATTACCACTTTAGCGCCTGAGTCATTAATTCGGTCAGCAATCGCTGATGGAGAGAAACCACCAAATACTACAGAGTGAATCGCACCAATACGCGCACACGCTTGCATAGCGTAAATAGCCTGCGGTGTCATTGGCATATAAATAGCAACACGGTCACCTTTTGATACGCCTAATTTTTTAAGGCCGTTGGCTAGCTTAGCTACTTCGTCGTGAAGCTGTTGGTAGCTAATATTTTCGTTGTGTTCAGGGTTGTCGCCTTCCCAAATAAGGGCTGTTTTATCGGCTTTAGTGGCAAGGTGGCGGTCAATACAGTTGTAAGATGCGTTAAGTTGGCCGTCTTCATACCAGCGAATGCTGATGTGGCCTTTGTCGAATGAGGTGTTCTTTACTTTGTTATAAGGAGTTGACCAATCAAGGCGTTTACCGTGCTCTCGCCAAAATCCTTCAGGGTCATCAATAGATTGCTTGTACAGTGTATTATATTTATCGTTATCAACTAGTGCTGCATTCTTGATATGCGCTGGTACTGGATAGATACTTTCTGACATTGTTGTCGTCTCCATTTTAATTACTTGCCTACGGCCTGCTTCAAGGATCACTCAGCAAAGCCCCTGAAAGTATTAGACCTTAGTTGTATATCTTGTCATTTAACAAAAAACTTTAAAATTGCCTTCTATAATCTAGTCCAATGTTAGGTTGGATGCGATTTAACTACCCATTCCACCTTAGTCTAATAGACCAATAGATAATTGAGAGAAGTCATTTCTTAAACAACAGTGATACAACAACATTAATGCAATCAACAAGTAGCTTCGACAGGAATACACATTATGACAACAACAAAAGTAACCGCATTAAAAACACTCACAGCTTCAGCTGTTTTATGTGCACTTGCAGGTACCGCTAACGCCGCAACCATCGGTAACACAGACGTTTCTTATGGTGGCTATGTAAAACTTGATGCTATGTGGAGTGATTACTCTGCAGGCGTACCAGCTGGCGGCAGCATTGGCCGTGACTTCTATGTACCAGGTACAACACCTGTAGGCGCAGACAGCGACAGCGATGCAGTATTTGACATGCATGCACGCCAATCTCGCTTTAACCTAGGTACAGCAACAAAATTAGACGACGGTAAAACCATCAAAACTAAAATTGAAATAGACTTTATTGCTTCAGCACCTGGCGGTAACGAACGCGTTAGTAACTCTTACGCGCCTCGTATTCGTCAAGCATTTGTAACTTATGATGGTTGGCTATTTGGTCAAGCCTGGTCAAACTTCCAAAACGTTGGCGCATTACCAGAAACACTTGATTTCGTCGGTCCTGCTGAAGGTACTGTGTTCGTACGTCAAGCACAGGCACGTTACACTACCGGTAATTGGTCATTCTCTATCGAAAACCCAGAGAGCACAGTCACAGTTGGCGGTGCACGTGTTGCCACTGATGATGCATCAATGCCTGACTTTACAGCACGTTATGCGCATAAAGCTGATTGGGGTGAATTAGTATTTACCGGTCTTGCTCGCCAGTTAACTTATAAACAAAATGGCATTGATGCAGATACATCATCGTTCGGTATCAGCGCCTCAGGTAAAGTAAATTTTGGCCAAAACAACCTTAAATTTATGCTAACTCAAGGCACAGGTTTAGGCCGTTATGTTGGTTTAAATGTGGCTCATGGTGCGGTGCTTGACGGTGATGATTTAGATGCAATTGATTCAACATCAGGTTTTATTGCCTACCAACAACACTGGAACAGCCAATGGCGCTCAACTTTCCTTTATTCATTCTTCTCAGCAGATAACAACACAGATTTACTTGCTGTGACTGGCGATCCTACAGAAATGAGCCAAAGCTATAGTGCCAACCTTTTATATTCGCCTGTTAAAAAGCTTACCTTTGGTGTTGAATTCAAACATGCTGAGCGTGAGCTAGAAAGCGGTGCTGACGGCGATATGGACCGTCTGCAGTTCTCTGCAAAATACGTATTTTAAGATTTAAACTTATTTTACTTCCTGAAGCGGCTTCGGCCGCTTTTTTTATATCTCCTTTTTATATTTCTGTGCCCTTTAAACTTTTTTGCAAACAATCATTCACCAAAACACAAATGCTAATTGCAAATTATTTTCATTTAGATTAAATTACGCATTAATTTCACTATTCATTGAACTAATTGGAACTTTGCATGTCATCAACAAAATTTTTGCGCTTATCTCAATTAAGCCTTGTGACCTCAGCACTTTTAAGTGGCCACGCTTTTGCAGAACAACAAAAAGAAGAACAAGCAATTGAAAAAATTGCCGTGTATGGCCAGCATCATAAAAACTACATCACTGAAGAAGCACAGTCGGCAACCAAATTAGGGCTAACAATTAAAGAAACACCACAGTCAATCTCTGTTGTTTCACGTGCGTTAATGGATGACTTCTCACTCGATAATCTAAACGCTGTACTTGAAAGTACACCGGGCGTCACTGTTGAGCAAATCGAAACTGACCGTACTTATTTTAAAGCTCGTGGTTTTGAGATCACCAACTTCCAAGTTAATGGCATGGGTATGCCGCAAGACAACGGTTCAATCCAAGGTACTCTAGATACTTCTATTTTCGATAGTGTTGAAATTGTACGTGGTGCCAATGGTTTAATGACAGGTGCTGGTAACCCATCAGCAACAGTCAACATGGTTCTAAAGCGCCCTACTTATCAAACGCAAGTAAATGCGTCTGTATCGTACGGTTCTTGGGACAATAAGCGTTTAGAGCTTGACGCTTCAACTGCTATCAACGAAAACCACGCTGTACGTGCGGTATTCACCAAGCACAAAACTGAGTCATACCTTGACCGTTACGAGCAAGATAAAACAATTTATTACCTAGCCTACGAAGGCCAGCTAACTGACAGCACAGTAGTAACTGCAAACTATGTAAATCAAAAGAAAGATGCTGATAGCCCACTGTGGGGTGCCTTACCGCTTTATTACAGCGATGGTTCAGCAACAAACTTTGACGCTTCAACTAGCACAGCGTCTGATTGGTCATACTGGAATAACACAACTGAGCAGCTGTTCTTATCAATTGAGCAAGCAATCACCAATACTTGGTTCTTAAAAGCAAGCTACGCGCACTTAGAAAATGAGCAAGATTCTGAGCTTTTCTATGTTTACGGCACACCAGACAGAGAAACAGGTCTTGGCCTAACTGGTTATGCCAGTGAATATGACCACAAAGATAAGCACGACATTTTAGATATCTACGCAACAGGTAAATTTGATTTATTTGGTATGGAACATGATCTGTCGTTTGGTGTAAACCAAGCAGATATGGATAACAAAGATAAATCATTGTATGACTACACTACAGGCAATGGTTTCCCTGCAATGCCTGAGCTAGGTGGTTGGGACGGTGTTGCGCCAGTACCAACACTTACTGATGGTTTAACAGGTGCTGATATCACTAGCCGTCAACGCTCTGCATATATTTCAACACGCATTCGTGCAACTGACGCATTCAGCATTTTAGCAGGTGTGAGCCAAGTAAATTGGGAAACTGAAGGTGCCTCTTACGGCGTTGCAAAAGACAAAGATAGCGACCAAACTGTGCCTTACTTCGGTGCTGTGTATGATATCAACGAAAGCTTCTCAACTTATGCAAGCTACACAGAAACCTTCGTACCGCAAACAGAGCGTGACATCAATGGCGATTACTTAGATCCAATCACAGGTAAAAGCAGTGAAATTGGTGTGAAAGCTCAGCTACTTGATGACGATTTATTTGTAACTCTTGCCTACTTTGATGCTAAACAAGTTGGCCTTGCCGTTGCTATCCCTGATTCATTACCTGACGACACTCGCTACTATGGCGCAGATGGTATTAACAGCGACGGTATTGAAGTAGAGCTTAGTGGTCAAATCAACGAAACACTAAGTGCAAGCTTCAGCTACAGTAATCTAAACATTGATGGTGATGAGTTAGTAAAAGACTACACACCTGAAAACCAGTTCAAACTTGCTGTAACTCATAAAGTGCCTGAGATTGATGGTTTAACCTTTGGCCTAAACTATCGTTGGCAAGACGATACAAAGCGCGTACAAGTGCGTGATGCGGCAACAAATGCTGCACTTATCACCACAACGCAAGATGCGTACGGCCTATTAAACCTAATGGCAACCTACGATATTAATGACAATATGAGCGTTAACTTGAACGTTAATAACGTGACCAACGAAAAGTACATCCACAGTCTTTTCTGGGCACAAGGTTATTACGGCGCACCACGTAACTACTCAGTGTCTTTCAACTGGCAGCTGTAAGCTTTGAGCTAGAAGCTTAAAGTTTTAAGCTTTAAGTACATGAAAAGCCGCATCATATGCGGCTTTTTCATGAAAGAGTTGCAAGAGTAAAGTTAGCGAGAGTAAAGCGTTTTGAAGCGGTGCAAACCGCCGTTACAGGAGCAGGCAGTAGTTTGTAGCAGCGATTTTATATCGCGTTTAATCACTACATTGTTGGTGGTATTCAATGGTTTCGTTTCGCTTTTAGCTGTCAGAACACTCGATAATGCCTGTAACTTTCCCCTTGCTAACTTTACTCTTGCTAACTTTACCCTTTCTAACTTTACTCTCGCTAACTTTACTCTCGCTAACTTTACTCTCGCTAACTTTTACCCATAAAAAAACCGCTAACTGTGTAGCGGTCTTTTTTGTGTTAAGTGCGGGTCAAATCACGCTTAACTGTACTCTTTTGCGGTGTTTATAGCTCGTCTTCAGCTAATAGGCCTGCATCTTCACCATCTTCTGGTTGTTCTGTTGCCTGAAGTAATAGCATCTCACGTAGCTTACCTTCGATCTCATCTGCGATCTCTGGGTTGTCTTTTAAGAACTTAATTGAGTTTGCTTTACCTTGACCAACTTTGCTGCCATTGTAGCTGTACCAAGCACCTGACTTTTCAACAATCTTATGCTTAACACCTAGGTCAATTAACTCGCCTTGTTTCGAAATACCTTCGCCATACATGATGATGAACTCAGCTTGTTTAAACGGCGGAGCAACCTTGTTCTTAACAACTTTAACGCGAGTTTCGTTACCAACAACCTCGTCGCCTTCTTTCACAGAACCAATACGACGAATATCGATACGTACTGAAGAGTAGAATTTAAGTGCGTTACCACCTGTTGTTGTTTCAGGATTACCAAACATAACACCAATTTTCATACGGATTTGGTTGATGAAAATACAAAGTGTGTTTGAACGCTTGATGTTACCTGTAAGCTTACGTAAAGCTTGTGACATTAAGCGAGCTTGTAGACCCATGTGTGAGTCACCCATGTCACCTTCGATTTCAGCTTTAGGTGTTAAAGCTGCTACCGAGTCAACAATCACAACATCAACTGCACTTGAACGAACTAACATGTCACAGATTTCTAATGCTTGCTCACCAGTATCTGGTTGAGAAACAAGTAAGTCATCAATGTTTACACCCAATTTTTGTGCGTATACAGGATCTAGAGCGTGCTCAGCATCTACGAATGCACAAGTTTTACCTTGCTTTTGAGCTTCAGCGATAACTTGTAAAGTAAGCGTTGTTTTACCTGATGATTCAGGACCATACACTTCAACAATACGACCCGTAGGTAAACCACCAATACCTAGTGCGATATCGATACCTAGTGAACCAGTTGAAATTGCTTCAATATCTAGGGCTTTATTGTCGCCCAGTTTCATAATTGAGCCTTTACCAAATTGACGCTCAATTTGTGATAAAGCAGCGTCTAAGGCTTTTTGTTTGTTATCGTTCATTCTGTTCTCCAAATCCGGCTAATGCAGACAGTATACTGTATGAAATCACAGTATCAAGCTAATTTTCAGATTTTATCAATTCAATTATATTTTTTAATGAATAAACAATAGCTTGTAGTCTAACTTCAGCTCGATCGCCAGAGAAAACTTGCTGACTTGGGTAGTTTTGACCAGCAAAATGAATACAAAACCATACTAATCCCACAGGTTTATCCAGTGTTCCACCACCGGGGCCTGCTATCCCCGAAATAGCTATTGCGATATCGGCGTTTGCAGCTTTTGCCGCCCCCGATGCCATTTCAACAACGGTTTGCTCACTCACCGCACCAAAGCTGTTTAAGGTTTGCTCGCTAACGCCAATGAGCTCATGTTTTGCTTGGTTACTATAAGTGACAAACGCTCGGTCAATATAATTAGAGCTGCCTGGGGTATCGGTTAGTGCATAACTCACTCCACCACCAGTGCATGACTCTGCGGTAGTGATCCATAAGCGTTTATCCGTTAAAATAGCTCCTAATTTCGCAGCAAGTGTTTTAATCTCTTGATGTAATTCCATATTCAGCCTTTGGGTAAATACATGTCGTTTGATCTTTATGCACCGCACACTATAAAACAACAAACCCCTATGATGCAGCAGTATCTAAAAATAAAAGCCGAGCATCGGGATATTTTATTGTTTTATCGTATGGGCGACTTTTACGAACTTTTCTTTGATGATGCCAAGCGTGCAGCGCAACTTCTTGATATTTCTCAAACCCATCGAGGTAAAGCCGGTGGCGACCCCATTCCAATGGCGGGCGTACCCTATCACGCAGTCGAAAACTATTTAGCTCGCCTTGTACAAATGGGTGAGTCAGTAGCTATTTGTGAACAAGTTGGTGACCCAGCGACTAGCAAAGGCCCTGTTGAGCGTAAAGTTGTACGTATTGTTACACCGGGCACAATTTCTGACGAAGCGTTATTACAAGAACGCCAAGACAACTTACTAACCAGTGTATGGCAAAATAAACAAGGCCTATATGGTATTGCTTACTTAGATATTAACTCTGGCCGATTCAATGTGTTAGAAGTTAATACCGATGAAGCATTTAGCTCAACATTACAGCGTTTAGCCCCTGCTGAGCTGCTTTACAGTGAAACATTTGCAAATGTGCACTTAATTGAGCATATCAAAGGCGCGCGTCGTCGCCCGGAATGGGAATTTGATCTAGATACTGCGCAGCATTTACTTTGCGACCAATTTGGCACCAAAGATTTAGTTGGTTTTGGAGTAGACAAAGCACACGCGGCTTTAGTGGCTGCAGGCTGCTTAATGCAATACGTAAAAGACACTCAGCGCATAGCCCTGCCGCATATTCGTGCAATCACCCTTGAGCAAAACGAACACGCGGTGATCTTAGATGCAGCAACTCGTAAAAACCTTGAACTAACGGTTAATTTATCGGGCGGTTACGAAAACACACTTGCACAAGTACTTGATAAAACAGCGACTGCGATGGGTTCACGCTTATTAAAGCGTCGTATTCATACCCCTGTGCGCAGCAAAACAGAGCTCAACTCTCGACTAAACGCAATTAGTGCAATTATCGATGCGCAATTATGTGGTGAGCTACAAGAGTCATTAAAGCAAATTGGCGACATTGAGCGTGTTATCGCCCGTTTAGCGCTTTGCACAGCACGCCCGCGTGATTTAACGCGCCTACGTAGTGCACTGCAAGCTCTGGCACCATTACACGAATTACTTTTGGACGCCAACGATCCGCGTATTAGCCAAATTATTGCAAAGTCGCAGCAATTACCTGATCTACAAGACTTACTAGAACGTGCTGTCATCGAAACCCCACCGGTGCTTATTCGTGATGGGGGTGTTATTGCCCCAGGTTATAACAGTGAGCTTGATGAATGGCGTGCCCTAAGCCAAGGCGCAACCGATATTCTCGATAAGCTTGAAGAACGTGAGCGTGAACGCACAGGCATTAGCACCTTAAAAATTGGCTATAATAAGGTGCATGGCTTTTTTATTGAAGTAAGCCGTGCGAACTCGCACTTGGTTCCTGCGGATTATATTCGCCGTCAAACGCTAAAAAATAATGAGCGCTATATTATCCCTGAGCTTAAAGAGCACGAAGATAAAGTACTTGGTAGCCAGTCAAAAGCGCTAGCGCTTGAAAAACAGCTTTACGAGCAACTCTTTGAGTTTATTGCTCCGCACATTGAGCAGCTACAAACAATGGCAGCTGTTTTAGCAGATTTAGATGTACTGAACAATTTAGCCGAACGTGCGCAAGCGCTTAATTATGCTAAACCAACTTTGTGCGATAACGATAATATCAGTATTAAGCAAGGTCGCCACCCGGTAGTAGAGCAGGTAATGAAAGACCCGTTTATAGCTAACCCTGTGGAGCTTAATAACGACCGTAAAATGCTCATTATCACAGGTCCAAATATGGGTGGTAAATCGACCTATATGCGCCAAACTGCACTTATTGTTCTAATGGCTCACATTGGTTGTTACGTTCCTGCTGATAGTGCAGAGATTGGTAATATTGACCGTATCTTTACGCGTATCGGCGCAAGTGATGACCTAGCATCAGGACGCTCAACCTTCATGGTTGAAATGACCGAAACAGCAACAATTTTAAATAACGCCACAGCGCAATCACTAGTCCTGATGGATGAAATTGGTCGCGGTACTTCGACCTATGATGGTTTATCGCTTGCCTATGCAACGGCTGATTACTTAGCATCAAAAATTGCCGCTAAAACCTTATTTGCTACCCACTATTTTGAGCTAACCGAACTGGCCGAACAAAAAACGGGATTGGTTAATGTGCACCTTGATGCCATTGAGCACAACGACACCATTGCCTTTATGCATACCGTGCTTGAAGGCGCAGCAAGCAAGAGCTTTGGCTTACAAGTTGCTGCCTTGGCTGGTGTACCAAAAGCGGTGATCCAACAAGCAAAACAAAAGCTTAAAATGCTTGAGAACCATCAACCTGTTACTGCCCCCATTGAGCAACAACAACAAACGTTAAGTTTTGATGATGAGCCTTCTGAGCTTGAATTAACCTTAAAACAGCTTGATCCAGACAGCTTAACGCCAAGACAAGCACACCAACTACTGTATCAATTAAAAGATTTACTGTAGTGCAATAAAAGAGCTATAAAAAAAGCTGACGTAATGTCAGCTTTTTTGTGTGTTCTAGACCCGAAGGCCTAATACCCAAGCCTCCTCAAGATGCAGAATTCAGCGTTTCACAGGTGCTTAATATCAAGGCGTCACAGGTGCTTAATATCAAGGCGTTACTTTGCAGGAATGGCATTCCCTTTTAAGAAGTAACAACGATGAGAGTAAGTACCTGTGAAGCGCCCAACGGGTTGGTTTAAAAGCGATTTATACTGCGTTATTGATTTTAGCAATAGAACCACTATTACTTGCAATCAATGCCTTGCCTAAATCGCTTTTCCAACTGAAACTCGCACCTTGAGGTGGTTTGGGTATACATTGTTGTCAAATCAGGTGAATTGGTCGAATAGGCTATCTGTACTTAACCCTTCGTGTTGCAAAATGTCTTTTAAGCGACGTAATGCTTCCACTTGAATTTGTCTTACACGTTCACGTGTTAAGCCTATTTCACGACCAACATCTTCAAGGGTTGATGGCTCATAGCCTAGTAAACCAAAACGACGAGCAAGTACTTCACGCTGTTTCGGGTTTAACTCTCCAAGCCAATCAACAATGTGCTTGTTGATGTCATTATTTTGTACTTCGCCTTCTGGACCATAGTCTTTTTCATCGGCGATAATATCTAGTAACGCTTTGTCATTTTCACCGCCGATAGGTGTATCCACCGAGGTGATTTTTTCGTTTAAACGCAGCATCTTAGTGACATCTTCAACCGGCTTATCTAAGCACTCTGCAATTTCTTCTGCGGTTGGTTCATGGTCAAGTTTCTGCGTTAATTCACGGGCTGTTCTTAAATAAACATTAAGCTCTTTAACCACGTGAATAGGTAAACGAATCGTACGTGTTTGGTTCATGATGGCACGTTCAATGGTTTGACGTATCCACCAAGTTGCATAAGTTGAAAAACGAAAACCACGTTCTGGGTCAAATTTCTCAACGGCTCTGATAAGGCCTAAATTACCTTCTTCAATAAGGTCTAGTAGCGCAAGGCCACGGTTGTTGTAGCGGCGGGCAATTTTCACCACTAAACGTAAATTACTTTCAATCATTCGCTTGCGAGAGGCTTCGCAGCCTTTCAGTGCTTTTCGAGCAAAATAAACTTCTTCTTCTGCGCTTAGCAGCGGAGAAAAACCAATCTCACCAAGATACAGCTGCGTAGCATCTAAATTCTTGGCAACTTCTTCTTTTGCAAAAATTTCATCTTCGTTGTCGACTTCTTCAAGTAATTCAGAAGACTCTTCTTCGACTACCGTGTCATCAAATTTATCGTCAATCGCGTCAGTTTTTTTCTCTAGTTTTGCTGTGTGACCCATAAGCGTCCTCCCGAGCAAATATGTGATTGAGCTAAATCACTTTATCAATACCCTAAATGGCTAAGGTAGATACTTAGCAGGATTGACTGCTTGACCCCGATAACGAATTTCAAATCTCAAAGCCGTAACCGAAGAGTCTGAACTGCCCATTTCTGCTATTTTCTGCCCTGCCTTTACTTCCTGTTTTTCCTTTACAAGCAACTTTGAATTGTGCGCGTAAGCGCTTAGGTAATCATCATTGTGTTTCAATATGATTAAATTACCGTATCCCCTCAATGCGTTGCCCGCGTATACCACAGTTCCATGTGCAGCAGCTAAAACAGAAGCCCCTTGTTTATTAGTGATCTGTAATCCTTTAAAGCCATTCTCTTTGTTAGAGAAGCGTTTTGTGACTTTACCTTTTGCAGGCCAGCCCCATACAACTTTAGCATTAGAATTACGCTTTTTTTCACTAATTATTTTGTTGGCTTGTTTCTGAACATACTCTCGTTGTTTTGGCTGATCAAGCCCTTTCTTTAATTTTTTGTTATTTTTTTGTATAGAAACAGTAGACTTTTTACTCGAATTCGTATACTTTTTCGTCTTTTTTGATTTTTGTGCCGATTTTGTGAGCGAAATACTCTGCCCAGGGAAGATCGTATAAGGTGCTGGAATATCGTTTATTTTTGCGAGCGTTCGAAAATCTTGCTGAGCGCTAAAAGCAATTGAATACAAAGTATCGCCCTTTTTGACTACATATTTTGAGCCAGAGATATTTACTTTGCGTGTGGCGGGTTTAACTTTATTATCTAAACTACTAACCGGTGCCGGTGCTTCGCGAGAAGTACAACCAAAGAGCAAAATACTAAGAAACAAAGTAACATAGACTGTTAACTGCCTGCTCATCGTAAAATGCTCCTTATCGTACTAGTTTAATGGTTTTACGGGTTATCGTAGTAAAAAGTACGCAACCACAACTAAAACAACTAATCCCCAGCCAAGCGCTTCAACATATTGACGTAATTTTTGCTCCATTTTAACGCCGCCCCACTTCATTAAAGCCGACACTAAGAAGAAACGCGCGCCACGACCTATTGCCGAGGCAATTAAAAATGGCAAGAATGCCATTTGCATCAAACCTGCACCTATGGTGAAAACCTTATAAGGTATAGGAGAGAAGCCCGCTAAAAACACCACCCATACACCATAGTTTTCAAACCAACTTAGCGCTGTGTCAAATTTAGCTTGCCAACCCATTTGCGCAATCAGCGGTTCAACTACCGGTTCGAATAACCAAAAGCCAAGTAAATAACCTAAAATACCACCAATCACTGAAGCAATAGTCGTAAAGCTGGCAAAGCGCCATGCTTTATCTGGCTGAGCAAGCGACATAGGGGCTAGCATGACATCCGGTGGCACCGGAAAAAAAACAGATTCAGCAAAACTCATCCCTGCTAAATAACGCTCCGCATGACGGTGTTTAGCCCATACCAGCGCCATATCATATAACTTAGTAAACAACTTCAAAGTATAACGTCCTATTCAATATCACCAGGTACCAAAGGTACAAATCGTACTGGTGCAACTTTATGTTCTGTAAAAGTGTCGCCATTTCTAACGACCATCATTAATTGCTGATCTTGCTCACCGATAGGTGCAATCATAACGCCCCCATCAGCAAGTTGTGCCAGAAGTCCTTTTGGCATAGTAGCCGCAGCTGCTGTGACAATAATCCCCTCAAACGGAGCTTGCGACTGCCAGCCTTGCCAACCGTCACCGTGTTTCATGGTGACATTATATAAATCAAGCTTATGCAAACGACGTTTTGCTTGCCATTGCAATGCTTTAATACGCTCTACCGAGCACACTTTAGTGAAGGTTTTTGCCAGTATTGCTGTTTGGTAGCCAGAGCCTGTGCCAATTTCGAGCACTTTATCACGTACACCCGCTAAGCGGAGCAGCTCAGTCATACGTGCGACAATATATGGCTGCGAAATCGTTTGTCCTTGACCGATTGGCAGTGCGGTATTTTGATAAGCTTTGTGTTGCAAAACATCATCGATAAAAATGTGTCTGGGTGTTGAGGCTATCGCTTCAAGCACAGTACTATCTTCTACACCCTCGCGTTTTAATAGTTCAGCTAATGCCAGTGCACTACGATTATAATTAGTCAGCACTATTAATCTCCATATTTGCTAACCAGCTATCGACGGCTTGTAAGCTCTCTTTCGCCGTCATATCAACACTAAGCGGGGTCACTGATGCATAACCATTATTAATGGCATAAAAATCAGTGCCTTCACCTGCATCACTTTCAGCACCAAGGGTACCATACCAATAAATGTCACGGCCCCATGGGTCTTGTTGTTTCGTCATGGTTTCAGCTTTATGACGCGAACCTAAACGGGTTACCTTAACTCCTTTAAGCTCTGTAAGCGGAATATCTGGCACGTTTAAGTTGATGATTTGATCTTTCGGTAACGGGTGCGATGCCAACTCTTTGATAATACTCACCGCAACCGCTGCAGCAGTTTCAAAGTGATTTCCTTCTTTAGAGCATAACGACACAGCAATCGCCGGCAGTCCTAAGTGGCGCCCTTCAGTGGCCGCTGCTACTGTACCTGAATACAAGGTATCATCACCTAGGTTGGCGCCGTGGTTTATTCCTGCAACCACTAGATCTGGCTGCTGCTCGACTAATTCATTAACTCCCAAATGCACACAGTCAGTCGGCGTGCCATTAATCGAAATAAAGCCATTATCAAGGGTGGTTGCACGAAGTGGATTCATGAGCGTTAATGAATTACTTGCGCCACTACAATTACGATCTGGCGCTACTAAGGTCACATCTGCTATTTGCGTCAATGCATGATACAAAACCGCAATCCCTTTAGCATGTACGCCATCATCATTGCTCAATAAGATTTTCATTTACGCATCCTTTTGTTTTTGTTCTCTGGGGCTTGCATCTTGATAGTCCACCAGCTCACGCAGCAGGGCGGTAGCAAAACAGCCTTTTGGTAAACCAAAACTTAACTTTAAAGTAGTTTCATCAATCGTTTCAACAGCTAATGAGTCAGGAATAAGTCGTAACATTCTACGCTCATTCTTAAGGCCAAGTTCGCTAAGGCCATCTATCCAAGGCTGATAAGGTTCGAGCCACACTTTTTCAGTTTCGGTCAGGCCTTTTTCGCCTTTACCAACCATAGGTACCGACATCACAATATCGCCAGACGCTAAGCGCGCAATATTGTCATCACTAATGTTGTCTTCAAAAAAAGCATTGCTGCCGCTGAGCATAAACACTTCGCGGTGCATTGTTTTCGCAAGGCCATGCTCGGCAACCCGCATACTCACGATTTCATTAAATACATAAGAGCGCGCAGCTGAAATAACTAAGCCACGCAATTTTTTATCGCGGATACGCTCTCCAGCAAACATGCGCTTTGCCATTTCAAGGTTGTGACCACCATGGCCAAAGCGCTGCTCACCAAAGTAATTAGGCACCCCTGCACGCACCGCGTTGATACGGCACAAAATATCCAGCGGCTCAGTTACATTACGTAATGTAATGGTAAAGCGATTGCCTTTATGACAACCGGTTCTGAGCTTACGGTTATGGCGCTGTTGCGATATTACAAAAAACTGATCGTTATTCAGTTCGCTAAATTCTATGTGCTTCTTAATTGGAACTGGCACGCTAAACCATTGGGTACACACGCCATGACGGTCTTTTAAGCCTGCATAACTCACATCACGTGGAGATACCCCTGCTTTTTCGGCAATGCGTTTCGCAATAAACTGAGTATTTTCGCCTTTTTTTACAACCTGCAAGCAAACATGTTCACCAGAACCGGTAAACTCAATACCTAAATCTTCATCAACCATGAAGTCTTCGGCGTGAGTTTTAAAGTCAGCCTTAGAAAGAGGTTTACCGTATAGGTAGTTTAACTCACTCATGCGCTTTGTTTGCTCATAATCACCACTGCGTGGCTTGAGATACCTTCTTTACGACCTTCAAACCCAAGCTTCTCAGTGGTTGTTGCTTTCACATTAACTTGTGAAATATCAGCTTCAAGGTCTTGGCATAAGTTTTCACGCATAGCTTGAATATGTGGCAACATTTTTGGTGCTTGCGCAACAATCGTGACGTCGGCATTGCCAAGTACATAACCTTGCTCTTTAGCAAGCCCAACCACGTGGCGTAGTAAAATTCGGCTATCAATATTTTCGTATTCGCTAGCAGTATCAGGGAAATGCTTGCCAATATCACCCATTGCCAATGCGCCTAAAATAGCATCGCACAATGCGTGAATGGCAACATCACCATCTGAATGAGCTAAAAAGCCTTGTGGGTAATCTATTTTTTCACCACAAATTACCAACGGGCCTTCGCCGCCAAATTTGTGTACATCAAAGCCATGGCCAATTCGAATCATGAGGTACTCTCGTTTTGTTGTTTTTGCAGTAAAAATGCTGCTAAATCTAAATCTTCTGGGGTGGTGATTTTAATATTATCACTGCGACCTGCAACCAGCTTAACAGGCTGCTTAGCCCATTCAATTGCCGATGCCTCATCAGTGATAGTCACACCATTTTTAAGGGCACTTGATAGCGCATTAGTCAGCGCTTGATAAGGGAAAAGCTGAGGGGTGAGTGCCTGCCATAAATCATCACGTGGCACCGTTTGCTCACTGTGGGTATGACCGCGCTTAATGGTGTCTTTTACTTTTGACGCTAAAATACCGCCTTCATTGGCAGCGATACATTCAGTTATTAAACGCTGAATATCAGCAAGACACACTAACGGCCTTGCCGCATCGTGAACAAGCACCCAATCAGGTGGGTTTCCAGCAAGTGATAGCAAGGCGTTAAGCACAGAATCAGCGCGCTCTTTACCACCAGACACGCGCTCAATACGCTTATCTATGTGTGGTAAATCAGCAAAGTAGCCGTCATCATCGCTAATTGCTACTTTGATGGTGTTTAATTCGTTAAGTTCTGCAAGTTTACTTAGGGTATGTTCTAAAATAGTTTTACCCGCAAGTTCAATATACTGCTTTGGCACCGAATGTTGCATTCGACTCCCTACTCCCGCAGCGGGAACAATGGCGGTGATAGATTGCTTAGTGTTCATTTTGCTGTTGACCTGGTAATACGCGAATAAAGGTTTCGCCAGGTTTAATCATTCCTAATTCATTACGCGCCCGTTCTTCAATGCCCTCTTGACCGAGCTTTAAGTCTTCAATATCGGCTTTGAGCACTTTATTGCGCTTTAATAATTTCGCATTGGTGTCTTGATGAGAGGTAACCGCTTGTTTTAAACGAGTGTAGTCTTGCACCCCATTATGGCCAAACCATAAGCGGTACTGAATAAATAAAGCCAAACACAACAAGGCGAATTGAAAAACCCGCATTGAACACTCCTTCGCGGTTAAATTAAGTCAAAGGGCGTTTAAATTACGCCAATTTATATTGCTTGCTAACAGCATTTCTCTTAATGACAAACGCTTAGGTGTGATGCGTTTATTAAATTGCCATTGATGACCGCAACACGCCGCTGCCATCACCGCCTTTGCAGGCTTAAGCAATTGAATATGCGTGTTTTCTAGCGATTCACCGGAAGTATCAAACCAACCAAGCTCGTTGCAATGTACCTTATTGTCGCTTACTTGATCTAAGCTGTCTATGCGCACGGTTGTACATTGCTTGTCATTAATTAGCACGGGAACAATTAACCCGCGCTTAGCATATTGACTATAAAAGTCTTTTGAGTCTTTTTTATTATAAACAGGCGGCGTTGTTTTTTGTTTTTCAAGCCAACTGCCATTTTGTGAATCGAGCTGTAGTGGCGCATCACCACTGACAATACGCATAGCTAAACGCTCAATATAGTAAGGCAGGCTTGCTAATAAACGTTTTAGCCTTGCTGTATCAGGTTCATCAACTAAACGCGGGATCTCACGAGCATAAAATGCATTACATAACTGCGCATACAAAGCTCGCTCGGCATCAGTTTGCCAAATTTCGGCTTGTTGCGAGTGTTCGCTCTGTGGAGTTGGTTTAGACAATGCGCGCTCTTATAAAACAATTGCTTGACTGTTTTATAGCATAGAGCGTTTATTGAGCGCTACTTTACTGCGCCTTTTTTACCCAATTTTGCATTACCAGTTTCTAAAAACTGCACCATTGCATCACGCTTTTTACCTAGTAGCAAACTACCATCAGCTAAAAACATAAAGTTTTGCCAACAACGTTTAAAAACAGCAAAGCTGGTTTCAATGATGTTGTCGCGAGCCATGCAAAAATAAACAGTGGTGTTTGCTTCCCACTCTAAGTGGTTAAGGATTTCTTCTGGTAACTGCTCATCGCCCGCTTCCCATGCACTTTCCCAGTTAATGGTCTCTGAAAAGCTGTCGTCTTTGCCGCACCAATCTGTTTTATCAAAAAAGTCAGGGTGATCATGCTCGCGGCTCACCATAGTAGTCCATAAAACCGCAGCGCGTTCAGCGCTCATTGGTTTAATTTGTGCTGCGTCTTCGCTGCTTATCGGCATATCTTTATGACGAAAAACCCAGGCTTTTTTGTATTCATCTAACGAAATATAATTCATAGTTTAGGCAGTTTGTTTCAGCGTAAAATGTGCAAACTGCAATTATACCCAAATGACTCCAAGATGCGAGATAAACACATGACAATCAAACCCGGTATTTACCAACATTACAAAGGTCCAAAATACAAAGTTGAATATGTTGCCACCCACAGCGAAACGAATGAGCCACTGGTAATTTATCAAGCGCTATATGGCGAATTTGGCATGTGGGCACGCCCGCTTAGTATGTTTACAGAAACCGTCACTGTCGAGGGTAAAACAGTACCGCGTTTTGCATACCTTTCAGACGCCGACTAACTGTGGCATCATGACGTTATTAATCACTGCTCAGACCAGATAAGGTGACATCGTGCTTTTTAATTCAACCGATAACTACATTGCCAGTAACTCATTAAAACAAGCGGTTAACGCAGCGATCTTGCTCGAAAAGCCGCTGCTTATAAAAGGTGAACCCGGCACAGGTAAAACCATGCTGGCCGAAGAGCTTGCGAAAAGCTTAGACACCACGCTAATTCAATGGCACATCAAATCAACCACTAAGGCGCAGCAAGGTCTGTATGAATATGATGCAGTATCGCGCCTTCGCGACAGCCAGTTAGGTGATGAGCGTGTGCACGATATCAGCAACTACATTGTAAAAGGGAAATTATGGCAAGCCTTTACTTATGGTGAGCAACATAACAAACGTCCTGTACTATTGATTGATGAAATAGACAAAGCCGATATTGAATTTCCCAACGACTTGCTATTAGAACTCGACAAAATGGAGTTTCACGTTTATGAAACCGGCGAGCGAGTTATTGCAAAGCAACGTCCGATTGTGATCATCACGTCGAATAACGAAAAAGAACTGCCAGATGCCTTTTTACGTCGTTGTTTTTTCCATTACATTGATTTTCCAAGTAGTGAAGAAATGGCACAAATTATCGATGTGCATCACCCTCACGTTAAACAAGATTTAGTTCGCCAAGCACTTGAGGTGTTCTTTAATCTACGTGAAGTTAATGGCATTAAGAAAAAACCATCAACCAGCGAGTTGCTTGATTGGTTAAAGCTACTGATGGCCGAAGATATAGACGCTAAAACACTGCATGATAAAAGCCAAAAAGGCGGCTTAATGCCCATGTTTGGCGCGTTATTAAAGAACGAGCAAGACATTAGCTTAGTCGAAAAACTTGCGTTTATGAGCCGCCGTTAATATGTTAATTGCGTTTTTCTTCAAGCTTCGCGAATACCGCTTACCTGTTAGTTTGCGAGAGCTACTTGATTTGATCAATGCGCTCAAGCAAGGGGTTATTTTTGCCGACGTTGACGCGTTTTATTATTTGGCGCGTACCATCATGGTAAAAGACGAAACCCACTTTGATCGTTTTGATAAAGCCTTTGCAGATTACTTTAGTGGCGTGGCCGACCTTGATCTGCTCGAAAGTTTAAAACAGCAACACGACTTGCCTAATGATTGGCTACGCAAAGAGTTTGAAAAGCACCTAAGCGAAGAAGAAAAAGCGCAATTACAAGCCATGGGCGGCCTTGATAAACTCATGGAAACCCTCAAGCAACGCCTTGAAGAGCAGCAAAAGCGCCATGCTGGAGGTAATAAGTGGGTGGGTACCGGTGGCACTTCATCATTTGGTGCCTATGGCTATAACCCTGAAGGTGTTCGCATAGGCCAAGACGGTAACCGACATCGCCGTGCGGTAAAAGTATGGGATAAACGCAGCTACCGAAACCTTGATAGTGACCGTGAAATCGGCTCGCGCACCATTAAACTTGCTCTAAAAAAACTGCGTAAATTTGCCCGTACTGGCGCCAGCGATACTCTCGATTTAACCGAAACAATTCGCGCTACTGCAAAACAAGGCGGCATGCTCGATGTAAAAATGGCACCAGAGCGCCATAATGCGGTAAAAGTATTGATGCTGTTTGATATCGGCGGTTCAATGGATGATTACATTCATACCTGCGAAGAGTTATTTAGTGCCGCCCACAGCGAGTTTAAACACCTTGAGTTTTACTATTTTCATAACTGTTTGTATGAGCATGTTTGGCAAGACAACGAACGTCGTCACTCTAACGTCATTGATACCATGACCTTGATTAACAAGTTCACCAGCGACTACAAGGTGATCTTTGTTGGTGACGCCACCATGGGCCCTTACGAAATAGCCTACCCTGGTGGTAGCGTTGAGCATTGGAATGAAGAGCCCGGCAGCGCTTGGCTAAACCGCATAACCAATCACTTTGATAAAGTCGCTTGGCTCAACCCACAACCCGTTGAACACTGGCGCTATTATCAATCAATTGATTTTATAAAGCAGTTAATGGACAACCGCATGTACCCACTCACGCTAGATGGGATTAGTAATGCGATTAGGGAGTTGAGTTAGAAAGTTAGAAAGTTAGAAACCCTAAACTGGCCACTATCTAAGTCAAGCAGCTCGAAAACTTTACTCTTACCCCTAGTAACTCGCTAACTGTCAATCTGACAGCTCTAACTTTACTCTTTCCCCTTGTAACTCGCTAACTAAGCGAGTTTCCAAACTAAAAACACCAGCGCAAAGCCCACTAAATAAAGCAAACCTAGCCAGCTGAGGGTGCGTAATAAAGGTGAGTGATGAATGCTGGGTTCTGAGCGTACTAAACTAAAGTTCAGCCATGCAAATACGGGAGTGGTTACAAAAGCGAGGGTCATAGCAAAAGTAAGCATTGGGCCAAGGGCTGATTTAAAGAATAAAATCACTGCCATACCTGCAAATGCTTGTAGTAATAACCACATATTTAAACTGTGTTTAGATTGTTTAATCGGTAGCAGTTTATGTGACTCATTTAATGTTCTAGCGTAGCCATCAAGCACAGTTAGCGTAGTGCCAAACATACATAAAAAAGCAATACCTGAAACCAGCGGTCTTGCCCACTCGCCCACAGTAAGGGCATACATATCAATTAGCTGCTTTGCAAAAGCGACTCCACCTAATTGCACAGCTTGTGCTTGGCCATATTGTACTAACACACCTAACGAGAAAAACACGAGCGCAAGTGCTGCGGTAAGCCAGTAGCCCAAATTAAAGTCAAACAAGCCTTGTTGTTTTGTCACTGGTTGTTGGTGCTGCTTTTCTTTTAGCCACAATGAGCTAATTGCTGATATTTCGATAGGCGCAGGCATCCAGCCCATAAGCGCGACCATAAAGCCGAGCATAGCAAGCTCATACGGCGACGGACCCACATAGTCAACTGGCGCCATAGCACCATTATTAATTGCCACTACCAACGCTGCCACAGTTGTAACCGTTAACAGCCCCATAATGAGCTTTGAGACATTATCGAGCGCTTTAAAATGCCCTAACAACAAAATAAGCAAACACACAGCTAAAATCAGCCAGCATAATAAGGTCACAGAAATTGTGACAGGTAATGCATAGTGCAGTAGGCTGGCCGTTAATAATAAAACCCCCGCAGTATTCACTACGGCGGCGACTATATTAAGCGCAATAAAGCTATAGAAATACCCCGGCCCTTTTTGCTTGTAGCCCTCAACTAAACTTTGTTTAGTCGCGAGCGTGTACTCCATGCCAAATCGAAAGAACGGATACTTCAATACGTTTACTACAATGATTAGCCAAAATAGCTGCCAGCCGAATAACGATCCTGCTTGTGTTGATGCTACTAGATGTGAGCCACCAATGGCGGCTGTAGCCATTAAAATCCCCGGCCCTAAAGCATTTAATTTAGACTGCCAATTTGATACTGCTGATTGCATAAGTTATGTGTGTTTTATTCTTAGTAACAAGCAACTTACAGCGTTTTGTGTGAGATTGGAAGCAGAGCAAGTTAGCAAGTTAGCAAGTTAGCAAGTTAGCAAGTTAGCA
>NZ_LJSO01000004.1:261662-353281 GCF_001399985.1 Pseudoalteromonas sp. P1-8
AGTTAGCAAGTTAGCAAGTTAGCAAGTTAGCAAGTTAGCAAGTTAGCAACACTAGACTGCCTACCACTTTTGTCAAGCCGTTGTTTATTTAATCTGACTTCTAACGACTGATATCTAATATCTCCATTTTTATTCGGCGTTAAAACGCCTCCTACGTCTCGTATATCGCAAACTTTCCCCTTTACTCTTTCTAACTCACTAACTTTACTCTTTCCCCTAGTAACTCGCTAACTTTTAGAACTTCAATCTGACGGCTGACGGCTGACGGCTGACGGCTGACGGCTAATAGTTAAATATTAAAACCAAAAAAGCCAAGCGTTTCGCAACGGTTGGCTTTTTCAGATTTAGTTTTAAGTCTAGCCGCTTAGGCTAGTGCTCTGTGATTAGCTCAGGTTCATTTCCTGAATGATTTCGTGGGCAATTTCCGGTGTAGTACTGACCGGCTTTTCGTGTAGTTTCGCTTTCATTTGCCCTTTACGATGTTTTAGTGATGCATCAAGTTTTTTTGCAGCACCTGCGATAGCTGGGTACATCACATCATCTTCAGCTTTTACTGATAAACGTGCGCCTTCATAGGTTGTACTAATCTCAGCCTGATACTTATTGTGTTCTTTTGAAAGAATAATATCGAGTGATATTAATGATGGAAAATGGCTAGCAATTTTCGAGAACTTCTCGTTGATATGAGCTCTAACAGCCTCAGTAACGTCAACATGATGACCAGAAATATTAATCTTCATAGGGTATCCTTTTTTCTTGTTACCTCACAGTTAGTATTGGGGGCGAATTGAATTAACACAAGCGAAAATTGCAGATAATTAGTAATTGATTGTAACCACAGATGATTTAGATCATGCGTTGCGGATAAAATATGCAAAAGCCCGCATCACACGGGCTTTTCAGAGAGGTTAACAACTGCTCATTAACTATACGAACAACAGTAATCAGCAAATTCGCTGACCTTTACTAGAAAGGTAACATTTGCATCAACGGTAAATGACTCTCCAGCTTGCATTGTTTGCCATTCGCTCTCACCGGGTAATAGCACTTGCCAACTGCCACCGTTAAGCTCCATCAACTCTTTTTTGCTCGTAGCAAACTCAAACTCACCCGGTTGCATAAAGCCTAACGTCTTGGTGCTGCCATCAGCAAATACCACAGAACGGCTAGACACTTTACCGTCAAAATACACATTGGCTTTTTTCAGCACACTTACATTATCAAACTGAGACATCCTCACTCCTGTTGTTTTATTATTAAGTTACAGACAGTGCCAGTTGTCGGTTTAGCATTCAAGGGGAGCTGGGTGAGAAATAATCAAGTCGGGATAGCTGTAAGCTGTCAGTTTTAAGCCGAAGGTGCAATTGTGGTAGGTCGTGCTTTAGCACGAGTATCAGCATGATAAGCACATCCTTCTTACTTTAGTTTGAGTTCAAAAATATGGCTTGAACGCTTTGTTACATACCTTGCATCCAAGCTCAACTGATACCATAATTAGGTATCTATTGGTATTAAGGGCTAAATCATGGCTAAAAACACTAGTATTACTTTGGGTGACCATTTTGACAGTTTTATAGCAAATCAAATTCAAAGTGGTCGCTATGGCTCGGCGAGTGAAGTCATACGCTCCGCTTTACGTTTACTTGAAAGCCAGGAGACGAAAATGAACACTTTACGCCAATTACTTGTTGAAGGTGAAAATAGTGGAGTTGCGGATTATGACCTTGATTCGTTTATCAATGAGTTAGACAACGAAGAAAGAAAATGAAGCCCTTTCAATTAACTAACAAGGCAAAATCTGATTTAAAAGATGTAGCCTTGTTTACCTCTCGACGCTGGGGTCGTGAACAGCGAAACATTTATCTAAAACAATTTGATGACTCATTCTGGCTGTTAGCCGAAAACCCTGACATTGGTAAAGCCTGTGACGAGATTCGCGATGGCTATAGGAAATTCCCACAAGGAAGCCACGTAATCTTTTATCGTCAAATCGGCAGTCAAAATATCGAGATCATTCGTATCCTCCACAAAAGTATGGATGTGAATCCAATTTTTGGCGCATAACCCTCATCTTAAAAACTTAAATTTGGCTTCTGGTATTCAATCAAAAAGCATAACTTTCACGCGAAATAAATTTCACGCTTACAGTGAGGTATTTAAAACTGACAGCTGATGGCTGAAAGCTACCAGCTCTGAGTGCGTTGGGTTTCACTCCGTTCTACTCAACCTACGGGGGAATAAAAAAGCCCGCGCTGTGGTTATACAGGGCGGGCTTTTAAATTTTAGCGACTAAAGCTTAGAACAAGGCGTTTGCTTTGTTTACGATGTTTTCAACAGTGAAACCAAAGTGCTTGAATAACTCGCCTGCAGGTGCTGACTCACCGAAGGTCGTCATACCAACTACTGCGCCGTTTAGGCCTACGTATTTGTACCAGTAGTCTGCGATGCCCGCTTCGATTGCTACGCGGCGTGTTACGCTTGCTGGTAATACGCTTTCTTTATACGCAGCGTCTTGCTCATCAAATAAATCAGTTGAAGGCATAGATACCACACGTACTTTTTTACCTTGTGAACGCAGTTCTGCAGCGGCATCTTGTGCAAGCTGTACTTCAGAACCTGTTGCAATAAGGATAAGCTCTGGCTCACCGTCACAGCTAAGTACGTAACCACCTTTTTTCACATCAGCTAACTGCTGTGCAGTACGCGTTTGTTGCTCAAGGCCTTGGCGAGTGAAAATCAGTGATGTTGGGCCATCTTTACGCTCAATTGCTTGTTGCCATGCAATCGCTGACTCAACTTGGTCACATGGGCGCCAGTTCACTAGATTAGGCGTTAAACGCATGCTTGCAATTTGCTCTACCGGTTGGTGCGTTGGGCCATCCTCACCTAAACCAATTGAATCGTGTGTGTAAACGAAGATGCTTGGCTGCTTCATTAATGCCGCCATACGTACTGCGTTACGTGCGTATTCCATGAACATTAGGAATGTTGCACCGTATGGAATAAAGCCTTTGTGCAATGCAATACCATTCATAATCGCTGACATACCAAATTCACGTACACCGTAGAAAATGTAGTTACCGCTAGCATCGTTTGCTTCTAGGCCTTTTGAGCCATCCCAAAGTGTTAAGTTAGAACCTGCAAGGTCAGCAGAGCCACCCATGAATTCTGGTAGTAACGGGCCAAACGCATTTAATGCATTTTGTGATGCTTTACGTGTTGCTGGGTTTGCTGGGTTTGCTTGTAGCTCTTCAATGTAAGCTTGTGACTTTTCAGCCCAATCAGCTGGTAACTCACCATTTGTACGGCGTTTAAACTCAGCAGCAAGTTCAGGGTGTGCACTTGCGTATGCTGCAAACTTTTCGTCCCAGCTTGCTTCTAGTTGCTTACCTTTTTCTTTGCCATCCCACTCGCTGTAGATATCAGCAGGGATTTCAAATGCATCGCCAGTCCAACCTAGGAATTCACGAGATGCTTTAATTTCGTCTTCACCTAGTGGCGCACCGTGACAGTCATGGCTACCTGATTTGTTAGGTGAACCGTAACCAATCACTGTTTTACAACAAATTAATGATGGCTTATCAGTGATACTACGCGCTTCTTCGATAGCGGCGCGAATTGCATCTGGGTTATGACCATCAACATCGCTTACTACGTGCCAGCCGTATGCTTTGAAGCGCGCTGGTGTGTCATCGCTGAACCAACCTTCTACTTCACCATCAATTGAGATGCCGTTGTCATCCCAAAACGCAACTAGTTTACCTAGGCCTAATGTACCGGCTAATGAACAGGCTTCGTGTGAAATACCTTCCATTAAACAGCCATCACCCATGAATGCATACGTGAAGTGATCAACAATATCGTGGCCTTCACGGTTAAACTGTGCAGCTAGCGCTTTTTCGGCAATTGCCATGCCCACTGCATTTGTGATCCCTTGACCTAATGGACCCGTAGTAGTCTCAATACCTGGTGCATACCCATACTCTGGGTGACCTGGTGTTTTTGAGTGCATTTGACGGAAGTTTTTAATTTCCTCTAGTGGTAAGTCATAGCCACTTAAGTGCAGTAGAGAATAGATCAGCATTGAACCGTGGCCGTTAGAAAGAATAAATCGATCTCGGTCTGCCCACTCTGGATTCGTTGGATTGTGCTTTAGATAATCGCGCCATAGTACTTCTGCGATATCTGCCATGCCCATAGGGGCGCCAGGGTGACCAGATTTGGCCTGTTGTACTGCGTCCATTGATAAGACGCGAATAGCATTTGCAAGTTCTTTGCGTGATGGCATGAATTCTCCTACCTTTATGTATTTGCGCTGGTTGTTTATGAAGCCCCATTCTTACTTATTGTAAGGGTACAGTGCAATTAAAAATCCGCATTAAATGCACCAATTATGGGCGTTTGTTAAGAACAATACGTTATTAGTAATTTTAAATAGACGTCTAGGCGTAAAATTACTATGCAAACATATTTGTTTTAGATAAAATACGCCCCTTAATTTTTTAGCGCTATTACCGACGTTTGTGAAGCGCAATATTTGTGAGCAGAAATACAATGGCAAAACATTTATTTACTTCTGAATCTGTTTCTGAAGGTCATCCGGATAAAATCGCGGACCAAATCTCTGACGCGGTTCTAGATGCTATCCTTGAACAAGATTCTCATGCCCGTGTTGCATGTGAGACTTACGTTAAGACCGGTATGGTGATGGTTGGTGGTGAAATCACAACTAGCGCTTGGGTTGATATCGAAGAAATCACACGTAAAACAGTACGTGAAATCGGTTACACGCACTCAGACATGGGTTTCGATGCTGACTCTTGTGCAATCCTAAACACTATCGGTAAACAATCTCCAGACATCAACCAAGGTGTTGACCGTGCTCGCCCTGAAGAGCAAGGCGCTGGTGACCAAGGTCTAATGTTCGGTTACGCATGTAATGAAACTGACGTTTTAATGCCTGCACCTATCACTTATTCGCACCGTCTTGTTCAGCGCCAAGCTGAAGTTCGTAAAAGTGGTGAGCTTAACTGGTTACGCCCAGATGCAAAATCTCAAGTAACGTTTGCATACGAAGATGGCAAGCCTGTTGGTATTGATGCAGTTGTTCTTTCAACTCAACACTGTGATTCAATCTCACAAAACGACTTAGTTGAAGCGGTAATGGAAACTATCATTAAGCCGGTTCTTCCTGCTGAGCTAATCTCAAGCGCAACTAAGTTCTTCATCAACCCAACTGGCCGTTTCGTAATCGGTGGCCCAATGGGTGACTGTGGTCTTACAGGTCGTAAAATCATCGTTGATACATACGGTGGTATGGCTCGTCACGGTGGTGGTGCTTTCTCTGGTAAAGATCCATCAAAAGTTGACCGTTCAGCTGCATATGCTGCTCGTTACGTTGCTAAAAACGTGGTTGCTGCTGGCCTTGCTGACAAATGTGAGCTACAAGTTTCTTACGCTATCGGTGTTGCAGAGCCAACGTCTATCAGCATCGAGACATTTGGTACAGGTAAATTAGAAGAAGCGCGTCTAATCGAATTAGTACGTGAGCACTTCGACCTACGCCCTTACGGCTTAATCCAAATGCTTGATCTTGAGCGTCCTATCTATCAACCGACTGCGGCATACGGCCACTTCGGTCGTGATGAGTTCCCTTGGGAGCGTACAGACAAAGCAGACGCACTTCGCGCAGCTGCTGGCCTGTAATAGGTTTGATAAAATGAAAAAAGCGCCTTTTGGCGCTTTTTTTATGTCTGTTTTAAAGGTAGGTAACTATCTTTTCGTAAACTGCGACACCCCAAACTAAGGCTAGAATTAGCAAGCTCAATGTCACTGCCGCAGAAGCCATATCTTTAGCTCGTCCCGATAATACATGATACTCAATCCCTACCCGGTCAGTGAGCGCTTCTATCGACGAGTTCAGTAACTCAACAATTAATAATAACAAGTAAGGAATAAACAACACTAACCAATGATTTAATGACTGCGCAAGAACCACTGACGAGGGTAATAAACACACCCCTAAATAGATTTCAGAACGAAATGCCGACTCTTCTTTAAATGCCGCTTTAAAGCCTTTAATAGAACACTTGGTTGCTTTTAAAATACGCCCAAAGCCAATACCATTTGGCTTATTAACTAGGGGAATTTTTGGTTCTTTCATTTTTTACCTACCCGCTCAGAATTAGCCTGATCATAATAATAAATTCTTACTCTGTCACCCAAATACGCTTGATTAAACGCTAGCAATCACCTGGAATACTGCTGGTGTTTGCGCGGGAAAACTGATTATTAGTTAATTGTTCTCTCAGTGCTTGTAGCGTTTTATAAACGCTTTTTAGCGATACCTTGTTACTTAACCAATGCGGAATTGAACCACTTGGATCAGCATAGGCTTGATGGCTGACCAACAAATTACTTTGTTGCTGCTCTAAACGCCAATAGGCGGTGAGGTCTTTAATACGCACAACGCCAGAGACTTCGGCTTTTGCATAAGGTTGGCTTTTGATTTGTAACTCGGTTTTGTGCTCATCTAAAGCGTGATAACAAGAGTAACTAACTAAATCTCTATCTGACACCGGCCAAGGTGAATTAAAATGAGTATAAACAAGGGTTTCTGAGGGGCTTAAGCGCTCCATTAAGGTCACGCTTTTGACATTTTCAAGCCAGTTAGCAGCATTGTCGGTATCACTGAGTAATGCCATAAAGTCACTGGCTTTGGCATTTTTTACTAGCACAGAAGCATTAATTTCAATAATACCGGTTTTATGCTTTTTATAGCTAACCTTTATGCCGTCTTGCTGTTTGTAGGTTTGCCATTCAATAGGGTTAGCTACTGCCGAGAGACTCAAACATGCTAACCCTATCCATAGGCACAAGCGCATTTATTTAAAACCAATAAGGGTCTGTATTAAATGACGCGTGGCGACTTTGCTCCATCGCACTGACCAGAAACTCTGACTTTTGATCAAGCCATGATTGAATTTTGGTCAGCTCTAAGTCGTCTTGCCCTGCACATAACTGCTTTAAGTACTCAAGGGTGCTTAACTCATAAATACCATGAGAGATATCAACCCATGGCATACGAAACTCGTTTCGATCTTCTTTATCGAACAAGGCACCTAAGCAGTTGCCGCTGAGTAATGAGTTTTCAAGGCGGGTGCGCAGTGCCAAATAGTCTTTATCTGTAAACACTTGCTGCTCAGGAATAAGCTCGTGCATGTCGTGCCAATCTTTAGCAAATAAACGCTTAGCAATATCGGCAACTGGTTTTTCTGCAGCCTGAAACTCAGCCTGCCCCCATGATTTGCGCCACTGTTTTTCAATTAACCAGGTTGTTAATTGTAATAATAAGCGGTTGTATCGGGTGCTATGAAAAAGAGTTTCAATATCATCAATGCTTGGCTGTAACTCTTTTAAGTCATTAATAACTTGTGTGAGCTCAGGCGCACTGTTGATTTTTTTGTAGTATGCGTGGCGCTTAGATGTGTAGGTTTTTAGCTGAATAGCATTTTCAACCCACGCTAATTCGCTCAATAACCACTTTAACTCTGTACGCAATGAGTCGGTATCGTCTTTACTAACAATATCGTCAAACAGCCAAAATGTATGGCGAATTAAACGAATACCGTCTGTAACACGCTTAAGGGTTTTTAAGCTTGGTTTTATGAAATAGCAGGCTTCATGTTTTTGTACAAAGCGAATCGCGTAGTTAATGCTTTCTACTAAAGCTTGTTCTTGGGTTGCACCACGTTTTAGTGGCACAAAGCCAATTGATTTGCTTGCTTTTAATGGTTTGTCATCTGCAAGACGATAACCTCGAGCAGCTTTAGAATAAAGCCCTAAGCGAACATGGCTTTCACTAACCAGTTTATCTGCCAAAGCAAACAACTCATTACGACTACCTTCAATCAGTTCGATTTCAAGTTCAGAGATTGGCTCAACCTGACCCGAGGCAGCAACTTCACCTTTATCTAATACCACTTCAATTTTTGCGCCATTTTCGGTTTCGAGTAACCAAGTACGGCGTATAAAGTTAGTGCTAAAAATTGGGTATAGGTTTTCAGCAATACCAGACACTTGCATGCCATGCGGCCAAATAGCAGCATCAAATGCGAGTAAATCAGGGCGGTTACCTGACAGTGGTAAGTTGTATTCTGGGCGCTGATGTAAGCCGCCAACCACTTCGCCAGCAAGCTTGATAGTTTGTTCACACTCACCATCACAACAGCGAGTACGAAGGCCAATATCTAAAGCGCGTAATTCTCGGCTTGGCGTATCGTAATAAGCATTTTGTAAATTGCGTGACGGTTTGTTAGTAACGGTTTTTGCAAATTGGGTAATTAATGCGGGGATCAGTGGAACAACGGCATCTGACACCAAAAACTTCAGTTCTATCTCAGTATCCATTCGCTTTGCGGAGTACATTTAAAATAAATAAGTGATCAAAATAAACAAAGCAGACTGTTAATGCAAATTTTTTCCTGTTTTTTACGGTTAAGCCCACGCACGGATTACAATATCAGCCTTGCTATTAATAGTTGAAATCCCTACTATCTCTATACATAAAGAAATTATAAATTTAGCCACTTCTAGGCAAGATCACATTAACAAGGTAGATTGATGTTAAAACAGTGTATTTTTGGGTTGCTCCTTGCGGCCACCTCTTTTATTAGCTACGCAGAAGAAGCACCAAGCAGCGACAGCCAAAACACCGCCTACATAGTCGATAACCTGTATACCTTTATGCACTCAGGCCCAAGCAAAAACTACCGCATTTTGGGTTCAGTTGATGCGGGTACACAAGTTGTGTTGTTGTCAGGTGAGGATAATGGCTACTTTAAAATTCGTGATGATAAAGATCGTGAAGGTTGGGTTGAGTCAAAATTTATTACTGAAAACGCGGGTATTCAACAACAATTTCAAGCACTGAATAACGACATGACGGTAATGCAAGAGCAGCTTCGCCAAGCTGAAATTGAGTTGCCACAACTACAAGAGCAGAACAAATCACTAACAGAGCAAAACCTAGCTCTTAGCAAGCAAATCGAAACACTTAAGAACACCATTGAGTCTGAGCGCAATGCAAAGCAAACAGCCAGTGCTAAAGAGAAGCGTCAGCTACTTACATATGGCGGCGCAATTGCATTTATCGGCTTACTGTTAGGTATTATCTTAACCGTGGTGTTATCTCGCCGTAAACGTTACGACGGCTGGGCATAAGCCACTAAATAGTCAATAAAAAAGCACCTGATGGTGCTTTTTTTGTATCTATATATCGAACCTTAGTCCGGTATCTTGTTTAATTTTTTCGATCACCATATAGGTGTGATGCGTACCCACCCCTGGTATATCAACTAAATCTCCCAGCACCTGACGGTATTCGTCCATATCAGACACACGTACTTTTAATAAGTAGTCATAGCCACCAGCAACCATGTCGCATTCAACTACTTGTGGAATATTTAAAATATATTCACGAAAGACTTTAAATACCGATGTATTCGAGGTCACCAACGAGACCTGTACATGTGCTAACAAGCTCTGGTTAAGCTTTGCTTCGCTAAGCTTTGCGTAATAGCCTTCGATGTAGCCTTCTTGCTCTAAACGTTTTACACGATCTAGACACGGGCTTGGGCTCAGATTTACCTGTTTTGCGAGGTTTACGTTCGATATTCTGCCATTTTTTTGCAGAGCGTCTAAAATTGCTAAATCGATGCGATCTAACATGCGTAATCTATTCGGACTGGTCATAACAGAATTTTATGCGGCTAAGTTAACGGTATGCCCTGTAAATTATCGTAAATCGAAAAATTTAACCAGCATATTCTGCTGGATTTTAATTAGAATGCACGAATTATATCAATGGTAAGAAATGCAATTAGTTCATTTTTTAGACTCCACATACCAGAGGGTTACATATGCTATTTAATGGCGATTTGACAACTGAATGTCCAATTAGACAAAAGATCCGTGATTTCTACCGTATTGACGAAAATGCGGTTATTGATCATATTTTGCCTTTGGCTGAAGTAGGCGTGAAAGCGCGTAGCCGAGCGTGGGAACGTGCTCGTCAAATGGTTTTAAATATCCGTCGCGATCAGGATGGTCAAAGCGGTGTAGATGCACTATTAAATGAATTCTCACTTTCAAGTGAAGAAGGCGTTGTATTAATGTGTCTTGCAGAAGCACTATTACGTGTTCCAGATAAAGCAACGCAAGAGTCACTAATTCGTGACAAACTTGCTAAAGGTGACTGGAGCTCGCATTTAGGTAGCAGCGATTCTTTATTTGTAAACGCCTCTTCTTGGGGTCTGTTAGTAACCGGTAAAATGGTTAACTACAGCGACAAGTCAAAAGAGCAGCAATTCGGTGTACTTAAGAAAACAATTGGTCGTTTAGGTGAGCCTGTTATTCGTAAATCTGTGAACTTCGCGATGAAGATCATGGGTAAGCAATTCGTTATGGGTCGTACTATCGACGAAGCAATTGAACGTGCAGCAGAAAAAGAGCAAAAAGGCTACGTTTACTCATACGATATGCTAGGTGAAGGCGCACGCACAATGAAAGATGCAGAGCGTTACTTCAACAGCTACATGACAGCTATCCACGCGATTGGTAAAGCAGCAAATGGCCGTGGACCAATCAAGAGCCCTGGTATCTCAGTTAAAATTTCTGCGATTCACCCTCGCTATGAATTCACTCACCGCGAACGTGTTATTGCTGAAGTTGTACCTAAGTTAAAAGAGCTTGCGCTTGCAGCGAAAAGCTACGATATCGGTTTTACTGTTGATGCTGAAGAAGCTGACCGTTTAGATATTTCTTTAGATGTTATTGAAGCGGTATTCAGTGATGACGATTTAGGTAACTGGAACGGCTTTGGTTTAGCAGTTCAAGCATACCAAAAGCGCGCTATTTTTGTCGTTGAGTGGGTTGCAGAACTTGCTCGTCGCGTTGGTCGTAAACTAATGGTTCGCCTTGTCAAAGGTGCATACTGGGATACAGAAATCAAAACCACTCAACAAGATGGTTTAGATCATTACCCGGTATTTACACGTAAAGCGACCACTGACGTTTCTTATAAAGCTTGTGCTATCAAATTACTTGAAGCACGTGATGTACTGTATCCGCAATTTGCTACACACAATGCCTACACTGCAGCAACAATCTTAGAAGTTGCAAAAGGTGATAACGAAGGTTTTGAATTCCAACGCCTACACGGTATGGGTGAGTCGTTATTCGACCAAATCGTAACCCAAGAGAAAATTCAATGTCGTGTTTACGCACCAGTGGGTCAACACGAAGACTTACTTGCATACTTAGTACGTCGTTTATTAGAAAACGGTGCTAACTCATCATTCGTAAATGCGATTGTTGATACCACTAAGCCTGTTGAATCACTATTACCTGACCCTGTAGAAACACTGCAAGGTTTACGTAACAAGTACAACACGCAAATCAAGATGCCAATTGATTTATACGGTGAAGAACGTGCTAACTCAAAAGGCATGGACTTAACTGATATCAATGTAATCACACCATTTAAAGAAAACCTTGATACCTGGTTTGATGAGCACCGCATTGAATTAAGCGATGTGCCAGAAGGCTCTCTTCCTGTGAAGAACCCTGCAAATCACAAAGAGATTATTGGTCATGTGAAGCTGCAATCTTCTGACGAAATGACAGCTCTTTTAGAAAATGCAGAAAAAGCATTTGAGTCATGGTCACAAACGCCTGTTAAAGAGCGCGCAAACTTATTACGTCGTGTTGCTGACATCTTAGAACGTCACCACGATGAGCTTGTTGCTATCTGTATTAAAGAAGCTGGTAAAATTACCCAAGATGGTATCGATGAAGTTCGTGAAGCAGTGGATTTCTGCCGCTACTACGCGGCACGCGCTGAAGAACTTTCTGAAGATGAGCGCTTTGAAGCACGTGGGGTGATCTTATGTATCAGCCCATGGAACTTCCCACTTGCAATCTTCTTAGGTCAAGTAGCTGCAGCAATCGTGACTGGTAACACAGTTATTGCTAAACCTGCTGAGCAAACAAGCTTAATCGCACTTCGCACCATTGAACTGATGCTATCTGTAGGTTTACCAGAGCACGTTGTACAACCTGTTATTGCTCGTGGTAGCGAAGTAGGTAAAACTATCGTTCCTGATGAGCGCATTCAAGCTGTTATGTTCACAGGTTCTACAGAAACAGGTACTGTTATTTCGCAAACACTTGCTGCGCGTAATGATATTCAAGTACCGCTTATCGCTGAAACAGGCGGTCAAAACTGTATGATCGTTGACTCAACCGCTCTACCAGAGCAAGTTGTTGACGATGTGATCAGTTCAGGTTTCCAAAGTGCTGGTCAACGCTGTTCTGCACTGCGTGTATTATTCTTACAAGAAGACGTTGCTGATGGCATCATTGAGATGATCAAAGGTGCTTTAAAAGAGCTTCACGTTGGCGACCCGTCATTGCTTTCAACTGATATCGGTCCTGTTATCGACGAAAAAGCACTGAAAAATTTAAATGACCATGTTGAATACTTAAAAGGTAATGCAACACTTCACTATGAGTGTGCTATTCCTGATAACAATGAAAATGGTGCTTACTTCTTTGCGCCTCGTTTATACGAAATCAAAGATTTATCTGTACTTAAGCGCGAAGTATTTGGCCCATGTGTACATATCATCCGCTTTAAAGGCACAGAGCTTGATAACGTGATTGACCAAATCAATGGCACAGGCTTTGGCTTAACAATGGGTGTGCATTCGCGTATCGAAGAGCGCTGTGAATACCTAGCGAAAATGTCACGTGCAGGTAACGTTTACATCAACCGTAATATGATCGGTGCGATTGTTGGCGTACAACCTTTCGGTGGCCGTGGTTTATCTGGTACTGGTCCTAAAGCGGGTGGCCCTAACTACCTACAACGTCTAGTGAAAGAAAAAGCATCACCAGATAACGTGCAAATGACTAACCTAACACCTGATGAGCTAGATACTCACCACTATTCAGGTGCAGCTGAGCAGGTTGCTACGCTAATGGATAACTCATTACGCGACGAGAAAATCTGGCGTGCAACACCACTGAACGACCGAGTTTCTGCTGTACGTCAATTACTTGCAAAAGTAGCAACTGTAGAAATTATCGACGAGCTTGCAGATGATTTAGCATTAACGCTAGCTGATGCCCGTGCGCAACTTAACCGTCTTGAAAAACACATGCGTAAGCACACTGTGTTACCTGGACCAACGGGTGAGTCAAACACACTTCACTTAGAGCCTCGTGGCTGTGTGGTTTGTTATGCTGATAAGAGTACGTCATTTAACTTCTGGGCAATTTCGATTATCACAGCACTTGCTGCTGGTAACACAGTAATCACGGTTGCTTCTGAGTTATTCTTTGACGAAGCGGTTGCGTTTAAAGATAAGTTTATCTCAACAGGTATTGCTGAAGGTGTATTCCAAGTTGCTAAACCTAATCAGTTACAAGCTATCTTGGCGCACCCTCACCTTGCAGGTGCGGTTGTTGCAGCTCGTTCATCACGTTTAGGCTACTTTAGCCAGCAGCTAGCACAACGTAAAGGTGCAATCCTGCCAGTGATCAGCTCTGAGTACTACGACACGCTAATCAAGCGCTTACTCACTGAGAAAACAATCAGTGTTGATACAACCGCATCAGGTGGTAACACATCACTAATGACCTTGGTTGAAGACGACGAGTAATCGTATAAATTAAAGGAAATTAAGCTTTCCTGAGTTAATTAAAAGCCCTCGCATTTGCGGGGGCTTTTGATTTTTACAGATACCTTTTTACTATTCTTGTTTACCGAGCTACAAATTTTCTGCTAGTTTTATAGTAATGTATTCGACTAGAAGTAAAGGCTTTGAAAACACTCCCTATCAATCAACTTAAGCCCGGCATGTTTGTCCAAAGTGTGACAAAACAAAAAGGCAAGATCCGTATAAAAAACCAAGGTTGGGTAAAAACACAGGGAAGCATAGACAAGCTGATCAAGGCTGGCATATTAGAAATAGCGATAGACCCAGACAAAACACTGACCTTAGACAGTGAGAATAAAGTGGTTGAGCAGCAACATAATCCGCAACCTGTTGGCGAGACTAGCGCTTTTGACCCTTGGCACACTACTCACAGTGTGTCTGCAGAAATGGGCAAAGCAAACAGCTTATATAACGAAGCAAGATCATTGCAAAGCAAAGCCTTTGACGATATCCGCGATGGCAACAAAATTGATATTGCCCCTTTTAAAGAACTCGCAAGTGGCTTTATTGATTCAGTTTTTCGTAATCAAGATGCGCTTGCCTGTATCACTCGAATGCGTGAAAAAGATGCTTACCTACTTGAGCATTCTATCAATGTATCAATTTTGATGAGTATTTTTGCTAAACACTTAGGTATTGAAAAAGCCGTTATTGAAGAGCTTGCGACCGGTGCTTTACTTCACGATATTGGTAAGATCAATATTCCCGATGAGATACTCAATAAGCCTGGCAAGTTAACCGACGAAGAGTACAAAGCTATTCAAGATCATGCTCGTTTCAGTAAAGAAATTTTAGAGCAAGCAGGCTTGAGCGGGATTGCTGTAGATATAGCAGGCTTCCATCACGAACGTTTAGATGGCAGTGGCTACCCGTTTGGTAAAAGTGGTGACGAGATAAGCTTGTACGTACGCATGGCTTCAATTGTTGATGTGTATGATGCATTGACCGCTGAGCGGGTCTACAAAGCAGGAATGGAGCCAATTAAAGCATTTAAAATACTCAAAGATGGCTGCCCAGATAGCTTTGACGGAGATCTAGTCACTAAGTTTATTCAGTGCATCGGTGTTCACCCGGTTGGTACCTTAGTTAAACTTGAAAGCCAAAAATTAGGTTTGGTCACACACAGTAACCCTACAAGTCCTTTAAAACCTCAAGTGAAAGTGTTTTATAACGCTAAACATGCACGCTATACCGAAGTGCAAGATATTGATTTGGCTAACAGCCGTTGTCACGATAGCTTAGAATCAGCAGTCAGGCCGAGAGACTTTAACATCGACCTGATCCGCTTTTTTAAGAGTGCGATTCTACCTTAGCCCTAAAATAAAGACTGGCTACTCAGGCCAGTCTTGCAATGCTTTTAACGTAAACTCATAGCCATCGTAGCTTAGTAGGCTCTGCTCTGGAGTGATTTCAATTACTGATAACACACCTATGTTATCGCCTTCGTATAACTCACGCCCATTTAACTTGATCCAACGCTTCGATGTTTCTGAAGCATAAATATGCGCTTGGTATTTAATGGTAGGAATGAGACTTTGTAATGCATCAGGCAAGAGCTCAATTGGCTCTGCATAAGACGTATTTTTAGTGCTACGGGTAATATCAACACTATGTTTGTTATCAACATCTTCAACCGCTTTAGCAAAAGCATCTTTCAATGTATCTGGTACATCTTTGAGCTCATCATTTGTTGATGATTGAGAAGCTGGTTGAGTTGGCTGACCATTAAGTGGCTTGCCTAGCACCTTGTATTTACTTAAATCAATGCCATTACTGCTCATTTGCTGCGGGTTGATTTGTTGCATTGGCTGCGAAAACTGTGGCTGTGATTGATACACTGGCTGATTTTGATACACAACTTGTTGCTGGTACTGAGGTTGTACTTGATAACCTTGATTTGCATACATAGGGGCTGAATTTACCGGAACTTGTACCCACTGATATTGCTGACCTTGCACTGGCACCTGCTGCATCATTTGTTGCGGTACAGATTGTTGCACTTGCCCTTGTTGCATCGTTGTTACTTGGGCTGGGTTATTGGTCGCTTGCGGGTTTTGGCTTTGCGCTACTTGCTGTTGCTTAGCGGGTTGCTGTGTTTCAGGACTTGCCTGAGCCTCAGTGGCAACGTTTTCTGTGGTTTCATTGCTGTTATTAACAAGCTTTGGCTGCTCAGCAGCAGGTTTAGTTTGCTGTAACCATTTACCAATCGAAAATCCTGCCATAAGCGTCAATATTGCCGCCAGTAATAGCCCAAATGAAAAAGCTAAGCGTCGATACCGTGTTAATTCTTGCTGTTGTTTGAGCGCAAGTGCGGCTTGGTCATGATCAACGGCAGTTTGTGCGTGCTGATCAGATTGTTTAATTGCATCTAGTAATAATGACATAAATGAACACTCGTTATATTAGGTAGGATAAACCAATACCCATTCCTAATACGGCTAAAAATGAAACTGGGTAAAGCCAAACATAACTCGGCTCTTTATTTGCTACAGCAACAGGAGTGCTGGTTGGCGGCAGTGCTTCTGCGGCTGAGCGCATCACAAGCTCGCTGTCGATACTCAATTTTTGCTGTGAAAAAGCTCCCACTAAACAGCGCTCACATAATAAATTGATCAATCTTGGTACGCCTTGAGTAACCTGATAAATCGCTTTTAACGCATCCCCTGAGAACAATGCTTGCTCTGTGCCCGCTTTAAATAAACGGTGCTTAACATAGGCAAACACTTGTCCTTCAGTGAGTGGTAATAAGTGATAACGCGCAGTAATACGCTGGGCAAGTTGTCTTAATTCAGTGCGTTTTAGTAGTTCTTGAAGCTCAGGTTGCCCTACTAATACAATTTGCAGCAGCTTTTTATGATCTGTTTCGATATTGGTTAACAAGCGCAGCTGCTCTAGCACATCAGGTGCGAGTAGTTGTGCTTCATCAATAATTAAGATGGTGTGACCGCCCGCTTGATTATTTGCCTCAAGGTGCTTTTTAATCACATCAGTTAGGGTCTTCAGAGTCGCATTAGTACCGTCGTACTCAATCTTTAATTCATCACAAATACTGGCAAGCAGTTCAAGCTGTGACAAAGCCGGATTATGAATTTGTGCCACTTGGGTGTTTTCAGGTAACTGCTCTTGCAGACTTCTTGTTAGTGTTGTTTTACCTGTACCCACTTCGCCTGTTAACAAAACGAAGCCACCCGCTTCACCTAATCCATAGGTAAGGTGCGCTAATGCCTCTTTATGGCGCTCACTAAGAAATAAATACTCAGGATTTGGGGCAATCGAAAAGGGTTTTTCTGACAAGCCAAAATAGCTTAAATACACCGTGTTATTCCTTGCGTTTAAAATCACGGTCTATAATGGCAAAAAACATCGCTACTTAAAACCTTGTTTACATTTTATTGGCTAAATAACGTAAAATAGCGAAAAGGCAAAATTATAGGTGTTTTATGCAGGTTTATTTAGTCGGTGGCGCAGTCAGAGACGCCCTACTTGGTCGTGACGTTAAAGAGCGCGACTATGTGGTGGTTGGTGCAACGCCTGAGCAACTGATCAGCCAAGGCTATCAACAAGTTGGTAAAGATTTTCCGGTATTTTTACACCCACAAAGTAAAGAAGAATATGCGCTAGCGCGCACCGAGCGAAAACAGGGCCAAGGTTACACCGGCTTCATTTGTGATTTCACGCCAGATGTCACATTAGAGCAAGACTTAATTCGTCGAGATCTCACCGTAAATGCCATTGCTCAAGCTCAAGATGGCAGCTTAGTTGACCCTTTTTCTGGCCAACAAGACCTTGAGAATCGTGTGTTACGTCATGTCTCCGATGCCTTTAGTGAAGACCCTCTACGTATATTACGCGTAGCGCGTTTTGCTGCTCGTTATCATTACCTCGGCTTTACTATTGCGCCAGAAACCAAGGCACTTTTAATTGATATGGTCAAAGCCAAAGAGCTAAACACACTAACAGCTGAACGCGTTTGGCTAGAATGCGAAAAATCTCTAAGCGATGGCGCATTTTGCGAGTTTTTAAATGTACTTGCCAGCATTGGCGGCCTGCATGTAATTAGCTCTGAGCTTGAAAGTAAATGGTGTGATGAGCTTTACCATACTTTACAAGCTCGCTTTGCCTATGCGAATAAACTGCAAGTTAGTAACACTGCGTTATTATTTAGCCAAGTTACCTTAGCGCTTTCAAGCGACGAGATAAAAGCGATAGCTTGCAAGATACGCATACCTAATGAAGTGCGCGATTTAGCGCTATTTAGCCAAACACATCAAACAACGTTAAGTGCAGAAAAACCATCTAGCGAGGCTGTTTTTGCCTGCTTTAACCAACTTGATTTATGGCGTCGTCCTGAACGTTTTGAGCAAGTATTAAAGGTGCTAGAGATAAGCCAGCAACAGCCAGTAGCCAGCTATGACTCTTTAGTAAATGCAGCCACGCAAGCACGAGCAGTCAACCCGCAACAGTTTATTGCACAAGGTATTAAAGGCGCAGAAATAAAAACCGCGCTTGAGCAAGCGCGGTTAGAGATTATTAAAGGCTACTTTTCGTAGCGCACTAAACGCAAATAAACATCGGACGTTTTTGCGTGAAGGCTGTTGATGCCTTTATCAAATTGATACACCCAAGCTAGATCAGTGCGACTGATCCCTGAAGTGCTACTCCAGTAGTTTTGCAGCTTAGTCGATAAAAATGCGTTTTCGTTAATACTAGGCTGCACACAACTATGCTCTAAAATACTTGCTAATTCTTTGACATTTGGCACATGCCAATCACTGTAATCAGCAAAGGTTGCATTTTCAGCCCCGCGTAAAGCTTCGCCCCATGTAAGCTGCTGGCTCGTGCCCTCGCAAGTATCCGTGTCACTATCATAACTTTGACCAAACGTACAACGTTGCCACATAAGACCCGTTTCGCTATCACTCACAGTGCCATCTTCGTTAATTACAAAACGGCTATCAGGGGTCGTCTCATTGACGGCGCTGTAACATACTTGCGCAGCAGCAAAACCCGATTGCAGAGCAATACCGGTAATTACTGTGATTAAAGGTAACTTTCGCATATTTTACTCTCCCGGCGTTCTAACTAAGCGCACAAAGGCGGTATTACTTTTTGGATATGCTAAGTCATTAGCACTACTCATATCGATAATATAAGCTTGCGATAAACTCGTACCATCTGCCGCTGTTTGTGAAGTCCAATAAGGCATGAATGAGCTACTATCACTGCTTAGCTGAGTATCACTTGGTTGATTAGGGAAGAAATCACTATTAAGCAATGTAGGCTCACCTTGCTTGGCATAATCTAATAACCCTAATAATTCGGTGTAAGTTGGCACACGCCAATTTGTACCACCGCAAAAATCGCTGCTGTTCACATCATTAATGTAAGTTTGCAGGCCACAGTCACTGGTGCTTGGGCAAGTAGAGCCGGCAGCCCCTTGCACACTACCCGTTTGCACACCACTTGAACCATTTAAATACCAGGTATAATGGTTTGTTGCTGCACGATCAGCTGTCGACGGTGGTAATGTTGAACTGGCTTCTTTTACTTCCCAAATAAGGCCCGTCACATTATCTCGAACACAACTAAAGCTGGTAGCATCATCAGGGAGTTCGTCGGCAAATTCATTCATTTTAGTAAAATCAAACGCTAAGTCGCCCTGACCTACTTTATCTAGTTGGTTTGCGACACTATCACGACCTACATCGGCGTCTTGGCTTGGGAAGTCTTCGCTGTCACAATTTATTTTTTGTGAGTTGTTATAGCAATCACTCATGCCTGTATCGTTAATTAAACCGAGTGGTTTTGGGCTAATATCAATTATCACAGTATCTGTGTCGCTTCGCGATTTACTGTCAGTCACGGTAACTTCAAAACTCAGCTCTGAATCGGTATCAACATCTGGGGCTACAAACGTCGTGATACACTGGTTCTGGTTTGCCAAGGTCACAGTTTCGCCTGTTAATTGCTCCCAAAAACATGACTTTGTTGCCGTCACAATTTCACTATTGCTGGCATCGAGGGTTACGGTATCAAACTCAATAACCTGCTGATCTTCACCTGCATCCGCAATAATTACCTCAACGGTTTTGTTTAAGGTAAACGATGCTTCAGTGCTTGCTGAGCCACCTTCATCATCCGTTACAGTTAAACGCCATGTCATCGCTGTATTTGATTCAAGTAGTGGGTGAGTAAAGCTAATGGTTTGATTGTTGTAACTGTCAGCCGTTAAATCTGGGCCATCAAGTTGAGTCCACAAGTAACTGTCAACTGAGCCATTTTCATCAATATCAGCAGACTCCTCGCCACTTAATGTGATCACATCATTATATTGTGATGGCAATTCTTCTGGAGCTGTTTGCGTGATCACTGCAACAGGCAGTTGATTATTTGATGTAATAAAAATACTGACCTGATCGGAAACAAGTTGCCCATCGGTTTGATAATTCACTTTTAAAACAAGTTCAGAGTCGAGTTTAATATCAGGCGCGGTAATGGTTTGTTCTGCGCCCTCTGCAGGAAAACCTTCTAGTGCGGGGCCACTGACTCGCTCCCAAGTAAAGGTGCCATCAGCTGGGGAGCCTTGGGCAGAGACAGTAAATTCACTTTTTTCAATAATTTGCTGATCTGAGCCTGCATTAACTGTTGCTGCGACTGGGTTCGAATCACTCGAACCACCACCGCCGCCACAGGCTGTTAATGTCGTTAATGCAACTAGGGTAAGAGGCACTAATCTCATGTTTACCACCTTAAAATGCAAAGTCGGTCATGGCCGACTGCCAAATAAGCTAATAACAAGCAATTAAAGTGCCAGACTAGGAATTATAAATAACTATCTTGGTGAATACGTACGAAGAGCTTAGTGCCTATTTTACTGTAATCAACTTTGTACTCTCTGCCATCAAGGGCTTGAATAAACAACAAACGTTTTTCTTCTGCAAATACATCTGGGCTTGATACATACACCATCTCTAAGTAGCGTTCTTTGGCTTCACGACGGTTTTTTGGCAGATCTTCTTTAAACGGCTCTAAACCGTTTTGAGTAACTTTAATGCGTGGATGGTTCTCACCATTCACAACCACTAAGTCGAGTTTTTTATCTTTATGTATAATTGTGTTTCGACCGCTTTTAATAAAAGAACGTTCTTGACTCATAGCCTTTTCCTACTACTTACTGCCACCTATAGCTTACTTTTTCAGTAAGCGAGTCTCTATAAACTCACTAGGATTCAGTTTCCAACGATTCAAATCAGCACTAAATTGCCAAATATCAACATCAAGTACATTGGCAGGCAATAATAAGTCGTATCCTGTCAACTGCCTTAAATGCTGCGTACGATTGGCAAACATGGCAATCAATCCTTTGTAAAGCTGACCACTTGGGGCAGTGTAGTCCGTCTCTTCTATTAACCATTTTGATGGGCAATCACCATTTTTGCAATGTTTTTGAATAACTTGCATAAATAGATGACGCTGCTCTATTAGTAATCGTCCGGCAATTCTTGGGTGAATCTGTGTTAAAAATTCATCTATGTTATTGAGTTTAATACCAACTGCATTTAACTCAAGGTATTCTAAGCCCTGTTCCACTTTTGGTATACCACTATGATGAAAATTAGCATGATTTAGCTGCCAATTCCCAACTTTGTGATGATAAATAAGTAAATTCTGAGTAAATGTTAGGCTAAAGTATGGTTCTTGAGTTTTTAAAAAGCCAACAAAAATTGCCGCTATGCAGGTTGTGGCTAAAAAAATCTCAACAATGCTAATTTCACCGGGCCTCAATAGGTTAACTAGCATAATAATGATTAACCCAATACCGCCCACAATTAAAAACTCACTACCATGGCGGGATGCTTGTGCGCGCACTCTAAGTGCAGGAGGTTTCTTATCCATAAACAGAAAAGTAAAAAATAAACATCACAATTGTGACCAAAACTATCTTTCTAAGCGTTAAACAATAATTACATTTTGGCTCTTTACCCATACTAAAACCTCTCTTTTAGTCACAATAAAGGAACAAACTAGCCGAACTTTTAACTTTTACGCCAAATGCACAAATTTATGAGATACCTGACATACGGGGCACGTACTAATTTTGTACACTACACTCAACTAATTTTCTGGTAACACGATGATGTATTCTACACAATCTGGTAAAGCACTTTTTCCTTTTATTATTACCCTTTTACTAGGGTTATGTATTTATTTGTATTTACCTTCAAGCCAAGGTGAGCAAAGCAACTTTGGCGACCGTGCAACTCAAGTGACAGCGCACACTGTTACAGCCGAAGAAAATGCTGTGCTAATAGAAGCAATTGGTAGTGCTCGTGCTAACCAAGCTATTTATATTCGCAGTGCACAAAACGATTATGTTACCGATATCTTTTTCAATGATGGCGACTTAGTCAGTAAAGGTCAAAAACTGGTTCAATTGCAATCTCAAGAAGAAGAGTTAGCAGTGAAAGAGCTAAGCATTAATTTACGTGAAGAACGCCGTCAACTTGAACGCCTTACTGAGCTATCTCGCTCACAGGCTACGGCTAAATCGTTACTAGAAGAGCAGCTATCACGCGTAGACGCAACCGAAGCACAACTTGAAAGCGCTAAAACAAAGCTGGCAGAAATGACGATTAAAGCACCGTTTTCTGGCTTACTTGGTAAGCGTGAAATTTCAATTGGTACTTATGTTAGCAATACTACAAACATCACCACCCTTGATGATATCAGCATCATTAAAGTCGACTTTAAAGTACCAGAAAAATACCTAGCGCAGTTACAGCTAGGAATGAAAGTGATGACCCAAAACGATGCTTACCCAGATAAAACCTTTAACGGTAAAGTGACGCATATTAGCTCGCGTATCGATTCAGTCACTCGTAGCGTTGAAGTGACTGCAAGTTTTATCAATGAAAAAGGCCTATTACGCCCAGGTATGCTGTTAAACACCGCATTAGAGTTAAGCTCAAACCAAGCGCTTATGGTACCAGAGAAAGCCGTCATCCCTCAGCAAGACAAACACTACGTGTTCCAAATTGAAGATGGCGTTGCTAACAAAGTCGAAGTACATGTGGCGGGTCGTCACAATGGCTGGGTAGCTATTGATAAAGGCCTTGAAAATGGTCAGCAAGTCGTGACTGAAGGCATCATTAAGATCCGTACTGGCAGCAAAGTAAGTATCAAGGGCTAAACATGAAAATTACTGATACTAGCGTTAAACGCCCGGTCTTTGCGATCGTAATAAACCTGTTGTTACTTACTTTTGGTTTGGTAGCTTTTTCTATGCTACCACTGCGCGAATACCCAGATATTGAAACACCGATTGTCAGCGTTAGCACTGATTATACAGGTGCCAGCGCAGAGATTATTGAAACTAAAATCACCCAAGTACTCGAAAACCGCATTTCGGGTATCGAAGGCATTAAAAGTATTAACTCATCAAGCCGAAATGGTCGCTCAAATATCACCATTGAGTTTAATATCAGCCGCGATATCGATGCCGCATCAAACGATGTACGCGAACGTGTAGCCCGTGCCCTTGATAGCTTACCAGAGCAAGTTCGCCCACCAGAGGTCTCTAAGTCAAATAGTGATGAAAGCCCAATTGCCTGGTTCGTACTAAACAGTACTACTATGGATTCATTGCAGTTATCTGATTACGCACAGCGCTTTATTGTTGACCGATTAGCCGTTGTTGATGGTGTCTCTAACGTACGCGTTGGTGGCGAGCGTAAATACGCAATGAAAATCTGGTTAAACCGTAAAGCGATGGCAGCACGCGGTATTACCAGTAGCGATATTGAAAACACCTTACGCACTGAAAACGTTGAATTACCTGCCGGTGAAATCGAATCTATCGACCGTGATTTTACAGTACGTACCGCGCGTAGTTATAAAGATCAGCGAGACTTTCGAAACCTAGTAATCAAACGTGGCAATGATGGCTATTTAGTACGTTTAGGTGAAGTGGCTGATGTTCACTTAGAAGCTGCTGACGACGAAAGCTTATTCCGTGGTAATGGCCGTAATATGATTGGTTTGGGTATTGTAAAACAAGCCAAAGCCAATACCCTAACCGTGGTTGATAATGCCCGCGCAGAGCTTGAAAAAATTAAGCGTAACCTGCCAGAAGGCACCACCATTCAAGACAGCTATGACTCATCTATTTTCATCAAAGAGTCTATTGATGAAGTGTATAGAACCCTTGGGATTTCAATGGCGCTAGTTGTCTTGGTTATTTACCTATTTTTAGGCAATATCCGCGCAACCCTAGTACCTGCTGTAACCGTACCAGTGGCGTTAGTAGGCAGCTTTATGTTCTTGCTGGCTATGGGTTACTCAATCAACTTGTTAACTCTTCTGGCACTCGTGCTTGCTATCGGTTTAGTGGTAGATGATGCGATTGTAATGCTTGAGAATATTCACCGCCGTATAGAGCTGGGTGAACCACCACTGCTTGCTGCGTTTCGTGGTGCCCGTGAAGTTGGCTTTGCAATTATTGCCACTACCCTCGTATTGATTGCGGTGTTCGTACCGCTGGTGTTTATGGATGGCCGTATTGGTGCCCTATTCACAGAATTTGCGATGGCAGTAAGTGCCGCGGTGTTCTTTTCTAGTATTACGGCATTAACCCTTTCTCCGGCGCTTTGTTCTAAAGTGTTAAAAGCTTCAGAAAAAGAAAGCAAGTTTAGCCAGTGGATGGATAGAACCTTTAACAAAATCGAAAATGCCTATCGTAACTCTCTGGCTTCAAATATGGGCCGTAAGTGGAGCTTACTACTGACTATGATTTTGGCCGGTGTTGCCAGCTTTATGCTGTTTCAAAAAGTACCATCAGAGCTTACGCCAAAAGAAGACCGCGGTACTTTCTTTATCATGATGAGTGGCCCTGAGGGCGCGAGTTATGAAAATAACGCTGCAAACATGGCTAAAATTGAAGAACGTTTAATGCCTTACTCTGAGTCTGGTGAATTGAGCCGAGTGCTTGTTCGTGTACCTGGATGGGGCGGCCAAGGTGGTGTTGCTATCATTGGTATGGCCGACTGGGATAAGCGTAAGCGCTCTACATGGGAAGTAATGGATGAAATCAGCGGTAAAATGACTGAAGTGACCGATGTTCGTGCGTTTGCCATTATGCGCCGTGGTATTGGTGGCGGTGGTTCATCTCGCCCGATTGAATTTGTACTGCAAGGTAACGATTACGACCAGCTAGCCGATTGGCGAGACCGTATTATTAAGCGTGCTGAGAAAAACCCAGGCTTGGTAAGAATCGATCATGATTACAAAGAAACATTCCCGCAGTTTTTAATCAACATTGATAAAAACAAAGCCGCTGATTTAGGGGTTTCTATATCGGATGTGGGTCGCACGCTAGAAACCATGTTAGGCCAACGCCGCGTAACAACATTTATCGATCGTGGTGAAGAATACGATGTGATTTTAAAAGGCACCAAAGAAGACTTTGCTAATCCGACTGATATCTCAAATATCTATTTAAAATCACGCAGTGGTGAATTAGTGCCGCTAGATAGCTTAATTAGCTTAAAAGAAGAAGCCACTGCATCGCGTTTAAACCGTTATAACCGTATGCGCGCAATTACGTTAAGTGCGAACTTAGCAGATGGTTATACCCTAGAAGAAGCGCTTAACTTCTTAAATCAAGTGGCAGCAGAAGAAAACGACATCGACGGTGCAATTGACTACAAGGGGGAATCGCAGCTGTTCTATGAAGGCGCATCTGCAATGACCTATGTATTCATACTAGCACTGACAGTCACCTTCTTAGTACTTGCAGCCCAGTTTGAAAGCTTTATTCACCCATTTGTGATCATGCTTACTGTGCCACTTGGTTTAGTGGGTGCGTTATTTGGCTTGTGGTACACCGGACTTACTCTAAATATTTACAGCCAAATTGGTATCGTAATGCTGATAGGTTTAAGTGCGAAAAACGGTATCTTGATTGTTGAGTTTGCAAACCAGCTGCGCGATAAAGGCGTTGAGTTTAACGAAGCGATTAGCCAAGCGGCAACGCAGCGTTTACGCCCAATTATTATGACCTCACTAACCACAGTGATGAGCTCGGTACCGCTAGTTCTTGCAAGTGGCCCAGGTGCAGAAAGTCGCATGGTAATTGGTGTGGTGGTATTTACAGGTGTTATTGTTGCAACCTTACTGACCTTATTCGTAGTACCTGCAGCATACAGCGCACTTGCTCGAAATACCCAGTCGCCTGAGTACTTGCAGAGCAAGTTAGAACAACAAGCAAAAGACAAGCCGTTAGAAGAAATTTAAACGAGCTTAAGCTTTAACAAAACGCCGTCTTTACGGCGTTTTGTTTTTTCGGCTATAGTCAGCAAAACGGTAAGGGAGTGAAATATGGATAACAACATACAAATCGCTACTTTTGGCGGCGGCTGCTTTTGGTGTATTGATGCTGCATTTAGACGTGTAAAAGGCGTGCTTAATGTCAGCTCTGGCTATGCCGGCGGTGAGATTGAAAACCCAAGTTATCAGCAAATTTGTACTGGCTTAACGGGTCACGCTGAAGTGGTTCAGCTCGATTTTGACAGCAGTATTGTAAGCTATAACACCCTGCTTGAAATGTTCTTCACTTTACACGATGCCACACAGTTAAACCGCCAAGGTAATGATGTCGGCACCCAGTATCGAAGTGTTATTTACTATCATGATGAAAAGCAAAAAGCAGAATCTCAAGCCATGATTGATGCCTTACAAAAGCAAATTCGTGAGCCGATTGTCACCGAGCTTAGCCCGCTTACAAACTTTTACCCTGCAGAGCAGTACCATCAAGACTATTACAATGAAAACCCAAATCAAGGTTATTGCAGTATTCTGATTGCCCCTAAGCTTGCTAAGTTCGAACAGTATTACGCAGATAAACTAAAATGAAAAAAGCCCGCTAAGTAGGTAGCGAGCTTTTAGACGCAGAACTAATAATAACGCTGAGCTTGTTTTAACTTAAGACTAATGACATCAACGGGCAAATTAATGTCAATTACTCGCTTTAAGCAAACAGCTCAACTGACCTTATTGGTTATTAGAACTGATAGCGGGCACCTACAAACAGGCGACGCTCGGCCGTGTTGTAGTAAAAAAATTCGTCGTTGATGTAATCACCATCTAGGTCTGTACCATAGGCATCAACGGCGTTGTACTCTTTATCGAATAGGTTTTCTACACGTAGTGACACAGTTAAGTTGTCAGTTGCTTGGTAGTGACCTACTAAATTCCATAACGTATACGAAGGTAAGTGCGTTAACTTGCCATCACGGTCACCACGGTATTGCATATCGATACCGGCATCAAAATCCCCCCATGCTTTGTTTAATGACCAATTCACACTGTGATTTGACACATAGGTTAGTGACTGACCTGTCTCAGTATCTTCCGCTGAAAGATAGGTAAAGTTAAAGCTGTGATCAAAGCCAAACACTTGGTTTTTAAAGCTAAACTCAACACCTTCATGGCGAGCTTCGTTTATATTAGTTGGGATCCACTGCCCTGATGCATTTGGTGCCCAAGCGATTTTGTTGTCGATTTCGCTGCGGAAAATCGCAATATCAAGGCTGATATCATTCACATTGAGTGATAAGCCAAGCTCTTGGTTATCTGATGTTTCAGGGTTTAACTCTGGGTTACCTGAGCCCGGGTAATATAGGTCATTAAATGTTGGAGATTTAAAACCTGTGCTTTGACTTACGCGGAATGTCGCGATGTCATTTAAGTGATAGCCAACAGCTGCGGTGTAAGTTGTTTCATCCCCAAACTGCTGATCATCATCTTGGCGAACGGTTAGGTTTGCCAGCACTTGCTCGTCGTCATAATAAGCACCAACAAACGCAGCGAATACTTCACGGCTGTCTTTTAAGTAAGTACCTGAGTTAGTGTTCACTTCATCTTTATACCAATTCAAACCGCCACTAAGAGTCAGAGCTTGATTAAAAAAGTATTGGCCATTGTAATCGATTTGCTCACGCTCAGTTTCAAACTTATCGACCACCGTTGCGCCTGTGTAATCAATACGTGAGTCATCTGAACTATCACTTGATATTGCAATATCAATGGCATGGCTGTGTTTTTCGAAAGCTTTTTTCCAACCTAGTGAAGCTTGGTAATTTTCGAACTCGCCTTTTTCTACAGTGCTGTCTGCAGGGCTATAAGCGCTATCGTATTTTGCTTCGCCTTCTGAGTATTGTGCTTGCGCTAAAAACTCACCTAACTGCTCATTTTGATAACCTAGGTTAAAACCAAGGTTTTTGTTCTCGTAGCCGTCTTCATCTGGCGCTAAGCCTTGCAGAACATCAAACCCATCTGTTTTTTCATAACCGGCATTAACGGCCGCATCAACACCCGCAAACTGACCACCTGTCGCTACTTGGTACTCTTGGTAAGAGTCTGAACCAAAAGTAACATCTAAGGTCGTATTTTGTGCTTTACGCGTAATGATATTAATCACACCAGCTAGCGCATCAGAACCATATACAGCAGCACGTGAGCCTTTAATTACTTCAACACGCTCAATACTGTTTAAAGGAATATTGCTAATACTTTTATAGCCAAGTGTTGCAGAGCCGGTGCGTACACCATCAATTAAAATTAGCGTATGACGAGAACTTGCACCACGTAATGACACACCTGAGCTTTGCCCAAAACCACCATTAGCATTAATTTGAAAGCCTGCCTGAGTGGCCAGTAAGCTTGGTAAGTCACGAACATACCTTGCTTCAATATCAGCACGGTCTATAACAGTAACGCTGGCTAATACATCATTAATTGATTGTTCGAATTTATTGGCAGTAACTGTGATGTGCTCGATCGATTGCTCGTCAGCAGATACAGAAAAAGACAACGCAGCAGCAACCGCTACGCCTAACGCAGATTTATTTAGCATGATATCCCCTAGCCTGTGCCCACCGCACACGCGAATAGTAAGTTACTTCAAGGCCGGTCTCCGGACTCTGTAAATGCATGGCATATACATTACCGTTGCGGGGGCAGTGTTGGCATTGTTTTCTCCCTGAAAACGCACCGACTTCCCGATTATCTTGCGACTATTTCACCCTTTGAAATAAAACGTATCTGAAGATACAGCAAGCACCTCGAAAATAGGCCGTTATTGTGATGATTTTGGGGAAGAAAGTCAATGGACGGCTATACTGCTAAAATGAAATTTTAAGCTTTAAGCTGTAAGCCGAAAGTAAAAAAGCCAATCAGCATGGCTGATTGGCTTTTATAAAACAATGATTACCAGAAATACTCATGAGGTTTCGAGTTTCCTAACGGAAAAACAATTCCTTCTGGGTCAGCACCATTCAGCACAAGCTTACAAAGAGCTTTATTTAAACGTCTTCTTGGCTTGGTCATCGTCATTTTCACCCACCAACTTGGTGTTTGTTGGTAAAAATAAGTACTGTGTGGGCCTGTGTATTTTCTGTTTATTTTACCGTGTTTATTACGATCTATTGCTTTGTTTTTTACTGACATAAATATCCTCTAGCTGAAAATAGCTAGAAGATATCTTTTTCTCTGTAACCTAATATTTGTCTCAAAATACGCTCCTTGTAAAGTTCAGAAACTTGTAGGCTTATAGCTTAAAGCTATAAGTTTTAATCGCGGAAGTTTTTGAACTGGAATGGTTGACCTAAATCAGCAGTACGAACAACTTGCATTGCTTCTTGTAAATCATCACGCTTTTTACCAGTTACACGTAATTCTTCACCTTGAATGGCAGCTTGTACTTTGATCTTTGAGTCTTTGATTAACTTAACGATTTTCTTCGCTACGTCTTTTTCGATACCTTGCTTAAGAGCAACGTCACGCATTACGTATTTACCGCTACGCGACTCATCTTTAAGCTCAAGGCTAGATACATCTAAGCCACGCTTTGAAATTTTCGCAGCAAGAATGTCAAAAAGTTGCATAACTTGTTGTGGTGCTTCTGCTTTTAACTTGATTACTTTGTCACTTAGTTCGATTGATGCATCAACACCACGAAAATCAAAACGCGTCTCTAGTTCACGCTTTGCATTATCTACTGCATTCTGCGCTTCGTTCATTTCTACTTCAGAAACAATATCAAATGAAGGCATGGGGTTCTCCTAACATAGTCTTTTTTAAATTCATTTATGGTTGGCAATTATAACGCTTATTTGTCGATTCTTTCTATTTTTATCCGACTTGTTCAGGTGCGATGCAAAAATTGTTTGGTATACTGGCCATTCAATTTCGGCATTTTTTAGGGTTTATTGTGACAAGGCGTGTTTACCAAGTTATCTTTTTAGCCAGTATTATTGGCTTTACAATTTTATTTGCCAAAGAAATTAAAGGGGTGAGCAACCTCTTTCCACACGTTGATAAAGTAGCGCATTTTGGTATTTTCTTTGTACTGGCCATGGTGATGGATAAAGCCTTTAAATTGCCACTTATGCTGCAAATTTTACTGTTAGCCGGATATGGTGCAGCCATAGAGTTTATGCAAGATATGCTGCCTTATCGTCAAGCTTCGGTTGGGGATTTTGTCGCTGATTTTATCGGTGCAGTTAGCTACTTTATCATTAAACTTGGTTTTCATTTAGGTAGTAAGCAACGTAATGGCTAACATTTTAATTGTTGGCGACGGTGCAATTGGCCTATTGTTTAGTCATTTTTTATCAGCACAACATGACATTACATTGCTGACCCGTAAGCCAACCCTGACCACGCGTTTTTATCAAACGAGTAATGGTAAATCACACCCAATTAAAGCTCGCCTTATTCACCACAAAGAGCTAAGTCAATCGGACCCCTTTGACTTGGTGTTAATAACAGTAAAAGCATTTCAGGTGCAAACTACCTTTGAACAAGTAAAACCTTACCTCAGTAAAACATGCCAAATTGTTCTTTCTCACAATGGCATGGGGAATGTTGATGAACTGAATGCTCAGCTATTAAAAACGCAAGGTTTAGCTTTTTTAACAACGCGTTTAGCTGGTTTTAAAACAACGCCTTATAGTGTGAGCCATACAGGTAATGGTGAAAGCGTGTTAGGTGCATGTAATGCAGCTGCAAGCGAAAACCTCGGTGAACTTAAGCAGCAGTTTAGTTACTTACCACACTTTTCTGTGAGCGATGATATTCACTCATTGCGATGGCAAAAACTGTTAGTGAATATTGCTATTAACCCGTTAACAGCGATTCATAACGTAAAAAATGGCCAGCTACGTGCACCGCAATTTAGCACGCGCATTATTAATTTACTTAATGAAGCGTGCCTAGTCGCCAATAAACAAGGGGTTAAAGTAAAACTCAGCGAGGCGCTGGATCAAGCCTATTCTGTGATGACAGCCACCGCTGAAAACTTTTCTTCTATGCAGCAAGACATCAGCCATAATCGAGAATCTGAAATTGATGCAATTTGTGGTTATGTGTGCGAGCAAGGCGCTAAGTTAGGGGTAAAAACTCCCTATAATCAGGCCATGCTGAGTATGATAAAAATAAAAAGTTAATTAGCTGCTAGTTACTAGGGGAAAGAGTAAAAAGTTAAGCTACAAGGGGAAAGGAGAAAGAGTAAAGTTACTAGCTTCTCGTTTCTCGTTTCTCGTTTCTCGTTTCTCGTTTCTCGTAATTATTTCAGACATTAAAAAAGCGCGAACATGTCGCGCTTTTATTAGCATCCCTTACGGACGATACACTTTTACGTTGTTGTAGCCTTCTTCGTGCAAGATCAGCGCTTGTAGTTGGCTCATCACACCTTTAGCACAATATAAGTAATATTCTTTATCTTTTGGTAAGTCGCCAAATTTAGTCGCTAAGCGGAAGAAAGGTAAATGTACAACTTCAATACCTTCAAGCTCTAATGGGTTTGCATCTTCTTCATCAGGTGAGCGAATATCAACAACAACCGCCCCTTCAGGTAAATCAGATACAGACTCAGCTTCTTTCACTTCTTCTTTTGCTTCGGTGTCGATATCGCGAATATCCATCACACGCGCATTTTCAACAACTGTATTTAGCACGTCGAAGTCAAACTTAGCTTCTTCGGCAAGAATCGTTTTGATTTTAGCTTTAACTGTTGGCTTTTTAGAAATTACGCCACAGTATTCAGGCATACTTTCTGCCATCTCAGCCGTGCCGATTTGACGCGCAATATTGATTATATCTTGCTTGTCGTGTTGGATTAACGGGCGAATGATTAAAGTTTCTGTCACACGGTCAATCACACTCAAATTAGCCAGTGTTTGGCTTGAAACCTGACCAATACTTTCGCCAGTTACCAGTGCTTGTACACCTAGTTTTTCTGCAACTTGGCTACCGGCACGCATCATCATTCGCTTAAGCACAACACCCATTTGGCTGTTTTCAACGTTCTCTAAGATTTCTGCTACAACAGGTTCAAAATCAACAGTAACAAACTTCACTTTATGAGTAGAGCTGAACTGTTTCCAGATATAATAACTCGCCTGCTTAACACCGATTTCGTGCGCAGCACCACCTAAGTTAAAGAACAAGAAGTGAGTACGTGCACCTTTACGGATCATTTGATAGCTGGCAACACCAGAGTCAAAACCGCCAGACATAAGCGATAATACATCTTCTTGTGTTGGCAACGGGAAGCCCGCCATACCTAAGTGAGTTTGAGTAACAATGTATGCTTTATCATCACGTACTTCTAAGCGAACAGTCACTTCAGGGTGAGATAACTTAACGCGCGCACCTTCAACATGCTGGTTTAAACCACCACCTACGTAGCGCTCTACATCGCTCGATGTGAAATCATGCTTACCAGAACGTTTACAACGCACACAGAATGTTTTGCCCGCAATCGTGTGGCCGATTAGTTCAAGTGCTTTTTGGTAAATATCGTCGATTGAGTCGAAGTCTGTTTCTGTTACTTCGATAAACTGTACGATACCTGGAATGCGTTTTAAGCCATCGATAATATCTAAGCGAACTTGCTCAGATTCTAGCAAGCTTACAACAGAGATATTGTCCCAGTTGTTTCTTACCTGAACTTTTTCGTCAACACGACGCAAAACGATCTTAATGTTATTTTCTAATAACTTGGTAAAACGCTTACGAACAGATTTACTCTTGATCGCGATTTCAGGGTGTAATTTGACGATAAATTTAAGCATAGTTCACTCTTAGACTGTGGATTTCACACGCCCTGAGGTATAGCAACCTCAAGGGCGCGCGATTATAACAAAAATTATAGCGTCTAGGAAATAAACTGCTTTGCGGGATTATTGTTCGCTTTGCTCTGTTTCAGCAAGGGCCAAGTACTTAGCTCTTAATTGGTTAACTTGCTCTAGATGTTGCTCGGTGCAATGAGCTTTTAATAACAGTAATACTTTTAAAATACCGTTATAAATATCAGCTCTGGCAAGTTCACCACTTAAGCGGCGAGCTTTGATGTAAGGCGTCCAAAAGCTTACGGTCATTTTAAGCATATGCGCAAGCTCTGTAACATCTTCGTCTTCAATGCAAATAACACCGCCTTCACGTAATGCAAACAGTACATCTTTAACTTGCTCTAAAAGCTCAGCTTGAAACGCAATGTAGCCTTTTTTCAGCTCTTCATCACGAGATAAAATATCGCCTAAGTTGTCGTAGAAAAACTGAAAGCGCCACATGAGTTCAAACAGTGAATCTAGGTAGCCCGCCAGGTTTTCTAGCGCATCATCGTCTGGAGTCAGTGGCTTAAAGTGAGTGTGTAGATGGTCGCTATACAAAGCAAAAATGTGACGAATAATATCTTCTTTATTTTTAAAGTGATAATACAAGTTACCTGGGCTTATCCCCATATGCGAAGCGATATGGTTGGTTGTTATGGCACGCTCACCGTGGCGATTAAATAATTCGATGCTGGTGTGTATGATTTTGTCCTTTGTGCTCATAGCCTATTTACTCTGTTTTTTTATGATTATTACGGTCCCCAGCCGAGCAGTATAAACAAATGCGCGACAATTAAATACTACCTTGAAAAATATTAACCTCAATCGGCTTAGTACCTTATATAGGTGAAGGTTCCTAATCCGATACGCGTATTTTCTAAGCTGCATAGTCGAGAAAACACTGTTAATATAGCAGGCAAATTTATAAATCGCTGATAGTTATGAACGTTACTGCAATCTATCCGGGCACTTTCGACCCACTTACAAATGGCCATACAGACTTAATTCATCGCGCGGCAAAAATGTTCGATAAAGTAATTGTTGCCATTGCGCATAACCCAAGTAAGCAACCCTGCTTTACTCTTGATGAGCGCGTTGAGCTTGCTAATAAAATTTTGGCGCATCTTGATAATGTGAGTGTAATTGGTTTTTCAGGCTTATTAGCTGATTTAGCTCGGGACCATAAAGCCGAAGTGCTTATTCGTGGTATTCGTGCGGTGTCTGACTTCGACTATGAATTTCAGTTAGCGAATATGAATCGTCGCCTGAATCCAGATCTAGAAAGTGTATTTTTAACACCGGCAGAAAAAAATTCATTTATTTCATCGACTCTCGTCAAAGAAGTCGCACGCCACAATGGCGATGTGAGCGAGTTTGTTGACCCTATTGTAGCTAAAGCCTTACAGGATAAAATTCACGGATGAAATTAAAAAAGTTCATTAGCTTAACTGCATTACTAATGATCTCTGCGCCAAGTGTTGCAGGACCATGGATAGAAAGCGACGACCCGTTACTTCGCGCTTCAATCGAAATGCTATTTAACCAAGGTATTATTAAACAGCCGATTAATAGCTACCCATTAATGTGGCAGGGTATCGCACGCGATCTAGATGTTGCCAATACCAGCCAACTTGATGAGCAAAGCTTATTTGCCTATCAGCATGTAAAACATGCTCTTGATAATGCAAAACAAAAAACCAACTCAGGTATTCGCCTAAACTACAATAGCGCACCACACTCTCAGCAAGGGTTTGGTAAACGCCACCAGCAAGAAAGCGGTATAAATAGTTATGGTTCAATCACAGGAAAGCGTGTTAGCGCTAAAGTGAGTGTAAATTATGCCGATGACGCCCTTGATAAGCAGCATGTTACTTACCAAGATAGCTATTTAGCCGTACTCCTGGGTAATTGGTCACTTAGTGCGGAGCAAGTTAGTCATTGGTGGGGGCCAAGTAACGATAACGCCCTACTACTATCAAATAATGCGGCGCCAATGAAAGGCGTGCGCTTTACCAGAGCAAATACCCAATATGTCGGCCCAAGTTGGTTATCATTTATCGGTAACTGGCAGTTAACGGGTATTTACGCCAAACAAAAGCCATATCTAAATAGCTCAGATGACGGTGACTTTTGGGCGCTCCGATTTGCAAGTACCCCATTAACAGGCCTTGAAATTGCAATTAATAGTGCTGGCTCTGATTATTTAACTAGCCTCGAAATTGATCCTGTTACACTCGAAAGCAGTGAATCAACACACCGTTTAACGAGCTTAGATGTTAAGTACTCAACCACTTTAGCGGCGCAACCTGTGGCATTTTATGCTGAAGTAATGGGTCGAAATGAAAGTGGCTTAGCTCCAAGTGAGCCATTTTATACGCTAGGCGTAGAAAGCTATTTTGGCTCGAAAGAGAGCCTATTAAAAAGCTACTTTGAATACTCAAATACAGAGCAAAGCTGTGATCAAATTAGCGATTGCGTATATGGCTCTGGCAGCTATACACAACGCTCGCGCTTAATTGGCAGCTCAACACCACTACAAAGTAAATCGGCTATCCTTGGCGCCTATTACCACACTCTAAATGGTTATGGTGGCCATGCTAAGCTTCGTTGGATTGAAAGCGAAACCACACATGCTGAGCTCGCATCAGAGATGAGTCAGCTGCAGTTAGAACTCGGTTATCAGCAATCTGTGTTTAACGGCCTGTGGAAAGTGACAGGGCTTATTTCAAAGGATGAAATTGGTGATGAGTCAGAAACAAAAACAGCCCTTAGAACCAGCTGGGAATACCGTTTCTAACTAATTGAGGTCAAGCTGGTTCAGCTTGGCCTCGAACTTTCCTGTATAGCTTCACAAGCCCTAAAAAGTCTTTATTACTGAAAAGTGCGATGAGCATCATGATATCCATCAGGTTCACTGTGATACTGTAGACATCCCAAAACCACCAGCTTCCTGTATAGGCGTAGTTAATATCGAAATACATGCCTAAAAACAGTGATGAGTTAACTAAAAGCCCTGTGTATATATAAAGTTTAGCAGGAGCCTGAGTAAGACTTCGCTTTCGAGCAATTAACCACACAATGAGTAGTATTGTTAAATCAGATAGCGCCCAAATAACATAAGCAAAGCTTGAATCTAAGATATCGTAGCCAAGCGCCACATTAAGTAATGGATCGCTCATCATGTAGGAGATAAACAGTGCAAGTGAGATCCACATTACTGTTTTGTCACCATTTGGCGCTGATGATTTCTTTACCATGTTATAAAGAAACGACATCAAGAAACCCCACATGATAAATGCTGCGAGGTATACTCCAAAATTGTCTTGGATTAGTTTAAGCATGAAGTAAGTCTTAAAATTCAGATACTCTTAAAATACGGCGAGTTTCATTAAGCGTTAGTAAGGTGCTCTGATTTATCTAAAAATGACGGTCTAATTTTATATTTCATATAACTGCAAAATTTATGAAATTGTAAAAAGTCGCGATTTGTAATCAATGCAATGAGCATCATTATATCAATGGTATTTACTCCAAACGAATAGATACTCCAGAGTGCCCAAGGTGTTCTGTTTTCGGTAACTACAATATCTATAAATATGCAAATCATCAAAATTGCGTTTAAAAACAATCCCAAGACTATGTAGTAGATCGCATTAAAAGCGCCTATTTTTGCATAGTAAGTCCACGCTAAAATTGTTGTTATGGTTAGCAGGTCGAAATAAAACCAGTTTAGATAGCTATAGATAGATAAGTTAAAAATACCACTTAGAAAGTATGAAATCATCATTATAAACGCCAAGATAACCAAGCGTTTATCAGGTTTATTAATGTGGGTCACTAAACTAAAAAGAAAAACCATCAAGAACCCCCATTCAATGAAGGATCCTATCAAACTTCCAACAACATCACTTATATACATGGCTTTTAATATTAAGCTAACTTATGGTTATTTGCAGAAGACAATACAAGGCTTTTTAGTTTGTTCAATAGTAGGAAGTCACGATCAACAATTAGAGCAATGATCATTGTAAAATCAACAATATTAACCCCAATCGAATATACATCCCATAAAATCCAATGAGTTGTGTTCTGGTAGACTTCAACGTCTACATAAACAGAAAGGAACAAGATTGTATTGATTATCAAGCCAGCAATGAGATAAATAAATGAAGGTGTAGTGCGTCTTACAAAATAGAAAGAAATAGCCAAAAATGTAAGTGTTGCTAGATCATACAGTGCCCAATCTAGAAAAGTGGTAGCGGTGTAAGTTATCCAATTAAAAAAGTAATCTCCAGCTAAGTAGGAGAACATCATTATGAATGAGCTTATGAGCAACGTGGTTTTTCTTTTATTTTCATCTATACAATAAACAAAAATATTAAAAAAAAATGCCATTAAAAATCCCCATGCACTCATTGCAGATAGGGAAAAAAAACCTAGTTGCTCAATAAAAGACATTCAGTACCTATTGCTCTTTCTTACTAGGCGGGAGCATTGCACCACCACCACGTTGGATTTCAGCCCCGCCGGATAAAGCCAAGGCTTCACTCGATAAAGTTACTGTATCAGATTGCAGGGTTTTATTACTAGTAGTTTGTTCCAAAGCAGGCTTTGTTTGTTGCATTTGGCTGTAAGCTTGCATTTGCAATTGGCTATTGTTTGAAACTTGCATAAGTTAATTCCTTTAAGTTAATTGTTTTTTCAGTACAGCTTACAATAGCTTGCAAGCTGAGTTAAGCGTTCTCATTTTTTTGACGCTTTTTTATACTTCATCGCGACGTTGCCACCGCGCTGATAATAAAAGCAATTAACGATCCAACTTTTATAAGTTTTGATCTTTTTGATCATAAAAATCAGCAAATCTAAATTTCAGGTATAAAAAAACGCACAGGGGTAACCGTGCGTTTTTCTCATCCAGGGAATTTAAGCCACGTGTTTACACGGGATCACCGCGCTATTACTTGGCTTTAAAATATATTCCATTGCCACTTCATCGCAGTTCTCTTTGCGAAGGCAAAGCTCACAATCTTTGATCACTTTTTCTGGCAAACTGTCTTTGCTACAAAAGCTGAAACCTTGGCTTGCAAAAAACTCTGGCACTCTTGTCAGGACAATTACCCGACTAAGCGCCAAGCTTTTGGCTTTTTTTAGCAAATGTTCAACAAGTTGACGCCCCTGCCCGGCAATTCGTGATTCGGGGTCCACCCCAAGCGAGCGAATTTCAGCAAGGCCAGTGTCGTAAATATACAGCGAAGCACAGCCAGCAACTTGGTTTTCAACTTCTGTGACAGCAAACTCATTAATTGAGTGAATCATGTCGCTCTTAGCGCGTGGTAGGTTTTCACCTACCGTAGCCCAATGCTGAATAAGCTTAGCGATGGACTCAACATCATTTAAGGTTGCGTCACGTACCGCTATTTGCTGTTTTTTTTTGCGTATTTGATGGCACTAGTTACTTGCTCAAGAGAGGTGCCACCCAGAGCTTGTCTTGCTTTAATACAGGCGTCTATTTCTAATACAGGATATACATCTGATTCGAAAATGCTATGCACAGACTTAAATTGCTCTAAACTTAAATCTTCTAAGTTATTCCCTTGTGCAATAGCCATTTGCACAAGCGTACCAACAATGTGGTGACCTTCTCTAAATGGAATACCTTTAGCCACTAAATAGTCAGCAAGTTCAGTCGCATTTGAGTGGCCGCCTTTTGCAGCAGCTAATGTTTTATCTGCATTAACTTTAATACCTTTGATACACGCTTGCGCCATATGAATACATGCCAGCCAAGTTGGCATAGCATCAAATAAGCCTTCTTTGTCCTCTTGCATATCTTTATTGTAAGCAAGTGGTAGCGCTTTAAGTGTCATCATCATGGCACTGAATGCGCCAAAAACACGGCCTGTTTTACCACGGATTAATTCAAGTGCATCTGGGTTTTTCTTTTGCGGCATTAGTGAAGAGCCTGATGTTACCCCATCAGAAAGCTCAATAAAGCCCGCTTCACCCGAGTTATAGAAAATTAAATCTTCAGCCATGCGCGACAAGTGGATCATCGAAATCGATGCACAGCTTAATAGCTCAACTACAAAATCACGATCTGATACAGCATCAAGGCTATTGCGTGTGGCACCGGTAAAACCCAACCCTTCGGCAAGAGTTTGCCTATCAATTGGGTACGCAGTCCCGGCTAATGCACCGCTACCAAGTGGGCAATAATTCATACGATTTTTGGCATCGGTTAAGCGGCTTTCATCACGCTCAAGCATTTCAACATAGGCCATACACCAATGACTAAATAGCACAGGTTGTGCGCGCTGTAAGTGTGTGTAACCAGGTAAAATAGTGCCAAGCTCACGCTCAGCTAAAGCAATAAACTCACCTTTAAGCTCTGCAATTGCTTCAAGAATATGCTCAGCTGTATCACGACACCACAAGCGGAAATCTGTTGCAACTTGGTCATTACGGCTGCGACCGGTGTGTAACTTTTTAGCAAGGTCACCCACTTTATCAATCAGTGCTGATTCAACATAAGAATGAATGTCTTCATGCCCAGCTACAGCCACTGCTTGTGGGTTTGCTTTAACTTCATCTAACAGCTTATTAAGTGCTGCAACTAAGTCATCGTATTCTTGCTGGTTTAGAACGTTTACTTGTTTTAACGCCCCCGCCCAAGCAACTGAACCAATAATATCTTGCTCTGCAAGTTGATAATCAAAAGGAAGTGAATCGTTGAATTGTTTAAACGCTTCATCTGGACCCGTAGAAAAACGTCCGCCCCATAGTGCCATTGAACTGTCTCCAAATTCGGCTATTGCCCTGCTAGTGCAGGGCAATAATTAAATTACTTTTTCGTTAGTGCTGAGATTCTGCTAGATAGCGAGAATAAACGAATGAATCCTTCAGCATGTGATTGGTCATATACATCATCTTCACCGAAGGTTGCAAAGTCTTCGCTGTATAAGCTATTTGGTGATTTTTTCTGTACCGCAGTGACTTGGCCTTTATAAAGCTTAAGCACTACTTCACCCGTTGCTAACTTAGACAGTGATTCAGCACCTGCAAGAATCGAGTCTTTTAATGGCGTAAACCAACGACCGTCATAGACTAAGTGAGAGAACTCGCCACCAAGTACTTCTTTCCACTTACGGCTTGATTTATCTAGCACTAGCTCGTCAATAGCTTGAAGAGCAGCCATGATCACAGTGCCCCCTGGTGTTTCATAACAGCCACGCGACTTCATACCCACTAAGCGGTTTTCTACGATATCAACACGACCCACACCATGCGGCGCAGCAATGTCATTTAGTTTAACTAAGCAGTCATATGGTTTAAGCGATTCACCATTAACAGCAACCACTTCACCTTCAACAACGTTTAATGTTACATATTCTGCTTCATTGGGTGCTTGCTCTGGCGAGTTAGTCCAAGTCCATACTTGATCACTTGGTTGGCACCATGGATCTTCAAGCTCACCACCTTCGTGAGAAATATGCCAAGCATTCGCATCACGGCTATAAATTTTTGTTGCTGATGCAGAACACGGAATATTACGCTCAGCTAAGTAATCAAGTAATGACTCACGGCTTGATAAGTCCCACTCACGCCATGGTGCAATCACTTTTAAATCTGGTGCAAGGGCTGCAAAACATGACTCAAAACGTACTTGGTCGTTACCTTTACCAGTACAACCATGTGAAAGCGCATCAGCACCTACTTTACGGGCAATTTCAACCTGCGCTTTAGCAATGATTGGACGCGCCATAGACGTACCTAGTAAATAAGTGCCTTCGTAAATAGAACCCGTTTTTAAAGTTGGGTAAATATAGTCACTGACCATTTCGTCTTTTAAGTCAACGATATGACATTCCGATGCACCTGAAGCAATGGCTTTTTCTTCAACGCCTTCAAGCTCTTCTGCGCCTTGGCCAACATCAGCAACAAACGCGATTACTTCACAGCCGTAGTTTTCTTTTAACCATGGCACGATTGCCGATGTATCAAGACCACCAGAATAGGCTAATACGACTTTTTTAATTGAACTCATTGGTGTTCCTTAAACAAAATTTGGATTTAATAATGTGACAAGTAGAGCATTTTGTGCGTGCATACGATTCTCTGCTTGTTGAATAATTTTTGATGCTGGGCCATCCATTACCTCAGAGGTAATTTCAAACTCACGATGCGCTGGCTGACAATGCAGTACCGTTTGCGCACCGGTTTTCTCTAGTAGGGCTTGGTTAAGCTGATATGGCATATATTTAGCTTTAACCTGCTCAAGCGGTGTTTTATCACCCATTGAAACCCAGGTATCAGCATAGACTGCATTTGCGCCAACTGCCGCCTCAATTCTGTCACTCACCATGACAGAGGCACCATTCATTGCTGCAATTTGCTCTGCTTGCTTAAGAATTTGCGAATCTGGCGAGCTACCTTTAGGACAAACTGCAACAAAATCAGTGCCTAAAGTAGCGGCTAATAACATTAGAGAGTGTGTGACGTTGTTACCTTCACCTAAGTAAGCAAGCTTTAGTTTACTAACATCGCCATGCACTTCTTGCAGTGTTAAAAAGTCAGCAAGCGCTTGGCAAGGGTGATATAAGTCACATAAGCTATTAACAACAGGCACCGATGAATATTCAGCAAGCGTGGTCAGTGTTTTGTGCGCATTCACGCGAGCAACAATGCCATCAGCCCAAGTTGAGATATTAAGAGCAAAGTCTTTAACTGATTCACGAGCACCCATGGCACCATTTTGTGAATCTAAATAAACTGCGTGACCACCCAGTTTATTAATACCAATATCAAATGATAAACGAGTACGTAAACTTGGCTTTTCAAACAATGTAACCACTGATTTGCCCGCTAATGCTTGGCTGAAGTCTGCTGGGTTTGCTTTAATTTTTTGCGCTAAGTTTAGTAATTTAAGTGCACCTTTTTGGTCTAACTCAAGACCATTTAAGAAATTCTTTAACATGAAATACCTATGGTGTAATTTTCGTTCCTACATGCTCGCCTTTTAATAAAGCGACTAAATTCTCTGGCTTCAGCCAGCTTGAGATATACACACCACGTCGTAAATGTTGGGCAGCAAGAAGGCTGGTCTTTACTTTGACCTCCATCCCGCCCTGAATGACTCCTTCAAGGATAAGTGTTTCGATTTGCTGCGTATTAAGTTGATGTAGAGGCTGCTTATTGGCATCAAGCACAGCTTCTACGTCTGTCATAAAAATAAGTTCTGCATTAAGCTCTTTAGCGATAGCCGCTGCAGCTTCATCTGCATTGACGTTGTACCATTGGCCATCTTCTCCAAAGCCAATAGAGCTCACTAGGGGTAAACGACCTTGTTCAAGCATGCTAGGTAGCACACTGTCACAACTACCTGAGCACTGACCTACTTGCGCCAATACTTTAAGTTTTTCAGATACCAGTACACCCGCTTCATAAAGGCTTAAACCCACAGGTTTGTGGCCAGCGCTGATTGCTTGGCTCATCAATTGTTTATTGGCACAACCGGCAAGAGCACCAACAATATATGGCATTTGCTCATTTGGGCTAATACGTAAGCCTTGATGTTTTGCAGTTACAAATCCGGCGTCTTTAAGCCAAGCATCAACCAAGGCTCCACCACCATGAACAATCACAAAGTTATCTTGTTGCTCAGAGGCTAAAACATCAAAAAGCGCTTTTGCGGCATCTGCGCTATTTAACACAGCACCACCGACTTTAATGATCCAAGTTTTCATTACAGCGCTCCTACTAAGCCAGTATGGTGAGGTTCACCCATGGCTAAATTAATGCACTGTAATGCTTGCCCAGCTGCACCTTTTAGAAGGTTATCAATCGCTGACATAACGATGAGTTGCTCACCTTTTTGTTGCCATGCAATATCAACAAATGGTTGCTTAGCCACGCCTTTAATGCTTGGAATTTTATTGCCAAGTAAACGAATTAACGGCTCGTTAGCTAATACTTGATAAGCCGCATTCACTTGCTCTGCAGTTACGCCTGGTTTTAATTGCACATAAATAGTTTCTAAAATTCCACGGGGGAAGTTACCCAAATGTGGCGTGAATAGCACAGGGTGACCAAGGTGCTGCTCAATCTCAGGTGTGTGTCTGTGGTTAAACAAGCCATAAGGAGCAAGTGACACTTCGCAAAAGTGCGTGTTAACACTGGCTTTTCTGCCAGCGCCTGTAACACCTGACACCGCATTAACAATAATGGCTTGATCAGCTAATAGCCCTGCTTCTTTAAGTGGTTTTAAAGAATTAAGTGCTGCTGTAGGGTAACAACCCGCTACAGCTACAAGGTTCGCTTTACTAATCGCATCGCCATTCCATTCAGCTAAACCATATGCTGCTTGATCTAAAAGATCTGGGTGTTCATGTGCGAAACCGTAATAAGTCAGGTAATCCTCATTCCCAGCTAAACGGAAACCACCAGATAGGTCGAATACTTTTTTACCCATGGCTAAAAATTGCGGCGCAAGATCAACACTGACCTTGTGATCTGTACACAGGCATACATAGTCAGCATTGCTTTCGATATCTTTGTACGCTTCAGAAGTTAGAGGTTGTAGTGGGTACTCTAACAATCCAAGGTGCTCAGGGTATAAATCGCTTAATAATTTACCTTTATCTAAACTCCCTTCAGACACATAACATGCTTGTAGGGTCAGTTTTGGGTGCTTAGCAACTAAACTTGCTAGCTCTGCGCCGCTATAACCACTTGCGCCAATAATCACTACATTCATTGCTTACTTTTACCTATTAAATCTATTTATCGATACGCCTAAAATTACTCGCTCAATTGCGAATAAAAACACTGTCTAAAGTAATGAAATCAGGTTATCGTCGTTTCGTGTTCATCGTACAGCTTTACTAATATTTATGCTTAAAAAGTGAATTGATATTCATCATAAATACTTTTATATTGTTATGCAATTAGATTGAATAATTATTTTTGGATTTTTTTATGTCGCTACCCTCTTTTATATCTATGTATCAGCAGCTGATTGCTGCCCCTTCAATTAGTGCGATTGAAGATTCTTTGTGCATGAGCAATAAAGGGGTTATTACCTTGCTCGCAGACTGGTGTGAAAGCCTGGGTTTTACATGTGAAATCACAGAGCTTGAAAACGGTAAAGGCCGTTACAACTTATTAGCGAAACGCGGTGAAGGAGATGGCGGTTTAATGCTTGCAGGTCATACTGATACTGTGCCATTTGATGATAGCCGCTGGAACTACGATCCGTTTAAACTCAGCGAGCATGACAATAAACTTTATGGTTTAGGTAGTATTGATATGAAGGGCTTTTTTGCCTTTGTATTGCAAGCAATTAGTGAGCTTGATGCTACGAAGCAAACAGAGCCACTTTTAATTTTAGCCACAGCCGATGAAGAAACCACAATGGCGGGTGCACAACAAATTTGCCGCCACCCAGACTTAAAACCAGCGCGCTGCATCATTGGTGAGCCAACTGATATGACACCGGTATTTACTCATAAAGGCCATATGAGTACAGCGATCCGGGTAATTGGTCGCTCAGGCCATAGCTCTGATCCTGAACGTGGTTTAAACGCCATCGAAGTCATGCATAAAATGATTACAAAGTTGTTAATCATCAAAGAAGAATTAAAGAATAAATATTCAGTTGAGCACTTTGAAATTCCGTACCCTACTTTAAACCTTGGCCATATCCATGGTGGCGATAATGCCAACCGCATTTGTGGTTGTTGTGAAATGCACATTGATATGCGGCCTTTACCTGGTTTAAGTGTGCAAGAACTACAAGCGATTTTGCTAACAGCTGCAGAAGAAATTAATGCCCAATACCCAAATGCAGTGAGCGTTATCGACATGCATGAACCTATCCCAGCATTTAGTGGTAGCACTGATACAGCACTTGTAAAGCTGGCCGAAAAAGTCTCAGGTCAACCTGCTGTCGCTGTAAACTATTGTACAGAAGCTCCTTTCATTCAACAGCTTGGCTGTGAAACCATCGTCATGGGACCTGGCTCAATTAACCAAGCCCACCAGCCAGATGAGTTTTTGGCGATGGAAAAAATAAAACCTTCGCAAGCGATTATCAGTGACATGATTAAAGCAAGCTGCTTTAGTAATATACCCAAACCACCTCAAGATGCGAGTTTCAGTTGGAATTAAAAGCCAAGGCATTGATTGCAAGTAATAGTGGTTCTATTTTTAAAATCAATAACGCAGTATAAATCGCTTTTAAACCAACCCTTCGGGCGCTTCACAGGCACTTACTCTCATCGTTGTTACTTCTTAAAAGGGACTACCATTCTTGCAAAGTAACGCCTTGATATTAAGCACCTGTGAAACGCTGAATTCTGCATCTTGAGGTGGCTTGGGTATAATAAAGGGGAGCATCACGCTCCCTTTTCTAATCCATGTACTTACTCAAGTACTTTTTAAATACCGGATCAGTTTTCGCCAACTCTTTTTGCTCCGCTAAAATATCTTTTAGAATTGCTTTAGAGGTTAACGGGTTAGCTAATACAACACGAAATACCACGGTAGGTTGATGGTCATATTTTGCAGGTGTTAAACGTGTACGCGATACAAAAGAACGACCCGCTTCACGCTGACGTTTTTGCATGCTTGCAGTAAAGCGATTCAATGAAGCGTAAATATCTAATTTCGTTTCTTCGTCAGCATCTTTAAGCTTCGCTTGGATTTCTTTTGGTACATAACGATAGGTTAATAAGCAAAGCTCAGGCTCTGAGATTAACTCAAAGTCTTCATCCTGCGTGATCATGTCGGCAAAAGTGCGTGCTTTCACGATACTGCGATCAATTAGCATCTCGTAGCCTTTACGGCCAATAACACGTAAGCAAGCATGCACTAACATTGCCATACCAGGGCGGCTGCCCTCAAGGGTATGACTGCCTAAATCTTTTGAGCCTTTACGAAGAATATATTCCGCATGATGCTCAATAGCATCCGTCGCAGCTGGGTCTTTAAATAACACCAGACCTGCCCCCATTGGTACATACATTTGTTTGTGTGCATCAATGGTTATTGAATCAGCGCGTTCGATACCGCTCAATAGGTGGCGGTAATTTGAAGATAATAAGGTTGAACCACCCCATGCAGCATCGACATGAAAATGACAGCCAAGTTCTTCGCTCAAATCAGCCATTTCATTAAGTGGATCTATGCTGCCTGTTTCAGTCGTCCCAGCAACACCCACGAGTGCCATTACCTTAATGCCAGAGGCTTCAAGCTCATGAGCCTTTTTACGCATCGCATCAACATCGACTTTATTGTTTTCGGCGGTTGCAATTGCGACAATGTTATCGCGACCAATACCCAGTAAATCAACGGTTTTGCCTAATGAGTAATGGCCTCGCTCAGAAACAAGCACAGCTAAGCCTTTATAACCATAATGCAGCATTCCAGCGATTAAACCTTGTGCAGCAATACCTTTATAGTCACCATCCGCTTTTAATAAACGGTTGCGGGCAATCCATAGTGCAGTAATGTTAGCAACAGTGCCACCTGAACAAAATGCGCCTAATGACGTTTTCGCACTGTGCATCCATTTACTATAAAAGCTGTCGTCTTCACCATATGCAAGGTGATGCATCATGCCCAAAACTTGTCTTTCAAGAGGCGTAAATGCCTTTGAAGTTTCAATTTTTACTAGGTTTTGGTTAAGACCGACCATTAACTTAGACAGCGGTAACACAAAATGCGGTAATGCTGAGGTCATATGGCCAATAAAGCTCGGCGCAGCGGTATGAACAGAATGAGCAACCAACTGCTCCATAATGTCTTGAGCATAGTCAGATACAAAGGTCGGCTCTTCTGGAATAGTAGCCGTTTGAAAGTCTTTTTCAATTTCGTGCAAAGGCTTTTCGATAGCAGCTATGTTCTCATTTAAGAACCCAGCTAAGTTGCTAGAAATTTCAGATTCGATTTTACTTAATGTCGAGTCTGGTGCTTCTGGCACCGTAAAAATACGAATCAAGCTTTCTTTAGAGGCGACGGCACAACGCTTTTGATCCATCCTAATACCCATAATTAGCAGCTAAAAATGCACCCGATGATGGGACATCTAGGTAAGCACTTTTGCGGCACTGTTTCTACGAAATTGGCTAACTTTACTGGAATATCACGAAAATGTCTCGCATAAAGCAAAAAAGCGCTAATTTCGATGACAAAAAAGTGATCAGTTAATGAAATTTGCAGTCATTTTATACTATCAGACACGCTTTTTTTGAGTATAATCAAACGATAACTGCAAAGGGAACCTCTATGCCCAAAGGAATGCAAAAAACCAGCTGGCTGCTATATGGCTTCGCCGCATTTTTTATTAGCTTATTTGGCTATATCTATTACACCTATGAAACCACGCGTAGTGAGATCATGGAGAATATCGATACCAAACTGCTTAATGCTGCGGTCAGTGTCAAACATATCCTAGGTGATGACTATCACAATATAGTTAATGCGGGCTTACCAATCTCTTCGGCAATATATAAAGACAAAAGCCGAGCCCTATCTGAGTATGCAAAACAAGTGCAGCTTGCCTATGTGTACGCAATGGTACTGCGCGACGGCAAAGTCTACTTTAGTGCGTCGAGTTACACGCAAAAAGATCAAAACAATGGCCGCGTAACACAGTTTCTAGATGCCTACCCCGAAGCGACAGAACTTAACAAAGAAGCTTTTTTTTCAACAGAGCCGGTATTTGAGGTATCAAAAGATCAATGGGGCTATTTTAAAAGCATCTTTGTCACTTTTGTTGATGATAATGGTCACACCTATATAACTGGTGCCGACATAACCATTAGTGACTTAAATCAGCAGCTGCAGTACAGTGTGACCCGTGCAATGATCACAGGCTGCTTCTTTTTCTTTATTGCAGCGCTAATTGCTGGGCTGTATTTTTTACAACTAAAACGCTCCCTCTCAACAGATGCCCGCACCGGCTTTGCTAACCATGTCGCGCTGGAATACTACATAAAGAAAACCACCAAACACCGTATGGAGCTAGCAGTTATTGCCATTAATGAGTTAGAAGATATTAGCAGTTTTTATGGCACTGAAGTGAGCGACAAAGTAATGGCTAACTTGCTTAGCTATTTTCAATCAAGGATGCCTAGCGAAGGATTTGTCTATCGATTAGCAACGAATAAAATTGCGCTATTACGAACGCATAGTGATGAGCGTAATATCGATGATGTTATTAATGCTTTTAACTATGCTATTCCTGCGTTAAAAGAGCCTTATATCTACGTGAGCTTGTATGCAGGTATTGCTACAGGTAATAAATTAATGCTGATTGAAAATGCCCATGTTGCGCTGCAACAAGCAAAGCTAAATAATCAGCGTATTGTACGTTATGAAAATGTGTTTAAGCAGGTTGAAGAGAAGTTTAGAAGCAATGTTACGCTTGCCAAAGAAGTAAAAGAAGCCTTCGATAACAACCGTATCGTACCTTACTTTCAAGCGGTCTATAATAACCAAAGCAAACACATTGACCATTATCAATGCCTAGCCAGAATGGCCAGTGCCACGGGTCGTATTCATGCGCCAGATTACTTTATGATGGTGCTAAAGCGCTCACGTATGGACGGTCTTTTAAGGCGCACCATGTTTACTCGCTGCATTGAGCAGTTTAGAAAAACCAATGTGCGATGGAGTATCAACATTACCGCACAAGATATTCTCGACCCAAGCTTAAGCGAGTTTTTAGAGTTACAACTTAGGCGCTATCCGCAGCCTCATAATATTATTTTTCAGTTTTATGAGCGTGATGCCATTGCTTACTTTAGTGAAGTAAAAACCTTTATTAACACCCTAAAAAATAAAGGTGCTCAGGTTATTATCAATGAATTCGGCGCGGGCTTTTCAAACTTACCCCACATTAGGAAGCTAGAAATTGATGGCTTGAAGCTAGATAAAGGGTTGGTGAGCCAAATTCATACCAATACTGATAACTATCTATTTATTGAAAACTTGGTGAAATATGCTCAGCAATTAAAATTAGATGTAATTGCTGAGCAAGTTGAGAACGAACAAATAGCTGACGCGCTTGCTCGAGCAGGTGTTACTTTAATGCAAGGGAGTCATTTTGCACCGCCGACTCCCTATATTCATTAAAGGTTGATCACCAAACGGTGACTTTGTTGACCACTGGCCCAATATTTACGTTCGAATGGGGTAATTGCAGTATCGCTTTCATACAGCTCAACATCGCACTTATGCCCTGCAAGCTCTAATGAGCGGGCAAACTCTTTTACGTATATATCCCAGTTGCTTCTCAGCTCTAAGCGGCCGCCTAATTTAACGATATACGGAAAAATTGCAGCACCGTGCCAGCGTCTTTGAAAGTGCTTTGCTTTTGGCCAAGGATTTGGATACAACAGGTAATGATGACTAGGTTGCCAGTTTGCAGCCACTGCTAAGCGCCAAAAATCGTTTAAATCAGCTTGTACTAAAATGTACTGCCCTGCATCTGTTTGCTTGTACTCGATATCATGCTTATCTAAACGATGTGATGACTTATCAATACCAATCACCAATGCATCAGGGTGACGTTTAGCTAAGTTAGCGGTGCTTTCACCCACACCACAACACGAATCAAGAATAATAGGCCCGTTAAATGCCTGCACCTTTTCGTTTACCTGATCAAAAGCCGCTTGCGTATGCTCTGCAATCGGCTTTTTAAATTCAGCACTTAGGTGCTTTAAAACAATTTCGTCTAGCTTTTCATGTAAGCTATGTTGATTCGATACAATACTTCTCGAATTTGCATCCGTCATTAGTGTCTAAGCCCCACACCACGTTTAATAAGGGTTAATGCTAACGTAAATAAACCCACAATAAATAAACCAAGTACACCAAATGCTACCGATAAGTCGACATCAGACACACCTAAGAAACCATATCTAAATGCATTTACCATATAAATAATTGGGTTTACTTGCGATACGCCTTGCCAGAATTCTGGCAACAAGGTGATAGAGTAAAACACCCCACCGAGATAAGTCAGCGGCGTTAAAATAAAGGTCGGGATAATACTAATATCATCAAAACTATTAGCATAAATTGCATTGATAAGTCCGCCTAACGCAAATACAGCCGACGTTAAAATAACCGTAGCCATAATCACAAAAATATTATGAATTTGAATATCAACAAATAGCAAAGAGACACAGGTAACAATTAAACCAACCAGCATACCTCGTGTCATACCACCGCCCATGTAGCCAAGTACAATGATGTAGTTTGGCACTGGTGCAACTAAGAGCTCTTCAATGCTTTTTTGAAATTTAGTGGAATAAAAACTCGAGGCAACATTCGAGTAAGAGTTGGTGATCACCGACATCATAATCAGACCCGGGACAATAAACTCCATATAACTAAAGCCACCCATATCACCGATACGAGAACCTATCAGATTACCAAAAATCACAAAGTACAGGCTCATCGTGATTGCCGGTGGAACTAAGGTTTGCACCCAAATACGTAAAAAGCGAATACACTCTTTGATCCAAATACTTTTTAGCGCTACTCCATATCTAAACATTATTCGCCTCGCCCTTGTTCTAATAACCCTACAAACAGCTCTTCTAAACGGTTTGCTTTATTTCGCATACTCAGCACAGTATTACCTTGTTCAGTCAGCGCACTAAACACCTGGTTTAAGCCCTGAGACTTAGCCACTTCAACTTCTAAAGTGTGATCATCGGTCAGTGTGTATTTATAACCTTCAATGCTAATTGGCTGTACTGGCTGCTTTAAATCAAGTACGAAAGTTTCTTTATCAAGCTTGGCAAGTAATGCTTTAATGGTGGTGTTTTCAACAATCACACCACTGTCGATAATCGCGATGTTTTTACATAACAGCTCAGCTTCTTCTAGATAATGGGTGGTCAAGATGATGGTCACACCTTGCTTATTAATCTCGCGAAGAAAGTCCCACATAGAGCGACGTAGCTCAATATCAACACCGGCTGTTGGTTCATCTAAAATGAGTAATTTAGGTTCATGCATCAGTGCACGAGCAATCATTAAACGGCGTTTCATACCACCTGAAAGGGTGCGCGCTTGTTTATCTTTTTTCTCAAATAAGCCTAGCTGCTTTAAGTATTTTTCGGCACGCTCATGCGCCAGCTTTCTTGGTACACCGTAATAGCCTGCTTGGTTAACCAAAATTTGATTTAGTGTTTCAAACTGACTGAAATTAAATTCTTGCGGTACTAAGCCTAGTTCAGACTTAGCAGCTTCAAGGTCTGTATCAATATCGTGACCAAATACCTGGACACGGCCGGCACTTTTATTCACTAACGATGAGATAACACCAATAGTGGTTGATTTACCAGCACCATTTGGTCCAAGTAAAGCAAAGAAGTCGCCTTGCTGAACTTGTAAATCAATGCCTTTTACGGCTTCAACACCATTTTTATAAACCTTTTGTAGGCCTTCAATATTTAATGCGATCGTTTTTTCGCTCACTGTTTGCCCTCTCCATAACCCCAACGTTTCGTCAAAGTATGTTCAATATTTAAATGATCTAAAATTCGCGCCACCATAAAATCAACCAAATCTGAAATCTGCTCTGGTTGATGATAAAACCCCGGTGCTGCAGGCATAATAGTTACGCCTAGTCGTGCTAGCTTCAGCATGTTTTCAAGGTGGATTTCGCTAAATGGCGTTTCACGCGGGACTAAAATCAGTTGCCCACGCTCTTTAATAACCACGTCAGCAGCGCGTTCGAGTAAGTTATCTGATGCGCCGACCGCAATTGCAGATACTGAACCTGCACTACAAGGGCACACCACCATTTTTTTCGGCGCGGCTGAACCAGATGCAACAGGACTAAACCAGTTGTCTTTACCAAATACTTTTAGTTGCTCAGGAGCGGCATTAAAAAGTGTACTAAGCTGCTCTGTCGCTTTGTCTTCATTACCCGAAAGTTTGATATTCGATTCTGTATCAAAGACCACTCTTGCCGCACTTGAGATCAATACATACACCTGAAACTGCTGTTCAAGTAATACCTCTAGTAACCGTAAGCCATAGGGAGCACCTGAAGCACCGCTAAAAGCTAACGTTATTTTATCTTTAAATTGCATACAGTTAAGCTCCGTATACTGGTTAGTTTTGCTCAAGGGCTGTGATTAAACGCTGATGAATACCTTCAAAACCACCATTACTCATAATTAAAATATGCTGTGACGGCGCACTGTTGCCAACAACCTGAGTAATGATTTCCTCAGTGCTTTTCATGCAATGCATACCTGCTTTGTCTGCGTATTCTTTTAACGACCAGCTTAAATTTTCTGGCTCAAATAAATACACATCATCTGCTGCATCGAGTGAATCAATCAGGGTTTGTTGATGCACGCCCATTTTCATGGTGTTTGAACGAGGCTCTAAAATAGCAATTATCTTATCAGTGCCTACTTTTGCACGTAGCCCTGCTAAGGTCGTTTTAATTGCCGTTGGATGATGAGCAAAATCGTCATACACTTTTATTGAGTTAACGTCGGCCTTAAGCTCCATACGGCGCTTAGGTGAGATAAACTCAGCTAATCCAGCAATACTGACTGATACCGCGATGCCTACATGTCTGGCTGCTGCAATAGCCATAATGGCATTTTTGACATTGTGCTCACCCATGGCTTGCCAGCTGACAACACCTTGCACTTGTGAATTTAGTAGTACTTCAAATTCACTACCATCAGCTTTTAGTAAACGGTAATCCCAATCACCCGCCAGTGTTTCGCTCTCGCTCCAAAGGCCGCGTTCAATCACATCTTGTAGTGCTTCGTCTTGGCTTGGCCAAATCACTTTGCCACTACAGGGTAATGTACGCATCAAGTGGTGAAATTGTTTCTTTATCGCGTTTAAATCTTCAAAAATATCAGCATGATCAAATTCAAGGTTATTTAGAATTAAGGTGCGTGGTAAGTAATGAACAAATTTACTGCGTTTATCGAAAAACGCCGTGTCGTATTCGTCGGCTTCAATAACAAAAAATGGCGTTTCGCCAACACGAGCAGACACACCAAAGTTTTGTACGATACCACCAATTAAAAAGCCCGGTTTCATTCCTGCGTATTCTAGTAACCATGCCAGCATACTGGCTGTAGTCGTTTTGCCGTGTGTTCCGGCCACAGCCAACACCCAAGAGTTTTGCAGTAAATTATGCTTTAACCATTCTGGACCAGAAGTATAAGGCAAGCCTTTATCAAGAACGTATTCAACACAAGGGTTGCCTCGGCTCATAGCATTACCAATCACCACCATATCTGGCGCGGGTTCTAGTTGGGCAACGTCATAACCTTGGGTGAGTGTAATTCCTAGCTCTTCTAATTGCGTGCTCATCGGCGGGTACACATTTTGATCAGAGCCTGTCACTGTGTGACCTAACGATTTAGCGATTGCGGCAATACCACCCATAAAGGTGCCACAAATTCCAAGAATGTGAATATGCATCTACTGTCCTGAGCAAAATGAATAAGAGATAAGTAAGGCGTTATAATGCCAAATATAAGCTTTACTTACCATTACTACACGGCATTAGAGTATTGCCAAATTGCCAACATAAAAAAACACCTCAACTTGAGGTGTTTTTTAATTAAGTTTAAAGCCTATTTTACAGCATTAAGAATGCAAACAAACCGACACCTAATAGTAAGCGATAGATAACAAATGGCATCATGCCCATGCGCTCAATCACTTTTAAGAAAAAGAAAATACATGCATAAGCCGATACAAATGATAAACCTGCGCCTAATAGAATTGCATGCCAATCAATTGCCTCGCCCGCTGTAGCCAATTGATATACATAATATGAACCAGCTGCGGCAATAACCGGAATCGACATTAAAAACGAAAAACGTGCAGCGCTTTGCTTATTTAGACCCAGCATTAAGCCCACAGTAATGGTAATACCTGAACGGGATGTGCCAGGAAATACCATAGCGAGTACTTGCGAGAAGCCTAATAAAAGCGCACTGAAAAAGTTTACTTGGTAAATATTCTTAACTTGCTTTGCTTTTACATCGGCATACCAAAGTAACAAACCAAATACGATGGTTGAAGTAGCAATAACCCAGGCATTACGCGAGTAGCTTTCCACAAAATCTTTAAATAAATAACCAATTAATAATGCTGGAATGGTCGCAACAATAATCCACCAGCCTAAACGACTATCATCGGTTGCGCCTTGTGAACCAAAAGATTTAAACCACGCACCGAGAATATCCACCACTTCTTTACGAAAATACAGTACCACAGCACCTAGCGTACCTACGTGTACCGCAACATCAAATGCCAAGCCTTGGTCGTGCCAACCTAAAACTTGTGAGGGTAAAATTAAATGTGCTGAGCTCGAAATAGGTAAAAACTCAGTCAATCCTTGAATTAAGGCTAAAACAATTATCTCAATAATACTCATGGGTTAGAAAACTCCACCTTCCATAGTTTTTGTTGTGGGTTGTTATAATTATTCCATAACTCAGCCAAAGTTAGCTTAGCTACGGGGTGATAAAAATCGGGAGCAATTTCAGCGAGAGGCTGCAATACAAACGCATTTTTGGTTATTTCATCCCGCGGTAATTGCGCAGGCGAATCACAGATAATGTCATCATAAAACAATAAATCAAGGTCTAATGTGCGAGGACTAAACTTTTTATCCTCACGAGTGCGGCCATTATCAAGCTCAATTTTTTTCAGTAGTTTACATAGTTCAGCTAATGGCATATCTGTTTTTGCTGCGACCACTGAATTATAAAAATTACTACCTGCAAACCCCACCGCTTCACTTTCATAAACAGACGAATGTATAAAGTCTGGAAAGTGAGGCTTTAAGGCAATAAGCGCTTGTCGAAGATAATGCTCTTTATTGACATTAGAGCCTAAGCTTATAAAAATTTGCGCCATGGTTAGTTTGCCTTACGACGGGTGATCTCAACTCCCACCGTTTGCGCTTGTGGTACTGCGGCTGGTTTACTAACACGTATAGTGACTTGGTTAGTAGCAAACTCAGCTAAAATAATGGCAGCTAATTGCTCAACTAAAGTTTCAAGTAACTCAACGGGTTTTGCCGTTGTATGCTCAATCACTCGTTCACTCACTTTGGCGTAATCAAGCGCTAAATTTATATCATCAGTTGCCGCTGCGGCAGAAATATCACATAACATTTCGATATCAAAATACAGGCTTTGTTTACTTTCTTTTTCAAAATCATACACGCCAATAATGGTGTCTACATGTAGTTGTGATATATATACCTTGTCCATTGATACTCCAAGTGACATGAATATTAAAACAACTCCTCATACTAAACGCTTATTGATAACAATAATGCGCTATATAAGCTGTCATACTGTTTTAATATATAAAAATTACCCCTACAATAACGGATAGATGCATTGCAATAAGGTGCTTACATTCTACTCGATGAGAGCGGCAGATGGTTTTGCCGCCAATGATAGCCCAAAAGTGCAGATTAAAAAATAAGGAAGCGCGTGTTAGAAGTTTTAATGTTAGTTTTAGCTTACATACTGGGATCGGTCTCTTCCGCTATCCTTGTATCACGGCTGTTTAAACTACCAGACCCACGCAGTCATGGATCGAATAACCCGGGTGCTACAAATGTTTATCGCCTAGGTGGTAAAGTCCCCGCTGTTTTAGTTCTTGTCTTTGATATTTTAAAAGGAACCATCCCTGTTTGGGGTGCCTACTTTTTAAAAATAGACCCACTAATGCTAGGTTTAATTGGTGTGGCAGCATGTTTAGGGCATATGTATCCGCTGTTTTTTAGCTTTAAAGGTGGTAAGGCCGTCGCGACCGCTTTTGGCACGTTATTACCCATTGGTTTATCGCTAGGTGGGATGTTGATTGCAACTTGGATCTTAATTGTTGCTATCACACGTTATTCATCACTTGCGGCACTGGTTACGGTTTCGTTAGCACCTCTTTATACTTGGTGGATAAAACCTTTGTATACCTTGCCAGTTACCTTTTTAACCGTGTTGATAATTTTCCGTCACAGAGCAAATATTACTCGCTTGATGGCGGGGGAAGAACCTAAAGTAGGGGCTAAGAAAAAAGCCCCAGAGCAGGAATAGTGTTATAAATTAAAGTGCTTCGAGTGAATCAATAGGCCAGCGCGGCTTTGTTTTCATATCAAGGCTAGCAAACTGACCTGCTTTCAAACGCTGCATACCAGCATAAGCAATCATAGCGCCGTTATCTGTACAAAACTCTGTGCGCGGGTAATAAACGCGCCCTTTCATGCCTTGCATTACTCGTTCAAGTTGCGCACGCAATTGCACGTTTGCACTTACACCACCGGCAATCACTAAACGTTTGATACCTGTTTGCTTTAATGCACGTTTACATTTAATGATTAGGGTATCAATTACCGCTGTTTGGAATGCATGAGCAATATCAGCTTTGGTTTGTTCATCATCGTCGCTATCACGAATCGCAAGCGATGCCGCTGTTTTTAAGCCACTAAAACTAAAATCTAAGCCTGGTTTATCTGTCATCGGACGTGGGAATACAAAACGCTCAGGCGTACCTTGCTCCGCAAGTTTTGCTAAACGTGGGCCACCAGGATAATCAAGACCTAATAACTTCGCGGTTTTATCGAATGCTTCACCGGCAGCGTCATCAACAGACTCTCCCAACACTTCGTATTCACCAATGCCAGATACTTTAACCATCATGGTATGGCCGCCAGACACCAGTAGTGCGATAAACGGAAATTCCGGTTTGTCCTCTTCAAGCATTGACGCAAGAAGGTGGCCTTCCATATGATGAACAGCAACAGCAGGAATATTCCAACCATAGGCCAATGAGCGACCAATAGAAGTTCCCACAAGGAGTGCACCAACAAGTCCAGGACCTGCGGTGTAAGCAATACCATCTAAGTCTTCTGGGCCACAGCCAGCTTGTGCAAGTGCGGCATCAATTAAAGGTAAGGTTTTACGTACGTGATCGCGTGACGCAAGCTCAGGTACCACACCGCCGTAATCGGCATGCACTTTTACTTGGCTATACAGTTGATGTGCTAATAAGCCTTGTTCATCATCATAAATGGCAATACCCGTTTCATCACATGATGATTCAATACCTAAAATTCGCATCAATTACTCCGCCAAGAAAAAACAAACGCGTATTTTACAGTGAAAATACGCATTACTGAATATTAAATTGCAATACCGATGTTGGTTTGGCCGTCAGATACAGCAAGTTGCTTAAGCTCTTTTACGTTCTCTGAGGTAATTCGGCCCATTTGCTCTACAAAATCAATAAGCTCTGCAAGCACATCAATTTCATACTGCATTAAAGGGTGTTCACGAACAGCTTTGTTATCAGCAATTTCACCATCCACTGTTAGTTGATATTCAATGAAACGAGCCACTGAAGCTTGTGAAATTTTACTAATATTTAAAAACTCTTGTTCATCTTTAGCTATCAAACCGTGCAACATGCCAAGCAAAGCAGTTGCTGTATCGATTGCGGGATAAGTCCCGAACATGTCAAAGTCAGTTAACTCAGGCACATTCGGCTCTATTTTTTCAATTTGCTTTTCAAGGCTGATTTTACTTTTTGGTAGTAAGATTTTTTCCCAGCAGACACTTAATGCGCTACGAAAAACCGCGGCATCACCAAACCCTGTTGCTTCACTAAATAAGCTGTAATTAGGCAGCATACGCTCAAGTAATGCGCCACCTAATACCGCTTTTTGCAAATAGTTTAATTCTCTAATACGTTGAAAATTATTCGCTTTTGTCATTCTTTACAGTCCCACAAGACCAACATATTTCAAATGTTGCTCCGTTAAGCTCATGACACTTAGGGCATACCCAGTCAGGAGCCGATTGTTTTAATTGCCGGTAGTTTAGCAATATTTCTTGCGCCTGGCGCTCTTTTAATGCGTAAACGAGTATATCGACCCCTGTTTGTTCAAATGGGATCTCCCCAAGCGCCCCTTGTAAAAGCTCACCTTGCAGTTGCGATTCGATCCCTTTACTTTTTAAAAGCCCTTTAATAATGTTGGCTTCTAAGCCATTTTCAGCCTGAAACACTTTCACCCAAGCGAATGGGTCCTGCTTAGCAGGTTGATTTAAATTATTGTTTTGCAAATCACTTCCCTTTTACTTTTCTATCTTTAAATCCTAAACTACGCTAGCAACTAACTTCGCTGCAATGCTTATTTCAAGGTAGCCACATGACTTTAACAACACCGGGATTGTTATTCCCAGCAATTTCTTTACTGTTACTTGCTTACACCAACCGTTTTTTGGTGCTTGCTCAACTTATTAGAGAACTCAATGCACGTGAAGGGGAAAGTATCCGCCCATTAGTTGTTGCACAAATTACCAATTTAAGAAAACGCATTAAACTCATTCGGGTGATGCAGGTTTATGGTGTTGCCTCTTTTCTGATGTGTACCTTATCAATGTTTGCATTATTTATAGAGTTTAATACTACAGGAATCATTTTATTTGGTATCAGCCTCGCTTGCTTAGCCTTGTCACTTCTCACCTCTTTGTATGAGATCCACATTTCTTGTGATGCTATTGAAATCGAATTAAAGAATATCGAAAAAAAACCAGTTTCAGATAAGGCAGAGTAAATTTCTGCCTCTATACTTATTGTATGAGATACAACAATAAGTGGTGTTTTTGTGGATGATTTCTTATTTTCTGAAGAACAGTTAGAAGAAAATAATTTAGAAACTGAAGAGCCTGAATACTGGCATATTCTTGTTGTTGATGATGAAGAAGATATCCATCAAGTTACGAAACTAGTATTAGCTGGCTTCACTTTCGAAAATAAAGGTCTGCGCTTTTATGACGCCTACTCTGCGGCCGAAGCAAAAGAGTTTTTAAAAAAAGATATTCCCTTTTCTGTTGCTCTAGTTGATGTGGTTATGGAAACCAACCATGCTGGTCTTGAGCTTATTCAATACATTCGCGATGAAATAGAAAACCACGATATTCGTTTAATTCTTCGCACAGGTCAGCCAGGTGAAGCCCCAGAAGAAGCGATTATCCGCGACTACGACATTAACGATTATAAAAACAAAACTGAGCTCACCGCGATTAAAATTAAAACCTTGCTTTACTCCGCGTTAAGAGCACACCGAGATATTCAAATTATAGACCGGCACAAGCATGGTCTTGAGCAGATCATCAACGCGTCCGCTAACTTTTTAAAATGTGACAGTGTTCATGAATTTGCTTCAACAATTTTAAGCCATGTCACTAACGTGATGGGCATTAATGACACGCAAATTTATTGTGCTGCAGCCGTTAATCTACAATCGTCACCAGCAAAAGATTTTCAATTGCTTGCAGCCTCAGGTTTAGGCCCCACACCACAGCAAAACACCATTCCTGATGAAGTAAAAAACTTATTTATAGATGCACATGAGCGAAAATCATCACTAAAAACAAGTAATGATTATATTGGTTACTTCCCTACCAAAGCCGGCCTTGAAACCATGCTTTATGTTCATAAAGGCAGTAAGTTACAGGCCACAGAACATCAACTGTTAGAGTTTTATGCCAACAATATCGCGCTTGCTTACGATAATTTAAAACTCAGAGAAATGGTAAAAGAGTCGCAAAAAGAGCTGTCGTACATTCTTGGAGAAGCAGTAGAAAAACGCTCTAAAGAAACCGGCTCTCACGTTAAACGTGTTGCTTTATATAGTGAGTTACTTGCTCAACTTTCAGAGCTTAATCCATTTCAATGTGAAATAATTAAGCTTGCTTCACCACTACATGACATTGGTAAAATCAGCATTCCAGACAGCATATTGAATAAACCGGGTAAACTCACTGATGATGAGTGGGAAATAATGAAAACCCATGCAGAAATCGGCTATGAAATATTAAAAAACTCAAGTAACGAGATATTGACATGCGGTGCTTTAATTTCTTACCAGCATCATGAAAAGTGGGATGGTTCAGGGTATCCGCAAGGTTTAATGGCAGACGATATTAATATAGTTGGCCGCATAACCGCCCTCGCCGATGTGTTTGACGCCCTTTGCAGCGACCGTTGTTATAAGAAGGCATGGCCATTAGAAGAGGCGTTAACTCTCATAAAAGATCAGCGCGCGAAACATTTTGATCCAATTCTAGTCGACTTATTACTTGAAAATTTACCACTTTTCTTAGAGATTAAGGACCGTTATCCTGATTAGATGTAACTTTTCTGTAAAACACTTCCCAAAATAGGTACAATAATTTACTATGCCTACCGTGAAGTATAATAATATTGCCTGGACGTAAAAGGCTTACTTATAACAAGGGACTATTAAAGTGAGATTTGAACAACTTGAACAATTTGTGGCGCTCGGGGTGCTGAGGCATTTCCGACAAGCTGCAGAAAAAACCCAAATCAGCACTTCAGCGTTAACTCGCAGTATTCAGACGCTCGAAGATGAAATTGGCTATGAGCTCGTTACCCGCTCTACACGCTCAGTTAAGTTAACCAAAGAAGGTGAACTTTTTCTTGAGTACGCTAAACAAACCCTCGACAATCTAGAAGAAACCAAAAAGCGTTTATTCGAATCTTTAAACGGTTGCACTAACGAAAAATTAGTTATTGGTTATACCAACAAAGCAAGCACGGTCGTGCCTGTTTCTTGCGGCCAATTTTTAGCGCAGTATCCGCATGTAAAAATAGAGATGCAACTACAAGAGCAAAGTGAACTTGTACGTAAACTGCAATTAGGTGAAATTGATATTAGCGTATGCTCTCAGGCAATGAACAGCATTGGTAGTGATATACATTTACCTGATCAACTGATTATTTTTGTAGCTAAAAACCACCCACTTGCGCATAAGAGCGACATTAGTAAACGCGACTTTGCAGACTACCCAATGTACAGCTGTTTTTCACAGTCTAAACAAGTGCAAGCTATGCTAAACGATGCTATCGAGTCTTTTGATAAAACATCAAGCATCAAAGTAGGTAGTATTGAGCAAGTAATGAATGGCCTTAAAAAGTCAAACCACATCGCAATAGCCAGTATTGAACACACAAATATTGTCTCTTCAGACCCAGATTTACTGTTATTGAAAACCAATAAAGGTATCGCACACGAGCAGCTTGTGATCCAAACAAATCAACAAATCAATGAGAATTCTCATGTTAGTCATTTACTTGACCTCATTGAAAAAACGGCGTTATCAAGCCAAAGCTAAAAGCTATTTTATATGCTGCTAGCCTGTAATTAATCAGGCTAGCCAATCCCCTTTATTTCTTCATTTTTTTACTGCATAAAAAGCGTGCATCACACAATTTTTCATATACACTTACGCACCTTTTTTTGATTGTGCACATGAATGACCGCACCGCTTATTACCGACACATACTTAGATGCTATTGAACGTACAGGATATGCTGTTGTTGAAAACGCGATTGATGAAAGCTTAATTGCCGATTTAATTGCAGATTGCTATCGCATTAACCCGCATTTCCATACTGCAGGTATTGGCCGATTAAACGACCAACAAATAGATAAAACCGTGCGTAAAGATAAAACCTTTTGGTTTGATAGCTCAAGCCAAGCACAAATTACTTATCTTGCGACCATGGAAGCGATAAAGACACAGTTAAATCGTGGCTTCTATTTAGGCTTATTTGATTATGAATGCCATTATGCAAAGTATCAACAAGGTGACTTTTATAAAAAGCACTATGATGCCTTCAAAGGCCGTTCGAATCGCATTTTTACAACGGTTTGTTACTTAAATACGCCAGAGTCTGGCGGTGAATTGGTGATCTACAAACCAAAAAGTAAAGACATTGAAATAGTCATTAAACCTCAAGCGGGCTTATTGGTGATGTTTGAAAGCGAACGCTTTATGCATGAAGTATTACCCGCAAACGATGTACGCTACTCTATTGCGGGCTGGTTCAGAAAAAATACCTCAATCAGCGGTATTATCGACCCACCAAGGTAATTAAAACGGCAGTGGCAAGGATGCTGCTATACCGATAAAAATCACTAACCCTACATAATGGTTATTCAAAAACGCTTTGAAACAAGGATCTCGCTCTCGTTTATGAATAAGCATTTGTTGATAAAGTAAAAAAACAACCGCTGCAGCTAAGCCCAGCCAATAAGGAAAACCAAGGTGATTACTCGTACCTATGTAAGCAAGAATCGTAATAAACAAGGCATTGAGTAAAAAAATGATGTGTCTGTCATAGCTGGCAAACAAGATTGCTGTTGATTTAACGCCAATCTTTAAATCATCATCTCTATCAACCATGGCATACATAGTGTCATAAGCCACAGTCCAAACAAGATTCGCGATAAATAGTAGCCATGCTTCTAATGGCACTGAGCCAATTGATGCCATATAGGCCATTGGAATAGCCCAACTGAATGCAGCACCAAGCACAACTTGCGGTAATTGCGTGTAGCGTTTCATAAATGGATAACAAAACGCCAGTGCTAAGGCACCAAACGACAATAATATCGTTGACCACCCGAGTGTTAATACTAAACCAAAGGCCACAACAATAAGCAGTACAAATAAGCTCAGAGCTTCACCACTTGATACCAAACCTGATGCCAGCGGTCGCTGGGCTGTGCGCTTAACAGAGCCATCTATTTTACGATCGGCAAAGTCATTAATTACACACCCAGCACTGCGCATCACAAAGACGCCCAAACTAAAAACCACAAAATTTAATAAGCTCGGCGTGCCAAGCTCAGCAAGCCACAGCGCCCAATAAGTTGGCCACAATAGTAACAAGGTGCCAATTGGCTTATCGGTACGCATTAACTGTTTATAGTAAGGTATATGTGCGACCTTAAGTGCAGCTAGCTTCATAGGTAAATATACGCTCCAGGTAAGAATACTTCAGCCACGAGAAAATGAGCATTAGATAAGCTAAAAACACTGCGTCTTCCCCACAATGGTTGTGAAGAGAAGCCAATTTCAGATGTTAAAGCTTGGATAGCGTGCTGCTGTGAAAATTCAGCAACTTCTATTTCTGTGCGCGATAAGCTTGGGTCTTGAAAAATAACATCACCGAGCGGCCTTGTTCCCATACTTAGTAACTGCTGCTTTTTTAATGTATCATCTGCCGGCAACCAGCTTTGTGCATAAACCATCGGTTTACCATCGCATAGAAGTAACACTTCGCGATTTAATGCCTGACTTAGAGAGGTATTGAGTAACGCTTGTTGCTCGGCGGTTAGGTCAAATGGCGCCTCGTTTAAAACTTCAACTGAAAAAGCCCGACAGTGACTTTTAAGCTTGGCTGTTAATGACCCAGCTTCAAGCAACCAACCTTGCTGTTGTTGCGTCAAATCTGGAAATGCTGAAGCAGGCTGCCAATTTGCAGCTAATGAAACTGGGAATGTGATCACAACGACTCATTATTTTTAAATACCGTGCAAATGATATCACTGCTGCACGTTTCGAAAAAGTCATGATTTAATCTCAAGCAGGGTTAAAAAACGCAGAACAGCCTGTATCTTGAGTGAATTTGGGTATAGACTAAAAATCATTGAAAGGGTGGAATATTCTTAACTATGAAAAAATCATTGTTATCAATTTACTTGATAAGCATGCTACTTGTTACTGCAACAAGTTGGTCTGTACGCGCTGAATCAAATGTTGGCTACTTTGGTTTTGAGCCTGACATCATCACAAACTACATAGGTCAAGGTAATAAAAAGCTTGGCTATGTTCGTATTACGGTGGATCTCATGCTCAATGATCTATCTGATATCGCAATCGTAGAACATCACACTCCACTATTACGTGATGCGATTGTTGAAATACTCTCAAAAGAGCCTGAAGAAAACATTAAATCGCTTACCGGTCGCGAAGAAATCAGAAAGCGCTGCACCGAAAAGCTAAAAGCACTGCTAAAACAAGAAACAGGACAAGAAATTGTCCGAGAAGTGTTATTTACTAAGTATTTATATCATTAATTGTAAGATGGCGGCATAAGCCGCCATTTTTATTTACGCGATTATTTGCCTGAAAACAGCTTGTCTGACACGGCATAAGCCATACCAGCCAATAACCCCGCTAAATGCGCCCAGTTCGCCATACTCACAGGTAACATATTTACAAAGCCTAGAATAAGCCATACCAGCATAAAACCAACAATGCTATTACTCACTAGTGGCGGCTCTGTTGGCCTCATTACGCTGTAAATCCAACAAAAACCCAGTAAGCCATACACAACGCCGCTTAGACCACCAAAGTTAGGCCCAGCTACTAAAAACTGTGCCCAGTTACTAATGAATGCCGTCACTAAAAATAAACCCACTAAGGTTAATTTGCCACTGCGTTTTTCTATATCGTTACCCAGCGTCATCCACCAGATCAAATTAAAAATAAGATGAATAGCGCTAAAATGCACAATGGCAGGTGTAAACCAAGTTAGTGGCTGTGCAGGGTTGAACTGCAACATACTGTAAATAGTTTCAAAACCACCTAATAAGAAGGCAATAAATATAGCTATCGAGACTAAAGTAACCGTACGGTTTAGCCAGCTTAATGCCTTAAAGCGGGCTTTTAAATTAAGGGATTGCCCCTGATATGACAGAGGCGATTGTGTACTGCCTACCTGCCATGAAGCTTGTTGGTATTTTTCGTCATGAGGGTTAGCAGCAAACTCCTGCCAAAGTGGTTGAGCTTGATGAAAGTGCTCTGGAGCAACACAAATAATCACAGTTTGTCCATCTTGCGAGCGCAGCTCTCCATGTAAGCCCTTACTTTTTATGTAATCTATAAAGCCTTGTGCGGCGCGAGGATTATTTATGCTACCCAACTCAATCATCGTTCAATGTGCTCCGGAAGTTGCGTTTGCCAAGCTGTAAAGCCACCATCCATGCTGTATACGTCTTCAAACCCCTGCTCTACTAAATAGCTCGCAGCACCTTGAGAACTCACACCATGATAGCAAACGATGATGATTGGCTGATCAAACTCTTTATGCATCATAAATTCGCTGATATTAGCATTTGATAAATGCTCAGCGCCTGGGATATGCCCAGTTTGAAATGAGTTAGGATCGCGAATATCGGCAATCACAACCTCTTCTTTATCTAACAGCGCAAATGTTTCGCTCACTGAAATATGTTTATACGACATAGTACTCTCTAAACTAAAAAGGCGGCCAAAGCCGCCTTATCAAATTACTCGGTATTAATCCCAGTTGAGGATTACTTTACCTGATTGGCCTGAAATCATTGTATCAAAGCCTGCTTGGAAGTCATCCACGGAGAACTGGTGAGTGATAATTGGTTTCAGATCAAGACCTGACTGAATTAGACTCGCCATCTTGTACCAAGTTTCAAACATTTCACGGCCGTAAATACCTTTAATAATTAGACCTTTGAAAATAACCTGGTTCCAATCAACCGCCATATCTGAAGGTGGAATACCTAACATGGCAATTTTACCGCCGTGATTCATGTTGTTTAGCATGCTGTTAAATGCAACTGGCACACCTGACATTTCAAGACCAATATCAAAGCCTTCGGTCATGCCAAGCTCTTTCATTACATCTTCAAGCTTTTCAGTTGCTACGTTTACAGCACGAGTCGCGCCCATTTTACGTGCTAAATCTAAGCGGTATTCGTTTACATCGGTGATAACCACATGACGTGCACCAACATGTTTGGCAACAGCAGCAGCCATGATACCAATAGGACCAGCACCTGTGATTAATACGTCTTCACCTACTAAGTCAAACGACAACGCTGTGTGTACTGCATTACCGAATGGGTCAAAGATTGATGCTAGTTCATCAGGAATGTTATCTGGAATTTTAAATGCGTTGAAAGCTGGGATCACAAGGTATTCAGCAAATGCACCTTCGCGGTTAACACCTACGCCTGTTGTATTACGACATAAATGAACACGACCAGCGCGACAGTTACGACAGTGACCACAGGTAATATGGCCTTCACCAGAAACACGGTCACCCACTTGGAAACCACGTACTTCCTGACCCATATCAACCACTTCACCTACATACTCGTGACCAACAACCATTGGCGTAGGAATTGTATTTTGTGCCCACTCATCCCATTTATAAATATGGACATCTGTTCCACAAATTGCTGTTTTGCGGATTTTAATAAGCAGATCGTTATGGCCAACTTCAGGTTTTGGCGCATCAGTCATCCAGATCCCTGGTTCTGCTTTTAATTTAGATAATGCTTTCATGATTTACACTCAATTAAACAAAACCGAAGCAAAAGCTTCGGTTTAGGAAATAAAATTAGATAACACCCATTTCTTTACCAATACGGGTAAAGGCAGCAATAGCGGTATCTAATTGCTCTTTTGTATGCGCCGCAGAAATTTGCGTACGAATACGTGCTTGGCCTTTTGGTACTACAGGGAATGAGAAACCTGTTACGTAAATACCTTCAGCAAGTAATTTGTCAGCCATGGCTGAGGCAACTTTAGCATCGCCTAACATGACAGGGATAATAGCGTGGTCTTTGCCTGCACAGGTAAATCCTGCTGCTTCCATTTGTTCACGGAAATACTTTGCGTTATCCCAAAGCTTAGCGCGTAATTCGCCACCATTGCTTAGCATCTCAAGTACTTTAATTGATGCAGTAACAATTGATGGTGCAAGTGAGTTTGAGAAAAGGTATGGACGAGAGCGTTGACGTAACCACTCAACAATTTCTTTTTTACCTGAAGTGTAACCGCCTGATGCGCCACCAAGTGCTTTACCAAGGGTACCTGTGATGATATCAACACGGTCAAGTACACCACAATACTCTGGCGTACCTTTACCATTTTCACCAACAAAACCAACCGCGTGAGAGTCATCAACCATCACTAATGCATCATATTTATCAGCTAGGTCACAAACCGCTTCAAGGTTACAAATGACGCCGTCCATTGAGAAAACACCGTCAGTAGCGATTAGCTTAGTTTTAGCACCCGCTTCATCAGCAGCAATAAGTTGCTTTTCAAGGTCGCTCATGTCGTTATTTGCATAGCGGAAACGCTTTGCTTTACAAAGACGCACACCATCAATGATCGAAGCATGGTTTAGGGCGTCTGAGATGATTGCATCATCTGGGCCTAAGATTGTTTCGAATAAACCTGCGTTTGCATCAAAACATGATGAGTAAAGAATAGTGTCTTCTGTTTCTAAGAACTCTGAGATCTTTTGCTCTAAAGTTTTATGAATATCTTGAGTACCACAAATAAAGCGTACAGACGCAACACCAAAACCATGATCTTCAAGGCCTTGTTGAGCTGCTTTAATTAACTCTGGGCTATTTGCTAAGCCAAGGTAGTTATTAGCACAAAAGTTAATGACCTTATCACCAGAGGCAACTTCAATTTGAGCCTGTTGCTGTGACGTGATAACACGCTCGCTTTTGTATAAGCCTTCAGCTTTCACTTCATCAATTTGCTGCTGCAACTGATTAAAAAACGCAGATGCTCTCATCTGTAATCTCCACATATTCTTGTATCTAACCAGAAATGATTAGCATGACATTAAATTTTGCGCCTATTGTAAAAGCTTAGCCGAACAATTGCACTGTTTGCAGTTCGTCGCAGACCGTAAGGGTTGCGAAATAAACTGGTCTTACCTGCTAAGACTGTAAAATTAAAGCAGGTAACTCAGCTAAAGACTCGCAGACCACATCAGCGTGTTGTTCTGTTGACTCGGCATAACTTTGCCCTGAGCGAACTAAAACACGGGTCGCGATATTAGCTCTTTCAGCGGCAATAAGATCGCCAAGCTTATCGCCAACCATAATACTTTGTGATGGATCGATTTGATGCTCATCAATGGCTTGTAAAAGCATACCCGGGGCAGGCTTGCGACAATTACACTCTTGCAAATAGGCAGGTTCTGCTTTGCTTGGATGATGCGGACAAAAATAGACATCAAGAATAGCAACGCCATGGCGTAAAAATTCGCCCTTCATCCACTCAGTGAGGTTGTAAAAATCTTGCTCTGAATAATAACCACGGCCAATACCTGACTGGTTAGTTACCACCACAATTTTATAACCGGCATCAGAGAAGGCTTTGCACGCCTCAAATACACCAGGTACAAATTCAAACTCTTCAGGTTTGTATACATAGCCATGATCAATATTGACCACACCATCACGGTCTAAAAATAAAACTTTGCTCATTACAATTGCTCTTTATCTACCACGTGGTCAAACATCGAAATCACCTTTTCAATACTTATTTGCGCCATTAAATCAGCCCCTTTAACGCGTGTTCCCCAAGGTAGCTCTTGCGCTGTTTTGCCTGTTTGCTCACGTAAGTTTTGGTGATAAACCTCAACAACATAATCTTGATATAAATAAGGCCCTGTGCGTTTTGGGTTTGAGTGGGCATACAAACCAATAACAGGCGTTCCTACCGTTACCGCCATATGTGCAGGCCCAGTATCAGGAGCTAACACTAACGCCGCACGTTTCAAAACACATAACAGTTCTTTTAGTTGAGTTTTCCCTACTAAGTTAAGCACAGGAGCCGAACTCTGCGCGATAATTTGCTCAGCAAGCTCAATCTCTAAAGGGGTTGGGCCGCCAGTAATAACCACCGAAAAGCCTTGTTGATGAGCATGTTCAGCAAGTGCAGCATAACGCTCAGGTAACCAATTACGCTCTTTTTTACTTGCCGCAGGCGAGATAACAAAAATACGCCCGGCTAAACGCTCATCGCCTAATAGCGCATCGGCTGCTTGTTGGTGCTGTGCAGTAATTGGCATTTGCCATTGAGGTTTGTAATCAGGGGTCCCTATTGCTTGAGCAAAACCTTTAAAGCCTTCTAATACATGCGCCTCTGATTGCGGGGCAATCCGCTTATTAATAAACAAGCTATGTAACTCTTTTGAGCGAGCCCAATCAAACCCCACTTTGACCTTTGCCGGAATACAACGGGCTGCTAGATTCGCTCTGAGTGCAACTTGCATATGTAAGAGCACATCAAATTTACGCCCTTTAAAAGTATCTTTTAGTTGCTGATAAGCCTGTTTGCCCTGCTTTTTATCGAACACAACAAACTCAACGCCAGGTAAATCAGCCAGTAACATGGCCTCAACTTTACCAATCACCCAAGTAATTTTTGCCTTCGGATGTGCCTTTTGAATTGCTTGCACTGCTGATACGGCATGACATACATCACCAATAGCCGAAAGCCTTAAAATACAAATATCTGAATAGGAGGTTGATTGAGTCACGTGCGCCCTTAGCTACAGCAAATAATATGCGATCTTAAATTAACTTGATGCTAATGCAAGCACTTATGCGAAAAGCTAAAAATACGGTAAGATAGCGCTAATTTTATTTAATCTTGAAGTTGTTATGTTTGAAACTCAGCATCTACAAAACACCACCCTTTTGTGTCACCCAGCTTATAAAGATGAGCTCTCGCAACAGTGGTTCGATGCCAATTATTGGCAACAACAAGATAAAATAGTTGGCGCAAAAAAAGGCCGCGCGACAGCGTGGTTTTTTAAACATCAACAGCTTACAGGCGTTCTGCGTCACTATTGGCGCGGTGGGTTAGTAGGTAAGTTACTGAGCGATCAGTACCTATATGTTGGTTTAAAACAAACTCGTGTCTATAAAGAGTTTACACTGATGATGCGCTTACTTGAGCTTGGCCTAAACGTACCGACACCCATTGCGGCAAAAATTACCACCCGCGGCTTAATCTATCGCGGCGATATCATTACCGAGGCAGTGACAGGCGCAAAAAGCGTGTTAGATATTTTAATCACGCGCCCACTCAGCCAGTCTGAACTCAAAGCGATTGCAGTCACCCTCAGCGAGTTCCACAATCACGGCGTCTATCACGCAGATTTAAACATCAATAACATTTTGTTTGATGATGCAGGCAAGGTGTTTATCATCGACTTTGACCGCGGTGAAATCAAACAACCGCACGCTAGCTGGCAAACAGAGAATATCAAACGCCTTGCCCGTTCATTTGCAAAAGAGCAAGGCCGTAACGAAGTGATGCATTGGCAACAAAGTGATTGGCAGTCACTGGTGTGTGACTACCAAGCATTGCTTAAGACTTAATTTTGCTAATTACGTTAGAAGTTGAGCAACCATTAAGAAACTCAAGTACTTCGACTTTGCCGCCATGGCGTAGAACATGATCGGCACCGGCAATTTGGTCAACGGTGTAATCACCACCTTTAACCAGTACATCAGGGCTAATTTGCTCAATAAGCTTAGCTGGCGTGTCATTTTCTTCAATGCTGCCAAATGGAATAACCCAATCAACTGACCCTAGCGCACTTAATACCATGGCACGTTCATCCAGCGGATTAATTGGTCTTTCTGGGCCTTTTAAACGAGAGATTGATTCGTCATTATTTAAGCCAACAACAAGTCTGTCACCTCTTGCTTTTGCCTGTGCTAGGTAGCGCACATGACCTGCGTGTAGAATGTCAAAGCAGCCATTAGTGAACACTATTTTTTCACCATTTTGCTTAGCAAACTCAATGTGCTGAAGCACATCTTCAAAAGGCGTTTGGTAATGCTCGCCAGTTTGCTGTAAATATTGACCAAGCTTACGGCTCAACTCTTCTGGCGACACGGTTGCGGCACCCAGTTTACTCACCGCAATACCTGCTGCAAGGTTGGCAATTTCAACTGCATCTTTTGCAGCCATTCCCGCACCAAGCATCACTGCTAATGTCGCGATTACGGTATCGCCTGCGCCAGTAACATCGCTGACTTCAAGTTGTTGGGCTGCAAAATCATGTTTTTCTGCTTGGCTAATTAACGACATGCCCTGCTCTGAGCGCGTTAATAGCATAGCTGCAATACCAGCCTCATTGATTAGATCACGAGCGCTTTGGGTTAAGCTATGCTCAGAATCAGTTTTACCACCAGCAAGTTTAAATTCGTTTAAATTAGGTGTTATATAATCAGCACCTCGGTATAAGCTTAAATCAGATGATTTAGGATCAATAAGAACCGTTTTACCCGCTTTCTTTGCAACCTGAACCATTTGTTGAATTAAGCTCAGTGAGCCTTTGTTATAGTCAGAAAACAACACAAAATCGTAGTCATTTAAAACCAGCTCTAAACGGTTTAATAACAGTTGACTGTGTTGCTCAGTAAAGGTCTCTTCAAGATCAAGACGCACAACTTGTTGATGGCGGCTGATTACTCGCATTTTAGAAATAGTCGGTAAATCGCAAACACTCACTAATTGCGAATCAATTTTCTCTGAACTTAAAATTGTTTCGAGGATTTGCCCACTTTCATCTTCACCAACTAAGCCTAGTAGGCCCACTTTACCATCTAAACGGGCAATATTTTTTGCAACGTTTGCTGCACCACCGGCTTTGTCTTCAAACTTACTGACTTTTACAACAGGTACAGGGGCTTCAGGCGAAATACGACCTGAGTCACCATGCCAGTATCTATCTAGCATGACATCACCAACGACTAAAATACGCGCCTTTGAAAGGTTTTTTAGTAACGCTAAATCCATTACTTTTGCTCCGCTACAACCATATCGAGGGCTTCGCATAACCAATGCCCGATAAACATGTGCGCCTCTTGGATACGCGCGGTTTCATCATTTTTAATAATAATAGGTAGCTTAGCGATATCTTTTACCTTACCACCATCTCGACCTGTTAATGCCACAGTAAAGGCGCCGATTTCATTTGCCGCTGCCAGTGCTAGGTTGATGTTAGGGCTAGTACCTGAGGTGGTTAAACCAATCACCAAATCTTCAGGTTTACATAACGCCTGCACTTGTCGCTCAAATACAGTATCAAAATGATAGTCGTTACTGTGAGCGGTTAAAATTGAGGTGTCTGTTGTCAATGCGATAGAAGCAAGTGGGCCGCGCTCCAATTTATAACGCACAACAAACTCTGCAGCTAAATGCTGCGCATCAGCCGCGCTACCACCATTACCAAACCAAATAACCTTACCACCTGCTTGCAAAGCACTGTGGCAAGCTTCAAGTAGTTGCATTACTTCAGGGTGGTAGGTTTCCATCGTTTCAAATAACATTTGATGACGATTTAAACTTTCGAGGTAGCTTGCCGCTACAGAATCAAGATTAGACATAAATATTCCTTAAAAAGTTTTAACGGCTTGCTTACCAAAAATAGGCTACAGATAACCAAGTATAGTTATCGCCAAATACATCTTCACCATAGGTAAAAGTTGCCTCTAGTGTATGCTCATTTAATTGACGTGTGTTACTTAGTTGAAGTTCAATAGCATCATCATATTCTTCGCTAAATCCACCTATATCGTATTCATAATTGCTTTTATTAGAAATAGTCGACAGTTTAGCGCGCCATAAAGACTGAAAAGATTCAGAATAGGTCATTTCTAAAACATTTACTTCCGACGGTACGCCGTCACCAAAGTAGCGCTGATCTGCAGCAAAGTGTCCGACAACAAATCCATCTACTGTATTGCCCATAGTAGGATAAATATAATTTTTATACCAAAAGCTGTGCATATTGGTATGTTCAAATCTAAAACTTATTGAGTCTGTCAATTTAGGAAAGAAAGCCCCTAAACTATAAGCAACATTACCAAATTGATAGTTTTTGTGCTCTTTAGTATCTTCACCGCCGTATTCAAAATAAAGCTCAGTTGGTAATCCCCAATTAAAATTTATTACGTTTGTAATTGAAGCGAACTGATCGCCTAGTTCCGCATCAGGGCTTCCGACTAAAGCAACATTATCATTTCCGGCGGGATCAAAAAATGCGTCAAATACATCACCAGCATCTACTTTACGAGGCCCACCGCCAAATTGCATCATACGATTGATACCAATTTTCCAACCTTCAAGAGGTTCAATACTGAAGTGAGTACCTGCAAGTTTAGGCGTACCACTATGAAGTTCACCTTGATAAAGAATACCATTATCAACATGTTCTAATTCTGAATAATACAATTCAAAATCAAAATTCCACCAATTATGGGCTGGCTTTACCATGCCAATCGAAATAGAGGGTGCAGTTTTAGCATTGGTAGAAATGATTTGCGCAGAATGCTTAAACGGCGAGAACCAGTGTTCTTTATAACCCAGATTTAACTGCAAATCTTCACCAGCAAAACTGATAAACGAATTGTAATTTACAAACTTATTTGCTTTGGCTCGATAATCAACACCAACTTGTACTAACATGTGGTCATTGGCACGCCAAATACCTTCGAAAAAGCCTTGTCCCCACTCATCAGAGCTGAGTCCGCGTTGGTTAGCAATTTTCTTTGAATTATCTGTATCAACTTGTAATTTTACACCGACACGAGTCACTGCATCATTACTTTGATAGGGTTTGATTTTAAAGCGAATAGCGGCTGCTAACTCTGGCTTTTCCTTTTCAAGCACCAAAAGCGCTTTCTCGACTTCTGCTAAACGATAGGGTTTAGCCATAGGTGTGCCAAAGGTTAGTGCAAACAAAGTATCTAATTGATGATCTAGCTGTGCATCCATGCCGATAGGTAAGTAGGCGGTTGGTGTTGCAAATAAAGGCATTGAGCAACAAAAAAAAGCACCAATTACCGTGGCTTTTATCATTTTAAATTTCATAACTGCTTCGTTGATTTATTAAGTAACCGAAATATTACCAAATATGCCACTGCGAAACACTCAAAACTCTCATTGATAACCGTTTTTAACATTTTATATTTAGATCGCGTATGTTCCACGCTATCATAACGTTTTACCCATTTAGGCTAAGCAATGGCGCGCATTTTATACTCTTTACTTTTATACCTACTAAGTCCACTGGTTGTTTTTTACCTGTATGTTTTACGTGGCAAAAAGAATAAGGGTTACCGTGAGCATTTTGCTGAGCGCTTTGGCTTTTCGAACTTATCTCATCACGATGTTGTTTTTCATTGTGCCTCTGTAGGGGAAGTGTTAGCGGCAACCCCGCTTATTAAGGCTGTTCAATCAGAAAATCCAGCGCTTACTATTTTAGTAACCTGTAATACCCCAACAGGTCGCGAGCAAATAAAAAATAACTTTAAAGATGCGGTTAGCTTTAGTTATTTACCGATTGATTTTTTTTTCGCTACCAATCGATTTTTAAAACGAATCCAGCCAAAGGTACTGTGTATTTTAGAAACTGAGCTTTGGCCAAACCTTATGGCGCAAAGCAACAATTACGGCACAAAAGTACTTGTTTTAAATGCCCGACTTTCAGCTAAATCACAGCAAGGCTACCAAAAGGTAATGCCTTTAACTAAGGTGATAATGCGGTCAATTAGCGACTTGGCCAGTCATAATCAAGATGATGCCAAACGTTTTATTGAACTTGGTTTAAAACCTGAAAAGGCACGCGTATTTGGCTCAATTAAATTTGATATCACGCCTACAGAAGAGCAATTAAATAAAGTTGCAGTACTAAAAAAACAGTATAACAACGAGCGCTTTATCTGGGTTGCAGGCTCCACTCACCCTGTTGAACATGAGCTTATTTTAACTGCTCATGAAAAGCTGTTAAAAGCGTTACCCCACGCACTTTTGATTATTGCTCCACGTCACCCAGAGCAATTTGATAAAGTCGCTGAAGTTTTAAAAAGCTCAAATTTGAGCTTTAGCCGTCGCAGTGAAGATAACTATAACAACCAACAAGTTGTGTTAGCTGACACGTTAGGTGAGTTACAATGCTTATATGGTGTGGCAAACATCAGCTATGTTGGTGGTAGTTTAATCGAGCGAGGCGGCCATAATCCGTTAGAGTCAGCAGCGTTTTCTGTTGGCGTATTAGCAGGTCCTCATACCTATAACTTTGACCATATTTATCCTGAGCTGATTAGTGCTCAAGGAGCTAAAACCGTTACCGATGAAAATCACCTTGCTGACACACTTATCGCTTTGAGTACTGATGTACAAAAGACGATTAAGCTCGGTCAACAAGCTCAGAAATGCGTTGCTAACAATCAAGGCGCCATCAGTAAAACGGTTAATTTAATTGAGCTTTACTTAGAAAAGTAAGATAGAAAAGTAAAATAGAATAGAGAAATAATGTGACTTCAAAGCAAGCGATGAATCGCCCAGAAATACAAATGCGCGAATGGGTATCAAGCGTAATCGTAAAATACAATTTCTGCCCGTTTGCCCGTAAAGAAGTTGAAAGCAATTGCATTCATTATCAAATCAGTCAGTCTATTACGCTTGATGATGCAGTAATGGATATGCTTGAGCAATGTAGCGCGTTAGACCAACAAGCAGAGCGCGAAACCACTTTATTAATGTTTGAGCAAGGCTTTAAGGATTTTGAAGAGTTCTTAGATTTAGTCGATTTAGCCAATGCGCTTTTAGCTGCGCAAGGCTATGAAGGTAAGTATCAAATAGCCAACTTTCATCCTGACTATGTGTTTGCTGATAGCGATGACAGCGACGCTGCAAACTATACGAATCGTGCACCTTACCCAACACTGCATTTGATCCGTGAAGCCAGCATGAGCGAAGCGTTAGACAGCTACGATGAACCCGAATCGATCCCAGAGCACAACATTAAACTAGCAAGACGCAAAGGCATCGACTTTTGGCAGCAGCTGCTGCAAAACTGCATCGATAAGCGCTAACACCTACCGGCGTTTAATAGATAAAAAGCCAGCAATGCTGGCTTTTTATTTTTTATAGCTATTAAATTTAGTGAGTTATTTTTTTACCCACTCACCGTTCACTTCAATGTAGTGACCCGGCTTAGTTTTTTCGATAGTTTTAGCCGCAGCAAGGGCTTCAACTTGTGCTAACGAAAGGTTGTTCTTTTTCGCAAGTTTTAAATATTGCTCTTTACGCTTTGCATTAATTTCGTCAACGACCGCTTTTGCTTCGCTGTTATTAACCACTAAACCTAAATAGCCTGAGCTGTCTTCACCCACTAAACCTTGGCTCTTTGCATCATCAAGGCTGATAGCCCAAGCAGAGAAAGATAAACAAACAGCACTGATCAAGGTGATCACATTTAGTTTTTTAAGTTGTAATTTACGCATGTGTGCTCCTTAGAATAATTCGCTGTCATCACTGAATAAGGTATCAAGTTCTTTATCCACTTTTACGCGGATCTCATGGTCAACTTTTACATTTAAGTTGATTGTAATCGGCTCTTTTGCTGCCACCTCAACACGGTGAGTACAGGCACTCAGCATGCCTACCGCCGTCAGCATTACTAACCACTTAGCCATCATTGCTTCCTTTTTTTGCATACTCTTTCTCAACTTTTTGAGTAATTTCATCACTTAAACGCAGCGCTCTAAGTAAAGTAAATATATTCTCTTCATGATTATAATTAAAGTTCACTGCTTGCTGCTGCGCTTCATTATAACCCTCTAAATTAACACCTAAATGCAACCATCCATCCGGTTTGAGGTTAACACTGCTACGTAGTTTTTTAATATCTAAATTCTCAAGTAAACTCAGCGTGGTGCTCAGCTCTTGTTGCTGCGCTTTTACAGCTTCAAAACCTGCGTTATTGGAAATCAGTAATTTACCATCGCCCTGATTAACTAGCAGCCCTTGCTTTACCTCTATGCCCTGTTTGCTTATAACAACAGGTAAGGTGCCTGCTAAGCGCCCGCTTAAGCTAATGCCAGACTCAGCATCAAGGGTGACCAATTTACTAGCATCAATATTTTCAAACTTAACAGTCGCGGTTTGGTTATCACTGAGTGGGCAGTACTTATTTACCACAAATGCGCCGCCCATAACCTGACCAGTTAAATTAGCTGCGCAAGGCTGATTAGCCGTTACCTGCAACTGACCTTGTATATTTTTGACCACGGCACCAGCGCGCAGTTCATTGAGTGTAAATTTAGTCGCTGCAATATTAAGCTGGCCTGAATTAAACGTGCCGTTCAAATTCACTGCAAAATCATTCGCTAGATAATCATTATAAAGCGCACTAAGTTTATCTATCTGCAAATTGCCCTGTGCTTGTTGAAGATTTACATCCCCTTTTATATTGCCCGAAACGACTCCGTCGGTGACTGTAGCAAGCGGCTCAAACTGAGCAATTATTGGGTTAAGTTTGGATACTGCTTGCTCTGGTATCACCAACTCAAACGGATGCGCAACCTCAGACATATGATGACTGACAAGCGCTTCAAAGCCATCTGCAAATACATGATGCGTTGCCTGCAAGGCGCGGCTTTGAAGAGCCTTTGACACAACAGACAACTTATTTAAGCTAAGCTCTGCTGTTGATAATTTGGCGGCAGTGGTTTTAGCATCAATATCAGCAAATAATTCCCCCACACTGAGGTCTGTACTAAGGGTTAGCTCATTACTTATTTTTACTGCATTCATATCATCATAATTTAATGATTTAACCTTGCTATTGGCTTTAACAACGAGGTGCTGCTGGGCATTATACTCAGCGTCAATCGCGCTGCTAAAATCAGCTAACTGTGCACCTGATATTAGCGCATTTTTAGCACTGATATTGGTATTCAGTTTAGCTGTAGGACTAGTAAATAACTCATCGATATCTAGCTTTCCTTTAGCCCCAATACCCTCAACCAGAGCACCGTCAGCCTGAAAATCTAAAAATGCTGGTAATGACTCCACCGACAGTTGAAAATCAGCGCTAACGCTGCTTTCATGCAAATGCGCATTGAGTTTAAGCTCATCTATATCTTTACTATTAAAATCAATGCTAACTTGGCTATTAAGTGATGCGAGCGGCTCCAGCAAAGAAAGGCTCGTATTACTGACTGTCACCTCACTTTGCCCTTCTGTAGCTTGCAGCTTTACAGTTGGGATTGATAGCAGCTCACCTTCTACACTGACTGGTTTTTCAATGTGTAACTGCCAAGTAAGCGGTAACTGCGCTTCAATAAATGATTGATGCTGTTGATCTGCTATGGTGTTTAAGCAATCTCGGTTTGCGCTAAGCTGATTTTGTAAAGCTGATAAATCCGCGTATAAGTGCTGTTGATTTAATTGATACTTAGCACTCAATTGCCCTTCAGTGGTAAAGCCTAGGTCGCACTGCTTTATTGCATGCTGATAACTTGCATTAATTGAGCTTTCAATTGCAACTGTAATACCATCAAACTTTAATTGTGACTGAGTGATAAAATGGCTGCTTGTTGGCAATGTTACGAACCGCTCTGCCACTTGCTTATCAAACGTGATGTTGGCTTTGACTTCATAATTAGATATTACAACGTCAGCATTGAGATCCCGCGAAATCGTAAAATGATTTAGGCGCTTTTCTTGTATCTCCAGCCTAACAGGGGTGTCGGTAAACGGTGAGACTACATCAAGCTGCTCAATTCGAATTAGCGGCCTTTGCTCGGGTAATACCAAGGCAAGCTTTTTAAATTCAGTTTTTGAAGCGTCAGGTTGTTGATTATTAGTCTGATTGCTAATTATAAGATTGGCTCGAGAAACACTAACCTGTTGCTTGTTAGCAAGGATGTCAGCTAACTCTATTTGCTGCCCTTGATAAGTTAAGCATAATTTCTCAATATTCAAATCAAGCTGGCGAGTTAATGACCAATCAATGCAGTGAAGCTCGGCGCCATTTTTACTGAGCATAGGCGTTAAATACCACGATGTCAGTGGTAATCTGAAAAGATACGCCAACAACACCATGCTTAGCACGATACCTAGCAACCCAACACACGCACGCTTAAAACTCAAAAAACTCTCCTTGCTTCTCGCTTCTCGCTTCTCGCTTCTCGCTTCTCGCTTCTCGCTTCTCGCTTCTCGCTTCTCAGATCATTATAAACAAAAAGGCCACACATGATAGTGCAGCCTTTTTAGTTTAAACGGTTTGTATGAACCTAGCTTGTATAGCTAGGTACACAATTAAGTTCTAGCCAACGTTTTTACGAGCGTTGCGGAACATACGCATCCATGGGCTATCCTCAGTCCACTCATCTGGGTGCCATGAGTTAGCAACAGTACGGAATACACGCTCTGGGTGCGGCATCATAACCGTTGCACGGCCATCAGTTGAGGTAATACCTGTGATACCTTCTGGCGAGCCATTCGGGTTAGCTGGGTATTGCGTTGTTGGGTTACCGTAGTTATCAACAAACTTCACTGCCACAGTACCTGATTCAAGCGCTGCTTTAACTGCATCACCGTTTGCGAACTCAGCATGACCTTCACCGTGAGAAACAGCGATAGGCATACGTGAACCTGCCATACCGTTAAAGAATACCGATGGGTTTTCTTGTACTTCTACAAGGCTAAAGCGAGCTTCAAAACGCTCTGACTTATTCGTTACGAAACGAGGCCAGTGCTCAGTGCCCGGGATCAATTCTTTCAATGTTGAAAGCATTTGACAGCCATTACACACACCTAAGCTGAATGTATCTTCGCGGTGGAAGAAGCTTTGGAACTGCTCACGCGCCATCTCATTAAATAAGATTGACTTAGCCCAGCCTTCACCTGCACCTAATACGTCACCGTAAGAGAAACCGCCACATGCCACTAAGCCTTTAAATTGCTCAAGTGTTAAACGACCTTCAAGAATGTCGCTCATGTGCACGTCAACCGCAGCAAAGCCTGCACGGTTAAATGCCGCAGCCATTTCTAAGTGAGAGTTAACGCCTTGCTCACGTAGAATCGCCATTTTCGGCTTCGCACCTGTTGCAATGTAAGGCGCTGCAACATCTTCGTTTAAGTCAAAGTTTAGTTTTACATTAAGACCAGGGTCTTTTGCGTCAAACTTAGCGTCAAACTCTTGCTTAGCACACTCAGGGTTATCGCGACGTGCTTGCATTTGGTAAGTTGTTTCTGCCCACATAGTACGAAGCTCAGTACGCGTGTGGTTAAGAACCACATCATCACCACGAGTGAATACCACACGATCATCAGCGTTTAGTGCGCCAATTTCATGGCTGATAGCTGCTAAGCCATGGTCTGCAAGAACGGCTTTAACTGCGTCTAAGTCAGCGTTTGCCACTTGGATAACCGCACCTAGCTCTTCATTGTAAAGCGCTTCGATGTCTGAACCTGTTAAGCCAGCAAGGTCAACAGTAACACCCGTGTGACCAGCAAATGCCATTTCAGCAACCGTAGTGAATAAACCACCGTCTGAACGGTCATGGTAAGCAAGTAGCTTGTTATCAGCAACAAGCGCTTGCATTGCTTCGTAGAAGCCTTTTAATAATACAGGGTTATCAACGTCAGGCGTTACATCCCCTAGTTGCTTATAAACCTGTGCAAGGCTTGATGCGCCCATACGGTTTTGACCCGCACCTAAATCAACTAATAATAGTGATGACTCACCTTTATCAGTACGTAGCTGTGGCGTTACGGTTTTACGCACATCTTCAACACGACCAAAGGCAGTAATGATCAATGATAATGGTGCAGTAACCGATTTTTGCTCGCCGTTTTCATCCCATTGAGTTTTCATCGACATTGAGTCTTTACCCACAGGAATAGTTAAACCGAGCGCCGGACAAAGCTCTTCACCTACCGCTTTTACAGCTTCGTAAAGACCCGCATCTTCGCCTGGGTGGCCTGCTGCAGCCATCCAGTTTGCAGATAGCTTGATATTTTCAAGGCCACCAATGTTCGCACACGCGATGTTCGTTAGTGACTCAGCCACAGCTAAACGAGCAGAAGCACCGTAGTTTAAAAGTGCAGCTGGTGTACGTTCACCTAATGACATTGCTTCACCGTGGTAAGTATCAAACGCAGCGGCTGTTACCGCACAGTTTGCTACTGGCACCTGCCAAGGACCTACCATTTGGTCACGCGCAACTAAACCCGTTACCGTACGGTCACCAATGGTGATTAAGAATGTTTTCTCAGCAATCGTTGGTAAGCGTAATAAACGCTGTGCAGCGTCTGCAGCATCAATGTTAGCAACGTCTAATGGTTGAGATTGCGCTTTTTTCGATTCAACTTCACGATGCATTTTTGGTGCTTTACCAAGTAAAACATCAAGCGGAAGATCAACTGGGTTGTTACCGAAGTGGCTATCTTCAACCGTTAAGTGACGCTCTTCTGTTGCTTCACCAATAACAGCGTATTCTGCACGCTCACGTTTACAGATTGCTTCGAAGCGCGCGAAGTCTTCTGCTGCAACAGCTAATACGTAACGCTCTTGAGATTCGTTACACCAAATTTCGTGTGGTGCCATACCCGGCTCATCGTTTGGAATGTCACGAAGTTGGAATTTACCACCACGACCACCGTCGTCTACAAGCTCAGGGAATGCGTTAGAAAGACCACCTGCACCCACATCGTGGATGAAAGCGATTGGGTTTGCATCACCTAGCTGCCAACATTTATCGATAACTTCCTGACAACGACGTTCCATTTCTGGGTTTTCACGCTGCACAGATGCAAAGTCTAAGTCTTCGTTTGATTGACCTGATGTCATACTAGAGGCAGCACCACCACCAAGACCGATGTTCATTGCCGGACCACCTAGTGCAATTAGCTTAGCACCTACAGGGATTTCACCTTTTTGAACATGTTCAGAACGAATGTTACCTAAACCACCTGCAAGCATGATTGGCTTGTGGTAACCACGTACTTCTTCACCGTTATGGCTTGATACTTTCTCTTCGTATGTACGGAAGTAACCAAGTAAGTTAGGGCGACCAAATTCGTTATTGAATGCCGCGCCACCTAATGGACCTTCAGTCATGATATCAAGTGCATTAACGATACGACCAGGCTTACCGAAGTCTGTTTCCCATGGCTGCTCGTAACCAGGAATACGTAGGTTAGATACAGTAAAGCCAACTAAACCAGCTTTAGGTTTAGAGCCGCGGCCTGTTGCACCTTCATCACGGATCTCACCACCAGAACCTGTTGATGCACCTGAGAATGGCGCAATCGCTGTTGGGTGGTTGTGAGTTTCAACTTTCATCAAGATTTCGATGTTTTCTTGATGGTACGCGTACTCACCTTCAACATTAGGGAAGAAACGACCTGCTAACGAACCCTTCATTACCGCTGCGTTATCTTTATATGCAGATAGTACGTTTTCAGGGTTTTGCTCGTAAGTGTTTTTGATCATTTTGAACAATGATTTTGGCTGTTCGATGCCATCAATTGTCCAATCGGCGTTAAAGATTTTGTGACGACAATGCTCAGAGTTTGCTTGCGCAAACATGAATAATTCGATGTCGTTCGGGTTACGCCCTAACTTTTGGAAGTTTTCTACCAAGTAATCAATTTCGTCATCTGCAAGCGCAAAACCTTGCTCAACGTTTGCTTTAGCAAGCGCTTCACGGCCACCACCTAAAATGTCAACTGATGACATTGGACGCGGCTCATCGTGACGGAATAATTTAGCTGCATCAGCCATATCCGCGTGCGTTGCTTCAGTCATTCGGTCATGTAATAACGCTGCAACTTCAGCTGTTTGCTCAGCTGATAAATTACCTTCTACGTAGTATGCAATACCACGCTCAACACGGTGAACTTGGCTTAAGCCACAGTTATGTGCGATGTCAGTTGCTTTTGATGCCCAAGGCGAGATAGTACCTGGACGCGGCGTTACAAGAATTAACGTGCCCGCAGGGGTATGCTCAGCAATTGTTGGACCATAAGTAAGCAGTTTTTCCAGCTTGGTTTGCTCATCAGCTGAAAGCTCGGCTGTAAGATCAGCAAAATGCATGAACTCAGCATAAACGTCAGTGACTGGAAGTTGTGCCTGTTGGCAACGCGCTAAAATTTTCTGAACTCTAAAATCGGAAAGTGCTGGTGCACCACGAAGGATCAACATAGGTATTTTCATCCGGGGTTAGGGATTGAACGATATTTTAGGCGCATATTATAGTGCAAATAACGTCTAGATTTAACTCAAAATTACGCTTTTATTTAAATAATCTTCATAACCGCTTTTATGGTTGCAACAATTAACTATCTTAGTCGTCTTTATTTCTCTGCAGGTACTTGTTCTGTATGACTTATCTACCAGCTGCCTTGTTATAGTTATTAATTTTTAAATAGATAACTAAAACTATTCGCCAAGTGACGTGGCTTAGAAGTTTTGTTATAACACTAAGGTAATGGTTTAAGGGGCATTTATAATCTATGCAAAAGTTACTCGCTATTTTTAGTTTAGTGCTCATGTTATGTGCGTGCGATATGCAACAGCAACCGTCGCAACTTGCTCATATCAAGGCGCAGAACAAAATTAGAGTAGGCACATTAGCTGGCGCGAGTAACTACTATCAGGCTCCACAAGGTGTGCAAGGCTTTGAATATGAGCTTGCCCAAGAGTTTGCTGACTATGTTGGTGTAGAGCTCGAGATGGTGCCTTTTTTTAATCTATCCGATATGTTCGCACGCTTAGAAAGTGGCGATTTAGATATTATAGCTTCAGGTCTTACCTATAATACGATTCGGGCAGAGCATTATCGATTTGGCCCAACCTACCGAACAATTAGCCAAAAATTAGTTTATAAACAAGGCCGTACTCGCCCTCGAGAGTTTGAGGATTTAACCGGTAATCTCACTGTTTTAGCCAAAAGCAGCCACTCGTTGGCACTACAGCAATTAAAACAATTGCATCCTGAACTTAGCTGGAACGAAACAGAAGACATGGATGAAGAAGAGCTTCTGCAAGCAGTTATCGACGGTGAAATTGATTACACCCTAGCAGATTCACACACCTTATCGCTGTTTCGCCGCTATCACCCAAATTTGAGTATCGGCTTTTCGGTTACCCGTAACGACCCTATCGCTTGGTTACTAAGAAAAGATGGTGACGACTCTTTATATGCCTTGATGGTGCCATTTTTTGGCGACGTGAAAAAAAGCAACCAGCTTTATGTGTTAGAAGAAAAATACTTCGGCCATGTTCGTCAGTTTAACTATGTGAACACGCTTGCTTATATCGAAGCAATAAAAGACACCTTACCTAAATACCAACCTTGGTTTGAGCAATACGCAGGTAACATAGACTGGCGATTACTGGCAGCTTTGAGTTATCAAGAATCAATGTGGAACCCCAGGGCTAAGTCACCAACCGGTGTACGTGGCATAATGATGCTAACCCAAGCAACAGCAAAACAGGTCGGCGTAACAAATCGACTAGAGCCTGAGCAAAATATTAAAGGCGGTGCGCATTATCTTGCCAAAGTGATTTCTTGGATCCCTGAACGCATTCCGCAGCCCGACAGAACCTGGTTTGCCTTAGCCTCTTACAATGTTGGCTGGGGACACGTCAACGACGCACGCATTATTACCGAGCAAGAAGGTGCAAGCCCAGATAAATGGGCTGATGTTAAAAAGCGCTTACCGCTTTTAATTAAAAAGCGCTACTATCGAAAAACCAAATATGGTTATGCCCGTGGCGATGTTGCAGTAAAGTACGTTGATAATATCCGTCGCTATTACGACGCACTGGTTTGGCTTGATGAAAATGATGCGATTGCTAACCCAAGCGAAAAAGAACAAAGCACTGAAGAAGCTCAACCTGAAGCGCAAGCAAGCGAGCCAAAGCCAAATGACAACACGCAACAAACCAACTCAGAGCAGCAAGAATTAGAAAACAACTAACTTCAAGCACCGAAATCTGTTTACTTGTCATCAAATGATCATTATCTTCCTGTAGAGATCAATATAATGCTTTACTCTCACTTAAGGAGCACTCATGTTAAAAAGAAGACGCACGACACATAAGTTCAAGCGTAATGTTATTTACTCAACGGCGACCCGCCGTCGTATCATGCTACGTAATACACACAAAAAAGTTATTTGGCGTCGCCGCTTATTTGCGATGCAGTTAATGGAAGCACAAGTTCCTGCAACGCCGGTTGTATAACTAGGCGTTGCGAGCAGCCTGCTTTGCCGCCTTTTTCTCTTCTCTACGACGCTTAAAAAACGCAGATATCACCGCCCCACACTGCTCACTCATAACATCGCCGGTTACTTCAACTTGATGATTAAGCCTAGGCTCTTGCAGCAGATTCATAATTGATCCTGCCGATCCCGTTTTGGCATCTTTAGCACCAAATACCAATCGCTTAATGCGGCTATGTACCAACAGGCCTGCGCACATAGAACAAGGTTCTAACGTTACATACAGGGTGCAATCGATTAATCGGTAGTTATTAAGTACTTTACCTGCTTCGCGGATTGCCATCATTTCAGCATGAGCGGATGGGTCGTTATCGATAATTGAGCGGTTATAACCATAGGAGATCAGTTGATTGTCTTTTACCAGCACAGCACCAACCGGAATTTCATTAATCGCAGCCGCTTCATTAGCGTAGTTTAATGCTTTTTCCATCCAATATTGGTCGCTAAATTGTTCGCTCATATATCACACAAATCTTGTAAAACTGTGAGTAATTATACCTAGTTAGTGAAAAATGTCGGCAATAAATACTGCTACACTTAAAAATTAACGCAAAATTTAGTGGCTTTTTCATGGCTCAATGGACCCATATTGCGCTATAATCTCGCGCTTTTTTTATTTAGCTTACAACACGGGTAGCAAATGAAATTTCCTGGACGCCGCAGGCATAAACATTATTTTCCGGTGGAAGCCAAAGATCCACTGACGAATCAACTTAACTCAACCGACCGACTACAACGTAGTTATATTACGGGTATCGACCAAATTGTGGTAGATATTGAAGCGAAAGTTGATCAAGCTTTCCTAGATGAATTTCAATTGCGCCGTGGCATGTCGCAAGTGATCGATAACGATATTACCAACGCGCTATACGACAGACTAAAACTCGACAATATGATCGATTATGAGTTTGCCGGTGGTACGGTAGGTAACACCATGCACAACTACTCTACCCTAGCTGACGACCGATCAGTACTGTTAGGGGTAATGAGTGAAAATATCAAAATCGGCAGCTATGCATACCGTTTTTTATGTAACACCTCTAGCCGCGTTGACCTTGACTACCTTCAGCCTGTAGATGGCCCAATTGGTCGTTGTTTTACCTTAATTGACGAGACCGGTGAGCGTACCTTCGCAATCAGCGCGGGGCTAATGAATCATCTTCGCCCTGAATCAATCGATCAGGCACTTATTGAGAATTCATCAGCACTGGTTATCAGCGCATACCTAATGCGTACTCAAGGTGATGAAACCATGACAGAAGCCACCATGCAGGCAGTAAAATATGCCAATGATGCAGGTGTCCCTGTGGTTTTAACCCTTGGCACTAAGTTCCTAATTGAACAAGACCCTGCTTGGTGGGCTGACTTTGTAAAAGAGCATGTTGATATTCTTGCTATGAATGAAGAAGAAGGTCTTGCGATTACTGGCTTTGAAGATCCGCTTCTAGCTGCCGACAAAGCGCTAGATTGGACTGATTTAGTTATTTGTACGGCTGGCGAAAAAGGCTTATTTATGGCCGGTTACGTAGACGACTCATTCAAGCGTGAAACAGAATACCCGCTATTACCAGGCGCGATTGCTGACTTTAACCGTTATGAATTTTCGCGCGCAATGCGTAAAGACGACTGCCAAAACCCTATTCGTGCGTACAGCCATACAGCACCGTTTATGGGCGGCCCAGATAGTATTAAAAATACCAATGGTGCGGGCGACTGTGCGCTAGCTGCGGTACTGCATGACTTATCAGCAAACGTTTACCACAAACTTAATGTGGCAAACTCAGCGAAGCATCAGCAACCTGCTATGACCTACTCATCACTTGCACAAATTAGTAAATACGCTAACCGTGCAAGTTATGAAGTACTTGTTCAGCACTCGCCACGTTTATCTCGTGGCTTACCTGAACGTGAAGATTGTTTAGAGCAAGTTTACTGGGATCAGTAACAGCAACTAAAAAATCGAAATATCCAGTTTCTGGGATAAACGCTCAAGAGCCGCTATCCCAGCTACTGAGTTACCATACGAGTTAAGCCTTGGCGCCCACACAGCCACAGTAAATTGATTCGGTAACACAGCTAATATAGTACCAGATACCCCTGACTTACCCGGCATACCAACACGGTAGCCAAAATCCCCTGCAGCATCGTATAAACCACTGGTAAACAGTAACGAGTTTAACTGCTTATTTTGCCTTGCACTGAGTACTTCTTGGCCATTGGCATCTTTACCTTGGTTTGCTAAGTAATTGTAAGCTTTTGCTAATTCTACGCAGTTTAACTCTATGGCACAGAAGTTAAAGTAAGCCCATAACACATCATCAACTTCATTATTAAAGTTGCCGAATGACTTCATTAGATGCCCCATCGCGGCGTTGCGATGACGAAACTCATATTCAGAGTTTGCCACTTTCTTATCAATAACAACCTGAGCATTTCCTGATAACTGGCGAAACGACTCAAGCATAGAGTGCATCGGCGCAGATAAACGGCTATATAACGCGTCACAGGTGACAATCGCACCGGCATTAATAAATGGGTTGCGTGGTATGCCCTGTTCAAACTCAAGCTGTGTAAGTGAGTTAAAAGCGGTGCCTGATGGCTCTTTACCAACTCGTTGCCACAGCTCATCACCATAACGCTGAAGTGCTAAAGTTAAGGTCATTACTTTCGAAACAGATTGAATTGTAAAACGTGCACTACAATCACCCGCGCAATAGGTTTGCCCATCTACTGTATGAATAGCAATGGCAAACTGGTTTGGCTCAACCTCTGCAAGCGCAGGAATATAATCAGCAACCTTACCTTGGCTCAGTAATGGTTGAACTTCTTTTGTGATTTCATCTAATACATGTTGATAATCAATCTGTGACATACCGCGTCCTTTAAAACAAAAAGCCCCGCATTTGCGAGGCTTTGTAGTCTACTAAAGATGGTTTGCTATAGCGATTGCTATTAGCTCATCGCTGATTGCAGTTTTTTCATTGCTGTTTTTTCTAGCTGGCGAACACGCTCTGCTGAAACGTTATATTTCTCAGCAAGCTCTTGTAATGTCGCTTTATCGTCAGCTAACCAACGTGCACTTACGATGTCTTGAGAACGTTCATCAAGGGTTTTTAAGGCGCTGAATAAACGTGCATGAGACTGTTCTTGCCATTGCTGCTCTTCGATATCATCAGCAAGGTCAGCACTGCCATCTGTTAAATACTGTACTGGCGAGTATGTGCTTGTCGGTGCGTCGTCATTGTCGTCGCCCGTTAAGTCAAAGCCCATATCTTGGCCACTCATACGTGATTCCATCTCACGTACTTCTCTTTCACTTACACCTAGCTCATTAGCAACTGTGCTAACCTCAGCTTGGTTAAACCAACCTAAACGTTTTTTGTTTTTACGTAGGTTGAAGAATAATTTACGTTGCGCTTTTGTAGTTGCAACTTTCACGATACGCCAGTTTTTCAGTACGTATTCATGAATTTCAGCTTTGATCCAGTGTACTGCGAATGAAACTAAGCGAACACCTACACTTGGGTCGAAACGTTTTACCGCTTTCATCAGACCGATATTACCTTCCTGAATTAAATCAGCTTGCGGTAAGCCATAACCTGAATAGCTTTTCGCAATATGAGCAACAAAGCGTAGATGCGACATAATGAGTTGCTTCGCAGCTTCAAGATCACCTTCTTCCTGAAGACGTGTCGCCAACTGCTTTTCTTTCTCTGCATCAAGCATAGGAATAGTGCTAACCGCTTGAAGGTAGCCGTCCATACTTGCGCTCTGTTGACCTGCAGTAAGTGCCATTGCGTATAAATCTTTACTCATTTTTCACCTCAGTGATAAACATTTGAAACCATCTTAGCACTCTTTAAGCGAGAGTGCTAACTTCAATTAAAAACTTTTTTAAAGTTCAAATCAAGTGGTTTTTGCATCTATTTTTAGTCTACGCTAACACGCTGAATAAGCGATGAATTCTAGCTTGAAGTGATATTTTGACAAATTAACAGCGACTACTATTTATCGCTAAAAGAGCAGTGTAACAACGAATTGTTACACTTTATCGGGTTCAATTTCTTTTATGTAGCGGTTAACTGATAGGTAAGAACCAACAAATCCTAAGCCTGTTGCAAGAGCGACTAAAATGCCAAACTCTGAGAGTGTTAAACCAATTAAGTCAAAGCTGGTTTCATAAACACCCGCAACATCACTTACAGCAGCACCAAGCCACCACATCATTAATGCAACACAAATAAAAGAGAACAAACCGCCAATAATACCGTACCAAATCCCTGTCCATAAAAATGGTGCATGAATAAAGGTGTTTGTCGCCCCTACTAACTTCATCACTTGAATTTCATCTTTCTTATCCATGATTGATAAGCGGATAGTATTACCAATGATCAGGGTGACGGAGGTTAATAATAGTAGAGCAATGGTAATCACGCTTTCTTTTAATAAACTTAAAAGTGCATTTAATCGCTCAAGCCAAGCAATATCGAGTTTACCAAAATCAACTTCTCTTTCGCCTTCAAGTTTTTGCAGTAATTGTTTTGCAGTATTTGGCTGACGGTAGCGTGCTGTCGGCGTAACAATCACAACATCAGGTAACGGGTTCGCATCTAAATATTCAAGTGCTTGGCCAAATCCTGATACTTGTTTAAATTCAGTGAGGGCATCGCCTTTTGATATAAACTCCACTTTATCTACTTCAGGGTAGAGAGCTAAACGCTTAACCAAGGTTTGCGTTTGCTGTTCGCTCATAGTTTCTTTTACGAACAACGAGATCTCTGCGGCATCTTCAAAGCCACTGCTCACTTGCGAGACATTTTTAACCACTAAATAAAGCGTCGCTGGCAGTGTTAAGCTTAACCCCAATACCGCAATGGTCATCAATGAGGCTAAAGGCGTTCGCCACATTTCACCGAGGCTGTGCACACCTTGGCGAATAAGATTAATAAAGAAGAAATAAGGCGCTGCTAAAAATGACTTCTTCTGACGTTCGTTTTGGCTGTTGCGGCTTTTAAACAATAAACTCATAGTGCCCCCTCAGCTAACGGATCGTCAATCATACGGCCATCTTTAAGTGTTAGACTGCGATAACGCATACGCGCAATTAAGCCAATATCATGGGTTGCAATCAGCACGGTTGTACCATGATTATTAAAGTCTTCGAATAAACGTAAAATGTCCATCGAAAGTTCAGGGTCTAAGTTACCAGTTGGCTCATCGGCTAATAGGATTGGCGGTGAATTAACGATAGCGCGAGCAATACCAACACGCTGCTGCTCACCACCTGATAAGGTTGCTGGATTACACTTAGCTTTATCAAGTAACCCGACTTTATCAAGCGCACCGTGAACACGTTTAGCTATTTGCTTATGGTGCGTACCTTCAATGATTAAAGGTAAGGCAACATTATCAAACACTGAGTAACGTTCTAGTAAGCGGTGATTCTGAAAGATGATACCAATATCGCGGCGCACATAAGGGATCTGGCGCGATTTAACAGCATTTAAATCAACACCATTAATAAGCACCTGCCCGGCTGATGGACGCTCCATCAAGCTGATAAGCTTCAATAATGTACTTTTACCTGCCCCACTGTGCCCGGTTAAAAAGGCCAGTTCACCAGGCTTAATATGAAAGCTGACTTTTTCAAGGGCACGATGGCCACCTGGATATGTTTTACTGACTTGCTGAAAATTTATCATTTTAGTTATCAATCATCTTGCAGCGAAAAAGGGAGCAAGCTCCCTTTAGTTAATTATGCGTCATCCTCGTCTTGGCTAAATAGTGCATCAATAAAGTCACCACTATTAAAGGTACGTAAATCATCAATACCTTCACCAACACCAATGTAACGAATTGGGATATTAAATTTATCTGCAACGGCGAAAATCACACCACCTTTAGCGGTACCATCTAGTTTAGATAAAGTAATGCCCGTTAAACCAACACATTCATTAAATAATTTAACTTGGCTAATTGCATTTTGACCTGTACCTGCATCAATAGTTAGCATAACTTCATGCGGCGCATCTGGGTCAATTTTCTTCATTACACGGGCAATTTTTTCAAGCTCTTGCATTAGGTTATCTTTATTTTGCAAGCGACCTGCTGTATCAGCGATTAACACATCAGCATTACGAGCCTTTGCAGCCTGAAATGCATCAAATACCACTGACGCACTGTCTGCACCTGTATGCTGAGCAATCACTGGGATGCTATTACGCTCACCCCATACTTGCAGCTGCTCAACCGCTGCAGCGCGGAACGTATCTCCGGCAGCAAGCATCACTGACTTACCTTCGCTTTGGAACTGCTTAGCTAATTTACCAATCGTGGTGGTTTTACCTACACCATTTACACCCACCATTAAGATAACAAATGGCTTTTTGTCACCACTTACAACCAGCGGCTGCTCGGCGGTTTTAAGCATACTAGCCATTTCTTGCTTCATTAACTCATATAAAGCATCGCCATCTTTTAATTGCTTACGATCAGCGGCATCGGTTAGGTTATCAATCAACTTCATTGTTGTATCAACACCTAAATCGGCTGTTAGTAATTGTGTTTCTAGTTCTTCAAATAACTCATCGTCAATTTTCTTACCACTAAAAATAGACGCAAAGCCTGAACCAATATTAACGCGAGTTTTTAATAGACCTTTTTTAAGGCGTGCGAAGAAACCTTCTTTCTTTGGTTTTTCAGCAGCGGCTTGAGCAGCTTTCTCTTGCTCTAAACGCTCAGCTTCTGCTTGTTCTTCAGCAATGCGTTCTTGCTCTAAGCGCTCCGCTTCTGCCTTCTCTGCAGCAATGCGTTCTTGTTCTAAACGCTCCGCTTCTGCCTTTTCTGCAGCAATGCGTTCTTGCTCT